>NZ_LGIR01000015.1:0-238208 GCF_001187875.1 Pseudomonas sp. RIT-PI-a
CCCGAACTCAGCAGTGAAACGATGCATCGCCGATGGTAGTGTGGGGTTTCCCCATGTGAGAGTAGGTCATCGTCAAGATTCAATTCCGAAACCCCTATCTGCGTGAGCAGGTAGGGGTTTTGTCTTTTCCGCATCTCGCGTTTCCAATCGTTATCCTTCATTTTTGCCAGTGTTCGAAGCTTACGGGCATGGCTATCATTGCGGCCTTACCACAGGCGCCGAGTTGGCTATGTCACCATTACTGGATTTGCTTAAAGACGGTCAGTTTCACTCGGGCGAAGTACTTGGCGAAGTCCTGGGGGTTAGCCGTAGCGCTGTGTGGAAACAGCTTCAGCAGTTGCAGGCAGAGCTTGGCATCGAGGTGCACAAGGTTCGTGGCAAAGGTTATCGTCTGGCTGACCCGATCTCTTCGTTGTGCCTGGAGGCAGTGAGGGCAGGAGCACCTGCTGGCTGGGACGTACGTATCATGCAAAGCGCTGATTCCACCAATGCCCAGGCACTGCACGCCATAGCCAAGGGATGCCCACTGCCGCTGCTGGTGCTGGCAGAGCGTCAGACTGCAGGCAGAGGGCGACGAGGCAGGCCGTGGGTGAGCCCGTATGCACAAAACCTCTATTACAGCCTGGCGCTGCGCATAGAGGGCGGTATGACGCGTTTGGAAGGATTGAGTCTGGTTGTCGGTCTTGCCGTGGTACGAGCCCTGCATGCGCAAGGCGTGAGCGAGGCAAGACTCAAGTGGCCCAACGATATCCTGGTGGGAGACAAGAAGCTGGCAGGGATACTGCTGGAGCTGGTCGGTGACCCCAGTGACGTGTGTTACGTGGTGATCGGTATCGGTATCAACGTGAACATGAAGCTGAATACCGAGGTGGATCGACCTTGGACGTCCATGCGTCTGCAGCGCATGAGTCTGGTGGACCGCAATGTTCTGGTTACCGAGCTCACTGACCAATTGCAGTGTTACCTGGAGCGTCATGCAGTGTCCGGCTTCGAGCAGTTGCGCGAGGAATGGGAGGCCCTTCATGCTTGGCAGGGCAGGTCGGTGGTACTCAGTGCCGGTTTGAAAGCCATTGAGGGCCAGGTACTTGGAATAGACGGACAAGGTGGCCTGCGGCTCGCGGTGGACGGAGCAGAGCAGGTATTCAATGGCGGAGAGCTGAGTCTGCGACTTGCAGCAAACGACCAGCCCTTAGCGGCTTCTGACCAAGGCGAGGAAAGATGATGCGCTGGCTGGTACTGCTTCTATTGGTGCTCAATGTGTTTTATGCCGGGTGGCACAACCAGGAGTTGCCGGTACGACCAAAGGAATTCGAGCCGCTCTCTACCTACAAAGGCGAGCGGCACAACATCCAGCTGCTCAACGAAAAGCCTGCGAGTGAGCACTGACTGACTTGCGCTGCGTGTGCCTGCAGGTCTGAATGCCCAAGGCACGACTTGCAATGACTCGTGTATCGAGGGCCCAGCAGGGGCTCAATGAATTCAATAACTTAAAACGTAAAATAATCGTATCCAGGGTATTGCAAGGGTGTAATGGTTTGCATAGAATGGCGCCCGCTTCACAGCGATGGTGCGAATGCCCGGCGATGTGAAACGGCTGTCAATGTAGCTAACCTCAAGATTTTAATGAGAAAAAGCTTGACAGCAAGGTGGCATAGCGTAAAATGCCGCCACGTTAAGGAGGGGTTCCCGAGCGGCCAAAGGGATCAGACTGTAAATCTGACGTCTACGACTTCGAAGGTTCGAATCCTTCTCCCTCCACCATTTTTAGCGTGAGCCGCAAGCTCCGCGGGTATAGTTTAGTGGTAGAACCTCAGCCTTCCAAGCTGATGATGCGGGTTCGATTCCCGCTACCCGCTCCAAGTTTGCTGTTTGTGCATGGTTTCAAGCTCTTGTAGCTCAGTTGGTAGAGCACACCCTTGGTAAGGGTGAGGTCAGCGGTTCAAATCCGCTCAAGAGCTCCATTTTTGCAAGGCAGATATGAAAATATCTGCCTTTGTTTTAATGGTAGACGTGTCTTGCTCCTGTGGGCATTGCAGGTCTCTGCTGTTGGCATCTTGGGTTGTGAGGTCCATGCCAGGTGAAGTGTTATCTTCTCTTGTGCAATTCGGAAGTCCAATCAGGTGTTGAAATAGCTTTCCCGGGTCGGCATAATGTTCGGCCTGATTTGTTTTAGGTCAGTAGCTCAATTGGCAGAGCGACGGTCTCCAAAACCGTAGGTTGGGGGTTCGATTCCCTCCTGACCTGCCAGATTCACACGGTGTGTCTGGCTTTCTTTTCACAGGATCCTCCTAGATGACTCCCAAGGCTGAAGCCCCAGAATCTCGTTTCGATCTGCTGAAGTGGCTCGTTGTTGTCGCTTTGGTCGTGGTTGGCGTGGTTGGTAATCAGTACTACTCCGCGTCGCCGATCCTGTACCGGGTGCTTGCACTTCTTGCCATTGCTGCTGTGGCTGCCTACGTGGCTCTGCAGACCGCCAAAGGCAAGTCGTTCTTCGTCCTGGCAAAGGAAGCGCGCACCGAAATCCGTAAAGTCGTTTGGCCGACTCGCCAAGAGACCACACAGACCACGCTGATCGTAGTTGCGGTCGTTCTGGTCATGGCGTTGCTGTTGTGGGGGCTAGATTCCCTGCTCGGCTGGCTTGTTTCCTTGATTGTTGGCTAAGGGTGTCCCGTGGCTAAGCGTTGGTACGTTGTGCATGCTTACTCGGGTTACGAGAAGCATGTTATGCGCTCTTTGATCGAGCGTGTAAAGCTGGCTGGTATGGAAGACGGTTTTGGCGAAATTCTCGTCCCCACTGAAGAAGTGGTCGAGATGCGAAATGGCCAAAAGCGTAAAAGTGAACGCAAGTTCTTTCCAGGCTATGTGCTGGTGCAGATGGACATGAACGAAGGCACTTGGCACTTGGTCAAGGACACGCCTCGGGTCATGGGTTTCATCGGCGGCACGGCGGACAAGCCGGCTCCGATCACAGACAAGGAAGCTGAAGCTATCCTGCGTCGTGTTGCTGATGGTAGCGACAAGCCCAAGCCCAAGACGTTGTTCGAGCCAGGCGAAGTGGTTCGCGTCACCGATGGTCCGTTCGCGGATTTCAACGGTACCGTCGAAGAAGTCAACTACGAAAAGAGCCGGATCCAGGTCGCGGTGCTCATTTTCGGTCGCTCTACTCCGGTAGAGCTCGAGTTCAGTCAGGTCGAAAAAGTCTGATTGGAAACGGATCCCATACCCCGCAGGCGTAAGCTGCGGGGTTTTGTCGTCACTGGGATAAAACGCAAGCAACTGGGGAGCCGCAAGGCGCTCGTACCCAATAGTGGAGTAGCTCATGGCTAAGAAAATCACGGCTTACATCAAGCTGCAAGTAAAGGCCGGCCAGGCCAACCCTAGCCCGCCCGTCGGCCCGGCCCTCGGCCAGCATGGCGTGAACATCATGGAATTCTGCAAGGCCTTCAACGCCCGTACTCAGGGTCAAGAAGCCGGCTTGCCGACTCCTGTAATCATCACTGTCTACAGTGACCGTAGCTTCACCTTCGAGACCAAAAGCACCCCTGCTTCGGTACTGCTGAAGAAAGCTGCTGGCCTGACCAGCGGCTCCGCCCGTCCGAACACCGTCAAAGTCGGTACCGTGACTCGCGCTCAGCTCGAAGAAATCGCTAAAGCCAAGAATGCGGACTTGACTGCCGCTGACATGGAAGCAGCCGTGCGTACCATCGCCGGTTCTGCTCGCTCCATGGGCCTCAACGTGGAGGGTGTGTGATGGCTAAGCTGACCAAGCGCCAAAAAGCTATTGCTTCCAAGATCGAAGCAGGCAAGCTGTACAACTTCGAAGATGCGGCTGCGCTGCTGACCGAACTGTCCACCGTCAAGTTCAGCGAATCCGTTGACGTGGCTGTGAACCTGGGCGTCGACCCACGTAAATCCGACCAGGTCGTACGTAGCGCTACCGTGCTGCCACACGGCACTGGCAAGACCGTACGTGTTGCCGTGTTCACCCAGGGTCCTGCTGCCGAAGCCGCTCTGGCTGCCGGTGCAGACCGCGTTGGCATGGACGACCTGGCTGCCGAAATGAAAGGCGGCGACCTGAACTATGACGTCGTCATTGCATCCCCGGATGCCATGCGCGTAGTAGGTCAGTTGGGTCAGATCCTCGGTCCACGTGGCCTGATGCCTAACCCGAAAGTCGGCACCGTGACGCCAGACGTCGCCAACGCCGTCAAGAATGCCAAGGCTGGTCAGGTTCGCTACCGCACCGACAAGAACGGCATCATCCACACTTCCGTTGGCAAGGTCGGCTTCGACGCCGTCAAGCTGAAGGAAAACGTTGAGGCCCTGATCGCTGATCTGAAGCGTATCAAGCCAGCTTCCTCGAAAGGTATCTACGTCAAGCGCGTTACCCTGAGCACCACCATGGGCCCAGGTCTGGTCATCGACCAAGGATCGCTGGACGCGTAAGACTTTGCCGATGGCTCGGGCGACCGGGCCATCGGCTGAAAAATTGGGGTCCCTGCCTGGCGGGGGCTATCCAAGACCGTAGGCGACGCAAGTCTTAAACCACAAGCCTACGCAGATGGTGCTCCCGGTTCCTTACCGAATCAGACACCAAAACGACATCCGGCCTCGGTTGGATGAAACGGTAACAAGCAGGAGTTGAACCCGTGGCAATTAAACTTGAAGACAAGAAGGCCATCGTCGCTGAAGTCAACAAGGCTGCCCAAGTTGCTCTGTCCGCTGTCGTGGCTGATGCCCGTGGCGTAACAGTAGGCGCTATGACCGGACTCCGTAAAGAGGCTCGTGAAGCTGGCGTATACGTACGTGTCGTACGTAACACCCTGCTCAAGCGCGCCGTTGCAGACACTCCTTACAGTGTTCTGAACGACGTGTTCACTGGCCCGACCTTGATCGCCTTCTCCAACGAACATCCAGGTGCTGCTGCCCGTTTGTTCAAGGAGTTCGCTAAAGGTCAGGACAAGTTCGAGATCAAGGCAGCTGCGTTCGAGGGTAACTACCTCGCAGCTAACCAAATCGACGTGCTGGCAAGCTTGCCGACCCGTGACGAAGCCATTTCCCAGCTGATGAGCGTGATTCAAGGCGCTACCAGCAAACTGGCTCGTACTCTGGCGGCCCTTCGCGACCAGAAAGAAGCTGCAGCAGCCTGAGGCTGAGCGACTTCTCTCTACGTTTATTGTTTATTTCGATGGCCGCCTAGGCCGTCACCCCAATACAGGAATTTATAGTCATGTCTCTGACTAACGACCAAATCATCGAAGCAATCGGCGAGAAATCCGTTCTGGAAATCGTTGAGCTGATCAAAGCGATGGAAGAAAAGTTCGGCGTTTCGGCTGCTGCCGCTTCCGCCGGTCCAGCTGCTGGTCCAGCTGCCGTTGTTGAAGAGCAAACTGAATTCAACGTCATGCTGCTGGAAGCTGGCGAGAAGAAAGTAAACGTCATCAAGGCAGTTCGTGAACTGACCGGTCTGGGCCTGAAAGAAGCCAAGGCTGTTGTTGACGGCGCTCCTGCCATGGTTCTGGAAGCTGTTGCCAAAGACGCAGCCGACAAAGCCAAAGCAACGCTGGAAGAAGCAGGCGCCAAAGTCGAGCTCAAGTAAGCATCGACCTTGCGTCTCCAGCCCGAGCGTCAAGCGAAAGGCTGATGGCTGGTGGCTCATGCCACCGGCCTTTTTCCGTTACTGGCAGTCGATCAGGTCGACGCCGGCAACGCGCTGTAACCACCCGAGGGTGGCGCAAACCACGGGGTTTGCACGATTTTCTGGCTGCTCCCGTCGGGAGAAGCCACAAGCAGGTGACCAAGCTGGGGAACGCTGATGGCTTACTCATATACTGAGAAAAAACGTATCCGCAAGGACTTTAGCAAGTTGCCGGACGTCATGGACGTACCGTACCTCTTGGCTATCCAGCTGGATTCGTATCGCGAATTCTTGCAGGCGGGCGCGACCAAGGACCAGTTCCGTGATGTCGGTCTGCATGCGGCCTTCAAATCCGTTTTCCCGATCATCAGCTACTCCGGCAACGCTGCTCTGGAGTACGTTGGTTATCGTCTGGGCGAACCGGCCTTTGACGTCAAAGAGTGCGTACTGCGTGGCGTGACCTACGCCGTGCCGCTGCGTGTAAAAGTGCGCCTGATCATTTTCGACAAAGAATCGTCGAACAAAGCGATCAAGGACATCAAAGAGCAGGAAGTCTACATGGGGGAAATCCCCCTGATGACCGAGAACGGTACCTTCGTAATCAACGGTACCGAGCGCGTTATCGTTTCCCAGCTGCACCGTTCGCCAGGTGTGTTCTTCGACCACGACCGTGGCAAGACGCACAGCTCGGGCAAGCTGCTCTACTCGGCCCGTATCATTCCTTACCGTGGCTCCTGGCTGGACTTCGAGTTCGATCCGAAAGACTGTGTATTCGTCCGTATCGACCGTCGTCGCAAGCTGCCTGCCTCGGTGCTGCTGCGCGCCCTGGGTTACAGCACCGAGGAAGTCCTCGATGCGTTCTACACCACCAACGTATTCCACGTGCAGGGCGAGCAGCTCAGCCTGGAACTGGTGCCCCAGCGCCTGCGCGGTGAAATCGCCGTTCTCGACATCGTCGACGACAAGGGCAAGGTCATTGTAGAGCAGGGCCGCCGTATCACTGCCCGGCACATCAACCAGATCGAAAAGGCCGGCATCAAGCAGCTGGAAGTGCCACTGGACTACGTCCTGGGTCGCACCACGGCCAAGGCCATCGTGCACCCGGCCACCGGTGAGATCCTGTGCGAGTGCAACACCGAGCTGACCACCGAACTGCTGCTCAAGATCGCCAAGGCGCAGGTCGTTCGCATCGAGACGTTGTACACCAACGACATCGATTGCGGTCCGTTCATCTCCGACACCCTGAAGATCGACTCCACCGGCAATCAGCTTGAAGCCCTGGTGGAAATCTATCGCATGATGCGTCCAGGCGAGCCGCCAACCAAGGATGCTGCCGAGACCCTGTTCAACAACCTGTTCTTCAGCCCTGAGCGCTATGACCTGTCTGCGGTCGGCCGCATGAAGTTCAACCGTCGTATCGGTCGTACCGAGATCGAAGGTTCGGGTGTATTGAGCAAGGAAGACATCGTTGCCGTATTGAAGACCCTGGTCGACATCCGCAACGGCAAAGGCATCGTCGATGACATCGACCACCTGGGCAACCGTCGTGTTCGCTGCGTGGGCGAAATGGCCGAGAACCAGTTCCGTGTTGGCCTGGTGCGTGTAGAACGCGCGGTCAAGGAACGTCTGTCGATGGCCGAAAGCGAAGGCCTGATGCCGCAGGACCTGATCAACGCCAAGCCAGTGGCTGCCGCGGTCAAGGAGTTCTTCGGTTCCAGCCAGCTGTCGCAGTTCATGGACCAGAACAACCCGCTGTCCGAGATCACCCACAAGCGTCGCGTCTCCGCGCTCGGCCCTGGTGGTCTGACCCGCGAACGTGCAGGCTTCGAAGTGCGTGACGTTCACCCGACGCACTATGGTCGCGTGTGCCCGATCGAAACGCCGGAAGGCCCGAACATCGGTCTGATCAACTCCCTGGCGGCCTATGCGCGCACCAACCAGTACGGCTTCCTGGAAAGCCCGTACCGTGTGGTGAAAGACGCTCTGGTCACCGACGAGATCGTGTTCCTGTCCGCCATCGAAGAAGCCGATCACGTGATCGCTCAGGCTTCGGCCACGATGAACGACAAGAAGGTGCTGATCGACGAGCTGGTAGCCGTACGTCACTTGAACGAATTCACCGTCAAGGCGCCGGAAGACGTCACCCTGATGGACGTTTCGCCCAAGCAGGTCGTGTCGGTAGCCGCATCGCTGATTCCGTTCCTCGAGCACGACGACGCCAACCGTGCGTTGATGGGTTCGAACATGCAGCGTCAGGCTGTACCTACCCTGCGTGCCGACAAGCCGCTGGTCGGTACCGGCATGGAGCGTAACGTTGCCCGTGACTCCGGCGTTTGCGTCGTGGCTCGTCGTGGCGGCGTGATCGACTCCGTCGATGCCAGCCGTATCGTGGTCCGGGTTGCCGATGACGAAGTCGAGACTGGCGAAGCCGGTGTCGACATCTACAACCTGACCAAGTACACCCGCTCGAACCAGAACACCTGCATCAACCAGCGTCCGCTGGTCAACAAGGGTGACGTGGTTCAGCGCAGCGACATCATGGCCGATGGCCCGTCCACCGACATGGGTGAACTGGCGCTGGGTCAGAACATGCGCATCGCGTTCATGGCGTGGAACGGCTTCAACTTCGAAGACTCCATCTGCCTGTCCGAGCGTGTGGTTCAGGAAGATCGCTTCACCACGATCCACATCCAGGAACTGACCTGTGTGGCCCGTGACACCAAGCTTGGCCCAGAGGAAATCACTGCCGACATCCCGAACGTGGGTGAAGCGGCGCTGAACAAGCTGGACGAAGCCGGTATCGTTTACGTAGGTGCCGAAGTCGGCGCCGGCGACATTCTGGTCGGCAAGGTGACGCCTAAAGGCGAAACCCAGCTCACGCCGGAAGAAAAACTGCTGCGCGCGATCTTCGGCGAGAAGGCCAGCGACGTTAAGGACACCTCCCTGCGCGTGCCTACCGGCACCAAGGGTACCGTCATCGACGTACAGGTCTTCACCCGCGACGGTGTCGAGCGTGATGCTCGTGCTCTGTCGATCGAGAAGAGCCAGCTGGACGAGATCCGCAAGGACCTGAACGAAGAGTTCCGTATCGTTGAAGGCGCGACCTTCGAACGTCTGCGCTCGGCCCTGATGGGTCAGATCATCGAAGGCGGCGCTGGCCTGAAGAAAGGCACCGAGGTGACCCACGAGGTCCTCGACGGTCTGGAGCATGGTCAGTGGTTCAAGCTGCGCATGGCCGAAGACGCGCTGAACGAACAGCTCGAGAAGGCTCAGGCCTACATCGTCGATCGTCGCCGTCTGCTGGATGACAAGTTCGAAGACAAGAAGCGCAAGCTGCAGCAAGGCGATGACCTGGCTCCGGGCGTGCTGAAGATCGTCAAGGTCTACCTGGCCATTCGCCGTCGCATCCAGCCGGGTGACAAGATGGCCGGTCGTCACGGTAACAAGGGTGTGGTTTCCGTGATCATGCCTGTCGAGGACATGCCGCACGACGCCAACGGTACGCCGGTGGACGTGGTACTCAACCCGCTGGGTGTACCTTCGCGTATGAACGTTGGTCAGATTCTTGAAACCCACCTGGGCCTCGCGGCCAAGGGTCTGGGCGAGAAGATCAACACCATGCTCGAAGAGCAGCGTAAGGTAGCTGATCTGCGCAAGTTCCTGACCGAGATCTACAACGAGATCGGTGGCCGTCAAGAACAGCTGGAAACCTTCTCCGACCAGGAAATCCTGGATCTGGCGAAGAACCTCAAGGGCGGCGTTCCAATGGCTACCCCGGTGTTCGACGGTGCCAAGGAAAGCGAAATCAAGGCCATGCTGAAATTGGCCGACATGCCGGAAAGCGGCCAGATGCAGCTTTTCGACGGTCGTACCGGCAACAAGTTCGAGCGTCCGGTTACCGTTGGCTACATGTACATGCTGAAGCTGAACCACTTGGTGGACGACAAGATGCACGCGCGTTCCACTGGTTCTTACAGCCTGGTTACCCAGCAGCCGCTGGGTGGTAAGGCGCAGTTCGGTGGTCAGCGTTTCGGGGAGATGGAGGTGTGGGCGCTGGAAGCATACGGCGCGGCATACACCCTGCAAGAAATGCTCACAGTGAAGTCGGACGATGTGAACGGTCGTACCAAGATGTACAAGAACATCGTGGACGGCGATCACCGTATGGAGCCGGGCATGCCCGAGTCCTTCAACGTGTTGATCAAAGAGATCCGTTCTCTGGGTATCGATATCGATCTGGAAACCGAATAACACGTGACGCGAATCGGGAGTGGACGGCTACCGTCCACTCCCTGCTCCGCCAGGAGGAAAGGCCTTGAAAGACCTACTGAATTTGCTGAAAAACCAGGGTCAAGTCGAAGAGTTCGATGCGATCCGCATCGGCCTCGCGTCGCCTGAGATGATCCGTTCGTGGTCGTTCGGTGAAGTTAAAAAGCCGGAAACCATCAACTACCGTACGTTCAAGCCTGAGCGTGACGGCCTGTTCTGCGCCAAGATCTTTGGCCCGGTCAAGGACTACGAGTGCCTGTGCGGTAAGTACAAGCGCTTGAAGCACCGTGGCGTGATCTGTGAGAAGTGCGGCGTCGAAGTCGCGCTGGCCAAGGTTCGTCGCGAGCGCATGGCTCACATCGAACTGGCTTCGCCGGTCGCTCACATCTGGTTCCTGAAATCGCTGCCGTCCCGTATCGGTCTGCTGATGGACATGACCCTGCGTGATATCGAACGCGTTCTCTACTTCGAGAGCTACGTCGTTATCGATCCGGGCATGACTACCCTTGAAAAGGGCCAGCTGCTGAACGACGAGCAGTACTTCGAAGCACTCGAAGAGTTCGGTGACGACTTCGACGCCCGCATGGGTGCCGAGGCCGTCCGCGAGCTGCTGCACGCCATTGACCTGGAACACGAGATCGGTCGCCTGCGCGAAGAGATTCCGCAGACCAACTCGGAAACCAAGATCAAGAAGCTGTCCAAGCGCCTGAAGCTGATGGAAGCTTTCCAGGGCTCCGGCAACCTGCCTGAGTGGATGGTGTTGACCGTTCTGCCGGTTCTGCCGCCAGATCTGCGTCCACTGGTTCCACTGGATGGCGGTCGTTTCGCAACGTCCGACCTCAACGATCTGTATCGTCGAGTGATCAACCGTAACAACCGTCTGAAGCGCCTGCTGGATCTGTCGGCTCCCGACATCATCGTGCGCAACGAAAAGCGCATGCTGCAGGAAGCTGTGGATGCGCTGCTCGACAACGGTCGTCGCGGTCGTGCCATCACTGGTTCGAACAAGCGTCCTCTGAAATCCCTGGCTGACATGATCAAGGGTAAGCAGGGTCGTTTCCGTCAGAACCTGCTCGGCAAGCGCGTTGACTACTCGGGTCGTTCGGTAATTACCGTAGGCCCGACCCTGCGCCTGCACCAGTGCGGTCTTCCGAAGAAGATGGCTCTGGAACTGTTCAAGCCGTTCATCTTCGGCAAGCTGGAAATGCGTGGTCTGGCGACCACCATCAAGGCCGCCAAGAAGATGGTCGAGCGCGAGCTGCCAGAAGTGTGGGACGTACTCGCCGAAGTCATTCGCGAACACCCCGTGCTGCTCAACCGCGCACCGACCCTTCACCGTCTGGGTATCCAGGCGTTCGAGCCGGTATTGATCGAAGGCAAGGCCATCCAGCTGCATCCGCTGGTCTGCGCCGCGTACAACGCCGACTTCGACGGTGACCAGATGGCGGTTCACGTACCGCTGACCCTGGAAGCCCAGCTCGAAGCTCGTGCGCTGATGATGTCGACCAACAACATCCTGTCGCCAGCCAACGGTGAGCCGATCATCGTTCCTTCGCAGGACGTTGTACTGGGTCTGTACTACATGACCCGTGAAGCGATCAACGCCAAGGGCGAAGGCCGTATCTTTGCCGACCTGCAGGAAGTCGACCGCGTTTTCCGCGCCGGCGAAGCTGCCCTGCACGCCAAGATCAAGGTTCGTATCAACGAAACCGTCAACGATCGTGATGGCGGCAGCGTGAGCGGCACCCGTATCGTCGACACCACTGTCGGCCGTGCGCTGCTGTTCCAAGTCGTGCCTAAAGGCCTGTCCTTCGACGTCGTCAACCTGCCGATGAAGAAGAAGGCGATCTCCAAGCTGATCAACCAGTGCTACCGCGTGGTAGGTCTGAAAGAGACCGTGATCTTCGCTGACCAGTTGATGTACACCGGTTTTGCCTACTCGACGATTTCGGGTGTTTCCATCGGCGTTAACGACTTCGTTATCCCGGATGAGAAAGCTCGCATCATCGGTACTGCGACCGACGAAGTGAAAGAGATCGAAAGCCAGTATGCGTCCGGCCTGGTAACCCAGGGCGAGAAGTACAACAAGGTGATCGACCTCTGGTCCAAGGCCAACGACGAAGTGTCCAAGGCAATGATGTCGAACCTCTCGAAAGAGAAGGTCATCGATCGTCATGGCAACGAAGTCGACCAGGAATCGTTCAACTCGATGTACATGATGGCTGACTCCGGTGCCCGGGGTTCGGCTGCTCAGATTCGTCAGTTGGCCGGTATGCGTGGCCTGATGGCCAAGCCGGACGGCTCGATCATCGAGACGCCGATCACCGCGAACTTCCGTGAAGGTCTGAGCGTACTTCAGTACTTCATCTCCACTCACGGTGCTCGTAAGGGTCTGGCGGATACCGCCTTGAAGACTGCGAACTCCGGTTACCTGACTCGTCGTCTGGTAGACGTGGCGCAGGATCTGGTGGTGACCGAGGTCGATTGCGGTACCGAACACGGCCTGCTGATGACCCCGCACATCGAAGGCGGCGACGTCGTCGAGCCTCTGGGCGAGCGCGTACTGGGTCGAGTGATCGCCCGTGACGTGTTCAAGCCAGGCACCGACGAAGTCATCGTTCCAGGCGGTACGCTGGTAGACGAGAAGTGGGTTGAATTCATCGAGCTGAACAGCATCGACGAAGTCATCGTGCGCTCGCCGATCAGCTGCGAAACCCGCTACGGTATCTGCGCCAAGTGCTACGGTCGTGACCTGGCTCGCGGGCATCAGGTGAACATCGGTGAAGCGGTCGGCGTTATCGCTGCCCAGTCCATCGGTGAGCCGGGCACCCAGCTGACCATGCGTACGTTCCACATCGGTGGTGCGGCAAGCCGGACCTCGGCTGCAGACAGCGTCCAGGTGAAGAATGGCGGCACCGTCCGTCTGCACAACCTGAAGCACGTAGAGCGTGCCGACGGCAACCTGGTAGCCGTGTCGCGTTCCGGTGAGTTGGCGATTGCCGACGAATTCGGTCGTGAGCGTGAGCGTTACAAACTGCCGTACGGTGCAGTGATTTCGGTGAAGGAAGGCGACAAGGTCGACGCTGGCGCCATCGTGGCCAAGTGGGATCCGCACACTCACCCAATCGTCACCGAGATGAAAGGTACCGTGACCTACGTAGGCATGGAAGAAGGCATCACGATCAAGCGTCAGACAGACGAATTGACCGGCCTGACCAACATCGAAGTACTCGATGCCAAGGATCGTCCAGCGGCGGGTAAGGAAATTCGTCCAGCTGTGAAGATGGTCGGCGTCGATGGCAAGGATCTGCTGCTGCCGGGTACCGACGTACCGGCCCAGTACTTCCTGCCAGCCAACGCCCTGGTCGGCGTGGCGGATGGTGCGCAAGTGGGTGTGGGTGACGTTATCGCCCGTATCCCGCAGGAAACATCGAAGACGCGTGACATCACCGGTGGTCTGCCGCGTGTTGCCGACCTGTTCGAAGCGCGTCGTCCGAAGGAAGCTTCGATTCTGGCGGAAGTCAGCGGCACCATTGCGTTCGGTAAAGAGACCAAGGGCAAGCGCCGTCTGGTCATCACTCCGAACGACGGTACCGATCCGTACGAAGAGCTGATTCCGAAGTGGCGTCACCTGAACGTCTTCGAAGGCGAACAAGTGAACCGCGGCGAAGTGATCTCCGACGGTCCAAGCGATCCACACGACATCCTGCGTCTGCTGGGTGTGAGTGCGCTGGCCAAGTACATCGTCAACGAGATTCAGGACGTATACCGTCTGCAAGGCGTGAAGATCAACGACAAGCACATCGAGACGATCCTGCGTCAGATGCTGCGCAAGGTTGAGATCTCCGAGTCGGGCGACAGCAGCTTCATCAAGGGCGACCAGATGGAACTGACCCAGGTACTTGGCGAGAACGAGCGTTTGAGCGGTGACGACAAGTTCGTTTCCAAGTTCACCCGTGTTCTGCTGGGTATCACCAAGGCGTCGTTGTCCACCGAATCGTTCATCTCGGCGGCTTCCTTCCAGGAAACCACTCGAGTGCTGACCGAAGCGGCGGTTACCGGCAAGCGCGACTACCTGCGCGGCCTGAAGGAAAACGTGGTCGTGGGTCGTCTGATCCCGGCCGGTACCGGTCTGGCGTATCACAGCGAGCGCAAGCGTCGTCGTGAACTCGACAAACCAACCCGCGTCAGCGCCAGTGAAGTTGAAGCTGCGTTGACCGAAGCGCTGAACTCAAGCGGTAATTGAGACCAGCGGTAGTGATGACAGGGCCTCGGTAGCCCTTGCAGGCTCCGCAACGACACGAAAGTCGCGGCGGAGTGGGCAGGGGAGGCCGGGGCCTTGTCTTGACTGGGGACGAGATCCTCTTTAGACTCTTGTACCCCTAAATTTGGCGGGATTGATTCCTGCCATTTTTGCTTTTCTTGCAAGACAATAGCGTCGCAAGACAACAGTGGAGCTAGTAGATGGCAACTATCAACCAGCTGGTACGTCAGCCGCGTAAGCGTATCGTCGAGAAATCCGACGTACCTGCGCTGCAGAACTGCCCGCAACGTCGTGGCGTGTGCACCCGTGTGTACACCACCACGCCGAAAAAACCTAACTCGGCACTGCGTAAAGTATGCCGTGTGCGTCTGACCAACGGTTTCGAGGTTTCCTCGTACATCGGCGGTGAAGGCCACAACCTGCAAGAGCACAGCGTGGTACTGATCCGCGGCGGTCGTGTAAAAGACTTGCCAGGTGTTCGTTACCACACCGTTCGCGGCTCCCTGGATACCTCCGGCGTCAAAGGTCGTAACCAAGGTCGTTCGAAGTACGGTACCAAGCGTCCGAAGTAATCGGCGTTTGCGGAATACTGCAGTTATCTATTTTTCTGAGTCGATAAGAGTAAGGTCGGGCCTGTCCCGAGCTAACCTGAAGACCGTTTGAGGGCTTATCCATGCCAAGAAGACGCGTAGCAGCCAAGCGCGAAGTGCTTGACGATCCAAAATACGGCAGCCAGATCCTGGCCAAGTTCATGAACCACGTGATGGAAAGCGGCAAGAAAGCCGTTGCCGAGCGTATCGTTTATGGCGCGCTGGACAAGGTTAAAGAACGCAAGAACAGCGACCCCCTGGAAATCTTCGAGAAAGCTCTCGACGCCATCGCTCCGCTGGTCGAAGTGAAGTCGCGCCGTGTAGGCGGTGCTACTTACCAGGTTCCGGTCGAAGTTCGTCCGTCCCGTCGTAACGCTCTGGCAATGCGCTGGCTGGTAGACTTCGCGCGCAAGCGCGGTGAAAAGTCCATGGCTCTGCGCTTGGCCGGCGAACTGCTGGACGCTGCCGAAGGCAAAGGTGCTGCAGTTAAGAAGCGTGAAGACGTTCACCGTATGGCTGAAGCCAACAAAGCGTTCTCGCACTACCGCTTCTAAATTCGGCGTCACTTATTTTGCGAGGGCTTTATGGCTCGTACAACTGATATCAATCGCTACCGTAACATCGGTATCGTCGCTCACGTGGATGCGGGTAAAACCACCACCACCGAGCGCGTCCTGTTCTATACGGGCGTGAACCACAAGATGGGCGAGGTGCATGATGGCGCCGCGACCATGGACTGGATGGTGCAGGAGCAGGAGCGGGGTATTACCATTACTTCCGCTGCTACTACCGCGTTCTGGGAAGGCTCCAACAAGCAGTTCCCACGGCACCGCTTCAACATCATCGATACCCCCGGCCACGTTGACTTCACTATTGAAGTAGAGCGTTCGCTGCGTGTACTCGACGGTGCGGTCGTGGTGTTCTGCGGTACCTCCGGTGTCGAGCCTCAGTCCGAAACCGTATGGCGTCAAGCCAACAAGTACGGTGTTCCACGTCTCGTCTACGTGAACAAGATGGACCGTGCCGGTGCCAACTTCCTGCGCGTGATCGGTCAGATCAAACAGCGCCTGGGTCACACCCCGGTGCCGATTCAGCTGGCCATCGGTGCAGAAGACAACTTCCAGGGCCAGATCGATCTGATGTCCATGGAAGCGGTCTACTGGAACGACGCTGACAAAGGCATGGCTGCACGCCGTGAGCCGATCCCTGCCGAGCTGCAGGAACTGGCTGACGAATGGCGCAGCAACATGGTCGAGGCTGCGGCCGAAGCCAGCGAAGAGCTGATGAACAAGTACCTCGAAGGTGAAGAACTCACCAACGACGAAATCAAGGCCGCTCTGCGTCAGCGTACCATCGCTGGTGAAATCGTCCTGGCTGTTTGCGGTTCCTCGTTCAAGAACAAGGGCGTTCCCCTGGTTCTGGATGCGGTCATCGACTACCTGCCGGCCCCTGTCGACATTCCTGCCATCAAGGGTTCCGATCCGGATGACGAGACTGTGGCCATGGAGCGTCATGCAGACGACAGCGAGCCGTTCTCGGCTCTGGCGTTCAAGATCGCTACCGACCCATTCGTGGGTACCCTGACCTTCGCCCGTGTCTACTCGGGTGTGTTGAGCTCCGGCGACGGCGTGATCAACTCGGTCAAGGGCAAGAAAGAGCGCGTGGGTCGTATGGTGCAGATGCACGCAAACACCCGCGAAGAGATCAAGGAAGTACGCGCTGGCGACATCGCGGCCTTGATCGGCATGAAAGATGTCACCACCGGTGACACCCTGTGCTCGGCCGACAAGCCGATCATCCTGGTTCGCATGGACTTCCCGGAGCCGGTAATCTCGGTTGCCGTTGAGCCCAAGACCAAGGATGACCAGGAAAAAATGGGTATCGCACTGGGCAAGCTTGCTCAGGAAGACCCGTCTTTCCGCGTCAAGACCGATGAAGAGACTGGTCAAACGATCATCTCGGGTATGGGTGAGTTGCACCTGGACATTCTGGTTGACCGCATGCGCCGCGAGTTCAACGTAGAAGCCAACATCGGTAAACCGCAGGTTTCCTACCGTGAGAAGATCACGAAGGCCTGTGAGATCGAAGGCAAGTTCGTTCGTCAGTCCGGCGGTCGTGGTCAGTTTGGCCATTGCTGGATCCGTTTTGCTCCTGCTGACGAAGGTCAGGAAGGTCTGCAGTTCGTGAACGAAGTCGTAGGTGGTGTTGTTCCGAAGGAATACATCCCGGCGATCCAGAAGGGTATCGAAGAGCAGATGAAGAACGGCGTCGTTGCCGGCTATCCGCTGATCGGCCTGAAGGCGACCGTTTTCGATGGCTCTTACCACGACGTCGACTCCAACGAGATGGCGTTCAAGGTGGCTGCCTCCATGGCGACCAAGCAGCTGGCCTCCAAAGGCGGCGGTGTTGTGCTTGAACCGATCATGAAGGTGGAAGTTGTAACACCTGAGGACTACATGGGTGACGTGATGGGAGACCTGAACCGTCGTCGTGGTCTGATCCAGGGTATGGAAGATACGGTGTCCGGCAAGGTTATCCGTGCCGAGGTTCCGTTGGGCGAAATGTTCGGTTATGCGACCGATGTTCGTTCCATGTCCCAGGGTCGCGCGAGCTACTCTATGGAATTCTCCAAATACTCCGAGGCTCCGTCGAACGTCGTCGAAGCTATCGTTAAAAAACAAGGCTGATTCAGCCCCTTAGGCTAGGAGTTTATTGTCGTGGCTAAAGAAAAATTTGATCGTTCCCTACCTCACGTCAACGTCGGCACCATCGGCCACGTTGACCACGGTAAAACCACTCTGACCGCTGCTCTGACTCGCGTCTGCTCCGAAGTTTTCGGTTCGGCTCGTGTTGACTTCGACAAGATCGACAGCGCACCAGAAGAAAAAGCTCGTGGTATCACCATCAACACCGCGCACGTCGAATACAACTCGACCATTCGTCACTACGCTCACGTTGACTGCCCAGGTCACGCTGACTACGTGAAGAACATGATCACCGGTGCTGCCCAGATGGACGGCGCTATCCTGGTCTGCTCGGCCGCTGATGGTCCGATGCCACAAACCCGTGAGCACATCCTGCTGTCCCGTCAGGTAGGCGTTCCGTACATCGTGGTCTTCCTGAACAAGGCTGACCTGGTAGACGACGCTGAGCTGCTGGAACTGGTCGAGATGGAAGTTCGTGACCTGCTGTCCACCTACGACTTCCCAGGCGACGACACTCCGATCATCATCGGTTCGGCTCGTATGGCTCTGGAAGGCAACGACGAAAACGAAATGGGCACCACTGCCGTTCGTAAACTGGTTGAAACTCTGGACAGCTACATCCCAGAACCAGTTCGTCTGACCGACAAGCCGTTCCTGATGCCAATCGAAGACGTGTTCTCGATCTCCGGTCGCGGTACTGTTGTTACCGGTCGTATCGAGCGCGGTATCGTTCGCGTACAGGATTCGCTGGAAATCGTTGGTCTGCGTGACACCACCGTCACCACCTGCACCGGTGTTGAAATGTTCCGCAAACTGCTCGACGAAGGTCGTGCTGGCGAGAACTGCGGCGTGCTGCTGCGCGGCACCAAGCGTGACGACGTTGAACGTGGCCAGGTTCTGGTCAAGCCAGGTTCGGTCAAGCCGCACACCAAGTTCACCGCAGAAGTCTACGTTCTGAGCAAGGAAGAAGGCGGTCGCCACACTCCGTTCTTCAAAGGCTACCGTCCACAGTTCTACTTCCGTACAACTGACGTGACTGGTAACTGCGAACTGCCAGAAGGCGTTGAAATGGTAATGCCAGGTGACAACATCCAGATGACTGTCACTCTGATCAAGACCATCGCAATGGAAGACGGCCTGCGTTTCGCTATCCGTGAAGGCGGTCGTACCGTCGGCGCCGGCGTCGTAGCCAAAATCATCGAGTAATCGTTGATCGCTTGAAAGAGCCCCCGCTTAGCGGGGGCTTTTTTATTGGGTTGACACTCGATAGGCGCGTCTATAGAATTGCGCCTCCTTTTAACGGGTGCATTGCGCCCGGTGGGAACAGCAGCCGGAGTCTGAAATCCAATGCAAAATCAGCAAATCCGTATCAGGTTGAAGGCTTTCGACCATCGCCTGATCGACCAATCCACCCAGGAAATCGTGGAAACCGCGAAACGTACTGGTGCTCAGGTGCGTGGTCCAATTCCACTCCCTACCCGTAAAGAGCGGTTCACTGTTCTGGTTTCCCCGCACGTCAACAAAGACGCGCGTGACCAGTACGAGATCCGTACTCATAAGCGCGTTCTGGACATCGTCCAGCCAACGGACAAAACCGTTGATGCGCTGATGAAGCTTGATCTTGCGGCAGGTGTGGAAGTGCAGATCAGCCTCGGCTAAGACTTGGGTCTTAGTCGTGTAACGCTCTGAAATGGGCGGCCATAGCGGGTGAAAGCCCCGTACACTCATGAGGTTTACAACATGACTATTGGTGTAGTCGGTCGTAAATGCGGT
This sequence comes from Pseudomonas sp. RIT-PI-a, assembly GCF_001187875.1. Classification (NCBI taxonomy): domain Bacteria; kingdom Pseudomonadati; phylum Pseudomonadota; class Gammaproteobacteria; order Pseudomonadales; family Pseudomonadaceae; genus Pseudomonas; species Pseudomonas sp. RIT-PI-a. Next base: position 19,240 of record NZ_LGIR01000015.1, read on the forward strand.
ATGACCCGTATTTTCACCGAAGAAGGTGTCTCCATTCCGGTCACGGTCATTGAGATCGAGCCGAATCGCGTCACCCAGTTCAAAACTGAAGAAACTGATGGCTATCGTGCAGTGCAAGTCACTGTAGGCGAGCGTCGTGCTTCGCGCGTGACTGCTGCTCAGGCAGGTCACTTCGCCAAGGCGAACGTTGCTGCCGGTCGTGGCGTCTGGGAATTCCGCCTTGCAGAAGGCGAGTACCAGGCTGGCGACTTGATCAATGCTGAACTCTTCGCAGCGGGCCAACTGGTAGACGTTACCGGTCAGTCCAAAGGTAAAGGCTTTGCCGGTACCATCAAGCGTTGGAACTTCCGCGGTCAAGACAACACCCACGGTAACTCCGTTTCCCACCGCGTCCCTGGCTCCATCGGCCAGTGCCAGACTCCTGGCCGTGTATTCAAGGGCAAAAAAATGTCCGGTCATATGGGCGCTGAGCGCGTGACCGTGCAGTCCCTGGAAGTTGTGCGCGTCGACGCTGAACGCAATCTGCTGCTCGTCAAGGGTGCTGTTCCTGGCGCAACCGGCGGCAACCTGGTTGTGCGTCCGGCAGCCAAGGCTCGCGGTTAAGGGGAAGCGAAAATGCAATTAAATGTAAATGACGCTCAGGCGATCGAAGTTTCCGAACTGACTTTCGGCGGCGAGTTCAACGAGACACTGGTGCACCAGGCAGTCGTGGCCTACATGGCTGGCGGTCGTCAGGGCAGCAAGCAGCAGAAGACCCGTTCCGACGTTCGTGGTGGCGGTAAGCGCCCTTGGCGTCAAAAGGGTACTGGCCGCGCGCGTGCCGGTACTATCCGTAGCCCAATCTGGCGTGGCGGTGGTACCACTTTCGCAGCTCGTCCTCAGGATCACACCCAGAAGCTGAACAAGAAGATGTATCGCGCAGCACTGCGCTCCATCCTTGCTGAGCTGGTGCGTACCGATCGTCTGGTCGTGGTTCAGGACTTCGCTGTCGAAGCACCGAAAACCAAAGACCTGCTGGGCAAGCTGAATGGCATGGGCCTCACCGACGTTCTGATCGTATCGGACTCCGTCGACGAGAACCTGTACCTGGCTGCTCGCAACCTTCCGCACGTCGATGTACGTGACGTTCAAGGTTCCGACCCAGTTAGTCTGATCGCATACGACAAGGTGTTGATCACCGTGTCGGCCGTGAAGAAATTCGAGGAGCTGCTGGGATGAACCAGGAACGCGTATTTAAAGTTCTGCTTGGCCCGCACGTTTCCGAGAAGGCTACGGTTCTGGCAGACAAGAAAGGTCAGTTCGTTTTCAAGGTTGCTACCGACGCAACCAAGCTGGAAATCAAGAAGGCCGTCGAAAGCCTGTTCAGCGTGAAAGTAGAGCGTGTTACTACCCTGAACGTACTGGGTAAAAGCAAGCGCACTGCTCGCGGTCTGGGCAAGCGTAATGACTGGAAGAAGGCAGTTATCTCCCTTCAGCCAGGCCAAGATCTCGATTTCAGCAGCAGTGCTGAGTAAGGAAGGGGTGCATCATGGCAATCGTTAAATGCAAACCGACTTCCCCTGGCCGCCGTTTCGTGGTCAAGGTGGTCAACCAGGAGCTGCATAAAGGCGCTCCTCACGCACCGCTGCTCGAGAAAAAATCGAAGTCTGGTGGTCGTAACAACAATGGCCGTATTACCACCCGTCACATCGGTGGTGGTCACAAGCAGCATTACCGCATGATCGACTTCCGTCGCAACGACAAAGATGGCATCACCGCCACTGTCGAGCGTATCGAATACGATCCTAACCGTACTGCTCACATCGCTCTGGTTCTGTACGCAGACGGCGAGCGTCGCTACATCCTCGCACCGAAAGGCGTGAGCGCTGGCGACCAGCTGATTGCAGGTGCTCTGGCACCAATCAAGCCAGGCAACTCGCTGCAGCTGCGCAACATCCCGGTTGGTAGCACCATCCACGGCATCGAACTGAAGCCGGGTAAAGGTGCTCAGATCGCTCGCTCTGCTGGTGCTTCGGCTCAGCTGATCGCTCGTGAAGGTGTCTATGTGACCCTGCGCCTGCGTTCGGGCGAAATGCGCAAAGTGCTGTCCGAGTGCCGTGCAACGCTGGGTGAGGTTTCGAACTCCGAGCACAGCCTGCGCTCGCTGGGTAAAGCCGGTGCCAAACGCTGGCGTGGCGTTCGCCCAACCGTTCGTGGCGTTGCCATGAACCCGGTTGACCACCCACATGGTGGTGGTGAAGGTCGTACCTCCGGTGGTCGTCATCCGGTATCGCCATGGGGCTTCCCGACTAAGGGCGCGAAGACTCGTGGTAATAAGCGTACCGACAAAATGATCGTCCGTCGTCGCAAGTAAATAGAGGGATACGACAGTGCCACGTTCTCTGAAAAAAGGTCCTTTTATTGATCTTCACCTACTGAAGAAGATCGAAGTGGCGGCGGAAAAGAACGATCGCAAACCAGTTAAGACCTGGTCGCGTCGTTCGATGATCCTGCCACAAATGGTCGGTCTGACCATCGCAGTACACAACGGTCGTCAGCACGTCCCCGTTCTCGTGAACGAAGACATGGTCGGCCACAAACTGGGCGAGTTCGCCGGTACCCGTACATATCGCGGGCACGTGGCTGACAAGAAAGCCAAGCGTTAAGGGGTAAGGAAATGGAAGTAGCCGCTAAGTTGTCGGGCGCTCGAATCTCCGCCCAGAAAGCCCGCTTGGTCGCCGACCAGATCCGCGGGAAGAAGGTGGGCGAAGCGCTCAACCTGCTGGCTTTTAGCAGTAAAAAAGCCGCGGAAATCATGAAGAAAGTGCTGGAGTCGGCCGTAGCCAACGCCGAGCACAACGAAGGCGCAGACGTTGATGACCTGAAGGTCAGCACCGTTTTCGTCAACGAAGGGCGTTCGCTGAAGCGCATCATGCCTCGTGCCAAAGGCCGGGCTGATCGCATCGTCAAGCGGTCTTGCCATATCACTGTCAAGGTTGCTGACAAGTAACGGAGTCGATCAGATGGGTCAGAAAGTACATCCCATTGGCATTCGCCTGGGAATCGTCAAGGAGCACACCTCCGTCTGGTACGCAGACGGTCGGACTTATGCGGACTACTTGTTCGCAGATCTGAAGGTGCGTGAGTATCTCCAAGACAAACTAAAAAGCGCGTCCGTAAGCCGTATCGATATCCATCGTCCGGCCCAAACTGCACGCATCACCATTCACACCGCTCGTCCTGGTATCGTTATCGGGAAGAAAGGTGAGGACGTTGAGAAGCTGCGTCAGGACCTGACCAAGCAAATGGGTGTGCCTGTGCACATCAATATCGAAGAGATCCGCAAGCCGGAGCTCGACGGTATGCTGGTTGCGCAGAGCGTAGCTCAGCAGCTGGAGCGTCGTGTGATGTTCCGTCGCGCCATGAAGCGCGCCGTACAGAACGCCATGCGCATTGGTGCCAAAGGCATCAAGATCCAAGTGAGCGGTCGTCTCGGCGGTGCTGAAATCGCACGTACTGAATGGTATCGCGAAGGTCGTGTGCCATTGCACACCCTGCGTGCCGACATCGACTATGCCAACTACGAAGCTCACACCACCTACGGTGTGATCGGTGTGAAGGTTTGGATTTTCAAAGGCGAAGTAATCGGTGGTCGCCAAGAAGAACTGAAACCACAAGCACCTGCGCCTCGTAAAAAAGCTGCTAAGTAAGGGGTACGCCAAATGTTGCAACCTAAGCGTACGAAGTTCCGCAAGCAGATGACTGGCCACAACCGTGGTCTGGCTCAGCGCGGTAGCAAAGTCAGCTTCGGCGAGTTCGCGCTGAAGTCTGTAGCTCGTGGTCGTCTCACCGCTCGTCAGATCGAGTCAGCGCGTCGTGCACTGACCCGTCACGTAAAACGTGGCGGCAAGATTTGGATCCGTGTATTCCCGGACAAGCCTATCTCCAAAAAGCCCCTCGAAGTTCGTATGGGTAAAGGTAAGGGTAACGTGGAATATTGGGTTGCCCAGATTCAGCCAGGCAAAGTCCTGTATGAAATCGAGGGTGTTTCCGAAGAGCTGGCGCGTGAGGCTTTCGCCTTGGCGGCTGCAAAGCTGCCTCTCGCCACCTCCTTTGTTAAGCGGACGGTGATGTGATGAAAGCGAATGAACTTCGTGAAAAATCAGCACAGCAACTGAACGAGCAACTGCTCGGCTTGCTGCGCGACCAGTTCAATCTGCGCATGCAGAAAGCAACTGGCCAGTTGGGGCAGTCTCACCTGCTCTCGCAAGTGAAGCGCGACATCGCTCGCGTGAAAACTGTGCTCAACCAGCAGGCAGGTAAGTGATCATGGCTGAAGCCGAAAAAACCGTCCGTACGCTGACTGGCCGTGTGGTCAGCGACAAGATGGACAAAACCATCACCGTATTGATCGAGCGTCGCGTAAAGCACCCGATCTACGGTAAATACGTTAAGCGTTCGACTAAGCTGCACGCTCACGACGAAACCAACCAGTGCAAGATCGGCGACAAGGTCACTATTCGTGAAACCCGTCCGCTGGCCAAGACCAAGTCCTGGGCACTGGTTGACGTTCTCGAACGCGCTGTTGAAGTCTAAGGGCTAGGGGTCGGAGAAATTCTATGATTCAGACTCAATCCATGCTCGATGTGGCCGATAACAGCGGCGCTCGTCGCGTCATGTGCATCAAGGTACTGGGCGGCTCGCACCGCCGGTACGCTGGCATCGGCGACATCATCAAGGTGACCGTGAAGGAAGCAATTCCTCGTGGCAAGGTGAAGAAGGGTCAAGTGATGACTGCTGTTGTAGTCCGCACTCGCCACGGCGTTCGTCGTGCTGACGGCTCCATCATCCGCTTCGATGGCAACGCTGCTGTTCTGTTGAACAACAAGCAAGAGCCAATCGGCACCCGTATCTTTGGGCCAGTGACCCGTGAACTTCGTTCTGAGAAGTTCATGAAGATCGTCTCGCTCGCCCCAGAAGTGCTGTAAGGAGATCCGACATGCAAAAGATTCGTCGTGACGACGAGATCATCGTGATCGCCGGCAAAGACAAAGGCAAGCGCGGTAAGGTGCTCAAGGTTCTCGCTGACGACCGTCTGGTCGTTGGTGGGGTCAACCTGGTGAAGCGTCATACCAAGCCTAACCCGATGTCGGGCGTACAGGGCGGTATCGTCGAGAAAGAAGCGCCTCTGCACGCTTCCAACGTCGCCATTTTCAACGGCGAAACCAACAAGGCTGACCGCGTTGGTTTCAAAGTAGAAGAAGGCAAAAAAATTCGTGTCTTCAAGTCGACCCAAAAAGCGGTTGATGCTTGAACACTGCTAGGTAGAAGACCATGGCACGACTGAAAGAGATTTACCGGAAGGAAATCGCTCCCAAGCTTAAGGAAGAACTTAAGCTGGCGAACGTGATGGAAGTTCCGCGCGTTACCAAGATCACCCTGAACATGGGTCTGGGCGAAGCGATCGGCGACAAGAAAGTCATCGAGCACGCTGTAGCCGACATCGAGAAGATCACCGGCCAGAAAGCCGTTGTGACCTTCGCTCGTAAATCCATCGCGGGCTTCAAAGTCCGTGAAGGCTGGCCGATCGGTGTCAAGGTGACCTTGCGTCGCGAAAAGATGTACGAATTCCTGGACCGCCTGCTGGCGATCTCCCTGCCTCGGGTACGCGACTTCCGCGGCCTGAATGCCAAGTCCTTCGATGGTCGTGGCAACTACAGCATGGGCGTGAAAGAGCAGATCATTTTCCCGGAAATCGATTACGACAAGATCGATGCTCTGCGCGGTCTGGACATTACCCTGACCACCACTGCTCGTTCGGATGAAGAAGGTCGCGCCTTGCTGCGTGCTTTCAACTTCCCGTTCCGCAACTGATTGGAGTAGGAAAATGGCCAAGAAGAGCATGAAGAACCGTGAGCTGAAGCGTCAGCTGACGGTAGCTAAATACGCCAAGAAGCGTGCTGAGCTGAAAGCTATCATCGTCGATCTGAACGCAAGTGAAGAAGAACGCTGGAATGCTTCCGTAGCTCTGCAGAAGCAGCCACGTGACGCAAGCGCCTCGCGCATGCGTAACCGCTGCCGCCTGACTGGTCGTCCACATGGCGTATACCGCAAGTTCGGCCTGGGCCGTAACATGCTGCGCCAGGCCGCCATGCGCGGTGACGTACCAGGTCTGGTAAAAGCCAGCTGGTAAGTCGGACCGGCCTGGTGCCGGCGGAAAATTGAGCAATCAACCGACCGCCGGTGTCATGGCGATTGAATCAAGCCCCTTATGGGGCTTGATTCATTTCTGGCGTACGTCTAGAATTGCCGGCTCGCCTGAGTCCGGGTTTTTGGACCGGATCACACGCTCGGCGACGTTGTAGCCGCAAGGCTAATTATTTTTGTATCAGGAGCGTCTAGCCCATGAGTATGCAGGACCCGTTAGCGGACATGCTAACTCGAATCCGTAATGCCCAGATGGCTGAAAAGTCCGTCGTAAGCATGCCATCTTCCACGTTGAAGGTAGCTGTGGCCAAAGTTCTGAAGGACGAAGGTTACATCGCGGGTTTTCAGGTAAGCAGCGAAGCAAAACCGTCGCTTTCCATCGAGCTGAAATACTTCGAAGGCCGTCCGGTCATCGAGGAAGTCAAGCGCGTAAGTCGTCCAGGCCTGCGTCAGTACAAATCCGTTGAAGATCTGCCAAAAGTTCGTGGCGGTCTCGGCGTATCCATCGTCTCCACCAACAAAGGTGTGATGACGGATCGTGCTGCGCGCGCTGCCGGTGTCGGCGGCGAAGTACTTTGCACAGTGTTCTAAGGGGGGATAAGCATGTCTCGCGTCGCTAAGAACCCCGTTAAGCTGCCAGCTGGTGTCGAAGTCAAATTCGCCGGCCAACAGCTTTCGGTGAAGGGTGCCAAGGGCACTCTGGAACTGAACGTTCACTCGTCGGTTGAAATCGTTGAAGAGGCTGGCGAACTGCGTTTCGCTGCCAAGAATGGCGATCAGCAGACCCGTGCAATGGCCGGTACCACTCGCGCTTTGGTCAACAACATGGTCCAGGGCGTAAGCCAAGGCTTCGAGCGCAAGCTCCAGCTGGTCGGTGTTGGCTACAAGGCACAAGCAAAAGGCACAGTGCTGAACCTGTCGCTGGGCTTCTCTCATCCGGTGGATTACGAGTTGCCGCAAGGCATCACCGCTGAGACTCCTAGCCAGACCGATATCCTGATCAAGGGCATCGACAAGCAGCTGGTGGGTCAAGTGGCCGCTGAAATCCGCGATTTCCGTCCGCCAGAGCCTTACAAAGGCAAAGGTGTACGTTACGCAGACGAAGTCGTCCGCCGTAAAGAAGCCAAGAAGAAGTAGGGCATAGCAAATGACCGACAAAAAAGTTACTCGACTGCGTCGCGCTCGCAAAGCACGCCTGAAAATGCACGAACTCGAAGTCGTGCGTCTCTGCGTGTTCCGCTCTTCGCAGCACATCTATGCCCAGGTCATCTCGGCCGACGGCAGCAAGGTCCTGGCAAGTGCCTCGACTTTGGACAAAGAATTGCGTGATGGTGCCACTGGCAACATTGACGCGGCCACTAAGGTTGGCCAGCTGGTCGCTTCGCGTGCTAAGGCCGCTGGCGTCTCGCAGGTGGCTTTCGACCGCTCTGGCTTCAAGTACCACGGTCGCGTCAAAGCGCTGGCCGATGGCGCTCGTGAAGCTGGGCTGGAGTTCTAAGTTATGTCAAATAACGACCAAAAGCGCGACGAAGGCTACATCGAGAAGCTGGTTCAAGTTAACCGCGTTGCCAAGACCGTCAAAGGCGGCCGTATCTTCACCTTCACCGCGTTGACCGTGGTAGGTGATGGCAAGGGCCGTGTTGGCTTCGGCCGTGGCAAGTCTCGTGAAGTGCCTGCTGCCATCCAGAAAGCTATGGAAGCAGCTCGTCGCAACATGATTCAAGTGGACCTGAACGGGACCACCTTGCAGTACGCCATGAAGTCCGCCCACGGCGCTTCGAAGGTGTACATGCAGCCTGCTTCGGAAGGTACCGGTATCATCGCTGGCGGCGCAATGCGTGCCGTTCTCGAAGTCGCTGGTGTTCAGAACGTTCTGGCCAAGTGCTACGGCTCTACCAACCCCGTCAACGTGGTTCACGCTACGTTCAAGGGTCTGAAAGCCATGCAGTCCCCGTCGTCCATCGCCGCCAAGCGCGGTCTGAACGTTGAGGAGATCATCTGATCATGGCTACCGTAAAAGTTACGCTGATCAAAAGCATGACCGGCCGTATCCCTAACCACAAACTGTGCGTTAAGGGTCTGGGTCTGCGTCGCATCGGTCACACTGTAGAAGTCCAGGATACTCCCGAGAATCGCGGGATGATCAACAAGGCCTACTACATGCTTCGCGTAGAGGGTTAATCGATGAAACTCAATGATCTGAGTCCAGCTCCCGGTTCGCGTCGCGAAAAGCACCGTCCGGGTCGTGGTATCGGTAGTGGTTTGGGCAAGACCGGTGGCCGCGGCCACAAAGGTCAGACCTCCCGCTCCGGTGGCACCATCGCTCCAGGCTTTGAAGGCGGTCAACAGCCGCTGCATCGTCGCCTGCCGAAGTTCGGTTTCGTTTCCCTGAAAGCCATGGACCGCGCAGAAGTGCGTCTGTCCGAGCTGGCCAAAGTGGAAGGCGACATCGTCTCCGTGCAGTCCCTGAAGGATGCCAACGTGATCAACCAGAACGTTCAGCGTGTGAAAATCATGCTGTCGGGCGAAGTGACTCGCGCTGTAACCATCCAGGGTATCGCCGCCACCAAAGGTGCGCGTGCGGCTATCGAAGCAGCTGGCGGCAAGTTCGAGGAATAAATGGCTAAGCAAGGTGCTCTCTCAGCGCTAGGCAAGGGCGGTATGTCTGAACTCTGGGCTCGTCTGCGTTTTCTGTTCCTGGCGATCATCGTCTACAGAATTGGCGCACACATCCCGGTTCCAGGTATCAACCCGGACCGACTCGCAGACCTGTTTCGACAGAATGAGGGGACCATTCTTAGCTTGTTCAACATGTTTTCCGGCGGCGCGCTGGAACGGATGAGCATCTTTGCACTGGGGATCATGCCGTACATTTCGGCATCGATCATCATGCAGCTGATGACCGCCGTGAGCCCGCAGCTGGAGCAGTTGAAGAAGGAAGGTGAAGCTGGCCGTCGCAAGATCAGCCAGTACACCCGCTATGGCACCGTCATCCTGGCCTTGGTGCAGGCGATCGGCATGTCGATCGGCCTGGCCAACCAGGGTGTGGCGTTCACTGCAAGCTTCAGCTTCTACTTCGTGGCGGTCTCCACGTTCGTGGCGGGCGCCATGTTCATGATGTGGCTGGGTGAGCAGATTACTGAGCGTGGTGTGGGTAACGGTATCTCGATGTTGATCTTCGCGGGTATCGTTGCTGGTCTTCCGAGAGCGATTGGGCAGTCTTTCGAGTCTGCACGTCAGGGCGACATCAACATCTTCGCGCTGGTTGCAATCGGTCTGCTGGCGGTGGCGATTATCGGTTTCGTGGTGTTCATCGAGCGTGGTCAGCGGCGAATCGCCGTTCACTATGCCAAGCGTCAGCAGGGCCGCAAGGTCTTCGCTGCGCAGACGAGCCACTTGCCGCTGAAAGTGAACATGGCCGGTGTGATTCCTGCCATTTTCGCGAGCAGCATCTTGCTGTTCCCGGCTTCGCTGGGCTCCTGGTTCGGTCAGTCCGAAGGTATGGGCTGGTTGCAGGACGTCTCGCAGTCGATCGCTCCTGGTCAGCCGTTGAACATTCTGCTGTTTAGTGCAGGGATCATTTTCTTCTGCTTCTTCTATACGGCGTTGATGTTCAATCCGAAAGACGTAGCGGAAAACCTGAAGAAGTCCGGTGCCTTTATTCCGGGTATTCGTCCAGGCGAACAGTCGGCGCGCTACATTGATGGCGTTCTGACTCGTTTGACCATGTTCGGTGCCCTGTACATGATGTGCGTCTGCTTGCTTCCACAGTTTCTGGTGGTGGCTGCAAACGTTCCGTTCTACCTTGGCGGGACCTCGTTGCTGATTGTGGTAGTGGTTGTGATGGACTTTATGTCCCAAGTACAATCGCACCTCGTTTCGCACCAGTACGAATCCCTGATGAAGAAAGCCAACCTGAAAGGCTACGGTGGCAGCGGTCTGCTGCGCTGACAGTCCCTTAAGGTTCGAGGAGTTGGCAATGAAAGTTCGTGCATCGGTGAAAAAGCTGTGCCGTAACTGCAAAATCATTCGTCGCGAAGGCGTCGTTCGAGTCATTTGCAGCGCAGAGCCGCGTCACAAACAGCGCCAAGGCTGACTGTGATGTGCTACAAGCCCGGCAGCTAGTGCGCTGCCGGGTTGATTATTTGTTATTACAGCGATATTATCTCGCGCCCTATTTCTTGGCTTCCGGGGCGTAGGTAGCTGTCAATTGGAGTCCCACTGAATGGCCCGTATTGCAGGCGTCAACATTCCAGATAACAAGCACACTGTTATCTCGCTGACCTACATCTATGGTGTTGGTCGCACTACTGCACAGAAAATCTGTGCAGACACTGGGGTCAACCCAGCCGCAAAGATCAAGGATCTGAGCGACGAGCAGATTGAACAGCTGCGTGGCGAAGTGGCGAAGTTCACCACCGAAGGTGATCTGCGCCGCGAAATCAACATGAAAATCAAGCGCTTGATGGATCTGGGCTGCTACCGCGGTCTTCGTCATCGTCGTGGTCTGCCAGTACGCGGTCAGCGTACCAAGACCAACGCGCGTACCCGTAAAGGTCCGCGTAAGCCGATCCGCAAGTAATCGCACCAGCGAATCGACAGGAATCTAGTCATGGCAAAACCTGCTGCTCGTCCTCGTAAGAAAGTCAAAAAGACAGTGGTTGATGGCATCGCCCACATCCACGCGTCTTTCAACAACACCATCGTGACCATTACCGATCGTCAAGGTAACGCCCTGTCCTGGGCTACTTCCGGCGGTTCGGGTTTCCGCGGTTCTCGCAAGTCCACCCCGTTCGCTGCCCAGGTGGCTGCTGAGCGTGCTGGTCAAGCTGCGCTGGAATATGGCCTGAAGAACCTCGACGTCAACGTCAAGGGTCCAGGTCCAGGTCGTGAGTCCGCTGTCCGTGCATTGAACGGCTGTGGCTATAAGATCGCCAGCATCACCGACGTGACGCCAATCCCGCATAACGGGTGCCGTCCGCCGAAGAAGCGCCGCGTGTAATTCAGGAGACGATAGATAATGGCTCGTTACATTGGTCCAAAATGCAAACTGGCTCGTCGTGAAGGCACTGACCTGTTCCTGAAAAGCGGCGTTCGCGCCCTGGAATCGAAGTGCAATATCGAAGCAGCCCCAGGTATCCACGGTCAGCGCCGTGGCCGCCAGTCCGACTACGGCACCCAGCTGCGTGAAAAGCAGAAAGTCCGTCGTATCTATGGCGTTCTCGAGCGTCAGTTCAGCGGTTACTACAAGGAAGCTGCCGGCAAGAAAGGCGCAACCGGTGAGAACTTGCTGCAACTGCTCGAATGCCGTCTGGACAACGTTGTATACCGTATGGGCTTCGGCTCGACTCGTGCCGAATCCCGTCAGTTGGTATCGCACAAGTCCGTCAGCGTCAACGGCAAGACCGTTAACGTTCCGTCCTACCAGGTTCGTGCTGGTGACGTGGTCGCGATTCGCGAGAAAGCAAAAAACCAGCTTCGCATTGTCCAAGCTCTCGATCTGTGTGCCCAACGTGGCCGCGTAGAATGGGTAGAAGTAGACACTGAGAAGAAGTCGGGCGTTTTCAAGAACGTTCCTGCTCGCAGTGATCTGTCCGCCGACATCAACGAAAGCCTGATTGTCGAGCTCTACTCCAAGTAAGGGCTAGAAAATAGGTGCATCCATGCAGATTTCGGTAAATGAGTTCCTGACGCCCCGCCACATTGATGTGCAGGTCGTCAGTCCAACCCGCGCCAAAATCACTCTCGAGCCTCTCGAGCGTGGTTTCGGCCATACCCTGGGCAACGCGCTGCGACGCATCCTGTTGTCCTCAATGCCCGGCTGCGCAGTAGTCGAGGCCGAGATTGACGGTGTACTCCACGAGTACAGCGCCATCGAAGGTGTACAGGAAGACGTCATTGAAATCCTGTTGAACCTGAAAGGCCTGGCTATCAAGCTGCACGGTCGTGACGAAGTTACGCTGACCTTGTCGAAAAAGGGTTCGGGGGTGGTTACCGCTGCCGATATTCAGCTGGATCATGATGTCGAGATCGTTAATCCCGATCACGTAATCGCTAACCTGGCGTCTAACGGCGCCCTGAACATGAAGCTCGTCGTAGCTCGTGGTCGTGGTTATGAACCGGCCGACTCGCGTCAAAGCGATGAAGACGAAAGCCGCAGCATTGGTCGCTTGCAGCTCGACTCTTCGTTCAGCCCGGTACGTCGTATCGCATACGTGGTGGAAAACGCCCGTGTCGAGCAGCGCACCAACCTGGACAAGCTGGTTATTGATCTGGAAACCAACGGTACCCTGGATCCTGAAGAGGCCATCCGCCGCGCCGCAACCATCCTGCAACAGCAGTTGGCTGCGTTCGTCGATCTCAAAGGTGACAGCGAGCCTGTGGTAATCGAGCAAGAAGACGAGATCGATCCGATCCTGCTTCGCCCGGTTGACGATCTGGAACTGACTGTACGTTCGGCTAACTGCCTTAAGGCGGAAAACATTTACTACATCGGCGACCTGATTCAGCGTACCGAAGTAGAACTGTTGAAGACTCCGAACCTGGGCAAGAAATCCTTGACCGAAATCAAGGACGTTCTGGCCTCCCGCGGTCTGTCCCTCGGCATGCGCCTCGACAACTGGCCGCCTGCAAGTCTTAAGAAGGACGACAAGGCGACTGCCTGATCGTCGTAATCACCGAACGTAGTGTTTGGTAAGGAATGAACCATGCGTCATCGTAAAAGTGGACGTCACCTGAGCCGTACCAGCTCGCACCGCAAGGCCATGTTTCAGAACATGGCGGTGTCGCTGTTCGAGCACGAGCTGATCAAGACTACCCTGCCGAAAGCCAAGGAACTGCGCCGCGTTGCCGAGCCGCTGATCACTCTGGCCAAGGTAGACAGCGTTGCAAACCGCCGTCTCGCTTTCGACCGTACTCGCTCGAAAGAAATGGTTGGTAAGCTGTTCAACGATCTGGGCAAGCGCTATGCAACCCGTCAGGGCGGCTACCTGCGTATCCTCAAGTGCGGCTTCCGCGCTGGCGATAACGCACCTATGGCGTACGTCGAGCTGGTTGATCGTCCTGTCGGTGGCTCGGTTGAAGCTGCCGAATAAGACGAAAAGTCTGTTCTGAAAAAACCGGGCCCTGGCCCGGTTTTTTTATGCCTGCTCGTTAGCCAAAATCTATCGGCTAAAGATAATTTCCCGATTAGTGCTATGGATAGGATTCTTGGATACTTGCTTCAAGCCGCTCAAGTCGGCACCTACACAGCAAGCCAGACCAAGGAACATCGTCCATGAGCCAGAGCAAGATCCTCACCACTGCCAGCGGCGCACCTGTCGCCGACAACCAGAATTCCCGCTCGGCGGGACCTCGTGGTCCCTTGTTGCTGGACGATTTCCATCTGATTGAAAAACTCGCGCACTTCAACCGCGAGAACATTCCAGAACGTCGCGTGCATGCCAAAGGTTCGGGCGCGTACGGTACCTTTACCGTTACTCGGGACATCACTGAATACTCCAGCGCCAAGCTGTTCAGCGCGGTAGGCAAGCAGACCGAAACCTTCTTGCGGTTCTCCACCGTGGGTGGCGAGCGTGGTTCGGCAGATACCGAGCGCGACCCGCGTGGTTTCGCGCTCAAGTTCTACACCGAGGAAGGCAACTGGGACATCGTAGGCAACAACACGCCGGTGTTCTTCATTCGCGATCCGATGAAGTTTCCAGACTTTATCCACACACAGAAACGCTTGCCTCAGAGCAATCTGAAAAGCGCGCAGATGATGTGGGACTTCTGGTCGCATTCGCCTGAGTCATTGCATCAGGTCACCATCCTGTTCTCGGATCGGGGTATTCCTGATGGCTATCGTCACATGCACGGCTTTGGTAGCCATACTTACAGCCTGATCAACGCCAAGGGCGATCGGCACTGGGTCAAGTGGCACTACAAGACGGCTCAGGGGATCAAGAACCTGGCACCTGCCGACGCGGCTCGTATTGCCGGCACCGATCCGGATTACGCTCAGCGCGATCTGTTCGATGCGATCGAGCGTGGGGATTACCCCAAGTGGCGCGTATGCATGCAGATCATGAGCGAGGACCAGGCGAACCGTCATCACGAGAACCCCTTCGACGTGACCAAGACCTGGTCGCAGAAGGAGTTCCCGTTGATCGAAGTGGGCATGCTGGAACTGAACCGTAATCCGCTGAACTACTTTGCCGAAGTCGAGCAAGCGACCTTTGGCCCGAGCAACATGGTGCCCGGTGTAGGGCTGTCACCTGACCGCATGCTGCAAGGTCGTGTGTTCGCTTACGCCGATGCCCACCGCTATCGCGTCGGCACCAATCACCAGCAGCTGCCGGTGAACGCGCCGCGCAGCCCGGTCCATTCGTACCAGCGAGACGGCTCCATGGCGTTTGGCAGCAATGGCGGTGCAGCACCCAACTACGAGCCGAACAGCTATGCAGATGCGCCCAAGCAAGCGCCTCAGTACCGCGAACCTGCCTTGGCCTTGCAGGGCGATGCGGATCGCTTCGATCATCGCGTGGACGCGGACTACTACAGCCAGGCTGGTGCTCTGTTCCGTTTGATGAGTGCCGAGCAGCAGGCGCTGCTGATCGACAACATCGCCGGTGCGATGATGGGTGTGAGCGCGGACGTGGTGGAGCGCCAGCTGCAGCACTTCTACCATGCGGATGAAGCCTACGGTAATGGCATCGCCAAAGCATTGGGCATCCAGCTCGGCTGAACCTAAGTGATAAAAAGAACCGCCCTCATTTGGGCGGTTTTTCGCTTTATTTCGTCACTTTTTCTCTGCTTTTTAGCGTATTTCTGCACCGCAGGCCGTGACGTATCCGCGACCTTGGTTCAAACTATGCCTTTCTGCTAGGAGATCTACGGCGATGCAAGGCCACCCGGACGTAATCGATTACCTCAATACTTTGCTCACTGGCGAGCTGGCTGCCCGTGACCAGTATTTCATCCACTCGCGGATGTACGAGGACTGGGGCTTCGCCAAGCTCTTCGAGCGTATCAATCACGAAATGGAAGAAGAGGCGGGTCATGCCGACGCCTTGATGCGCCGCATCCTGATGCTCGAAGGCACGCCGCGCATGCGCCCGGACGATCTCGAGGTCGGGACCGATGTGCCGAGCATGATCGCCGCCGATCTGCGTTTGGAATACAAGGTGCGCGCTGCGCTGTGCAAGGGGATCGAGTTGTGCGAACAGCACAATGACTACGTGACCCGCGACATTCTGCGCGTGCAGTTGGCAGATACCGAGGAAGACCATACGTATTGGTTGGAAAAGCAGCAGGGGCTGATCAAGTCGATTGGGCTGGAGAATTATCTGCAGTCGCAGTTCTGATCGATGGCAGGCTGTGGTTTGATTCGGCCGGTGGAATGTAGAGATCGCTGACGCGGCTTGCGCCGCTGCTACAGGGGTCGCGCTGCTGATACAGGGATTGTGTTGAGAAAAGCCCCGCTTGCGCGGGGCTTTTTGTTTTCAGGCTTTGTCGCGTTCCAGCAGGGGCTTGAGGTAGTGGCCGGTATAGGACTGCTTCATCTCGGCGACCTGCTCCGGGGTGCCGACGGCGATGATCTGGCCACCTTTGGATCCGCCTTCCGGACCCAGGTCGACCAGCCAGTCGGCCGTCTTGATGACGTCCAGGTTGTGCTCGATCACCACCACGGTGTTGCCGTGATCGCGCAGACGATGCAGCACGTCGAGCAATTGCTGGATGTCGGCAAAATGCAGGCCTGTTGTGGGTTCGTCGAGGATGTAGAGGGTTTTGCCCGTGTCGCGCTTGGACAGTTCGCGCGACAGCTTGACCCTCTGCGCTTCGCCACCAGACAGCGTGGTCGCCGACTGGCCCAGCTTGATGTAGGAAAGGCCCACGTCCATCAGCGTCTGCAATTTGCGGGCAAGCGCCGGTACCGCGTCGAAGAATTCACGAGCTTCCTCGATGGTCATCTCGAGTGTTTCGTGGATGTTCTTGCCCTTGTACTTGATCTCCAGGGTTTCGCGGTTGTAGCGCTTGCTCTTGCAGACGTCGCACGGCACGTAGATGTCAGGCAGGAAGTGCATTTCGACCTTGATCAAGCCGTCGCCCTGGCAGGCTTCGCAGCGTCCGCCCTTGACGTTGAAGGAGAATCGGCCCGGGCCATAGCCGCGTGAACGCGACTCAGGAACCCCGGCGAACAGTTCACGGATCGGCGTGAACAGCCCGGTGTAGGTGGCCGGGTTGGAGCGTGGCGTACGTCCGATCGGGCTTTGATCGATGTCCACGACCTTGTCCAGGTGCTGCAGGCCATTGATGCTGTCGTGTGCAGACGCTTCCAGCGTGGTTGCGCCGTTCAGGGCAGTTGCACTGAGGGGGAACAGAGTGTTGTTGATCAGCGTCGACTTGCCCGAGCCTGACACGCCGGTCACGCAGGTGAGCAGGCCGATCGGGATCTCCAGATCGACGTTGCGCAGGTTGTTGCCGCGGGCGCCCTTCAGGGTCAGGGCAAGCTTCTTGTTGCGTGGTGTGCGCTTGGCAGGTACGGCGATCTTCACGCGGCCGGACAGGTACTTGCCAGTCAGTGAGTCAGGATGGTCCATGACCTCCTGTGCGGTACCCTGGGCGACGATGTGGCCACCGTGGACGCCGGCGCCGGGGCCGATGTCGACCACGTAGTCGGCGAGGCGAATGGCATCTTCGTCATGCTCGACGACAATGACGGTATTACCGATGTCGCGCAGGTGCTTGAGGGTACCCAGCAGGCGGTCGTTGTCGCGTTGGTGCAGACCAATGGATGGCTCGTCGAGGATGTACATGACGCCCACCAGGCCCGCGCCGATCTGGCTGGCCAGGCGGATGCGCTGGGCCTCGCCGCCGGACAGGGTGTCGGCGCTGCGGTCCAGGGTCAGGTAGTCCAGGCCTACGTTGACGAGGAACTGCAGGCGCTCGCGGATTTCCTTGAGGATCTTGTCGGCGATTTCACCCTTGCGACCGGTCAGACTGAGGCTGCCGAAATAATCCGTGGCATCGCCGATCGGCAGACCCGTGACGGCAGGCAGGGTTTTTTCGCCCACCCATACGTGACGTGCCTCGCGGCGCAGGCGAGTGCCGCGGCAGTCTGGGCATGGCTGGGTGCTGAGGAATTTGGCGAGTTCCTCACGCACGCTGGCCGATTCGGTTTCGCGGTAGCGACGCTCGAGGTTGGGCACGATGCCCTCGAAGGGGTGCGAGCGCTTGACGATATCGCCCCGGTCATTCAGGTAGCGGAAGTCGACATTATGGGTGCCGCTGCCGGTGAGGATGACTTTCTGCTGATCGGCAGGCAGTTCATTGAACGGCACGTCCAGGCTGAACTGGTAGTGGCTGGCAAGCGAGCCGAGCATCTGGAAGTAATAGACGTTGCGCCTGTCCCAGCCGCGGATCGCGCCCTCGGCCAGGGTCAGCTCGCCGTTTACCAGGCGCTTGTTGTCGAAGAACTGCTTCACACCCAGGCCATCGCAGGTCGGGCAGGCACCGGCCGGGTTGTTGAAGGAGAACAGCTTGGGTTCCAGCTCGCTGATCGCATGTCCGCAGATCGGGCAGGCGAAACGTGCGGAGAAGATGATCTCTTCGAACGCGTCGTCATCCATCGAGGCGACCAGGGCGATGCCATCGGCCAGCTTCAGGGCCGTCTCGAAGGATTCGGCCAGGCGTTGCTGCAAGTCGGAACGGACCTTGAAGCGGTCCACGACGACTTCGATGGTGTGCTTCTTCTGCTTGTCGAGCTTGGGCAGTTCGTCCATCTCGTAGAGCTTGCCGTTGATGCGTGCGCGGACGAAGCCCTGGGCGCGCAGCTCTTCGAAAATGGCCAAGTGTTCGCCTTTGCGCTCACGGATGACCGGGGCCAGCAGCATCAGCCGCGCGCCTTCGGGCTGGGCCAGGACCAGGTCGACCATCTGGCTGACGGTCTGGGCTTCCAGCGGGATGTCGTGATCCGGGCAGCGCGGCGTCCCTACGCGGGCGTAGAGCAGGCGTAGGTAGTCGTAGATCTCGGTGATGGTGCCGACGGTGGAGCGGGGGTTGTGCGACGTCGACTTCTGTTCGATGGAAATGGCCGGCGACAGACCTTCGATGGTGTCGACGTCGGGCTTTTCCATCATCGACAGGAACTGCCGGGCATAGGCCGACAGCGATTCGACGTAGCGGCGTTGGCCTTCGGCGTAGAGGGTGTCGAAAGCCAGGGAGGATTTGCCTGAACCCGACAGCCCGGTGATGACGATCAGTTTGTCACGGGGCAGGGTCAGGTCGATGTTTTTCAAATTGTGGGTTCGAGCCCCACGTACCAGAATCTTGTCCAAGGCGGCCTCGCGCGGCGGGCGTAAACAGGTGAGTATACGGGGCTTGTCAATGGCACCGCACGGTGCGTGCGCGCAAAGATGAAGAAGGCGCGTCATAGCGTCGCCATCTGTGCCGTTAATGGGTGGGACTGGTAGAATCGTCACCGGTTCACACGAGGTTTATCCATGCACGATCCCCACAGCGAACGCATGAGCAGCGGTGAAACCCGCGCAGCCAGCGGGTTGGCCCTGGTGTTCGCTTTCCGCATGCTGGGCATGTTCATGGTCTTGCCGGTACTGGCGACCTATGGCATGGACCTGGCAGGTGCCACCCCGGCCTTGATCGGTCTGGCGATCGGCGCCTATGGCTTGACCCAAGCCTTTCTGCAAATCCCTTTCGGGGTCATTTCCGACCGCATCGGCCGTCGCCCGGTGATCTACGGCGGCCTGGTGATCTTCGCCATCGGCAGTGTGGTCGCGGCCCAGGCCGATTCCATCTGGGGCGTGATCGCAGGACGCATCCTGCAGGGTGCCGGCGCGATATCGGCGGCGGTCATGGCTCTGCTCTCGGACCTGACTCGCGAGCAGAACCGCACCAAGGCGATGGCCATGATTGGCATGAGCATCGGTGTGTCCTTCGCCGTGGCGATGGTGGTCGGGCCGCTGCTGACCCGCGCCTTCGGCCTGCATGGGCTGTTCCTGGCGACCGGTGTG
Organism: Pseudomonas sp. RIT-PI-a; assembly: GCF_001187875.1. Taxonomy (NCBI): domain Bacteria; kingdom Pseudomonadati; phylum Pseudomonadota; class Gammaproteobacteria; order Pseudomonadales; family Pseudomonadaceae; genus Pseudomonas; species Pseudomonas sp. RIT-PI-a. The sequence continues at coordinate 38,436 of NZ_LGIR01000015.1, forward strand.
CTGGCTCTGGTCGGCATCGCGCTGGTGGCCTTCTTGGTGCCCAAGGCGACTGCCCACACTCGGCATCGCGAGTCGGGCGTGGCCCGTGGCGAGATGCTGGCCACGCTCAAGCACCCCGACCTGCTGCGCCTGGACCTGGGCATCTTCGTCCTCCACTCGATCCTGATGGCCAGCTTCGTTGCGTTGCCGCTGGCGCTGGTGGAGCGCGCCGGGTTGCCCAAGGAACAGCATTGGTGGGTTTACCTGACGGCGCTGGTCGTATCTTTTTTCGCAATGATTCCGTTCATCATCTACGGCGAAAAGAAGCGCAAGATGAAGCGTGTTCTGCTGGGCGCGGTGGCAACCCTGATGCTGGTGGAGCTGTTCTTCTGGGCGTTCGGCGACGGTCTCAAGGCGCTGGTGATCGGTACGGTGGTGTTCTTCACCGCGTTCAACCTGCTCGAGGCGTCGCTGCCTTCGTTGATCAGCAAGGTTTCGCCGGCCGGTGGGAAGGGGACGGCCATGGGGGTGTATTCCACTAGTCAATTCCTGGGGTCGGCCATGGGCGGCATCCTGGGTGGCTGGCTGTTCCAGCACGGTGGCCTGGGTGTGGTCTTCATCGGATGCGCGGCGCTGTGCGCCCTGTGGCTGGCCATAGCTGTTACTATGCGCGAACCACCCTACGTGACCAGTCTGCGCTTGCCGCTTTCGCCCCAAGCGATGCGCGAGACGGGATTGGCCGAGCGGTTGAAAACCGTGCCCGGTGTAACAGATGCGGTGGTGGTAGCAGAAGAAGCTGCCATCTATATCAAATTGGACAAAGAAATTTTGGATCGCACCGCCCTCGAGCGCCTGGTCAACCCAGCGCCGACTGCGTGCGAAGCCTAGGAGAACGATATGGCCCGTGGGGTTAACAAAGTCATTTTGGTCGGCACCTGTGGTCAGGATCCGGAAATTCGCTACCTGCCCAACGGCAACGCGGTCACCAACCTGAGCCTGGCCACCAGCGAGCAGTGGACCGACAAGCAGAGCGGCCAGAAGGTCGAGCGTACCGAGTGGCACCGTGTGTCGATGTTCGGCAAGGTCGCGGAGATCGCCGGTGAGTACCTGCGCAAAGGCTCGCAGGTGTACATCGAAGGCAAGCTGCAGACCCGCGAGTGGGAAAAGGACGGTATCAAGCGGTACACCACCGAGATCATCGTCGACATGCAGGGCACCATGCAGCTGCTGGGCGGCCGTCCGCAGAACAACGACCAGCAGGGCGGCGGTGGCAACAACTACCAGCAGTCGGCACCGGCTCCCCGTCAGCAGGCCCCGCGTCCACAGCAGTCGGCACCGCAGCAGCGTTCGGCTCCGCCTGCCCAGCAGCAGCCGGCGCAGCAACCGGCTCCGGACTTTGACAGCTTTGATGATGATATTCCGTTCTGAAGTGTAGGTTTCTCAGAACCGTAAACATTAGGAGCGAAGCCATTGATTTGGCTTCGCTTTTTTGTTGTTTGCAGATTTTTAAGGAGTAGAGGCTACATTTGTTAAGCGTTTACCTTTCAAAGGTGTAAACAAATGTCCCTCAATCCCTACGCGGTAAAGACGCTTGTATTGGCTTCTGGAGAACGCTTGCCCGTGCTGATTGCACTGGCTACGGGTGCTCCCCTATTCGAGCCCTCTGTTTACGTGCTCAGCCAGATTCGGGCCACCAACAGAGCGAGCAACACGATTGACCAGGTCTTGCGGTCGATCATGGTACTGCAGCTTTTCCTCGACTCAAGTGGAATTGATATCGCGCATCGAGTCCGTCAGGGCGGAGTTTTTCGTCTAAGCGAGCTCGATGAACTTGCCCGGCACTGTAGGCGGCCTATTGCGGATCAGTTGAAGCACAGTTCACTTCCCCGCTCTCAGCAATCCATTCGTAAAACCTCCGCGGAAAGCGTGCGACTTCTTCAACGACAGCCCTCCTGCGCTGAGGTGGGGGGCCATACCGCAGCTAACCGTATTCGGGTCATCCGTAACTATCTTGACTGGCTAGTGAGATACCACATGGCTACCTATCGCTCGGGTGCAAGTGAGCGAGAGCGGCTTTGGAATGAGTGGACCTCTTGCAAAGATGCACTGGACGCGCGGCTGCCGCGTCACAAGGGCCGGAATACCATCGGGCAGCGGGAAGGGCTTCAGCCAGAAGTGACGGAGCGACTTCTCAACGTTACGTCACCGACATCGCCGGAAAACCCATGGAAAGGGGAAGGCACATGTATTCGAAACGCTCTCCTGGTCCGCTGGTTCTATGAGCTTGGTCTGCGTCGTGGCGAAGTTTTGAACGTAAAAATTCCCGACATTAATTTTCAGTCGGAGCAGCTAACGGTGGCTAGGAGGGCAGACGATCCGGAGGATCCCCGAAAGGACCAACCTCTGGTTTAAGACGCGCGACCGAAAGATTCCGTTAACCTCAGACCTTTGTAAGCTGACGCACGAATACATAACGAACACACGCCGAGCAATTGAGGGGGCCAGGCGTCATCCATTTTTATTTATTGCCATGGGCACAGGAGCGCCCCTGTCGCTCAGTGGCGTAAATGCGGTCTTCGCCGAACTGCGGAATGCTTTTAATGGTGAGTTCGATACAGTAACTCCGCATGTTCTTCGCCACACTTGGAATGATCGCTTCTCGGAGGTAATGGACAGAGCGAAAATTTCCGAAGCCGAAGAAGAGCGCATGCGTTCGTTCCTAATGGGATGGGCACCGACCTCAAAGACCTCTGTGAGCTACACCCGTCGGCATGTGCGATTGAAAGCTCAGCAAGTCTCCCTAGCGATGCAAACTAAGCAAACAGAGGGGGTGTCGAGTTATGACTGAAAGCCGGACGATTACCTGTCTGTCGGCGAGTAGTCCCAGCCTGCCAACCACTGTAAGGGCGCTAAACGGAGCAGTTTTCGATCCAAGTGCCAAACGTTGGGCGTTCCACGATGGTCTCCGTTCAGTCAGTGTGAATTTTGAGAGCCTGCTAGCCTGTGCGACAGACGAATTGATTGCGGCAGCTAGGTTTCCCTTTATTTGGTACGCCGAAAATGCTGATGGGAGGACTGTTATCAGCCTATTTGGCAACTTCAAGCGATTGCTGGAATCGGTATCGGCTGCTCAGGGGCAGCCCGTCGGTATCGTTGATGCGTCGTTGCTCGCCAGCTATCGAGCATCCTTGACAAGGGAAACCGAGTGGAAGCTTGGAGCCTTGAGCGGCTTTTTCAAGAAGTGGCACGGTTTGGGCGTCCCAGGCGTGACGGAGGCTGCCGTACGCTTGCTGAAGAACTCTCGGCTCAGAGGGAATCGCAAGGGGACTGCAGTCCTGACGATGGACCCGCTCAGAGGACCGCTTACGGATATCGAGCGCTCAGCCGCGCAGGCAGCCCTTAACGATGCCTACGTCGCCAGAACGATTGCTCTGGAAGACTATCTTTTGGCATGGCTCTGTTTGCTCTTAGGGCAGCGAAATATCCAATTTGCGATGTTGAAGGTAGACGATGTCAAGGAGATTACGAAGGCTGATGGGACCTCGGAGTACGTGCTCCGTGTGCCCAGGGTTAAACAGGGAGCGGAGGCGCGACGAAAGCAATTCAAGGAACGGCTGATAGCCCCCAGCATTGGAAAGATGCTCGTAGGCTACGCGAGCAGCGTTCGCAGACGTTTCGAGGAGGACGATAAATTCTCTATTGCGCCATCGCAAGCTCCGCTCTTTCCTCAGAGGGGGAAGACGAGAATAGCTCGCCCAAGCTTTCACCATCACACATCACCTGAGGGGATAGGGAGCAGAATCAGAGCAGTATTTGAAGTTTTGCAAGTGTTCTCGGAGCGGACCGGTGAGCCCGTCAAAATTACATCTAAACGGCTGCGACATACGGTGGCCACTGCAGCGGCAAGAGAAGGGCATGGTGAGCTGGTCATCGCTGAATTACTCGACCACAGCGATACACAAAATGTCGGGATCTATGTGAAGGCTACGCCGGAAATCATCGAGCGGATCGATCGTGCCGTGGCGCTTCGAATGGCCCCGCTTGCTCATGCCTTTGCGGGTGTCGTCATTGGTCGTGAGTCTACCGCGATCTGTGGCCACGATCCGGCGAGTCGTATTGTCGATCCGCGCTTCGACGAAACGATGAAACCGATGGGGAACTGCGGTCTCGAAGGGTCGTGTGGTTTTTTGGCTCCTATCGCTTGCTACACCTGTAGAAACTTCCAAGCTTGGATCGACGGCCCTCATGACGCAGTGCTGGAGTATCTTTTGATTGAGCGTGAGCGTCTGAGCGCGGAGGTGGACGCGCGTATCGCAACAGTAAATGACCGCACGATTCTTGCCGTTGCCGAAGTGGTTCAGCTTGTACGAGAGAGGCGTGAGGAGGTGAAGGGTGCCTGATAGCGTAATAGTCTTCTCTCCAAAGGCAGAGCGCGATGCTGCCGAAAATCTGAGCGCATTTATTTCAATGAGCCGCTCCCAACTCACCATCTTCGGAGCCGGCCTGCAATTTGACGATATGGAGTGGGATGTCACCGAGGCCATTCAGCAAAAAGGGCGTGGAAAGGAGCGGGTCCGGATCTACTTTTCTACTCAAGAGTCAGCAGGAGATACGTTACCGACTCAGATGGCTGAGCCCTTTGTGCTTTTTGCGAAAGCGTATGTCCGATATATGCAAGGTATACGACCGACCAAGAATCAAGCTTTTCGCGTCACTGCGCTGCGGGCCCTTGATGCTGCCTTCAGACAGAGTGATCACCCATCTCTAGTGATGATTGATGGAGAGACATTCAATCGCGCGGCGCGAGTAATTGCTGAACGGCTTAAACAGTCTACAGCCTATCGAGTTGGTACTCAGCTTGAGCTGATTGCCAAATTCATCTCCGAACACCGTTTAACAGCAACTCCTCTCTCATGGCGTTGCCCTATCAAACGACCGCTCGACGCCGTCCGAGTGGGGCCAGAGTTTGACAAACGCCGCAGCGAAAAAATGCCATCTCAAGCCGCACTGGATGCGCTCCCTAAGACGTTCCTTGTTGCCACCCAACCCAAAGACCTGCTGTTTTCATCGATAGCCGCGATTCTCTGTTCTGCGCCTGATCGCATCAATGAGGTGTTGTTGCTTACCGACGACTGTGAGGTTCATGAACAAACGTCGGACGGTAAAGCTGCCTATGGCTTGCGATGGAAACCGGCTAAGGGGGCTGATCCAATGGTTAAATGGATTATCCCCTCGATGGCTCCTGTTGTCGCTGAGGCCATCGCCAAAATCAGACGACTGACGGAAGACGCGCGGTGTATTGCTAGATGGTACGAGCTGAATCCAGAAAAGCTTTATCTACCTCAGAATTTAGAACACCTTAGAATCAAGCCGCTTCTGACTATGGATGAGGTTAAAGAGATAATATTGCAGGAGGAAGGATCAGCTTCCTTTGCCAGTTTATGGTGTTCTACAAATAACGTATTGCTGATTAAGAGCAGGGGTCGCATGTGCGCGCGATTTGCTGATGTCGAAAAGGCAGTCATAGCTCTTCTTCCGGTCGGATTCCCGCTGTTAAACGCGGAACTGGGGCTTAAGTTTTCAGAGGCGCTCATCCTCGTACGGCGTAATGAACTGCACTCCGCAAGAAGTACATTTGGATGTGTCGTGGAGCCAGTGAGGTAAGCGTCCGGCGAACTCACCTTCCGAACTCCAGCATTAAGGGCGATGGTGTCCGCGTATTTTTAAGTGGACGCGATCACCCTTATCGCCAGGATTTCCATGCGCCAACGAAGCTCTTATCCGAAACCATTCAAAGCCCAAGTCGTTCGGGAATGCCTGCAACCTGGCGCAACGGTGTCCAGTGTCGCCATCAGCCACGGCATCAACGCCAATGTCATTCGCAAATGGTTGCCGCTTTATCGAGACCAGCCCGCAGCAACTTCACTACCGGCATTCGTCCCGCTAAAAGCCGCACCTAAACGGCCAGTCGAAGCGTCAGTGATCATCGAGTTGCCCATCGCCGGCCAAGTGATCACCGTTAAATGGCCAACCTCAGATCCCGAGGGCTGCGCGCAATTTATCCGGGCTGTCGCTCGATGATCCGTATCGATGCAATCTGGCTGGCCACCGAGCCGATGGACATGCGCGCCGGCACCGAAACGGCATTGGCCCGCGTGATCGCGGTGTTCGGTGCGGCGAAGCCGCACTGCGCTTATCTATTCGCCAATCGCCGGGCTAATCGAATGAAAGTGCTGGTGCATGACGGCGTGGGCGTCTGGCTTGCAGCGCGGCGGCTGAATCAAGGCAAGTTCCACTGGCCCGGCATTCGCCATGGGTGCGAGGTCGAACTCGACAGCGAACAACTCCAGGCTTTGGTGCTGGGCCTGCCGTGGCAGCGCGTCGGCGCAGGTGGTGTGATCAGCATGCTGTAATCGCTGACCATTTGACCGGTCTGCTTGTCGTTGTTTCGGGCCTGCTCTGGCACAATCGGCGGCATGACTTTCTCGCCCATTCTCGACCAGATGACTCCGGAACAGCTTCGTGCCTTGGCGGCACAGGCGTTGCAATTGCAGTCCCAGGTCGAGGCGATGAGCAGGAAGATCCAGAACGATGAGATCCTCATCGAACAGTTCAAGTTCGAAATCGCCCTGCTCAAACGCCACAAGTTTGCCAAGCGCAGCGAGCAAATCAGCCCGGCGCAAGGCAGCTTGCTGGATGACCTGCTCGATACAGACCTTGAAGCTATCGAGGCCGAGCTGAAACAGCTTCTTCCCGCTTCGTCACAGGCCGAGCCACGGCAATCGCCCAAACGTGCGCCATTGCCACCGCAGTTTCCGCGCACTGTGATTCGTCACGAACCAGAAAACACCCAGTGCGCCTGTGGCTGCCAACTTCAGCGCATCGGCGAAGATGTCAGCGAAAAGCTGGATTACATGCCAGGCGTGTTCACGGTCGAGCAACATGTGCGTGGCAAATGGGCCTGCCGTCATTGCGAAACACTGATCCAGGCGCCGGTGCCAGCGCAGGTCATCGACAAAGGTATTCCAACCGCAGGCCTGTTGGCCCACGTGATGGTGGCCAAATTTGCCGATCACTTGCCACTCTACCGGCAGGAGAAAATCTTTGGCCGCGCCGGGCTGGCCATCGCTCGCTCGACCTTGGCCCAGTGGGTCGGACAAACCGGCGTGCGACTCCAGCCGCTGGTCGATGCTCTGCGTGAAGCGGTGCTGAGCCAAAGCGTAATTCACGCCGATGAAACACCGGTACAATTGCTTGCGCCGGGCGAGAAGAAAACCCACCGAGCCTACGTCTGGGCCTATAGCACTACGCCGTTTTCGGCGCTCAAAGCGGTGGTTTACGACTTCAGCCCAAGCCGTGCCGGCGAACATGCGCGTAACTTCCTGGGCAACTGGAGCGGCAAGTTGGTCTGCGATGACTTCGCTGGCTACAAAGCTGGTTTTGAGCAAGGCATCACTGAAATCGGTTGCATGGCCCACGCCCGTCGCAAGTTTTTCGATCTGCATGTGGCGAACAAAAGCCAGTTGGCTGAACAGGCGCTGCACTCGATAAGCGGCTTGTACGAGATCGAACGCCAGGCGCGGGACATGAGTGATGAAGATCGTTGGCGAATACGTCAGGAACTGGCGGTACCGATCAGCAAAACACTGCATGAGTGGATGTTGGCCCAGCGTGACCTAGTGCCCAACGGATCAGCCACGGCCAAAGCCCTCGACTACAGCCTAAAACGCTGGGTAGCGCTGACGCGTTACTTGGACGACGGGGTTGTGCCCATCGACAACAACCAAGTCGAGAACCAGATACGACCATGGGCACTCGGGCGCTCGAACTGGCTGTTTGCCGGGTCGCTGCGCAGTGGTAAACGAGCGGCTGCGATCATGAGTTTGATCCAGTCGGCGCGCATGAACGGGCATGACCCGTATGCCTATCTCAAAGATGTGCTGACGCGGTTGCCGACACAGCGGGCCAGTGAGATCGGGCAATTGCTGCCGCATCAGTGGGTGCAGGCCTAGCTTCAATGAGGTGATCTTCCAAGTGGACAATAGCTCGACAATTCAAGCAATTATTTCGAATGACCCCATTCGGCGAAGGATGCTCGAAATAGTGCGCTCCTTAAACTTGCCCGACTGCTGGATAGGAGCAGGTTTCGTCCGAAACGCGGTTTGGGATCATCTGCACGGTCGCAGCGTATCTACGGTCTCAACAGACGTTGATGTCATCTGGTTTGATGCCACGCGTTCTACCCACGAGCAAGATGAAGCCCTGGAGGCAGTCCTCAGAGACTTAGACCCGAACGTACTGTGGTCTGTGAAAAACCAAGCGAGAATGCATGTTCAGAACGGCGATGAGCCCTATCAGTCGGCGACCGATGCAATGCGTTACTGGCCAGAAACTGCCACAGCTGTAGCGATAAGACTGCGGGAGGACGGCACATATGAAATCGCTGCCCCGTTGGGGTTTGATGATCTTTTCGACTTGATAATCCGGCCAGCAGGAAGGTTCGCTACAGATAAAAATACTATCTATCAAGACCGCGTCACGTCCAAAAACTGGTTGAAGGTTTGGCCAATGCTTACGCTCTCGGGGCTACCTCCCAGCCGTTGCGTCAAGGTGACTTAACCGGACGCTTACCCAGTGAGCACCAATCAGGTCAATACAGCGCTCGGAACGAGAAGTGCGCATGGTTTTGAGTCGATATTTGACCGCCTTGGATTCACTGAACCGGACGGGAGTCGAATTCGAGTTTCTACCCATCAGTTTCGCCAATACCTGAACACCCTTGCTCAGTCGGGTGGGATGAGTCAATTGGACATTGCGAAGTGGTCGGGCCGTTTGGATGTCCGTCAAAACAAGGCGTATGACCATGTGACCGCAGATCAGATGGTTGCGAAAATTCGTGAATCCATTGGCGATCAAACCCTCATGTTTGGTCCGCTTGCAACGCTGCCAAAAAATATCCCGCTCTCACGAGATGAGTTCGCACGGCTTAAGATTCCGACGGCGCACACGACTGATTTAGGCTTCTGCGTGCATGACTACACGATGATGCCATGTGAGCGACATGCGGATTGTATCAACTGTAATGAGCATGTCTGTGTGAAGGGCGACGAAGGCAAGACTATGAGGGTGAGACGTCGATTAGAAGAGGCGAAGCAACTGCTAAGTCGTGCTCAGGAAGCTACGACACAAGACTACTACGGCGCTGACCGATGGATGGAGCACCACCAGAAGACGGTGCAGCGATTAGCACAGCTCACAGAGATTTTTGACAACCCTGCCGTTGCGGTTGGGGCTGTCATTCAGTTGGCGGATGTTCCGATTGTACCTTGGCCAGGTGTGGAGCAATCACTAGAGGGGCGTGACGCTTCTGATGGGAATTCGACGATGAGGCGCTTGGCTCCGGCGGACGTAAGCCGTATGAAAGGAAGTGAGCATGGTTAAGCGGCGGGCGAAAAATATTGATGACTGCGCCATCCAACAAATTGTTGGTGTGTTGGACGGGTGGGCAGCCAAGCTTTCCTGGGATTTACTCGTTGATGAGATTGAGAAGCGCTTGGGTGTTCGTTATACACGCCAGACCCTCGATAAACACGCTCGGATAAAAATTGCGTATCAATGCACAAAACAGAGGCTTAGCGAGGCGTACAGTCCCGAGCACCAGAAAAAACTAGCTTGCCAGGAGCTTGGGCCGATTATGGAGCGTCTTGAGCGATTGGCTGTAGAGAACGCTCGCCTGCGGGCGGAAAATGGGCATATGTTAGAGCAGTTCGTGACGTGGGCTTATAATGCACATTTAAAGGGATTGACGAAGGAATACCTCAATACTCCTCTTCCCAGAGTCGATCGTGAAGTGACTCTAGGCACACTTGGCAGGAGGGCTAATGGCAAAGTCTAAGCTTTACAAAGTATCTGATTTCAATAACTTTATACGCCGATTGGGCTGGTGGCTCTCTCACGAGCCAGCATCGGCCCATCGTCAGACGTCCTGTGGTACCTTGGCAGTTTAAGCCGGTGCCTTAATAATACGGTCTGACGTATTGGCTGAAGTCGACGCAGAGCGTGGGATCGGGGACACGTTGCGGCACCCTTTGAGGAGCACTCAGAGCGGTTACGATTCTGCTGACTAGCAGGGCATTCGTATATCGCCGATACTGCTTGGCTACGCGTAATTTACTAATTTCTATAGATAATTACAGTCTTGCAGGCTTGCAGATGTTGTCGGTGATATACGAATCCGCAGGCTCAAATGGGCTGACCGGCCACCCTGTCTCCTACTTGGGCGGAAAAGCCCCGACAGTAAGGAGGCTCGTGGCCACAGTATAAATCGCCGAAACACTGCCGCGAGGGTGAGTAGGGCGCGGTTTCTCATGTCCCACTAAGGTAGTTTTGTGCCATTGAGTAGTAATGTGTCAATTAAGCCAGGTTGTTGCCGCATGAAACTGTGGAAATGAAATGGATGCTTTTGATTACAGGGATCGTAGACATAATAATAATAGACCAGAGAATCAAGTAATACCAAATGCTAGAAAGCTGCCATTTGAATGAAGTCCAGTAAGCGCTATACCACTTGATGTTTCTTGCTGCGAACTCTGGTGATTCTCTGTGCTGACTGACAAAGTAAAAGTCGTCAAGGGGCGTGTGGTTAATGTCGCAGCGGCTTTTCACTTCCTCGTAGCGGGACAGATATTCTTCTGAAGATGCCCAAGCTGCGTCTTCAGATAAATTGGTTTTGGAGGCTTGGAGACTAATTTCTTTTCGAAGCGCATTCAGCTCTTGCGCGTTTTTGTAAAGGGCATCTGCGTTCGAGCCATTTCTGGCACCCCATTCCATCAGGGATATAATAAGGATGAAAATGCCCGATAAAATTGAAATGGATGTCAAATAGCTGTTTAGCGCAGGTGTAGCGCCCACCTCTGTAGCGTAAGTTTGCTGTATGACAGCTAAAGCAATACTTAATGCAGAAAAGAAAGCCAAGCTTATCGTCGAAAAGTTTTCTTTTCTTTTCAATCGACGCGCAGCGTGATAACGGGCACTGGATGTTCGCCAGACATCATCTTGAAGGCTTTTAAGATACGTTGACATGGTTCATCCTGAAAAGTTGGAAGGTGGGGGCGCCTAAGGTTTTCAGTCAGATCCTCTCCTGCAGCGCTCACTGGGTGAGCCGACAAGAGGTATAACACTTTGTGTCACGCCCATTTTCAGAGCCCGGAGCACTTCCGCTTCGGCCCTGAGGCCGAAGGTACCGCGTCAGCGGTAGGCGCCACCCGCGGTCACTATACCTCAAAACTAGTAAACTTCACCCTCATCCTCATGCATTTTTGCCAATACAAATTTAACGTAGGATTCGTAACGCTCATTGATTTGCGCCTCAGTCAATGGGATGGCCGGGTCAACTCGCCCCCGGACCTCGAGAAAACGCAGTTTCTGCGCAACGCTGACGTTCAAGTCGTAATCGCGAATGTAGCCAGCTCGGGGACTAAATTTCATTTCGAAGTGAGCGCGTACCAGCTTCTTAAGAGGCGGACTACCCCCTTCGATTAGAGTTGGTACTCTGCTGACCATCCGTAAGATCGCTTGATCCATTTGATGAAGGAGCCTTTCGTCAGTGATCTGGTTGAAATAGGCTATCCAGCCGTAACGTTTATTTCCACTGAGGGCGCCTGTGATTTTTTCGTTTAGCTCTAAAAAGAAAATTTCTATTAGGCGTTCTTTATTCAAATACTTGTGCTTTTCCAGTCTGCGCGAATAGTTGTGCTTAAAGTCGCTGACCTTGGCTGCAATGGTTTGTAAGAAGCGCTCAAAGGTTGAGTCGCGAACTGTAATAGTGGGTAGTCGGAATTCATAACCTAGGTATGAGAACTTTCTATCAATCCTGCCAATATAGGTTTTATCGGAATTTCGGCCGTGTAAGGTGAGTCCTCGGGTGCGTAGGCGTCCCCGTAGAGAGTTGTAGGCAGAAGTAATGGTGTCGGGGTCGCCATACATAAGGACGTCGTCCACGTAGCGATAATACGTGATGTCAGGGATGGCCCTCATGACTTCATCTACTTCGGTCATATAAATGGCGGCAAGTATATTGGAGATGGCAAGCCCTTGCGGAACACCTACGTCTTGTCGGTAACTGGAATATTGAGATCGGCGCGTGTTTTTTGGGATTGTGGGTGTTTGCAGAGCGTGCGATATAAGCAAAATAGCCGGTTCACAACCTATTTTTTTCTTTAGAAGACGAATCAGTCTCGGTTGCTGAATAGAGTCATAGAATTTTTCAATGTCAGTGCAACATATCAGCGTTTTTGAAACGTCTAGCTTTGCCATGTCTTCAGCTACGGCTCTCACGTAGGTGCTGGCCACGTTCCTGGGTACGGTATCAGGAAATACTATAGCTAGATACTTATGGAGTTGATGCAGTACAACGCGGTCTCTGATGGTTGGTATTCCTATGATGCGCGGGTGCTTACCTCGCCCTTTTAGCTTCAGTTTTTCCAAAAAAGGCGAAAACCTAAAAGTACCATCTAGGCATTTTTGTGAGACCGTTTCTAATTCTAACTCCGACCTGGCTGAGTATTGAAAGCCATTGATTCTATCAACGCCTTTAGCCTGTGAGTTTTTGAATTTCTCTCTGTAAGCAAAGACTAGGGCGTTAGGAGAAAACATTCTCCTGAATAGTGTGCTTTCATTAATAAATCCGTGCTCGAAAAGTGTTGGATCAATAGCTCTGCCCATTTCTCCTCCCTGAACAGTTGAGTGCGCTCTCGAAGCATCTAGACTTGAGAGATTGATGATGGCATTGTAGCTCCATATGGCTTAGAAAAGGGAAGCCGTCAGCTGTCTACTACAGGTTGACAGCGCAGAGCCCTGGGCTCGCTTACCGCATGGCGTGCCGTTCCATTCGAAAATAGCTTTCACGCCCCGGACACGGCCTAAATATCTATATTCGCTGTCAGATCAGTTGCTTCGCGAAACCATGTTAGCAGCGGCTCCGTGGAATTTGCATCGCCGCTCGCTGGCTCGAACTGGCACCAACGATTCTGATGTGTGATCAGCTTTCGAATTCAAAATCAAGGATGCTCAAGATGGTGACAGGGGCCTGTCCACATCCCTTGGCAAGGTGAAGAAGTGAGTTTGGAAACTACCATGTCTGGTGAAGGCCATTTCGGATGGCATCGCTTTCATTTCATTGAACGCATGCCCGCCGATTTCATTGCGTAACTCATGAATTTCTCTCATAGGCGCCAAAATCTCCTTGGAGTGCTCGGCGCTGATCGAGCTTGCCACCATGATTTCTTACAGAATTATCAGGCCGCTTCGAAGGAGCTAGTTGAGCGCCTGTAAATCCGTGCAACGCTATTTCTCTGACCAACGCGATGGGTTAGGCAGAAGGTCCATTTTTCTTTACTGGGTGCAATGTATTGCTGACTTAGTTTTGTTTTTTTGGAAGTTCCTGCCTTTCAAGCCCTTCAGAGGCACTTCTATGTATTATTTTTTCAGCATAAGAGAAAAAAACCCTTAGTGTGGTTTTAGCCGCCCATACCGCACAAAAACATTGAATAACATAGCATATCGACAAGGGATAAAGAGAGTAATATCCAACCTGAGTCTTAAGATCTACTACTCCCGAAAGTCCATAGACGTACGAAATTACGAGTAATGTAATTAGAACGATCAGACTAAGAACTGCAGTTGTGGATATGTCCTTGAAAGCTACAACTTCATCATTTGACACGATATCCTTCACATTGCTTTTTGTAAGGGATTTCAATGCGCGTGGAAAAACTAACGCAATCCACGCTCCGCTAATCCCGAATAAAATCATTGCAATATTGATTAGCGAGTTTGTCAGGTTTACAATGTCAATTTCCTTTTTTTCAAAGGCCAATAAAACTTCTGCTTTATATTTGTAGATGAAAATGCATAAAACCGCAGCGATAATAGCGTGAATAATAACCGCCGCGGCTGTGCTTTTTTTAAGCATTATATGCCTCTATTTCATTTTCTGAAATTGGAGTTTTTGATAAAGGGTCAGCTGAATCACTATTTTCTGACTTGTGCGTTGTGACTCCCAATGGATTACGTGACATCTCTATAAACTCTTCGATTTTGTTATTCTTGTTGAAGAATGAGACCAAATCATGCGCTTTGTATGGCCACTCCTTGCCATTTAAATCAATAGAGGATGCTTTGCGCGCTTGAGTTCCATTGAGGTAATAAATGTGTTGCGATGTTTCAGTTGTTGTTCTTTTCGTAACCTTAAATCCAACGGTATCTTGTTTGCCATTCAGCTTTACGCATTCAATGTATTCGTCAATTTCACTCAGGCTTGTGAAATTTACTGGCACACTTATGCTAACAGTGCTCGATTTTCTTACTTCGCCAACGGTTTTTCGCACCCATGGACGCAACGCATTGAAAACAGCACCAAGATCCCTGGTTACGGTTTCAGTAGCTGTAATTTTATCTTTCATTACCACGCTTGAGATTGCCGAGAAATTCATTCTCAAGTATTCTTCAATCGTCTTGCTTGTAAATTTATTAATGCTGAAGGAAAAATAGCATGGTTTATCCTCTTCATTCGAAGGGTCGGCTTTCAATACGATTTCTTTATCTTTTTTAACGCCGTGCCCAGAAAAGTTATGAATGAAGTCTGATAAATAGTTTGTAAGCAATGACGAGTCGCCAGAAGCGCCGGGAAATTCCATTACCACAATTGAGTTGGTTTGAGCGGAAATGTAATAATAGGCGGGCATGCCGATTATTCCAGAAGCGTCACCTTTTGCTTGTTTCAAATCGCAACCAATTACCCCATTTTTTGGGAGGGATAAAATCTTCCTGCTTCCATAACTTGTGACTCCAAGCCACAATATGACAATAAAATCGCCATTGGCTAGTTTTTCAATGTCGTAACAATATACTTCTTCCTTGCGCGCCGAACTCATGCGGCTATTTTTTGCGGTTCTCCCCTTAATAAATGAGCTTAATAATTCAATGAAGTACGAGATGTCTGTTATTTTTGGCGTGTGTGTATAATCAAACAGGCCTATCCTTTCAATTTCAAAAAGTTTTAATTTACACTCGCTCAATTTCGCTCTCGCCCGTAGTGGTAAAAGGCCATATAAGCACATTTTTTTTTTGCGGCCTAGATAATTTCATCGATAGAATTGGCTCACCCAGCGGCAGGGAGGCTAAGCCACTGTGCCAGGATCGTCCATCGAGCGAAACGTCTTGGGGAATCTCGCGGTAATGGTGAGGTCATGCACCGAACTGCCGGTGATTTTGCAGGTAAAGTCGTGGTGTCCCCTGAAGGGCGACTGTACATTTCGCTCCATATGGCGGCTTCGTAACCTTGCGATGAGTCGCGTAGGATCTATAGCCACGCCGCGTGCATGACCATGGTTCTCATTGTGCCGCTGTCCTGTCGAGTAGGGATCAGCGCTGCCTTTAGAGGCCTTACCGTGATGTCGGTCAAGCCGGCAACCAATGATCAGGCGCTGTTGGGACAACCTTGCCTGCAACTGAGATGGTCACTAGAGAACGGGCGTGAGCGCGTTTCTGTGTCGTCGAGGACAGCCAAGGCCTGAAAATCCCGATCCGGCCGCTGGGTAGCGAGTCAGGTCCTGAATCAGGAAAAATGTAAACAACCCGTGCCTCCAATGCAGTTGTATTTACAATTTTTTGGAAGCAGCCACGCCTCTGATTTCTAGGGTCATGATTTCAGAGGAAAATTGGCGTTGTTTACAGCTTTCTGGTGAATAGAGCCGTTCTAAGCTGCCCGCTTGAACCGAAAAAGCCCCGCTGCCACCCGGCAGCGGGGCTTTTTGTTGCTCGCCAAAAAGCAGGCGAGGTCGCGGCTTGCAATCGGCCTTCGCAGCCTGATTTGGCGTCAGTTTTTCAGCTGTTTTTGCAGCGGCAAAATATAAATATATGCATCGCGTATTTTCTTGCCGCAGCCCCGTCGCTTCACTAAGCTTTTTCGAAACTTCGCGTCCTGTTGCCCACGTGCTGTTGCTTACAGCGCAATGCCTGCAGCCGATACATCCCTTCGAACGGAATCATTCCATGGCATCAGGTCATCGCTTTCATGCGCTCGACAGTCTTCGCGGCATCTGCGCATTGGCGGTGGTGTTGTACCACCTGCATGTGGTGGGCAGCCTGACCGAGCTGGCGTTCTTTCGCAGTGCCGATCTTTTCGTCGACTTCTTCTTCGTGCTCAGCGGGTTCGTGATCACTCATGCCTATGGTGCGCGGCGCGATCTGGACCTGCGGCGGTTCTTCATTCTGCGTACGTTTCGTCTGGCGCCACTGCATGTGTGCCTGCTGGGAGTGTTCATCGTCTTCGAGTTCGTGAAGTGGGGCGCGGCGCAGCAGGGGGTCAGCTTCAACAAGGAGCCGTTCACCGGCATGTATGCGCCTTCGCAGATCCTGCCAAACCTGTTGCTGATCCAGGCATGGACGCCGTTGACCGAGAACATGTCGTTCAACTATCCGTCCTGGAGCATCAGCATCGAGTACTACATGTATCTGATTTTCGCCGCGGTGGTGCTGTGCACGTCGGCGCGGCGGGTGCTGGTGTGGGCGGGGATCGTCATCGTCGCCGTGGCGATGCTGTACAGCGGGGCGGGGCCGTTTACCGAGCTGGCCTACAAGGGGCTGGCCTGCTTCTTCGCCGGTGCCTTGTGCTACAAGGTGTTCGAAGCGCTGCGCCAACGGGTGCAGCTGGGGTTTGGCGTGGCATCGCTGCTGGAAATGCTGGCGGGCGCTTTGATTGTGTGGACCTTGAGCAGCGACAGCCCGAACAAGGCCGTGCTGGCCGGCGGGCTGTTCTGCGTGACGGTGACCTTGTATGCGTTCGATGCCGGCATTGTTTCCAGCCTGCTCAAGGCGCGTCTGTTCGAGTTGCTGGGGCGGCTGTCATACTCGATCTACCTGACCCATGTGATCATTTTGAGTGTGTTGATCCTGCTGTTCATGGTGCTGGAGAAGAAGACCGGGTTGCCACTGGCGCCGGTGTTCGGAGATTTCCGTTATCTGGACAGCGGTTATCCGTGGCTCAACAACCTGCTCGTGGGCCTGGTATTGCTGGCCGTGATCGGAATTTCCTTCGTCACCTACCACTTGGTCGAGGTCAACGGACAGAAGTGGGGGCGTCGTTTACTGGGGCAGCGATTGCCTGCGCAGGCCGTGCCGGGCTGAGGCTGCGGCGCTGCCACGAACCCCTCTTTTTGATAGCGCGTGACGTCAGCGTCAGAAAAACGCAAAATGGCTGTTCGATTCGAGTGCGGGCGAAGGTTTGATCGTCGACCACGCGCCTGCGGTTAATCTGAACTGTCAATTTGAACGGACCTGCTGACTCTATGCGAATGCGCCTTATGCTGTTGGGCGGTGGGAATGCCCTGGGGCATGCGCTGATTCGCCTTGGAGCGGAAGAGGGCATCGGCTTCCTGGCTCCACGTCCACCGGACGCTGGTTGGGATGCGGCCAGCCTCACCGACCTGCTCGATGAAACCCGCCCCGATGCGCTGATCAACCTGGCGTACTACTTCGACTGGTTTCAGGCCGATGCCGTGAGTCAGGCGCGCCTGGACCAGCAGGAGCTCGCGGTGGAGCGTCTGGCCGAGCGATGCCAGGAGCATCAGATCGTGCTGCTGCAGCCTTCCAGCTATCGTGTGTTCGATGGCTCGCGGGCCACTGCCTATAGCGAAAAGGACGAGCCGGTGCCTCTGGGCCTGCGCGGTCAGGCACTTTGGCGAATCGAGCAGAGCGTGCGTGCGGCCTGCCCGCGGCATGTGCTGTTGCGTTTCGGCTGGCTGCTGGACGACAGCGCCGACGGCGTACTGGGCCGTTACCTGCGGCGTGCCGAGTTGCCGCAACCCTTGCCTCTGGCCGATGACCGACGCGGCAATCCGACCCCCGTGGACGATGCTGCACGGGTGATCCTCTCGGTGCTCAAGCAGCTGGACTGTGAAGCGCCGCTGTGGGGCACCTACCACTACGCCGGCAACGAGGCGACCACCGCCCTGGCCCTGGGCCAGGCGATCATCAGCGAAGCCAAGACGCTGCATTCGCTGGCGATCGATGCGCCCACCGCGCAGGCCCACGCCGCGCGACCCGATGCAGGGGAAGAACCGCAACACGCGGTACTGGCCTGCAAGAAAATTTTGCACACTTTCGGCATCAAGCCGCGCGCCTGGCGTTCGGGGTTGCCGAGCCTTCTGGACAGATACTACCGACATGGTTGATACACCCATTCTGATTACCGGCGGCGCCGGTTTCATTGGCTCCCACCTGGTCGATGCGTTGTTGGGCGCCGGTCACTCGGTGCGGGTGCTCGATGACTTGTCCACGGGCAAGCGCAGCAACCTGCCGATGGAAAACCCCCGGCTGGAACTGATCGAGGGCGATGTCGCCGACGCCGCGCTGATGACCCAGGTGGTGCGCGGCTGCAAGGCGGTGGTGCACCTGGCAGCGGTCGCTTCGGTGCAGGCCTCGGTGGACGATCCGGTGAAAACCCATCAGAGCAACTTCATCGGCACCCTGAACCTGTGCGAAGCCATGCGCCTGGCAGGGGTCAAGCGTGTGCTGTTCGCTTCCAGCGCCGCGGTGTATGGCAACAATGGCGAGGGCGAAGCGGTTGGCGAAGACACCACCAAGGCACCCTTGACGCCCTATGCCTCGGACAAGCTGGCCAGTGAGTACTACCTGGACTTCTACCGTCGCGAGCATGGGCTGGAGCCGGTGGTGTTTCGCTTCTTCAATATCTACGGGCCGCGGCAGGATCCTTCTTCGCCCTACTCGGGCGTCATCAGTATTTTCAGCGAGCGGGCGCAGCGTGGGCAACCGATCAGCCTGTTCGGCGATGGCGAGCAGACCCGCGATTTCTTCTATGTGGGCGATCTGGTGACCTTGCTGATGCAGGGGTTGCAGCAGCCGAATGTGCAGGCGGGGCCGGTGAACGTCGGGCTGAATCAGGCGACTTCATTGAATCAACTGCTGGCGGGGCTGGGGGCTGTGCTGGGTGGTTTGCCGGCGGTGAGCCATGGGCCGGCGAGGGGGGGCGATATCCGTCATTCGCGGGCCGACAATACCCGACTGCTGGAACGCTTCAAACTGGGGCCGGTGACGCCGCTGGAAGAAGGGCTGCGGCGCCTGCTCGGGTTGTAGGCTTTTCACTTTCACGTGCCAGCCCACGCCCGCAACGGGCGAAGGGCGGGCGACGGCAAGCGCGTCTAGAACTTGTAGCCTACACCGACCATGTACACCCACGGGTCGACTTCCAGGTCGACCTTGGTGCGGCCTACGCCCAGCGCCGTAGGACCGTCGACGCTGGCCTTGGTGTCGATGTCGACGTACCAGACCGACGCGTTGACCATCATGTGCTCGCTGAGCATGTAGTCGAACCCCAGTTGCCCGGCGAAGCCCACCGAATCCTGAATCTTCAGGTTGTTGAAGCCCTGTTGCTTGCGCGCACCGCTCAGGTCTTCGTCGTAGAACAGGGTGTAGTTGATGCCCACGCCCGCGTACGGCTGGAAGCGCGATGTCGGCGCCAGTGGGTAGTACTGCAGGGACAGGGTGGGAGGCAGTTGCTTGACGTCCGCCAGTTTCCCGTCCAGCCCGGCGATGCCGGTGGCAGCGCTGACTCCGCGTACACCCACGGTGTGCTGGAATGGCGTGGCTGCCAGCAGCTCGATGCCGACGTGGTCGGTGAGCATGTAGGCGAAGGCCAGGCCCAGTTGGGTGTCGCTGTCTAGGGTGGACTTGGTGCCCGCGACCTTGGCGCCGTCCAGCTTGAGTTGGCCGCTGTCTTCATTGGGGGCGGTGGTGGCGGCGCCGGCGCGGATGATCAGATCGCCGGCCTGGTGTGCCTGGGCCAGGGGGGTTGCCAGCGCCATGGCAATCAGTGAGGCGCCGAGCAAGGACTTGTTCATGGGAGCTCCATTGGGCAATGCGAAGGAAATTCGCCCAATGGTAGTCAGTGCACCGGCTCGGTTTTTTGATCTGGCTCAATAAAAGGCCAATGGCTCAGTCCGGTAGTTCGTAGGGGTAGATCTTCGCAGCAGCCATCTGGTAGCCGGCCTGCGCCAGCTCGCTGGTGCTGGCCTTGACCTGCATCGGCCCTTCGATCCAGTAAGGCTGGTAGAGCTCTTCGACCTTCACCCCTACGGCGCTGGTCACATGCACGATCTGGTTCGACGGCGGGGGCGGCACATGGATGCAGGCGCCGAAGTAAGGCACCAGCAGAAACTCGGTGGTCCGTCCCGACTCGTTGACCTCCAGCGGCACGATGTAGCCGGGGATGCGCAGCTGCTGACCGTCCAGTGCTTGGACCACCGGTGCGTCCGGCGCCTGCTGATGGGCGGCGGGCCCGGCTTCGGCCAGCGCGGTGCCCATCTGCGCTAGGTCGTGCATGGGTGTCATCTGCGGTACCAGCTTGGGCGCATCCGGCGGGATCAGTGCCTCCCAGCTGACTTCCTTGAGCTCGGCCGCGGACAGCGACAGGCTGGTCAGCAGTAACAAGGCCATTACCGCGCGCAACATAGGTTGAATCCTCACAGGTGGATCGACAGGCCGTCGGCCAGGGATTGTCGGTAGGCGCGCCAGGCCGGTATCGCGCCCATGACCACGGCGGCTGCGAGGATGATGCCCAGCAACGACCACTCATAGACACTGGGCAGGCTCAAGGGCAGGTACAGGCCGTAGTTGGACTGCACGTAGCCTTGGGCGCAGGCAATGCTCAGGTACAACAATGCCATGCCGGCCAGGATCCCCACCAGCGCCAGGGCGAAGGCTTCAAGAATCAGCAAACCGGCAATGTGCCAGGGACGGGCGCCGACCGAGCGCAGAATGGCCATCTCGCGGCGGCGCTCGTTGAGGCTGGTGACGATCGCCGTGAGCATGCCGATCAGACCGGTGAGCACGACGAACACCGAAATGACGAACAGGGCTTGTTCCGCCGTGCCCATCAGACTCCACAGCTCTTGCAGGGCGACGCCGGGAAGAATCGCCATCAGGGGTTCGCCGCGAAAGTCGTTGATGTCGCGTTGGAGGGCGAAGGTGGCGATCTTGCTGTTGAGGCCGACCATGAAGGCGGTGATGGCGCTGGGTGTCAGGTCCATGTTGCGCGCCTGGTCGGCGCTGATTCGTCCGGCGCCGCGGGCCGGTACGCCGTTTTTCCAGTCGATGTGGATGGCTTCCATGCCGCCCAGGCTGATGTGCAGCGTGCGATCGACCGGCGTGCCGGTGCGCGCCAGGATGCCGACGACGGTGAACGGCTTGTCGTCGTGCTTGACCAGGCTGATGGCCGCCACGCCGTGGGCCAGCACCAGTTTGTCGCCGAGTTTGTAGTGCAGGGCGTCGGCCACCTCCGCGCCGAGCACGACTTCGAAAGGATCGGTCTGGAAGGCGCGGCCCTGGGCCAGTTGAAGGGACTGATGACGGCCGTACTGGTAGTGCTCGAAATAACTCTGGTTGGTGCCCATGACCCGGTAGCCGCGGTGGGAGTCACCCAGCGAGATGGGGATGGCCCATTTGACCTGCGGGTTGCTGGCGTAATGCTCGAAGCTGTCCCAGCGGATGTTGTTGGTGGCGTTGCCGATGCGAAACACCGAGTAGAGCAGCAGATTCACCGAGCCGGAGCGGGCGCCGACGATCAGGTCGGTACCGCTGACGGTGCTGGCGAAGCTGGCGCGGGCTTCGTGGCGCACACGTTCCACAGCCAGCAGCAGGCACACCGACAGGGCAATGGCGAAGGCGGTCAGAAATGCGGTGAAGCGGCGATTGGCCAGGCTGGCCAGGGCAAGACGAAGCAGGTACATCAAGACACCTCGGATGAGGCAGGGCGCGCTGCGCGATTGAGCTCGGCCAGGGATAGATGACGGTCGAACAAGGGGGCCAGGCTTTGATCGTGACTGACGAACAGCAGGCTCGAGCCCGCTGCGCGGCATTCGGCGAACAGCAGTTGGATGAAGGCTTCGCGGGCATCGCTGTCCAGGGCCGAAGTCGGCTCGTCGGCGATCACCAGTTCGGGCTGGCCGATCAGCGCGCGTGCGGCGGCGACCCTTTGCTGCTGACCGATGGACAGGGTGTCGGCGCGACGCTGGAGCAGGTCCGGGTCGCGCAGTCCCAGGTGAGCCAGCAGTTGGGTAGCCGCCTGGGCAACACTGCCATGGCGCTGCCCGGCGCGATCGGCGCGGCGTCGGGAGAAGCGGCAGGGCAGTTCCACGTTTTCGCGCACCGACAGGAACGGCAGCAGGTTGAATTGCTGGAAGATGTAGCCGGTGTGCTCGACGCGAAACCGGTCACGGGCGGCGAAGCTGAGCTCGCTCAGGTTCTGACCGAGCAGGTGGACGCTGCCGCGTTGCGGAGTGTGCACGCCACCGAGCAAGCCGAGCAGGGTGGTTTTGCCGCTGCCGCTGGGGCCTTTGAGAAAGAGGGTTTCCCCACGCTCCAGGCGGAACGCAGGGATATCCAGCAACATCGCTTGGCCGGGCCAGGCAAAGCCCAGTTCGGCCAGCTCGATCAATGCATCGCTCATGGGTCAGAGTTTCAGGCTGCTTTGCGTGGGAGTGAGGTCCGTGCCCTGTTGGCCGGACGGGCCGATCAGTTGTACCTGAATTTTCTGGGTGGCGGGGAAGGTACTGAACAGGCGCGCAAGGTCCAGGTGGTCAAGGGCCTTCGGCGACGCGCAGGTGAAGTGGTAGTGGGCGTGAATCTCGCTGTGCTCGTGATGGTGCTCATCGCCTTGCTTGGCTTCGGTGGCGCCGTGCTCGTGATCCGGCTTGTCGCCGAACAGCGGGCTTTCCAGTTCCTGGTCGGTGACCTTGCAGCCCGCTGCGGCGGGCAGGCTGAACAGCGCCAGGGGTTGCTCCAGGGTCTTGCGGGCTGCGGCGACCTTGGCTTTGTCGGCATCGCTGCTGGCGGCGTGTTCGAAACCCACCAGGTTCATGGCCGGGCTTTGCAGTTCCAGTTCCAGCGTCTGCCCATCCAGGGCAGCGTCGAGGCGGGCCACGCCATGTTCATGGGCGCCGAGGCTGCCGTGCTCGTGCTCGTGTTCATGCTCGTGATCGTGGCCCTCTTCGTGGGCGTGGACGACGAGGGGCAGAAGGGCAAAGGGCAGGGCAAGCATGAGACGGCGCATAAGGGAATCTCGTGAGCGGTATGGAAACGCAATGTTATAACAAATTTACATTTTGTGACCATGCTTGGGGAAAGATTCATGTTCGCTTCAGGCAGCGGGCGCGGACGGCATGATGTCGAAGGCGGGATTGCTTCACTGGCGGGGCGCTGCTACAACGAGGCCTCGTTATGAAAGGGCATCCGCATGATCAGAATCAAAGGCACCGTCGGCAATCTGCCGGTGGACCTGGCCATAGAAATGGACGCCCAGGATTGGGCGCACCTCACCGGCCCATTGGCGACGGCTGTCGAAGCTGCGCCGACGTCGGCAGCGACGCCCGCGCCGGGCAAGGGCAAGGCGCAGGACGACGGCGCCTGGCGCAGCGTGCTGTTGCTGCTGGAGCAGGCGGGGCGTATCGAGGGGCCGGCGTTGCTGGATCAGGTCCAGGGGTTGGTGGGTGACGTGGCGGCCGGCAAGCGAATGCTGGTGCGCTTGCGCCATTGTCCGCAGGTGAAGGTGGAAGCCGGCGCGGATGCGCCGGTCTATTGCTGGGTCGGCTAGCGGGTAGGACCGTTCGCCTGGCAGGTCCCTGTGCAATCCATCAGTACAGGGCGGCGAACAGCTTGCGGCGGTAGGTGGTCACCAGTGGGTGATCGTTGCCGAGCAATTCGAACACTTGCAGCAAGGTCTTGTGCGGCAGCCCTTCGCTGTAGCTGCGATTGCGTATGAACAGCTGGAGCAAGCCGTCGAGGGCGGCTTCGTAATGCTGGCGCGACAGCTGCTGGATGCACAACTGGTACGCCGCTTCGTCGTCGCCCGCGTCGCGACCCAGGCGGGCCTTGAGATCGGCCACGTCGGGCAGGGTCTTCGCCTGGCGCAGGAACGTCAGCTGCGCCTTGGCACCGGCCAGCGCAGCCTTGTGCTCATCGCCGCTGACGGCGTCGAGCACCTGCTGCGCTTCGTCCAGCTCGCCGCGTTCGGCCAGGCAGCGGGCGAACAGGATCAACGCCCCAGGGTTGGCATTGTCTTCGGCCAGCAGCCCCTTCAAGGTCTGCTCGGCTTCGCCGAAACGGCTCTCGCTGAACAGTGCCTGCGCCAGTTCCAGCGGATCGGCTGCTGGCGGTGGCGGCATCTGCACATGGGGTTCGAGCAGCGCGCGAATGGTCGATTCAGGCTGGGCGCCTGCGAAACCATCCACCGGCTGACCATCCTTGAACAGCACCACGGTAGGCAGGCTGCGAATGCCGAAGCGGCCGACGATGTCGGGTTCGGCGTCGCAGTCGACCTTGGCCAGAACCAATTCGCCGGCATAGCTTTCGGCGATCTGTTGCAGCAAGGGCATCAGCACCTTGCAGGGGGCGCACCACTCGGCCCAGAAGTCCACCAGCACGGGCTTGATGTAGGAATTCTGGATGACGGCCTGATCGAAATCGGCAGTGGTCACGTCGAAGATGTAGGGGGTTTCTTGACTCATGTGAATCTCGAGGATCAGCGGTTCGGTGGACTATAAGGGATTCGAATCAGGCCCACCACCGCCGCTCGGATGGCCAGGTGGCGGGCGCTGTCAGGCCGTTTCAGGGGGCTTTGATCATTTCCAGGTTGCCCAGCAGTTGGGTGGTCGGTTGGCTGATCTGCACCGCAGGCAGGTGCAGGATCAACTGCCCCGACTGACTGGCACGGGCCCGCAACTCGACCCGCGAGCCTGCCGGGAAAGCCTCGGCGGCAAAGCGCAGTTGGAAGGGCAGTGGCTGATTGGTGCCGCGTTGCTTGGCGCTGGCCAGCAGCTTTTGCGGACGTCCCTTCGAATCGATCACCAGCAAGGCCATTTCAACCTCGGCACCGGCAGGCACGCCGAGCAGGTTGCCGCTGAGTTGACGCTGGTAGGCGGGCAACGGGCCGAGTTCGACGGGGGCCTTGATGACCGGCGCAGGCGCGGCTGCAGGCGGTGTGGCGCTGGCCGCGGGCTTGGGCGCATCACTGCTGCAGGCGGCGAGCAGGCTGAAAAGAGCGAGCAGAACGAGCGACTTGGACGGCATTTCGAGATCCAACAAAAGTAGATCCGTCTGTATACCGCAAAGGCTCGGGCTTGTCTTGCCAGTGGGATGCGCTACCATGGCCCTCCCTTTTTTTGTTGCCTGCCACCATGCACTGTCCCTTCTGCGGTGCCAACGACACCAAGGTCATCGATTCACGCCTGGTTGCCGAGGGCGAGCAAGTTCGCCGGCGCCGTGAGTGCCTGGCCTGTGGTGAGCGTTTCACCACCTTCGAAACCGCCGAACTGGTGCTGCCACGGCTGATCAAGCAAGACGGCAGCCGCCAGCCCTTCGACGAGGAAAAGCTGCGCGCCGGCATGCAGCGGGCCCTGGAAAAACGCCCGGTCAGCGTCGAGCGTCTTGAAGCGGCGTTGGTACACATCAAGCATCAGTTGCGCGCCACGGGCGAGCGCGAGGTCAAGTCGCTGGTCGTGGGCGAGTGGGTCATGACCGAGCTGCAGAAGCTCGATGAAGTGGCCTACATCCGTTTCGCTTCGGTCTACCGACGCTTCCAGGATCTGGACGAATTCCGTGAGGAAATCGACCGTCTGGCCCGCGAGCCGGCCAAGGAGTGACCTGCATGTCCGATCTGGCAGCCAACGACGCCCGGCACATGGCCCGTGCCCTGGAACTGGCACGCAAGGGGGTGTATTCCACGCACCCCAACCCGCGCGTGGGGTGCGTGATCGTGCGGGACGGCGAAACGGTTGGCGAAGGCTGGCATGTCCAGGCCGGAGGCCCTCATGCCGAAGTTCATGCACTGCGTCAGGCCGGTGATCGCGCCCGCGGTGCTACGGCCTATGTAACGCTGGAGCCGTGCAGCCACCATGGACGTACACCGCCGTGCGCCGAGGCGTTGGTCGAAGCAGGGGTGGCGCGGGTGGTGGTGGCGATGCAAGACCCCAATCCGCAGGTGGCGGGGCAGGGCCTGGAACGTCTGCGGCAAGCGGGCATCGCCGTTACCTGTCCGCTGCTCGCGACCGAGGCGCGTGCGCTGAACCTCGGTTTTCTCAAACGCATGGAGCACGGCCAGCCATACATTCGGGTGAAACTGGCCATGAGCCTGGACGGGCGCACGGCCATGGCCAGCGGCGAGAGTCAATGGATCACCGGGCCCGCTGCGCGCTCGGCGGTGCAGCGCCTGCGGGCGCAATCCAGTGCAGTGCTGACCGGCGCCGACAGTGTGATCGCCGACGGCGCCCGCATGACCGTACGCGCTGCCGAGCTGGGGCTGGATGCCGAGACCGTCGAACTGGCGACCCGCCGCACCCCGCTGCGCATCCTGATCGACGGCCGCCTGCGAGTGCCGCTGGATGCACCGTTCTTCCAGGCAGGGCCCGCGCTGGTGGTGACCTGCGCAGACGCGGCAGCGCATCCGCAATACGCCCATGGTGGCCATGAGTTGCTGAGTTTGTGTGGCGAGGACGGCCGGGTCGATCTGCTGAAGTTGTCCATCGAGCTGGCACGGCGAGGCATCAATGAAGTGCTGGTGGAAGCCGGGGCGAGTCTGGCCGGTGCCTTCGCGCGGCAAGGCCTGGTGGATGAATACCAGCTGTTCATCGCCGCCAAGTTCATGGGCTCCACGGCGCGACCGTTGCTCGACTGGCCGCTTGAGCGCATGAGCGAAGCGGCGCCTTTGCAGATCATCGAAATGACCGCGGTGGGCGACGACTGGCGGGTGATCGCCGTCCCGGCCCCAAACCCCGCGCCACAGCCCGCTACGGTGCCGACAAAGCGCGTATAATTTTCGGCTTGCGCCTGGCGCCAGCCCAGTTCTGGAGGAGAACTCATGTTCACCGGTATCATCGAATCCATCGGCAGCATCCGTGCGTTGACCCCCAAGGGCGGTGACGTGCGCGTCCACGTGGACACCGGCAAGCTCGACCTGGGTGACGTCAAGCTGGGCGACAGCATCGCCATCAATGGCGTCTGCCTCACAGCCGTCGAACTGCCAGGCCATGGTTTCGTTGCCGACGTCAGCCGCGAAACCCTGGACTGCACCGCCTTCCACCAGCTCAAGAACGGCAGCCGGGTCAATCTGGAAAAGGCCCTGACCCCCACCACGCGTCTGGGTGGGCACCTGGTCAGCGGCCATGTCGACGGTGTCGGCGAAGTGGTTTCGCGCCAGGAAAATGCCCGAGCCGTGGAATTCCGTATCCGCGCGCCCAAGGAACTGGCCAAGTACATCGCCCACAAGGGTTCGATCACCGTCGACGGCACCAGCCTGACCGTGAACGCCGTGGACGGCGCCGAGTTCGAGTTGACGATCATTCCGCACACGCTGAGCGAAACCATCATGGACGACTACCGTCCCGGTCGCCTGGTCAACCTCGAGGTCGATCTGCTGGCGCGCTACCTGGAGCGACTGCTGCTGGGCGACAAGGCCAGCGAGTCGAGTCATGGCGGGATCAGCGAAAGCTTTCTGGCCGCCAACGGCTACCTGAAATCCTGAACAGTCTGCTGTTCTGAACACAAGGGGGTGCCGCGTGGCGCTCAACACGATCGAGGAACTGGTGGAAGATATCCGCCAGGGCAAGATGGTCATCCTGATGGATGACGAAGACCGCGAAAACGAAGGCGACCTGATCATGGCCGCCGAATGCTGCAAGGCCGAGCACATCAACTTCATGGCCCGCCATGCGCGCGGCCTGATCTGCATGCCGATGACTCGCGAGCGCTGCGAGACGCTCAAGCTGCCGCTGATGGCACCGCGCAATGGGTCGGGCTTTGGTACCAAGTTCACCGTGTCCATCGAAGCAGCTACCGGCGTCACCACGGGCATCTCTGCCGCCGACCGCGCACGCACGGTTCAGGCTGCGGCCGCTCGCGAGGCCCGCGCCGAAGACATCGTCAGCCCCGGGCACATCTTTCCGCTGATGGCGCAGGCGGGCGGCACACTGGCCCGCGCCGGTCATACCGAAGCGGCCTGCGACCTGGCGCGCATGGCCGGTTTCGAACCGGCCGGGGTGATCTGCGAGGTGATGAACGACGATGGCACCATGTCGCGTCGCGCCGAGCTGGAAGTGTTCGCCGCCGAGCATGACATCAAGATCGGCACCATCGCCGATCTGATCCATTACCGGATGATCCATGAACGTACCGTTCAGCGGATTGCCGAGCAGCCGCTGGACAGTGAGCTGGGCCAGTTCAACCTGGTGACCTACCGCGATTCGGTGGAAGGCGACGTGCACATGGCGCTGACCCTGGGCACCGTGTCGCCGGACCAGCCGACCCTGGTGCGGGTGCACAACATGGACCCGTTGCGCGACCTGCTGATGGTCAAGCAGCCCGGCCGCTGGAGCCTGCGGGCCGCGATGAGCGCGGTGGCCGAGGCTGGCAGCGGCGTGGTGCTGCTGCTCGGTCATCAGCAGGACGGTGATGTGTTGCTGGCGCACCTGCGCGAAAGCGCCGGGCAGGCCACGGCAAAAACACCGACCACCTACAGCATCGTCGGCGCCGGTTCACAGATCCTGCGGGACCTGGGCGTGCGCAAGATGCGCCTGCTCAGTTCGCCGATGAAGTTCAATGCGATATCCGGATTCGATCTGGAAGTTGTAGAATACGTGCCCTCCGAATAAAGATAGGCTGCAAGGTTCGCCGCAGTACCGCCCAGATGGCGGTGTGCTCGAACCGCAGCGTCGATATTCGTGATCCATTATCCGCAGAGGCCGCCCACAGGCGGCCTGGCTCTTTAAGATGAGACAGACCCGAATGACCCTGAAGACCATCGAAGGTACCTTCATCGCCCCCAAAGGTCGCTACGCCCTGGTGGTTGGCCGCTTCAACAGCTTCGTCGTCGAAAGCCTGGTGAGCGGTGCCATCGATGCCCTGGTTCGCCATGGCGTCAGCGAAAGCGACATCACCATCATTCGCGCCCCCGGTGCGTTCGAGATTCCGCTGGTCGCACAGAAGGTCGCCCAGCAAAGTGAATACGCCGCGATCATCGCCCTGGGTGCGGTCATTCGGGGCGGTACGCCGCACTTCGAATACGTCGCCGGTGAATGCACCAAGGGCCTGTCCCAGGTGTCGATGGAGTTCGGCGTGCCGGTCGCCTTCGGCGTACTGACCGTGGACACCATCGAACAGGCCATCGAGCGTTCCGGCACTAAGGCCGGCAACAAGGGCGCTGAAGCCGCGCTTTCGGCCCTGGAAATGGTCAGCCTGCTGGCGCAGTTGGAGGCCAAGTGATCAACGACGAAAGCGATCGCTTCAACCCGCGCGATCCCAAGCCTGCAGACGCCGGCAAGCCTTCGCGCAGCGCCAAGCGCCGTGAAGCCCGCCAGTTGGCGACCCAGGCCCTATACCAGTGGCACATGGCCAAGCACTCGTTGAA
Source organism: Pseudomonas sp. RIT-PI-a (assembly GCF_001187875.1). Lineage (NCBI taxonomy): Bacteria > Pseudomonadati > Pseudomonadota > Gammaproteobacteria > Pseudomonadales > Pseudomonadaceae > Pseudomonas > Pseudomonas sp. RIT-PI-a. Next base: position 67,888 of record NZ_LGIR01000015.1, read on the forward strand.
CGAGATCGAAGCGCAGTTTCGCGTCGATAACGACTTCAGCGACATAGATGGCGCCTACTTCCGCGAAATCCTGCACGGTGTGCCGGCCAGCCGCGATGAAATCGACAGCGCGCTGGCGCCCTGCCTGGACATCACCATCGAGGAGCTCGATCCGGTCGAGTTGGCCGTGCTGCGCCTGTCCACCTGGGAACTGCTCAAGCGTGTCGACGTGCCGTACCGCGTGGTCATCAACGAAGGCATCGAGTTGGCCAAGGTGTTCGGTTCCACCGACGGCCACAAGTTTGTCAATGGCGTGCTCGACAAGCTGGCGCCGAGCCTGCGTGGCCCGGAAGTAGCAGCGCACAAGCGCTGATCGCGGACATGCAGCCCATGGGCGAATTCGAGCTGATCCGACACTATTTCGCTGCGGCGTCCTGTGCGCGGGCCGGCGAGGGTGTCGCCTTGGGCATCGGCGACGACTGCGCCTTGCTGGCACTGGCGCCGGGTGAGCAGATGGCGGTTTCCACCGATACCTTGGTGGCGGGCGTGCATTTTCCCGACGGTGCCGATCCTTTCCTGCTGGGCCAGCGCGCCCTGGCCGTTGCGGCCAGCGACCTGGCCGCCATGGGCGCCAGCCCCTTGGGCTTTACCCTGGCCCTGACCTTGCCCAGCGTTTCGGCGCAATGGCTGGAAGAGTTCGCCAACGGCCTGGATGCCATGGCCGAACGCTGCGCCCTGCGCCTAGTCGGCGGCGACACGACCCGTGGCCCGCTGAGTTTGACCCTGACGGTCTTCGGCAGCATTCCCCGAGGTCAGGCCCTGACCCGCAGCGGCGCCCGACCGGGTGATCTGCTGTGCGTGGGCGGCAAGCTGGGCAACGCCGCAGGTGCCTTGCCACTGGTGCTCGGCCAGCGTCGCGCCGAGCCGGAGGTGGCCGGGCCGTTGCTGGCGCACTACTGGTCGCCGATGCCGCAGTTCGTACTGGGCCAGGCATTGCGTAGCCGGGCCAGCGCAGCGCTGGACATCTCCGACGGCCTGCTGGCCGACTGCGGCCACATCGCCAAGGCCTCGAAAGTCGCCTTGCGGGTGGAACGCGAGCGGCTACCGGTGTCCAATGCCCTGCAGGCGCTGCTGGGATTGGAAGGTGCCTGGTCGGCAGCCCTGAGTGGGGGTGACGACTATGTACTGGCGTTCACCCTGCCTCCTGAAGAAGAAGCCAGCCTGCGCGCGCAGGGCGAGGTGTTTTTCGTCATCGGCCAAGCGAGTGTTGGCGAAGGCGTCACGCTGGTCGATCATCACGGCCAGGACATCACCCCGACCATCCGGGGCTACCAACATTTTGCGGAGACACCGTGACAGACCATCCCAACCAGGTTCCAGCGGAGTTCGTGCCCCCCTCGGTGTGGCGTAATCCATGGCATTTCCTGGCCTTCGGTTTCGGTTCCGGAACCTTGCCCAAGGCGCCGGGCACCTGGGGGTCGATGGTCGCCGTGCCGTTCATTCCGTTGTGGCAGATGCTCCCGGATTGGGGCTACTGGCTGATGCTGGGTGTGAGCATGCTGTTCGGCATCTGGCTGTGCGGCAAGGTCGCCGACGATTTGCGTGTGCACGACCATGAAGGCATCGTCTGGGACGAGATGGTGGGCATGTGGATCACCCTGTGGCTGGTGCCCGAAGGCTGGGTGTGGTTGCTGGTGGGGTTTCTGGTGTTCCGCTTTTTCGACATTCTCAAGCCGTGGCCGATTCGCTGGATAGATCGCCATGTGCATGGGGGTGTGGGTATCATGTTCGACGATGTGCTGGCCGGGGTCTTCGCCTGGTTGGCCATGCAACTGCTGGTGTGGGGCTGGAGCTTCGTGTGAACCGGCCTGGCTTGGGTCGGCTATGAGGGCGCAACGGATGGGTCGATGGCGATGGCTGCTGGGCGCAGCGGTGCTGATCTGCGGGGCGGCCATCGCAGGCGCGTTGCCGCAGCCGGCCCGCATCGATCTGGTCAGTGAGGCATGGGAGGACTACACCGACGCCGATGGCAAGGGCTTGGCCTGGGACGTGTTGCGAGAAGTGTTCCAGCCGGCGGGTGTCACCGTGGTCATCCACATCGCGCCTTACATCCGCTCGGTGGGGTTGGTGCAGCAGGGTCAGGCCGATGCCTGGGTCGGTTCGTACCAGAACGAGACGCAGGCCCTGTACCCACGTTGGCATTACGACACCGATCATATCTACGCCCTGAGCCTGGTCGACAAGCCTCAGGTCGATTTCACCAGTCTGGGCGGCTATCGCCTGGCCTGGGTACGGGGCTACCAGTTCCAGAAATACCTGCCGAACGTGAAAATCTACAACGAGGTTCAGCGCCGCAACGGCATCCTGCCCATGCTCGAACACGACCGTGCCGACTATTACGTCGATGCCCTGACCGAAATCGAAGTCATCCTGCGCGAGGCGGCCGATCCCGCCCGTTTCAAGCGTATACACGTGGCCGAGCTGCCGTTGTACCTGGGCTTCAACGACAGCGCACGTGGGCGGGCGTTGCTGGCCATCTATGACCAGCGCATGGAGCAATTGGTCCAAGGCGGACAGTTGCGCGGGATCTACCAGCGCTGGGGCCAACCTTATCCATTCGATGCCCCCCAGCCAGCGCCTTGACCGGCGTGTGTAAAGCGCGCCACGATCATCCGCTGAGCAGGCCCGCAGAGCTGCTGTTACAATACTGCCCTTGTCAAGTTCATCAAGAATCAGGAGCACCCGGTGCCCGTCGTTTTTGTCGCTGCTTCTCAGCTTCCCACGCCTTTCGCTTTGTTCACCATGCATGGTTTTCTCGATGAGGCCACAGGCCGCGAGCATGTCGTGCTCAGCCTGGGCGATGTGGCTGACGGTGCACCCGTGTTGGGGCGCCTGCATTCGGAATGTCTGACGGGGGATGCGCTGTTCAGCCAGCGCTGTGACTGCGGATCGCAGCTCGAGGCCGCGTTGCAGGCCATTGCCCGTGAAGGCCGTGGCGTATTGCTGTACCTGCGTCAGGAGGGTCGAGGTATTGGCTTGCTGAACAAGATCCGTGCCTATGAACTGCAGGACGGCGGTGCCGATACGGTCGAGGCCAACGAGCGCCTGGGCTTCGCTGCCGATCAACGCGACTACGGCATGTGCGAACCGATGCTCGAACACCTGGGTGTCAAAGCCTTGCGCTTGATGACCAACAACCCGCGCAAGGTCAAAGCGTTGACCGACATGGGCATCAACGTTGCCGAGCGGGTGCCACTGCACACCGGGCACAACCCGCACAACAAATACTACCTGGCGACCAAAGCCGGCAAGCTTGGCCACATGATGGGCAACGAGCATCAGGGCGAAGTCGTCGGCACGATCCGCAAGGGTAGCGAAGGGCTGTAGTGTGCAATGCAGGGCCGACGCCGTCGGCCCTGCATTGCGATGTCGTCAGCGCTGCAACAGACGCTGACGCAGGGTGATGGCGGCTTCGATGCCGGCGGCATCCAGGCCGCACTCGGCCAGCATCTGCGCCGGCTTGGCGTGTTCCACGTAGGTGTCCGGCAAGCCCAGGTGCAATACAGGCTTGAGCACGCCTTCGCGGGCCAGGAACTCGCTGACCGCCGAACCGGCACCGCCCATGATGGCGTTCTCTTCCAACGTGACCAGCAGATCGTGACTCTCGGCCAGTTCGCGCACCAGTTGCTCGTCCAGCGGTTTGACGAAGCGCATGTCGGCGACGGTGGCATCCAGCTTCTGCGCCACCTTCAGTGCATCGGCCAGCTGCACGCCGAACACCAGAATGGCGATGCCACGGCCTTGCCGACGGACCACGCCCTTGCCGATCTCGATGCTGTCCAGGCCTTGGTGAATCGCCGCGCCCGGACCGTTGCCGCGTGGGTAGCGCACGGCTGCCGGACCTGGGTAGTGGTGACCGGTGCTGAGCATCAGGCGCAGCTCGTTTTCATCGCTGGGCGTCATCACCAGCATGCCGGGGATGCAGCGCAGGTACGACAGGTCGTAGCTGCCGGCGTGGGTCGGGCCGTCCTCGCCCACCAGGCCGGCGCGGTCGATGGCGAACAGGACGTCGAGGGTTTGCACCGCCACGTCGTGGATCAGTTGATCGTAACCGCGCTGGAGGAACGTCGAGTAGATCGCGACTACCGGCTTGGTGCCCTCACAGGCCATGCCGGCAGCCAAGGTCACCGCATGCTGCTCGGCAATGGCCACGTCAAAATACCGTTCGGGGAAGCGCTCGCTGAACGCCACCAGGTCCGAACCTTCCTTCATGGCCGGGGTGATGCCGACCAGGCGAGGATCGGCTTCTGCCATGTCGCACAGCCATTGCCCGAATACGCCCGAGTACTTCGGCCCGCTGGTCTTGGCGGGGGCGGCGCCCGGCGCGCCGAGCGGGTCGGGCTTGGTGGTGGCGGGGGAGCCGATCGGGGCGACCTCGGCCGGAGCGAACCCCTTGCCCTTCTTGGTGACCACATGCAGGAACTGCGGACCCTTGAGGTCGCGCATGTTACGCAGGGTGGCGACGAGTGTCGGCAGGTCATGGCCGTCGATCGGGCCGATGTAGTTCCAGCCCAGTTCTTCGAACAGGGTGCCGGGAACCAGCATGCCCTTGGCGTATTCCTCGGTACGGCGGGCGATTTCCCACGCACCGGGCAGGCGCGACAGGACCTTCTTGCTGCCCTCGCGCATGCTGGTGTAGGTGCGGCTGGAAAGAATCTTGGCCAGGTAGTTGGACAGGCCGCCGACATTGCGCGAAATCGACATGTCGTTGTCGTTGAGGATCACCAGCATGTCGGCGTTGACTTCCGGCGCATGGTTGAGCGCTTCGAAAGCCATGCCTGCGGTCAGGGCGCCATCGCCGATCACGGCAATGGCTTTGCGCCCGCTGTTCTGCAGGCGTGCGCCGATGGCCATGCCCAGCGCGGCGCTGATGGACGTGCTGGAGTGCCCGACGCCAAAGGTGTCGTATTCACTTTCACTGCGTCGCGGGAAGGCGGCGATGCCGTCCTTCTGACGCAGGCTGGCCATGCGTTCGCGGCGACCTGTAAGGATCTTGTGCGGGTAAGCCTGGTGGCCGACGTCCCAGACCAGACGATCGTCGGGTGTGTCGAAGACGTAGTGCAGGGCGATGGTCAGCTCGATGACGCCCAGACCGGCACCGAAATGCCCGCCGGTCTGGCCGACCGTGTAGAGCAGCTCCTGGCGCAGTTCGTCGGCCAGTGTTTCGAGCTCGGCTTCGCCCAGACGGCGCAGGCCGGCAGGAGTGTCAGCACGGTCGAGCAGAGGCGTCGCCGGGCGTTCGCGGGGGATCTCTTGAAACGTCGTGGGCATCAGGCGAATCGTTATGAGTTTTAAGAATGGAGCAGTTTACCTGATGCGGCGGCGGCTGCGCACGCGCTCGTCAGTTGCGTCGCGTCACAATGTAACGTGCCAGCTCGCGCAGCGGCTCGGCCGCGGCATCGAAAGGCTGCAACGCGTGCAAGGCCTGATCGCGCAGATCCAGGGCGTAGGCCTTGGCGGCTTCCAGACCGAGCAGGGCCGGGTAGGTCGGTTTGTTCAAGGCGATGTCGGCACCTTGCCGCTTGCCCAGAGTAGCGGTATCGCTTTCGACGTCGAGGATGTCGTCCTGCACCTGAAAGGCCAGTCCTACCGCTTGGGCATAGGCTTGCAGCGATTCGAGCTGCGCGGATTCGGCACGCGCGCTGGCCAGCGCGCCGAGGCGTACGCTGGCCTCGATCAAGGCACCGGTCTTGTGCCGGTGCATGAATTCGAGGGCGTGCCGGTCGAGCTGCAGACCCACCGAGCCCAGGTCGATGGCCTGGCCACCGACCATGCCGGCGGGGCCTGCGGCCTGGGCCAGCACCTGGACCATGCTCAGCCGGATAGCGTCGCTTTGCGGGCTCAGGCTCGGGTCGAGGAGGGCAGTGAAAGCCAGGCTCTGCAGGCCATCACCGGCAAGGATCGCGCAGGCTTCGTCGAACGCCTTGTGGGTGGTCGGCTGGCCACGGCGCAGATCGTCATCGTCCATGGCCGGCAGGTCGTCGTGCACCAGCGAGTAGGCATGGATCAGTTCGACCGCGCAGGCCGCGCCATTGGCCTGGCTTGCGTCGCCACCCAAGGCTTCGCACGCGGCGTAGGCCAGCAGCGGACGGACCCGCTTGCCACCGTTCATGACGCTGTAGCGCATGGCCTGGTAAAGCCGGGTCAGCTCTGCCGACGGGGGGATGAACAAACCTTGCAGCGCGCCATCCACGCGTTGTTGGCAGAGAGCCTGGTAGGCAGCGATCATTCAGGCTGTTCCGTGTCGAAGGGTTCTTCTGAGAGTTCGCCGTCCTTTTCCAGCAGCACCTGGACTTTCTGCTCGGCCTGGGCGAGCGCGCTCTGGCAGTCACGGGTGAGGCGGATACCGTTCTCGAAAGCGCTGAGCGAGTCTTCCAGCGAAAGCTCGCCGTTCTCCAGGCGTTCGACCAGCGTCTGCAGGTCGGCAAGGGATTGTTCGAAATCCAGGGAGGCTTTTTTGCGGGCCATGGCAGCGGTCTCGGCGAGAAGGATTGAAACCGGGCGACGTTATCAGACAGGCGGCTGCGGGGCAAATGGGAGCAACGCGGCTACTGGGGCTGGCTCTGCACGTCGCCGACGTGCACCACGGCGCGGTAGCGCACCCGTCCGTTGCGCAACTGCCGTATGGCCTGATTGACGTCTTCCATCGGCCACGACTGCACCCACGGTCTTACTTCGCGCGTCGCCGCGAAGTCCAGGGTGTCCAGAATATCCTGACGCCCACCGACATTGGCGGTGGTAATGCTCAAGGTCTTGTACATCATGGAGGCGATATCGAAGGTCACCGGTGGCGGCATGCCGGCGAAACACAACGTGCCGAAGGGCCGGAGCATGTCGACGATGGCCGTCCAGTCGCAGGTGACCGAGCTGGTCACCAGAATGTAGTCCAGGGCGTTGCGCACCTGTTTGCACTCGACAGGATTGCTCAGGTCGACGAAACGATTGGCACCCAAGGTCCGGGCATCGCGTTCCTTGTGCGGGCTGCTGGACAGCGCAGTGACGCGACAGCCGCGCTTGGCTGCGAACTGGACAGCGAGATGGCCCAAGCCACCAATGCCGACGATGCCGACCGCCATGCCGGGCCACGTGGCGCGTCTGAGCGCCGTGTACACGGTGACGCCTGCGCACAGCAGAGGCGCGGCGTGTTCGCTGCTCAGCGTGGTAGGGATGGGGAATACGAAGCGGCTGTCGCAGTGCATGTAGTCGGCCAGCCCACCGCGTTCGCCATGGGTGCAGGTGGCGATCAGGCAGGGGCAATGCTGCTCTTCCCCCCGAAGGCAGAATTCACAGCCCAGGCAGGCGCTGCGGTACCAGCCAACGCCGACCCGTTGGCCAAGGCTCAGGCCTGCGACGTTTTCACCCAAGGCACTGACGTGGCCAATCACTTCGTGCCCGCACACCTGTGGGTAGACACTCGCATCGCCCCAGTGGCCATCGATCAGGTGCAGGTCACTGCTGCACAGGCCGCAGTGAGTGACCTGGATTTCCACATCCATCGGCCTCAAGGGCGGGCTGCGGTAGCTGAGCGTCATCAGTTCGCGCTTGGATTGAGCGGCCGCCCACGCGGTGACCAGGCGTCCGTTCATGGACGGGCCTGCTCGAGGCTGTGGAGCAGTTGTCGAGTCAGCCGTGCGGCCCATCCCGAGTTGAGGCGAGGCGCCGAGGGCCCTGGGAATTCCAATTCGTTGCGCGCCGGTGTGGCGGCCAGGTCATCGAGAATCATCGGCAGGATCAAGCGGGTCTTGGCGATGATCGGGTGCTGGCGGGTGTCGCTGTCCAGGCGCTGTCGCCAGCGGTCCAGGGGTAGCGGGGCGAAGCTGCCCGGTGCGAGGGTGTCGGCCACCCAGCCACACAGGACCTTCCAGGACAGGGCTCCGTTTGGATGGCACAGGTTGGACGCTCGACCCAGTGTGCCGGCGGGTAGCTGGATCGCCAATTGCGCCAGGACCTGCGCGGCGGCGTCGACGGGTGTCAGGTCGATACCGCCGTCGAGGTCGGCTGGCCAGCATCCAAGTAAAATGCACGTGCCCAGTAGCAGGCACACGTAGTCGCTGTCGTTGACGGTGCTGTGCTCAACCCCGAGGGGCGCCGCCAGGTCGCCGCAACGGACGATGGTAACGGCCAGGCCATGTTCGCGTGCGGCGTTCAGCGCCATGGCTTCGGCAACCTGCTTGCTCTCTTCGTACCCAGTTCGCGCGCTACCGCCCCCGGCGAGAGTGGACACCAGCAGCAGCGGCATCGCACCATCGAGGGCCAGTTGCACGATCTGAGCGGTGCCTTCGACATTGCACGGCACCAGATTGGCATAGGGCTTGACCCAATTGACTTCGGCCCCTGCGTGAACAACGCAATCGACGGTTGCCGCCAGGCTCTGATAAGTATCTGCAGACAGCCCCAGTTGCGTGGCGGTGAGGCCGCCACATTCGATCTGCAGCTTGCCCAGCCAGTCCAGCGGCACGCCGGTTGGCACCAGGCCATGGCGGTGCAGGCTGTCCAGGCAGCGTTGCCGCGCTTCTGCCAGGTCCCTGGCACGGACCAGGCAGACCACCTGTTCGACCTCGAGCTGACGGGCCAGGGTGGCCAGGATGAATGCGCCGAAAAAACCCGTCGCGCCGGTCAGCAGGATGCGCTTGCGTGGTTTGGCTCGGTAGGCGTGGAGAACCTGTGCGCCGCTTTGCGGCCCAGGATTGAACGCGTAACGCGCTGCCTCCACAGCGACTTCGCGCAGGACCGAGGCCACAGGCAACCCGGCCTGGGCGCGATCAATGGCCAATGCCATGCCTTGCAGTCGCGTGTCCTTGATCAGTGTGGAGAGGGAAAGCTGTACATCGAAACGCTGGTTGAGTTCGAGCAGCAATTCGCTCAGTTGCAGGCTGCCGCCGCGGTCAAAGAAATCATCGTCTTCGTGCAAGGCCGGAATGTCGTCGCCCAGCAGGGTGCGCCAAACTGCGGAAACCTGTGCCTGGGTGGCGGTCAACGGCACTTGGTCTTCAGGCAGTGAAACGGCTTGCCCCAGGTAGGCTGCGCTCAACGCCCCGCGTTTCTGATTGCGGCCAGCGTCCAGGCTGGCCAACGCGTAGTAGGCGCTGGGTACCGCAAAGAAAGGCAGGTTCAGTGCAGCCCAGGCGCGCAGGGCAGTGGCTGTGGGCAGTTGCTTGGGGTTGGCAGGCACGACGTAGGCCAGCAATTGTCGGGCGGCGCCTTCGTGACGGCTGCCGACATAGGTTTGGGCCACCAGCGGATGGCTGTTCAAGACCTGCTCGACGTTTTCCGGATGCACCTTGTAGCCGCGGATCTTGAGGTGGGCGCTATCACGCCCGAGCAACCGCAGGCGGCCGTTGCCCAGCCAGATCACCCGATCGCCGCTGTCGAACAGCTGGCCGTTCAGCGCAGCGTCAGGCTGCCCGAGGTAGCCAGTGAACATCCCTGGCGTACGCAGGTGCAGGTGACCTGCGACGCGGTGGGGCACCGCCTGCCCGTCCCGGTCAAGCACCCGGGCTTCGACACCCCTGATCAATTGCAGGCTGCCGTCATCGTGTTTGAGCGCAACGTCGCCGGCTTCGTTGGAACCGTACAGGTCGATCAGGTGACAGTCGGGCAGTAATGCCTGCACGTGTGAACGCAAGGCCGCCGACAGGTTCTCCCCGCTGCTCCAGAGCACTTCCAGGCCCGCGCAGCAGGCCACGAAACGAACTTCTTCACGGACCAGGCCCTGCAACAACGATGGGGTAATCATGATCTGCTGCAGATGGTTGTCGGCGATGAAGTTCATCAGTCGGATCGGGTCCAGCACCACCTCATCGCCGATAAGCACCGTGGTACACCGGCTGAGCAGCGGGTAATACAGGTAGCTGGTCAGCCAGGCATTGAAGCCTACTCGTTGCCCAGGCTGCAGATAGCTCTGCCACAAGCCCAGGGAATCAAGCACGGCAGACGGTGGCATCAACGCCACCTTGGCAGGGCCGCTGGTGCCCGAGGTCAGCAGGCCGTAGGCGATGGCCGAACGAGCGGGTGCCCATGACGGACAGTCGGCAGGTACCTGGCGGGCGAATTGGCTTTCCAGCAAATGGGGCTGCGTGGCATCCAGCTGTCGCGCGCCATCGGCGTCGCACAGCACCAGGCAATCGCCCAGGCGCTCGAGCAACTGATGGCAATGTTGAGCGCTGTACCAGGCAGGCACCTCGAGATAGCGGCGGCCGGCCAGGGCACAGGCGGTCATGGCCACGGCCGTGTGGATGTTCTTGCGCTTGAACAACACCGCCCAGGCATCAGGCGCCAGGCGGGCTCGCAGCACCTGTGCCAACCGCTGCGCCTGATCGTGCAGTTGCTGCAGGGTCAGGCTGTCGCGCCCATCGCTGACGGCGACGTGATCCGGGTCGGCGGCCACGCAGGCATTGAACGTATCCAGCCAGTCAGGCACGGCTACCGGGCTCAGGTTGTGATGGTTGAAGGTGCCCCAGTCATCGAGACTGCGTTCGCGCAAGCGTTGCAGTTGCAAGGTGCAGGCCTGAGGCGCTGTCAGTGGCGAGGGGCCGGTTCGGCCTTGTGCATCCAGCAAATGGAAGCCGGTTTCGGTCAGCAGCCCGATCACGCAGGCTTGCGCCATCAGCTTGTCGATGGACGGCCGCTGCGCTGCGATGTCCGCTTCCCGGCACACCAACAACAGCGGCTGGCCGAGCAGTTCATGCAGTGGGGCCGGCGCGTCGGTCTTGGCCCAGGTGAGTGCCGAGGTATCCAGGGCATGGCAGTCCACCCTGGGGAACTGGGCCATGGCCCAGAGCAGGTGACCTAGGTCCTCGCTGCCGCTGTGCAGCCCGCTGTGCAGCAGGACGATATCCAGATTCGCCGAAGGTGCGCGGTGCAGATTGCTGAGCGTCCCGGCGGTACTGGCAGGTCGCTGCAGGCCGGCTAGCAGGGCGAAGAATCGATACGTCGGCTGGGCGTTGGCGGCGGTTTCGTCGACCACGGCGGGGTAGGCTTGCTCAGGGTGGTGCACGGGTGCAAAACCGGTCGAGCGTTGCGCCTCTTCGTGCCAGCCCTTGAAAAACTGCCAGGCAGGTACCGTTTGTGCTTCCCATTGCAGCATGGTCGGGTTGAACGGTACGCCCAGAAAGTCGCACAACGTGCTCAAGCCGCTGGCGCTGTCGTGCATCAAGTCCTGATCGCTTTCCAGGGCCAGCAGACTCTGGGCCGGGCACACTCGGTGCACGCGCCGGTACAGCGCCAGCAGTTCCTCGAATCCCGACTCCTCGGCATCGAACCACGTGTCCTCGCCCTGAGTGCCGACGCGATACAGTGAGCGCATGACCGCCTCCGGCTCGCGGACCAGAAACACATGCTTGAACTGCTGCAGCCAGTCGTCGCTGATCTGGGCAAAGTCGCAGAACCAGGCGATTTCCTTGCTCAACAACACCGACTTCCCTTCGGGCAATGGCGCCAGGGCCAGCGCGTCCAGAGCCTGGCCATAGGTGGGCACCAGGTCCCGGTTGCCGGTCTTGCGGTGGGTGTCGAGTACGTTGCGGTATTTTTCAGGCCAGTGCTGCATCAGGAACGGCTCGCTCAGTCGTTCGTGAAGTACGTGCACGGCGGGGTGTTCCATCACGCAGCGTTCAAGTGCAGTAGAGCGACTTCTGGACACGGCCCAGATGATCACTCGCAGCGGTCGCATCAACATGTCCAGCTCCTTGGTCAACCACGCAGCACCCAGACCCCGGATGCGGCAATCAGGCCCATGCCCACGATCATGATGGCGTCGGGGACTTCATTGAACAGGGCAAAGCCCCAGAACATCGCAAACAGCAGGTAGCTGTAATCGAACGTGCCCACGATCGTGCTCGGGCCTAACTGATAGGCCTTGGCAACGCCCACGCTCATCAGCACCATCAGTACCGCAAGTACACTCAGCAATCCCCACTGCGCAGGCCCCAGCGATACCCAATGCGGCGCCAGGAAACCTTCGTGCACAGGCTCCGATGATGGGCTCTGCAACCGATGGCCCAGCAACACCAGTGCCCCGACCAGGCACAGGCAGAGGTTGAGATTGAGCGCCAGCGACAACGCGCAGTGGCTGGCGCATCGAGTGCGCGTCACTACAGCCGCCACGGCGTAAAGCAAGGCTGCCAGCACCGGCAACAGCGACATGGCGGAAAAATGTTCAGCCGTTGGCCGCAGGATCAGCAGTACGCCAAGGAAACCCAAAGCAATGGCCATCCAGCGACGTGGATTTACCTGCTCGCGCAGCACCTTTGCCGACAGCAGGGCAATGAACAGCGGCGCGGTATAGAGCGCCAGCGCGGCCAGGCTCAGACTCACATGCGGCAGTGCAGCGTAGAAGGCGATCCACATCAGCGTGAGGGCCGCACTGCGCAGCAGTGTCCAGCGATCCCATGTCAGTTGAAGCCCCGTGGTGCTGCGCTGCGACAGGCACAGCCACAGCAGGAGCAGGGCAATGGCGATCGTGGAACGAATGACGTACAGCTGCCATACCGTGAACTGGGCGCTGCCCAGCTTGATCAATGCATCGGATGTCGCGACCAGGAATACCGAACCGGTGATCAGCCCCGCACCTGCGCGTGTATCGTTGAGGTGCCGTCGCTGTTCCATGCCGTGGTGAGTCCAGGCGGTGAGTCTTTGCATGATGCCCTAAAAGGTGACATGGTCTGTAACGACCATTTATTCGGCCAGGGCAACTTCAGGTTATGGAAAACCTCCGGCGTAAATTACCGCCACTTTCAAGTCTCATCCCATTCGAAGCAGCCGCCAGGCTACAGAGTTTCTCCCGTGCGGCGGACGAGTTGCACCTTACCCAGACCGCCATCAGCCGCCAGATTCGTTCGCTCGAAGAGAACCTGGGTGTGCAGTTGTTCGATCGCAAGAGCCGTGGCGTTTTTCTTACCGACGCCGGTGAAAGCTATCGCCAGACGGTTGCCGCCGCCTTGCGGGATATTGCCCAGCGGACCGAAGAGCTGCGTCAGCATCAGTCGTCGGCACGGGTCGTGGTGCTGTCGTCGCAATTGGTCGAAGCGTTCTACCTGTTCATGCCCGCGCTGGCAGGCTTTCATCAGAAGCATCCGCAGATCGAATTACGCCTGCATTCGACATTGGCTGCTATCGGTGACGAGCGCGAGCGCTTCGATGTGGCGGTCCAGACCCTGGGCCGTGCCAGTGCCGATCACGTCCTGCTGTTCAGCGCACCTGATGAAGTCTTCCCGGTCTGCAGCCCTGCCTACTTCGATAGCATCTGCCGGCGGTTGACCCTTGAAGAGTTGCCCAACTGCCGCCTGCTGCACTACGAGCCGAGCAGGCAAGATTTCGTGGGCTGGGACCAGTGGCTGGAATATGTCGGTGCGCCGTTTCGGGTGGGTCGCAAGGGGATGGGCTTCAACAGTTTTCCGGTCATGATGCAAGCGGCGTTGGAAGGCCATGGCGTGGCACTGGGCTGGGGGATGACGACACGGCAGATGCTTGAAGATGGCAGGTTGGTGCGCCTGTTCGACAAGCGCTTGGCGATGACCGACGCACTGGGCGTCTACAAGTGGCATGCCAATCCGCTCTCGCCGGCGGCCGGCCTGTTGGTGCAATGGCTGCAACAGCTTTTGCTCGAGTTCAAGCCCGGCGTGGAGTCGGTCTCGGCCTGAGGGGTCACATCACCGCGTTGCGCAGCGACAGGCAGCCAAGCAACGACTGCACGCAGCACGTGGCACTCATGTTGGCGGTCGTCAGCCTGACCTGGGGAGCCAGCGGCGCTTCGTAAGCGGCGCTCACGCCGGTGAAATGGCTCAGGGCACCGCCGCGTGCCTGGCGATACAGGCCTTTGGGATCCCGCGCTTCGGCGAGCGCCAGGGGGGTATCGACGAAGACTTCGACGAAGGCATCGCTGCCGATGATTTTCTGCGCCAGCGCCCGGTGTGCAGAGCGCGGCGAGATCAACGCGGCCAGGACGATGCAGCCCTGGAGGCAGAACAGGCGCGCGACTTCAGCGGTTCGACGTACGTGCTCCAGGCGGTCGCTATCGCTGAAGCCGAGGTCTTGGCAGAGCCCACGCCGCAATTCGTCACCGTCGAGCACTACACAGGCATAGCCCAACTCTTCGAGCTCCACTTGCGTGGCCCGGGCGATGGTGGTCTTGCCAGCGGCGGGGATGCCGGTCAGCCACAGCACCGTGGGGCGCGTGCTGGCCAGCCGCCGGTGTGGCAGTCGAAAGGTGCCGTGGGGGGATCTAAGCATCGCGTGCTCCAGGGTCGGCAAGTGCTGCCAGTACCCTCTTCTGGATATCGTGTACGGCATGTTCGCTGAAACCGCTGCGCAGCGCATCCACCATCAACCGTCCCCCAGAGTAGCCCAGGCTGTGCAGGCCTTTCTGGACACTCTCGCACAGGGGCAGATCTTCTTCACGGACCACCGCAACGAAATCGATCACGGCCTGCTCCTGGGGATCGGGCTGGGGGCCTTGGGTGAACCATTGCACACGCTGCTCACAGCGTTGCGGTCCCGTGGGTACGTGATGCAACAGGTTCATGTACCCGCCCGGATAGACCTCGATGCACAGGTTTGGCCAAACGTACCAGGCACCGAATTCGCCCGTGCGCGGCGCGCCGGGGTTGGTCGCGTAGCCTTGCCGTTCGCCTTGGTCGGCGCTCAGATGGGCATGGAAGCCCGGATGCAGATCGATACGGTAGCTGCTCAGGTCCAGTGTCTGCTGCGACAGGCTGGGATGACAGCCGGGGCAGTGATAGCACTCTGAATAGTTTTCCACCGAGACCTTCCAGTTTGCCTGCAGTGCATAGGTATGGCTGTAGCTGTGGTAGAGCGACTCTGGCGCAGGCGAGAAGCTGCGCAGTTGCGCCTCCAGCCCGGCGAGCTGGCTGGCCAATGGTGCGGCGTCGGGGTCCAGATTGAAGAAGACCAGCCCGCACATCACCTCCAGGCGCACGCTGGCCAGGCGGGCACGCCCAGGTTCGAAACCTGCCACGTCGCAGCTGTGCCGAGCGCTGAGCAAGCTGCCTGCGTGGTCGTAGCGCCAGGCATGGTAGGGGCAGGTGATTGCGCCACGCAGTTGCCCGCAGCCTTCGAGCAGGCGATGGGCGCGGTGCTGGCAGACGTTGTGGAACGCCCTGAGCTGGCCGTCCTGGCCATGCACCACCAGTACGCTCTGCTGGCCGATGTCGCAGACGATAAAGCTGCCTTCGACCGCCAGCGCGGAAACATGGCAGGCGTACTGCCAAGTGCGATGGAAAATGGCCTGCAGTTCCTGATCGTAATGTGCGGCGTCGAAATAGAAAGCGCCGGGGAGGTTGTAGGCGTGCTCGGCATCGGGATGAAAAGCACCGACGTCGAGGCTCGTACAGAGGTGTTCTGCGCCATATTCATTCATGGACGGCCACCGCATCGCCCAGGGTTTGCGGGCACAAGGTCAGGCCCAAGCCGGGGCTGTCATCCAGTCGCGCAATGCCGCGGGTCACGCTTACGCCGCCATGTGCGGTGACGATGCTGTGATGGCGGCAGGCGTTCCAGCTGGCGCGCAGGTATTGATGGGGGGTGGCGATGGCCAGGTGCATGGCCGCAGTGTCGGCGATCTGGCTGCCGCCCACGTCTTCGATGTTCATCTGGATGCCGCGCTCAATGCAGTAGTCGCGCAGATGCCGGGCCTTGGTCAGCCCGCCGACCCGGGCGATCTTCAAACCGATGACCTGGGCGGTATGGCGGGCACAGGCGCGGTACAGATCGCCGGCGTCGTGAATGCATTCGTCCAGAATCAGCGGCTGGTGCGTCAGCCTGCGCACATGCTGGCACTGTTCCAGTGTCTGGCAAGGCTGCTCGAAATGAACCTCGGGGTCCTTGACGGCGTTCATCACCGCGATTGCCTGGGCCGGCAGCCAAGCGCGATTGGCGTCGAAGGTCAGGTGGTCTCCGCGCACGCGATCGGCCAACAGGCTCTGGATCCGTGAAAGGTCGGCCGACACACCCGATCCGACCTTGCACGAATGGGTCCGGTAGCCTTCGGCATGCGCTTGGTGCATGTCGACAACCATCTGCCGGGGCGTTGAGGTGGGGATGCTGCTTTGCAGGGTCAATTCGGTGTTCAGGCGTCCGCCGAGGAGCGTGTGCACTGGCAGGTTGCAGTAGCGCCCCAGAATGTCCCAGCAAGCCATGTCCACGGCGGTCTTGACGTAGGGGTGGCCTGGCAATGCCAGGTCCATGACCTGATTGATCGCATTCAGGTTCAGCGGGTTGCAGCCCAGCAGATGAGGCGCCAGTTCGGCCAGTCCGGCGCGCACGCCGCGGGCGAAGGCCGGCAGGTAGGACGAGCCCCACGGACAGCTTTCGCCGATCCCGGACAAGCCTTGGTCCGTCTCGATCACCACGATGGTACTGTCCAGCGCGCTGTAGTGCAGACGTCCGCCGGACAGTGCGTAGGGCTTGTCCAGAGGCAGGTCCACTTGGTAGATGCGCAGGCGGCTGATTTTCATGATGCCTGCCTCGCAGGCTGGGGGGCGAGCACAGTGTCGAGCGCCAGGGCTTGCAGAATGGGCAGATGCAACGATTCCATCAGCCTTGGGAAATCGTGCAGCAGTGCCACATGAGGTACATAGCTGTCACGTTGATCATCCACCCAGCTGGCGCCACAACTGTGGCTGACCACCTGCTCGAGCAGCGATGGCTCCAGGCCCATGGCGTCCCCCAGTTGCAATGCTTCCTGCAGGATGGTGTGGTTGGTCCAGGCCATGACTTCCAGTAGGCACTGGGCGTAGTGGCCGCATGCAGGATGGGTGAGCGTATAGCCAAAGTGCTCCGGCAGGCTGGGCTTGCGTCGGCCGCGTGCGTCGATCACGAAAGTGTCGGGATGGCGATAGGTTCGGTCGGCGCCATAAGGCGAGGGTGCGGTGAAACCGTCGATCAACAGGCGACGCTGGTTTTCGGCTTCCATCAATGCCACCACCTTGAGGTGGTTGGCGTGGGCCGGGTAACGACCGCCGGCCTGGCGATAGCGCGCCTCGATCAGCCGACCCAGTGGCAGGTCAACGCCGAGCTCGTCGGCCAGAGCCACCGTCAGGGCCATGTCCTTGACGGTGATTTCCAAGGTGCAGGAGTGATCGTAACTGCCGTCCAGGAGCATTGGCGTGACCTGGTCGACGACGAAGCAGTTGGCTTGCGAATGCTTCGCCACATTCCATAACCAATGCAGGTCCAGTCCCTGGTTCTGGGCTACCAGCAGCAACTCGCCCCACGCCAGGGTCGCGCAGTAGAACAGCAGGTTGGTCAGTAACTTGACCGACTGACCATGGCCGATGGCACCCACGTGGAAGCGGTGTTGACCCATCGCGTCCAGTGCCGGACGGGCAATGTCATAGGCCTTTTTCTCACCGCCGACATAGAAGCAGACGTTGTTGAAGTCCACGCCCATGTGCGAGAGGTTGCTCACGGGGGCCTCCAGGCTCATGACGCCGCGCAGCACGGCCATTCGGGCGATGTCCAGGGTGTTGTGGTAATCGGTGGTCGAGGTGTCGATCCATACTGCACCGCTGGCCAGGGCGGTGAGTGCGCCATTGTTGCCGATCATGGTTTCGCGCACATGGCTGGGCAGTGGCAGGCAGGTGATCAGGATGGCGTTGCCCACGGCCGCTGCCGCAGGGGTCGATGCCCACTGCGCGCCTTGACCGCAAACCCAGCGTTCGCAGCTGGGATCATGATCGTGGACAGTCACGATGAAGCCTTTTTTCAGCAGTGCAGTCACGAACGGGCGCCCCATGTTGCCGGCACCGATAAAGCCAATGGAAAGGGTCATCGAGCGATTCCTTGAATGTTCAAACCAGTTGGCGGGCCCTTCCAGCGCCCTGTTTGCGTACCCAGATCGAGTCGAAGTTGTCCAGCATGACTTCGGCCGTGGAAAAGCTTGGCCCGTCGTCGATGGGCGTGATGATCGCGTCGATGTCCGGGTAGATGAAAAAAGCCAGAGACACCCGAGCGCTGGGCTGACGATGCAGGACTTGGTGAGCGGTACTGACCAGACGTCCATGGGTCCAGCGTTGCAGCAGATCACCCAGATTGACCAGCACGGCGTCTTCCAGGCACGGCACGTCGCGCCACTGGCCGCGGGTATGGACGCGCAGTGACGGCTGCGGCAGGGGTTGCTGGATCAGCACGGTAAGAAAGCCGTTGTCGGTGTGCTTTCCGGCCGTTCCCGACCTGGCCGGGTAATACGAGGCGCGCTGGATCAGGGTTGGCCGGCGAAAATGTGCATCGAAGGCGTGCGCAGGCAGGGTCAGCGCGGTGGCGATCGCACGGCGCAGGTTCGGGAACAGGTGTTCCATGACCTCGCCCTGCAAGGCATAGGCGCTGGCGTTGAGGCCAGGAGCCACATGCTCGTCGGGCAGTACGCTGGGGCCACTGAAGGGCGCGCATCCGGGCCGGTCGATGCCCCAGTCCAGATGCTGCTTGTTGTCCGGGCCGGCATCCGGGTGCAGGGTTTCGCCGTATGCACCGACGTAGCCGCGTGCAGTGGGCGGGTAGCCGGGCTGCTGATCATGACCGAAACGCTGCTTGACCGACTCGGGTAGCGCGAAAAAGGCCTGGGCGGCGTTCAGGTATCGCTCGATCAGCACGGCCGAGAGGCCATATTCGACCAGATAGAAAAAGCCGTCGTGCACGCATGCATCGTGCAGCTGGGCAACAGACTGCGGTTCGCATGCGGCCAGTTGCGCAAGGGAAATGACCGGCAGTACCGGTGTGTCATGAGCGCCGTTCATGCGACGTGCAAGGCCAGGTAGTGGGCTTTGGCGTTCTGCAGGTAGCGGGCCGACATCTGCCCTTGCAGTACGCTCACCCCCTGCTCATCCTCGAGTGCCTGCAGCAGTGGCTCGAAGCCGGCGGTGTCGTAATAGGCCTCGCGAATGCTCACCACCACCACGCCACCCGATTGCGTCATGCCGATCAGGCCACGCAGCGCGGAGGCCGGCAGATGCCCAGGAATAAAGGCACCGCAGCACACAACCGCATCGAAGCGGCGGAGCATATCGGGCGGCAGCGGCTGGGTCAGATCTATCTGGCTGTACAGATGCTGATAGGCCTGGGTAGCTTGGGCCTGGTCGATCATGGGTTTGGACAGGTCACACCCGCTGATCTGGCGATAGCCGCGTTCATGCAGCGTACGCCCGACCAGGCCGGTACCGCAGCAGGCATCGAGAACACTGCTGACGTGGCGGACAGCGGGGCACTGCGCCACGGCGTCGAGCAGATCGACCACCATGGTTGGGCCGCAATAGGCTTCGGCTTCGACATCGGCATCGTAGTGACGAGCCCAGTGATCGTAGTAACGCTCCAGATGGTGAGTGCTGTGGTGCGACAGCGCATCAGCAATCGAACGGGTGCTCGAAGTCTTCGGCGCAAGAGCCGAAGGTATGACGGTGGTGGCTGCATCCATGATTCGAATCTCGAAGGAAAACTGTTGGGCGGGTTGGCTGTCGTAAGAGTTAGCAGCGCCGCCAGACAGGGTCAATCGAGCTGAAATGGCCTTGATTCGAAAGAAAATTTACAGCCGCAGACGGGGCTCCTGGGCTGGCACGGTGTTGCACGCGCGTCGATCAAGGCAGCGTACCGCCGCCCCCCGGAAACACGCCTTGTCGGGACTGTAAGATCCTTTACGACGCACGATCACGCGCAATCGCCAATGCCCGATCCATGATTTTTTCGCCGGGCACGCCGTCAATTTAATCGTGGCTCACAGAGCAGGATTCACGGCACTTTTCGGGATGACCATCGTCCTGTTTTGCGCTAGGCTCTGCGACGGCCCATGCTGCCCGCCGCTCGCTCCGCAAGGAAAGGTGAAAGCATCTTCGAGCAACGCCCTCATACCTCTCTTGATCGTCGAGGTCTGGCAACGCGAGCACCAGCATGCATCGACTCGGGAGTTGTCATGTTTTCTATCGAGCAAGCCAAGCAGATGGCCAGGACGTTGCGCGTTGGGCTGCAGGCGCAGGGTCATGAAGTGTCCCATTCCAGCGCTTTGGAAATGGTCGCCCGGCAACTGGGGCACAAGGACTGGAACACCGCATCAGCCAGCCTGGCGCCGATCGCTTCTTCGATCATCGGCTTCGACCGGGCCATCCCCATCCTGCGGATTTTCGACGAACCCAAGGCCCGCGAGTTCTACCTGGACTTTCTGGGCTTCGAGGTCGAGTTCGAGCATCGTTTCGAGGCCGACCTGCCGCTGTACCTGGGCGTCGTGCGCGGAGCTCTGCACCTGCATCTATCCGAACATCATGGCGATAGCTCGCCAGGCTCGACCGTGTTCGTGCCGATGCAGGGTGTGGAAGCGTTGCGCGACGAACTGCTGGCCAAGCGTTATGGCTATGGGCGCCCGCAGATCGTCGATCAGGGGTGGGGAAGGGTATTGGAAGTGTATGACCCGTTCGGCAACCGGATTCGCTTCTGCGAAGGGTGACAGCGGCCTGATCTAGGCCGTGATTTCGAGAAACTTGCGCACCCGTTCGGTATCAGGGTTGCTGAAGAACTTCGACGGTGGGGCTTTTTCGATGATCCGGCCCTTGTCCAGAAACACCACTTGATCGGACACGGCGCGGGCGAACTCCATTTCGTGGGTGACCACGATCATGGTGTAGCCCTCGCTGGACAGGTTCTTCATCACCTGCAACACCTCGCCGACCCGCTCGGGATCGAGTGCCGAAGTGGGCTCGTCGAACAGGATCACCTCCGGGCTCATGGCCAGCGCTCGGGCAATGGCCACCCGTTGCTTCTGGCCACCGGACAGCGTGTAGGGGTAGGCCTCGTGCTTGTCGGCCAGGCCGACCTTTTCCAGCAGTTCCACGGCGATGGCACGCGCTTGGTCCTTGGGCATGCGCTTGACGTAGATCGGTGACTCCATGACGTTCTGGATCACGCTCAGGTGCGGCCACAGGTTGAAGCCCTGAAACACCATGCCGGTGCGGGCGCGCAGCGTGGCCAGCTCTTTGCTGGTCATCTTGCGGCGGGTCTGCTCATTGATGCCGATGCGCTGGCCAGCGATGTGGATGCTGCCCCGATCCGGCTCCTCCAGCCAGTTGATGCAGCGCAGCATGGTCGACTTGCCGGAGCCCGAGGAGCCCAGCACGCTGACCACTTCGCCCTTGTTCACCACCAGGTCGATGTCGCGCAACACCTCGACGCCGTCGAAACTCTTGGACAGCTTGCGGATACTGACCGCCGGGATGGCGATGCTGGGTTCAGACATGGTCGAATCCTCTTCTGGCGCCGAAACGGCCGGCGCGCTTGAGCGCCAGCTCCAGGCAGATGCTGATCAGCCAATACATCACGATCACCACCACGAACGCCTGGGTCGGGATGAAATAGGTGGACTGCACCGAGTTGGCGGCGGCAGTGAGTTCCTGCACGGTGATGATGGTCAGAAAAGCGGTGTCCTTCAGCGCAATGATCAACTGGTTGCCCAGCAGGGGACGGGTCTTGATCAGCAGTTGCGGCAGGGTGATGTGCAGGTACAGACGCAGCGGGGTGAAACCGTGCGCCTTGGCGGCTTCGATGTAACCCTCGGGCAATACCAGGCGGCTGCCGCGCAGGATCTCGGCGAAATACGCTGCATGGTAGATCACCAGTGCCAGCAGGCCGGCGGTCCAGGCGCTCATGCGCAGACCCAGTTCCGGTAGGCCGTAATACAGCAGGTAAGCGAGAATCAGGAACGGCAGGGTGCGCATCAGGTTGATCCAACCGCGCACGACTATGGACAGCCGGTTGCGCTCCTCGAGCAGGAACACCCAGGCGCAGCCCAGTACGAAGGCGCAGAGGATCGATAGCGCGAACAGCCCCAGAGTGGCCAGCAGGCCATCGAGGAACAGCGTCCGTGCCTCCCACAGAATGGTCCATTCAGTCATGTCGATGATTCCTCACATGGCCAGCCGATTGGCTTTTCGTTCCGCCAGCCCTTGCAGCTTGAGCAGTACGCCGATGATCAGCATGTACAGCACGGCGGCGGCGAGGATGGGCGGCAGCGGATCGTAGGTCACCGCCGAGATGCGGTTGGTGACGCGGGTCAGGTCGACGATGCCGATCACGGCCACGGCCGGGCTGCCCTTGATCAGAAACGACATCTCGTTGACCAGGCCGGGCAGGCTGGTGGTGATCATTTGCGGCAACATGATGCGGCGAAAGAACACCCCACCGGTCATGCCGCAGGCCAGCGCGGCCTCGCGCTGGTCGCGGGAGAAACTGAGGAAGGCGGCACGCCAGATTTCCGCATTGAACGCGGCGGTGTTCAGGGTCATGGCGACGATGGCGGCCGTGTTGCGGTTCATGTTGATGCCGAACACCGGCGCCGAGAGGAACAGGAACAGCACCAGGGTCACCAGCGGTGTGGCCCTGGCCAGGCTGATATAGAGCACCAGCAATTGCTCGACGAACGGGACCTTGGCCAGGCGGATCAGGGCGATGACCAGACCCAGGACGACACCGATGCCGATGGCGATGCCGCATAGCCACAGGGTGGTCCAGGCGCCTTCGAGCAAGAGTAGCCAGGCGTGTGTGTTCATGGCAGGCATCCTTGGCTGGGGGTTTTGCGTTGTATGTTCCGGCCTCTTCGCGGGCAGAGCCCGCTCCCACAGGGATGAGTGATAAGCCGCGTAGACCTGTGGGAGCGGGGCGGGCGGCGAGCCATCTGCCCGCGAAGAGGCCAGACCGGTACAACCCGATCATTCAGGCGATCACTTCATCCCCGCCAACGTGTGGAACTGCTCGACGTTGGTGATCGGCTCCTTGGGCATGTCCGGGAAGGCTTCGCCGAACCACTTGGTCTGCAACGCGGCCAGACGCCCGTTGGCGCGGATCTGGTCCATGAAGCCGCTGAGGAACGTGAGCAGCTCCGGGCTGTTCTTCGGCACGGGCCAGGCGGCGAAGCCGGCGCCCGACACGGCAATGCCCTTGGCGAAGGTGTCGCCGCGGGTCTTGATCAGGTCGTTCACCGAGATCAGCGCGTTCACGGCGTAGTCCAGGCGACCGTTGGCCAAATCGGCGTAGATTTCCGGGTACGACGGATACTCCACCACCTTGCCCATCTCGCAACCCTTGTCCTTCATCATTTTCTTGAGCTCGGGCAGGCGTGCCAGCAGTGCGCTGCCGGCCTGCACGCCGACGGTCTTGCCGCACAGGCTGGCGATATCGCTGAGGCGCTTGTCATCGGCACGCTTGACGTAGAAGTGCTGGGCGGACGCGAAAGGCGGGGCGAAGTTGAACACGCGCAGACGTTCATCGGTGACCAGGGCGCCGGTGAAGGCCACGTCGTACTGGCCGGAAGAAACCGACGCAAGCAGCCCGGTCCAGGGCAGGATGTCTTGCTTGACATCGATGTTCTGGGTTTTGGCGTAGGCCTTGAGGTCCTCCAGCAGCTCCTTGTGAAAGCCTTCGGGTTTGCCATCGACGATGTAGTTGAACGGTGCGTAGTCATCCTCGGTGGCGACACTCAGGAAACCTTTGCTCTTCACCTCGGCGAGGTCGGCATGGGCGCCGAACGAGGCCGAGAGTACCAGCGTGGCCAGGCTCAACGTGCGCAGCAGGCCCAGGGATGTGCCGGTCATCGAACGCTTGCGGGGTTGCTTCATGGATGCTGCTCCCGAGGGTTGAAATAGGCCTGATCGTTTCGCTGAACGAAGGCGTTCAGTGGCATGGCCTCAACCTTAGTGAGGCGTCTGCGCACAGCGATAGGGGCAGTTGGGCACATTCGACTGGCCAGTTGCGTGCGCAAAAAAGCATGGCGCGCTATTTGCAAAGTCCATCGATCGGCATGGGTGCCAACAGGTTGGCTCGCCCTGGGAACCGGGCGGGTCCAGGACAGGTGAAAGCGCTTCGACGCGGATCAATCCGCGGCGGGCCATCGCGGAGCGAGAGCATGATCGATCACGTGTTTTACCTGGATTTCGACCAGCAGCGCGGCTTGCAGGAGCAACTGCGCGAGTCTCTGGTGTCGGCGATTCTGGGCGGAGGGTTTCCACCCGATGAGCCCTTGCCGTCGTGCCGCAAGCTGTCCCAGCAATTGAGCATCTCGCGCAATACCGTGGCACTGGTGTACGAGAGCCTGCTGGATAACGGCTATCTGGTGAGCCGCCCTCGCAGTGGTTACTACCTGCATGCCGACTACTGCGGCGGCGATGCGCGCAACGCCTGGCCATCGTTCAGTCGTCACCGTCCGGTCGGCTACAGCGATACCTGCGATGCGGAGCGC
The DNA here is from genome assembly GCF_001187875.1 of Pseudomonas sp. RIT-PI-a. Taxonomy (NCBI): domain Bacteria; kingdom Pseudomonadati; phylum Pseudomonadota; class Gammaproteobacteria; order Pseudomonadales; family Pseudomonadaceae; genus Pseudomonas; species Pseudomonas sp. RIT-PI-a. The sequence goes on from NZ_LGIR01000015.1 coordinate 92,147, forward strand.
GCTCCGGATTGGGCCGGGCGCCTGAAGATGCTCCCCAGTTTGAAGCACGGCGTCCTGCGGCCCGGTGACTGGAGTGGCTTCAGCTACCCGTTCATCTACGGGCAGCCCATACGGGACTTGTTCCCGTTGGAACGCTGGCGTGAAGTGTCGCGCAATACCCTGCGCAGCGAACGCGATCAAGGCTGGTTGTGCGATCGTTTCGACCGCGACGATCAGATGCTCATCGAACAGCTGCGCACCCGCGTGCTGCCCAAGCGGGGCATCTGGGCCAGCTCTGACGAAATCCTCCTGACCCTGGGCTCGCAGAACGCGCTGTACCTGCTGGCTACATTGCTGATGACGCATGGCGTCAAGGTGGCCATCGAGAACCCCGGTTTTCGCGATGCCCTGAGCATCTTCGAATTGCAAGGCGCTCACGTGCACAAGCAGGACATCGACGCTGAAGGGCTGGTGGTGGATGCTCGCCTGGACGACTGTGACTACCTCTATGTGACGCCGGGCCATCAGGTGCCCACCGGCATCGCCATGAGTGCCGCACGACGGACCCGTTTGCTGCAGCATATTCGCCAGCACGACCAGATCCTCATCGAGGACGACTACGACGCCGAGCTCAACCTGGACCATCATCCGCAGCCCGCGCTCAAGGCCAGCGACAGCAGTGGACGGGTGATCTACCTGAGCAGCTTGTCGAAAGCCTTTTCACCGGGGCTGCGCCTGGGTTACATGGTGGCCGATGCCGAACTGATCAGCGAGCTGCGGGCCCTGCGCCGCTTGATGTACCGGCACCCGCCGTTGAACAACCAGCGCATGCTGGCCGAGTTTCTCGCTCAAGGTCACTACGATGCCCACCTGCGCCGCTTTCGCGAGGAGCATGGGCGGCGACGTGCCTCGATGCAGGACGCTGTGAGCCGATGTCTGAGCAGTTGCCAGCACCTGGGCAGCGATAGTTCCAGCGCATTCTGGCTCAAGGCACCGGCCGGCGTGGATACCCAGAAACTGGCGTGGGCGGCGGCGCAGAAGAGCATTCTGATCGAATCCGGAGCGCAGTTCTTCTTCAAGCCCGCACCGCCCGGGAATTTCATGCGGCTGGGGTTTCATGCCATCGACGCCGACAAGATCCGGCCAGGGATAGAGCAGTTGGCCGGGGTGCTGGAGGGTGTGTGAGGAGCTTGAGTCTTGTGGTGCTTGTGCTGGCCTCTTCGCGGGCGGCGAGCTCTCTGCCCGCGAAGAGCCCAGCCCATTCACCGCATATACCTGCCCGAAAACTCACCGATCACCTCATCGAAAATCCCCAGCGCTTCCTCCACCTGGGCGGCATTGACGATGCACGGCGGCACCACGTGCAAGCGGTTCTCGACGATGAACGTCAGCAATCCGCGCGCCTGAAACGCCGCTTTCATCTGGCCCATCACCGGAGCGGCCAGCGGCGTCTTGAGCTTTCTGTCGCTGATGAACTCCAGCGCCCAGAACAGGCCGATCCCGCGGGCCTCGCCGATCAACGGGTACTTCGCCGCCAGCGCCCGCAAGCCAGGCCCCAGCACTTCATGGCCGATCTGCCGGGCGTTGTCGACGATGCCTTCCTCGGCCATCACATCCAGCGTCGCCACAATGGCCGCCATGGCCAGCGGATGCCCGGAATAGGTCAGGCCGCCGGGGAAGAAATGGTCATCGAAATACTCGGCAATGGGTTTGGAAATCATCACCCCGCCGGCGGGCACGTAGCCGGAGTTGACCCCTTTGGCGAAGCAGATCAGGTCCGGCACGATGTCGAAATGGTCCAGTGCCAGCCAGCTGCCGGTGCGCCCGAAACCGGCCATCACTTCATCGAGAATCACCAGAATGCCGTACTCGTCGGCCAGCGCGCGCACGCCGGCCAGGTAGCCCTTGGGCGGCACCAGGATGCCGGCCGTGCCGGGTACGCTTTCCAGCAGGATGGCCGCAATGGCAGCCGGGCCTTCGCATTCGATGACCCGGCGCAGGTACTGCAGTGCGCGTTCACATTCTTCCTGCTCGTTGGTGGCATGAAACTCGGTGCGAAACAGGTACGGATTGAAGAAATGCACATGGCCGCGGGCGAATTCATTGGGCACTCGCCGTGGATCGCCCGTGGCGACGATGGCCGCGCCGGTGCTGCCATGGTAGGAGCGGTAAGCGGAAAGAATCTTGTCGCGCCCGGTGAACAGCCGCGCCATGCGCATGGCGTTCTCGTTGGCGTCCGCGCCGGCATTGGTGAAAAACACTTTGCTGAAGTGGCTCGGCGCCCGCGCCAGGGTGCGCTTGGCCGCCCCACCGCGCATCAGGTTGGCCGTGGCTGGGGCCACCGTGACCAGGCTGCTGGCCTGCTCGACGATGGCCGCGATGACTTTCGGATGCTGATGGCCAATGTTGGTGTTGACCAACTGACTGCTGAAGTCCAGATACTCGCGCCCCTCGTAGTCCCACAGCGTGCAGCCCTGGCCACCGGCGATCACCAGCGGGTTCAGCGCGCCCTGGGTCGACCAGGAATGGAACACGAATTCGCGGTCCAGGGCGTACACGTAGTCGTTGGAAACGGGCGTGCTCATGGGCTACCTCTGCAGGATCGTAGTCAGCCAAGGCTGGTGGCGGGGCCGTGAGCGCACGGCGGTGGCTCACGATAGGAACAAACAGGGCCGCGTCCGTAGGGCCAGATGGGCTGAAACAGTGGGTCAGGCAGTTCGACTGGCCCAGGCAAACCGCGTAACTGTCCCTTGGCCCGCGGCTGGTTTTGGCTACGCTTGGCAGTCTCTCTCCAGCATTTTCAGGACCCGTGACCATGGCTCATAGTTTCGATATCCACCCCGCTGTCAGCCCTATGACGCGTACGGCCAGTCTCGACAGCCCCGAGATCCGTCAGGCGCGCATCGACTTGGCGGCCTGTTTTCGCATGGCGGCGAAACTGGGTATGGCCGAGGGGATCTGCAACCACTTTTCCTTTGTGCTGCCCGGCCATCCGCAGTTGTTTCTGGTCAACCCGTTCGGTCTGGCGTTCGCCGAAGTCACCGCGTCCTCGTTGCTGATCTGCGATTTTCAGGGGCGGGTCCTGGCCGGTGAAGGCCAGCCGGAGGCGACGGCGTTTTTCATCCACGCCCAACTGCATCGCCTCAACCCGCGTGCCACCGCCGCGTTCCATACCCATATGCCCAACGCCACGGCGCTGTGCATGCTCGAAGGCGACCCCTTCGTGTGGGCCGGGCAAACAGCGTTGAAGTTCTATGAGCGGATGGTGGTGGACGAGCACTACAACGGCCTGGCCCTGGACGATGCCGAGGGCGAGCGCATTTCGCGCGCGGCCGGTGAGGCGGATATCGTCATGCTCAAGAATCACGGCCCGCTGGTGCTCGGCCCCAGCATCGCCGAAGCGTGGGATGACCTGTACTACTTGGAACGGGCCGCCGAAGTGCAACTCAAGGCCATGGCCAGCGGCCGTCCGCTCAAGCCCGTACCCCACGCCATCGCCAGCGCCGCGTGCCGGCAGATGCTGGTCGGCAACGCCGAAAGCGCGCGTCTGCATCTGGAAAGTGTCAAGCGCGGTCTGGCGGGCAGCGGCTACGACCTGTAGATGCAGCGAGTTATCATGAAGAGGCTGGACTCGATGGCGACCCGAAGGACGCTTTCGCGGCCGATGACCGCTCCTACAGGAGTGTACGGTGTTTCGTAGGAGCGGTCTGTGGCCGCGAAACAGGCGCTGCGCAGTTTCTTGCAGCCATTAAAAAGCCGGCTTATGGCCGGCTTCTCGTCGACGATCTTGCCTTACTTTTGGTAAGCCGCAACCGCCTGCAAACTGTTGACCAGCCTGAGCTGGTGAGGGCCAAAGAATACGCACGGGCGGGTGCCTGTGCAAATCTCTTTTTCCCCTCAAGGCCAAATGCCTTCACCGCGCCCATGAAAAACCCCGGCCTTGGCCGGGGTTTTCGGTACAGCGACGGATCAGCCTTTGTACGCGGCGACCGACTTGGTGATTTCGGCGCGGGCAGCGTCTGCGTCGCCCCAGCCTTCGATCTTCACCCATTTGCCTTTTTCGAGATCCTTGTAGTTCTCGAAGAAGTGCTTGATCTGTTCCAGCAGCAGCGGCGGCAGATCGGTGTATTCCTTGACGTCCACATACAGCTGCGACAGCTTGTCGTGCGGTACGGCGATGACCTTGGCGTCGCCGCCGCCGTCGTCGGTCATGTGCAGGATGCCGACCGGACGGGCGCGGATGACCGAGCCTGGCGCAACCGGGTAAGGGGTGACGACCAGCACGTCGAGGGGGTCGCCGTCATCGGCCAGAGTGTTGGGGATGAAGCCGTAGTTGGCCGGGTAGAACATCGGCGTGGCCATGAAACGATCGACGAACAGGGTGTCGCTGTCCTTGTCGATTTCGTATTTGATCGGCGCGTGGTTGGCCGGAATCTCGATGGCGACGTAGATGTCGTTCGGCAGGTCTTTGCCAGCCGGAATCTTGCTGTAGCTCATTGGGCGTTGCCCCCGTGGTTTGGGCCAGTCTGAAGGCCGTGCAGGCCGAAAATGTGGGCGCGATTATAGGCACATTGTAGGACCGCATGCCACACGCGCCGCGGTCCGGCCCCGGTCGTGTGCAGCGCCTGCCGACGCGGCTTGCGCCGCTGCTACAGGGAATGGGTTTGCCATTAAACGTGGCGTTGGGGAATGGGATTGGCTGTCGACGACCGACGCGGTACGGATGAACGCGGTCCCCTGTAGCAGCGGCGCAAGCCGCGTCCGGGCGTTATGCAGGTCGGGGGAGGGCCGCGAGCCGTTCGAGCGGATCCTGGCGATAGAACAGGCGCAACTGCTCGTAGACCTGCAGATAGGCCTCGTGCAGCAAATCCGGCGCGGCGAAGAAATACTCGCTGGTGACGGCGAAGAACTCCGCCGGGTTTTCCGCCGCATAGGGGTCGATGGCCGTTTCCGCATCCGGATCGGCATCGAGCTGGCGATTGAGGTCGTCGTAGGCGTGCTGCATGGCGCTGGCCCAGTCGCTCACACGCATGTCGCCGTGCAGCGGTGGCAGGCCGTTGGCGTCGCCGTTGAGCATGTCGAGCTTGTGCGCCAGTTCGTGGATGACCAGGTTGTAGCCGTCCCAGCCACCGCTGGTCATCACCCCCGACCAGGCAAGGATGACCGGCCCCTGTTGCCAGGCCTCGCCACTGTGCTCGCCGTCCCACTGGTGCTCCACGCCGCTGGGATCGCGGTAACGCTGCGGGCTGACGAAATCGTCGGCGTACAGGACGATTTCGTGAAAGCCCTGATACCAGTCCAGATCGCCCAATTGCAGCAACGGTAACTGCGCCTGTGCCGCAAGGTGAAGGCGGGCGCGATCGTCGAGTTCGACACCGGGCAGACACGTCAGAGCCTTGTCCTGCAGGAACAGCACGCAGGCCTCGCGCAGGTGCTGGTCCTGCTGTGCATCGAGGCCATCGAGAATCGGCAGGTCTTCACGCACCGTTTGCCACAGTGCTTCATCGACACGGTGGCGGTCCAGAATCCGCTGGCGCCGCCAGGCCTTGTACGACCACATGATTTCAGCGCGACGGGGCAGGGCCGCCCATACGGCTGCGCACCAGGCCGATGATCATCGGCAGCAGCGAAATCAGGATGATCGCGACGATCAGCAGGGTCAGGTTCTGTTTGATGAACGGCATGTTGCCGAAGAAGTAGCCCAGGGTTACCAGGCCGCAGACCCACAACACCGTGCCCAGCACGCTGAAGCCCAGGAAGCGCGGGTAGTGCATCTTGCCGACACCAGCCACGAACGGGGCGAAGGTGCGCAGGATCGGCAGGAACCGCGCCAGGGTCACGGTCTTGCCGCCGTGGCGGGCATAGAAGGCGTGGGTCTGATCCAGATAGTCGCGACGGAAGATCTTGGAATCCGGGTTGCTGAACAGCTTGTCGCCCACGGTACGCCCGACGATGTAGTTGGTGCTGTCGCCCAGGATGGCAGCGGTCATCAGCAGGCCCGCGAGCAGGAACGGGTCCATGCCGCCACCGGCCGCCACGGCACCAGCGATGAACAACAGCGAGTCACCGGGCAGGAAAGGCATCACCACCAGGCCGGTTTCGCAGAAGATCACCAGGAACAGGATCGCGTAGACCCAGGTGCCGTACTGGGTCACCAGCATGTTGAGGTACACATCCAGGTGCAGGATGAGGTCGATGAAGCTGAATTCCATGGCGGGTACCTGTGCTGATTCGATCTTTGAGAATCCGCGCAGTATACCGATGGGTGAAGCAGGTTTGTTGGTGGGTTTACCAGGCACGCGCAACCGACCGACGGTCGCGTGTCGGTCCAGCGAAACTGACAAGGTCGGCAGAGCAGGCAAGGGAAGCCAAGGCATCCCTCGCTGTCGTTGGGTCAGAAGAAGCCCAGTGGATTGATGTCGTAGCTGACCAGCAGGTTCTTGGTCTGCTGGTAGTGGTCGAGCATCATCTTGTGGGTCTCGCGGCCCACGCCGGATTTCTTGTAGCCACCGAACGCGGCATGCGCCGGGTACAGGTGGTAGCAGTTGGTCCAGACCCGTCCGGCCTTGATGCCGCGGCCCATGCGCCAGGCACGGTTGATGTCGCGGGTCCAGACCCCGGCACCCAGGCCGAACTCGGTGTCGTTGGCGATGGCCAGGGCTTCGGCTTCGTCCTTGAAGGTGGTGATGCTGACCACCGGGCCGAAGATTTCCTCCTGGAACACGCGCATCTTGTTCGTGCCTTTGAGCAGGGTCGGCTGGATGTAGTAGCCGGTCGACAGGTCACCTTCGAGTTTCTGCACCTGACCGCCGGTGAGCAGTTCGGCACCTTCACCCTTGGCGATTTCCAGGTAGGAGAGAATCTTGTCGAACTGCTGCTCCGACGCCTGGGCGCCGACCATGGTGTCGGTGTCCAGCGGATCGCCGCGCTTGATCTGCTCGACCTTCTTCATGACTTCCTTCATGAAGGCCGGGTAGATGGATTCCTGCACCAACGCGCGTGAAGGGCAGGTGCACACCTCGCCCTGGTTGAAGAAGGCCAGCACCAGGCCTTCGGCGGCTTTCTCGATGAAGGTCTGCTCGGCCTGCATGATGTCTTCGAAAAAGATGTTCGGTGATTTGCCGCCCAGCTCCACCGTCGAGGGAATGATGTTCTCGGCAGCGCATTTCATGATGTGCGAGCCCACCGGTGTCGAGCCGGTGAAGGCGATCTTGGCGATACGCTTGCTGGTGGCCAGCGCTTCGCCGGCCTCCTTGCCGAAACCCTGGACCACGTTGAGCACGCCCGGTGGCAGCAGGTCACCGATCAACTCCATCAGTACCGTGATGCCCAGCGGCGTCTGTTCGGCCGGCTTGAGCACCACGCAGTTGCCGGCGGCCAGTGCCGGGGCGAGCTTCCAGGCGGCCATCAGGATCGGGAAGTTCCAGGGGATGATCTGCCCGACCACGCCCAAGGGTTCGTGGATATGGTAGGCGACGGTGTTGCCATCGATTTCGGCGGCGCTGCCTTCCTGGGCCCGCAGGCATCCGGCGAAGTAGCGGAAATGATCGGCCGCCAGCGGAATGTCGGCGTTCAGGGTTTCGCGAATGGCCTTGCCGTTGTCCCAGGTTTCGGTGATGGCCAGGGTTTCCAGATTCTGTTCGATACGGTCGGCGATCTTCAGCAGGATCAGCGAGCGAGCCTGTACCGATGTCGTACCCCACGCCTCGGCGGCGGCATGGGCGGCGTCCAGCGCCTTGTCGATGTCGCGGGCATTGGAGCGGGGGAATTCGGCGATGGGCTTGCCGTTGACGGGTGAGGTGGTGGTGAAGTAGTTGCCGTCCACCGGCGCGACGAATTCGCCGCCAATATAGTTGCCGTACTTGGCCTTGAACTCGACCTTGGCGCCTTCGGTGCCCGGGTGTGCGTAACGCATGGGGAGTCTCCTGCTGTTGTGGTTCTGTGGAGGACGCGCGGTAGCGCCCCTTAAGCGTAGAACAAAGCCGGGCAGGGCGCCTTGAAACCACTGCAGGGCGGCAGGCCGGAGGCGGGTGATCGCCAATCAAAGGATGCGATTTTTCCTACCCTACGCTACCCTGCCTCGACGTTTTACGAGGCCAACCATGCACATTCACATTCTCGGTATCTGCGGCACCTTCATGGGCTCTCTGGCGGTGCTCGCCAAGGAACTGGGCCACCGTGTCACGGGGTCGGACGCCAACGTCTATCCGCCCATGAGCACCCAGCTGCAGGCTCAGGGCATCGAGTTGACCCAAGGCTACGACGCCGCTCAGCTGGAGCCTGCACCCGATCTGGTGGTGATCGGCAATGCCCTGTCGCGCGGCAACCCCGCGGTCGAATACGTGCTGAACAAAGGCCTGCCCTACGTTTCCGGCCCCCAATGGCTGGCCGACCATGTGCTGCAGGGGCGCTGGGTGCTGGCCGTTGCCGGCACCCACGGCAAGACCACCACCAGCAGCATGCTGGCCTGGGTGCTGGAGCATGCTGGCATGGCGCCGGGCTTCCTGATCGGCGGCGTGCCACAGAATTTCGCGGTGTCCGCCCGCCTGGGGCAGACGCCGTTCTTCGTGGTCGAGGCAGACGAATACGACAGCGCGTTTTTCGACAAGCGCTCCAAGTTCGTCCACTACCGTCCGCGGACTACGATCCTCAACAACCTGGAATTCGATCACGCTGACATCTTCCCCGACCTGGCGGCTATCGAGCGTCAGTTTCATCACCTCATCCGCACGGTGCCCAGCGAGGGGCTGGTCATCCACCCCACTACCGAGCCGGCTTTGAGTCGCGTGATCGAGATGGGTTGCTGGACACCGGTGCAGACCACGGGCGAGAACGGTCAGTGGCAGGCGAATCTGCTCAGTGCAGATGGCTCGCGCTTCGAGGTGTCGTTCGAAGGTGTGGTGCAGGGCACGGTGGATTGGCCGCTGACCGGCCAGCACAACGTGGCCAATGCCTTGGCAACCCTGGCCGCCGCCCGCCACGTCGGCGTGGTTGCGCCGTTGGGTATCGAGGCACTGTGCGCGTTCAAGAGCGTCAAGCGGCGCATGGAATGGGTCGCCGAAGTGCAGGGCGTTACCCTCTACGACGATTTCGCGCACCACCCCACGGCCATCGCCACGACGTTGGACGGCCTGCGCAAGCGCATTGGTGATGCGGCATTGATCGCGGTGATCGAGCCGCGTTCCAACTCCATGAGGCTTGGCGCCCACCGCGACGGCCTGCCCGAGAGCGTCCGCGACGCCGATCAGGTGATCTGGTACGCGCCCCCCAATCTGGGCTGGGACCTGGCCGCGACGGCGGCGCAGTGCCCGGTCCCGGCGGTCGTGGCCGATTCGCTGGAAGCGATCATCGAGCGGGTCAAGGGCCAGGCTCGGCCCGGCACCCATGTGGTGATCATGAGCAACGGCGGCTTCGGCGGCCTGCATCTGAAACTGGCGGAGGCGCTTAAATGAGCGGTCCGCAGCGCATCACCCTGGCCATGACCGGCGCCTCGGGCGCGCAGTATGGCTTGCGCCTGCTCGACTGCCTGGTGCGTGAGGACCGCGAGGTGCATTTCCTCATCTCCAAGGCCGCGCAACTGGTGCTGGCCACCGAGACCGACGTCACCCTGCCGGCCAAACCGCAGGCCATGCAGGCTTTTCTCAACGAGTACACCGGAGCGTCCGCCGGGCAGATCCGCGTGTATGGCAAGGAAGACTGGATGTCGCCGGTGGCCTCGGGTTCCGGCGCGCCCAGTGCGATGGTGGTGGTACCGTGCTCGACGGGAACGCTGTCGGCCATTGCCACCGGCGCCTGCAACAACCTCATCGAGCGCGCCGCCGACGTCACCCTCAAGGAGCGTCGGCAGTTGATTCTGGTGCCGCGGGAAGCACCGTTCTCGACCATTCACCTGGAAAACATGCTCAAGCTGTCGCAGATGGGCGCGGTGATTCTGCCGGCGGCACCGGGTTTCTATCACCAGCCGCAGACCATCGACGACCTGATCGACTTCGTCGTCGCGCGCGTACTGAATCTGCTCGATATTCCCCAGGACATGCTGCCGCGTTGGGGCGAGCACCACCACGGCAGCGACGACTGAGGCGCGGGCGGCAAGCTATTTGCCCAGGCGCCGCAGCTCGTCCGATTCCACCACGCGCACGCCGTCCTGTTCCTCCAGCGCCAGGCGCCACAACGCACGGGCCAGTTGCAGCGCTTCGATGCCGTGGTACTTGCCCGGAATCAGTTTCGACAGGGGCCCGGCAATGCGCTCGGCCAGGCGTGCCTCGACGCGGTCACCGATCAGCAGCGAAGGCCGGGCGATGGTCAGTTGCGGCCAGCCCTGCGCACGCAGGGCCTCTTCGGTTTCGCCCTTCACCCGATTGTAGAAAACCGAGGATTGCGGGTCGGCGTCGATGGCGCTGATCAGCAGAAAGTGTCGCGCACCCAGTTCCAGGGCGCGCTGGGCATAGGCGACGATGAGCGTATGGTCGACTTCGCGAAACGCCTCCTGGGAGCCGGCTTGCTTGATGGTCGTGCCCAGGCACGAGAAGGCGATGTCCACCGGCCCTTGCAGGTCTGCCAGCAGGGGCAACAACGGCCCCACCGGGTTTTCCAGGTGCGCGTGCTCGGCGAGGGGGCGGCGGGTGGGCGCCAGGACTCTTTTCACGGTGGGTTCGGCGAGCAGGCGATCGAGCAGGTGCTCGCCGGTCAGGCCCGTGGCGCCCGCGAGAAGGATGTGCTGCGGCGTCAAGTACATGCGGTATCTCCCTTGATACAGGCAGCGTGAAGCGGATGCCCTATGGCGTGTTCTCAGGCGCTGCGGCAGCGTGCAATGCGCGCTTGGCCTGTTGTTGGCGCAATCGCTGCCAATGCGCGAGCACCCCCTTGGGCGCCCAGATCTGTGGCTGCGAGGCCTCGTAATTGTCGGCGATCTCCCGTTCGGCAACGTGCCGGCTGGCAAGTTCGAATGCCTGCTGCAGGTCATCCGTCTGGTTCAGGGCCTGGGCGAACAGGGCATCGCCGAAATAGGTGAAGTCGGCCTCTTCGGAGCAGCCGAAGGACACGCGGTCGGCTCGCGAGGCGGTCATGATCAGGGTTTTCTCGTCCCTGAGCGCCGGGATGAACCCGCCCGAGTAGCAGGCCGAGATGACCACCACCTTGTCACGGCCCTTGAGCGGTGCCAGCACGGCGGCCAGTTCATCGGCCGGCAGGTCGCCCAGTTGCAGGCGAGGTTGGTCGAGCACCAGTTCGTGCTCGCTGGTGCCGTGGCTGGTCAGGTAGATGAACACCAGGTCTTCCGGGCCGCTGCGCGCCGCCAGCGTCTGGACGCTGCGGCTCAGGGTCTCGCGACTGGCCATCACGCGATCGGCCAGGTGATCGCGATGGTTGGCCAGGGTGATCTGGCCGACGGCGCCGAAACGGCTGGCGAGCATGCCGGTGACGTAGTCGGCTTCGCGCATGAACACGCTTTGCTTGCCATCCCCGGCCAGCGCCAGGCTGTACAGTTCGATCGCCGCGGTGGACGGCGGAACGGCGGCAAGCGCCTGCTCCAGCAGCCGGCCTTGGTTGAGCAGCCCCTGCTCCAGCGGATCGGGCAACAGGTGGCCCTGGGCATCGCGGATGCGCTGGCCATTGAGCCAATAGCCGACCTGGGTGCTGCCATCCTTGAGGGTCAGGGTGCCCTGGCCTTGATAGGTGTCGTTCTCGAAGGTGCCGCTGTAGGTGCTGCCGTCGGCCAGGGCCAGCCAACCCTTGCCGCTGAAGCGCCAATCGGCGAATTCGCCCTTGTAGTGGCTGCCATCGCTGGCGAACATTTCGCCCTTGCCGCTGAGCACGCCTTCCTTGAAGGTGCCGATCCACACGTCGCCTGCGGCATTCTCGTAGCGGCCACGGCCGTGCAGCTGGTTGAGGTGGAAGTTGCCGATGTACTGGTCGCCGTCGGCGTTGCTGAACGTGCCGTGGCCTTCGAGCAGGCCGTTGACGAAGGTGCCAGTGAACTGATTGCCCGCCGCATCGCTGCGCGTGCCTTCGCCATTGGGTTTGCCGTGGGCGAACCAGCCCTGGTACTGGCTGCCATCGTCGAGCTCGATGTGGCCTTCACCCCAGTACTGATCTTCCTTGAAGCCGCCGCGGTACGACACGCCGGCTTCCTTGAAGGTGCCTTCGCCCTGGCGCCGTCCCTTGACGAAGCCGCCGGTGTAGGTGGTGCCGCGCGCGATCAGCGTTCCCTGGCCATGAAACAGTCCATGGTCGAAGCCGCCGGTATAGACCTCGCCATTGCGCCCGTGCCATTGGCCCAGGCCCTGCCACTGGCCGTCCTTGAACTGCCCGGCGTAGCCGCTACCGTTGGGGTAGTCGACCCGGCCCTGGCCCTGCAACAGCCCATTGACCACGTCCCCGCGATAGCGACCGCCATCGGGCAGTCGCGCATCGGGCGGCGACAGTGGCTCGCCATCTCCGCAAGCGGCGATCAACAACGACAGGGCGAGGGGAACGAGAGGGCGCATGAGCGGGTCCGGGCGACTGAGGCGCCGAGTATGCCGCAGATGCAAGGGTGGAAAACAGATGCAGGGTGCTTTTCGGCCACGCGCTGCCTGCACGCCGACAGCGTTCGGATCATCGTCGCCTGCCTGCTCGGTCCGTAACCCGCCAAGGGGTGCGCCATCTTGCATCACCCAGGCGTACGCCCGAGGTGCTTATAATGCCTGGCTTGCGAAGGAGACCCCCCCAATGTTGCTACGCGGTTTGACCTGGCTGGTCCTGTTCCAGCTGTTGGGCACGGCCCTCAATCATCTGATCCTGCCTGTGTTGCCCGGCCCGATCATCGGTCTGGTGCTGCTGCTGATCTACCTGATGGTCCGTGGCGAGGTCAGCGAGCCGCTGAGCCTGGCGGCCAACAACCTGTTGCGCTATCTGCCCTTGCTGCTGGTGCCGCCTGCGGTGGGCGTGATGGTGTATGCCCAGCAGATCGCCGATGACTTCTGGGCCATCGTCGGCTCGCTGGTGATTTCCGTCACGGTATCCACGGTGTTCGTCGGCTGGCTGATGCAGCGCCTGATCCGTCGCCGCCGACACGACACCCCGGTGCAACCATGATGCTGGACTGGCAGGGCGCGGTGCAGGCCGTCATCCATCATCCGCTGTTCGGCATCGGCATCACCCTGGGCGCCTATCAACTGGTGCTGGCCGGCTACGAGAAGACCCGCTGGATCTTCCTGCAACCGGTGCTGCTGTCGATGCTGCTGCTGGTCGCGGTGCTGGTCGGCTGCGGGATCAGCTATGCCGAATACCGCAAGAGCACGGAAATTCTCGGCATTCTGCTGGGCCCGGCGACGGTGGCCCTGGCGGTGCCGCTGTTTCTCAACCTGCGGCGGATTCGTCAGCTGCTGTGGCCGACGCTGATCACCTTGGGCCTGGGCGGCCTGTTCGCCACGGCCTTGTGCCTGCTGCTGGGGCGTTGGCTGGGGGCCGATCACATGATTCTGATGACCATGGCGCCCAAGTCGGTCACCTCGCCGATCGCCATGCTGGTGGCGGAGCAGATTGGTGGCGTCGCAGCGCTGGCGGCCGTGTTCGTGCTGATCACCGGCGTCATCGGTGGAATCTTCGGCCCCGGCCTGCTGTCTCTGCTGGGCGTCGAGCATCCGGCGGCGCGCGGGATGGCACTGGGCCTGAACGCGCATGCGGTGGGCACCTCGGTGGCACTGCAGGAAAGTGAAGAAACCGGCGCCTTCGCGGCGCTGGCCATGAGTCTGATGGGCGTCGGCACGGCGGTTTTCCTGCCGTTGGCCATCAGCGCATTCGCGTGAGGACACAAGCCATGACATTGCCGCTCTTTCCCCTCAACACCGTGCTGTTCCCAGGCTGCGTGCTGGACTTGCAGCTCTTCGAGGCGCGTTACCTGGACATGATCGGTCGCTGCATGAAGCAGGGCACCGGATTCGGGGTGGTCGGTATCGTCGACGGCGCAGAAGTCGGTCACGCGCCGAGCGCGCACGCCCATGTGGGCTGTGAGGCGGTGATTATCGACTTCCAGAAGCAGGACAATGGCCTGCTGGGTATTCGCGTGAAAGGTGCGCGGCGCTTCCGCGTCGAGCGTACCGAGGTGCAGAAGGATCAGTTGCTGGTGGCCGACGTCAGCTGGCTGGATGAGCAGACGGACCCGCCGCTGACCGAAGAGCATGCCGATCTGCAGGCCCTGTTGCAGGCATTGGCCGAACATCCGATGGTCGCCGCTCTGGGCATGACCGAAGGCGCGCACGGACAGCAGTCGTTGGCCAACCAGTTGGCCTATCTGCTGCCGTTCACCGAGCAGGAGAAAAGCCGATTGCTGGCCCAGAGCGACCCTGGCGTGAGCCTGACGCAGATCCAGGCCCTGCTCGATACCCTGCAGGGCGACGCCCAGGCCTGATCTTTCGCAGGATCATGGGCGTTCCCCGCGCTTGGGCTACATATAGCGATACTGTTCCAGTGCCATCGGCAGCCCGTGCACGGCGAAGAAGCCGAGCAGCAGCGCGCACGCTGGCACCACCAGCCACCAGACATGCAGGGGCATGGCCGGCAGCGGCTTGCGATATTCCACGGCCGCCAGGCACGAGGCGCAGACGAAGCAGGCCAGCATGGTTCCGGCCATGATATCGGTCGGCCAATGGGCGCCCAGGTAGACCCGCGACAAGGCAATCGACAGCGCTGGAATGCTCGCCAGGATGACCCAGACCAGGCGCATACGCGGCGTCTGCCGACGTCCGGCCAGGATCGCCAGGCTCAGAAAGAACGCGAAGGCCGCCGAGCTGTGCCCGCTGGGCATGCTGAAGGTGGTCAGCGGTTCGAGCAACACGTCGGGCCGCTGCCGCGCCACCAGGTGTTTCAGCGAGCCGTTGAGCAATGCGGTGATCAGCATGGTCGAGCAGGCGAACAGGGCCGGCCGCCATTGGCGAGTGATCAGCAGCAGTGCGGTGAGCAATCCGGCCACCATGAACTGGGTGCGGAAATCACCGATGCGTGTCACCAGCACCACGAAGGTTTCCGCGGCCTCGCTGCGGTGCTCCTGCACCAGGGTCTTGAGGCCGTTGTCCAGCGCGCTCAGGTGCGGGAAGCCGAAGAACAAGGCAATCAGCATGATCAAGGAGGCGAGGGCGATCAGCATCGTGCCGCGCTCGCGGTTGCGCCAAGTGGCATGCAGGCTCAGGCCCATCAGCAGGGCGATGCAGGCAACGACGATACCTGCCTGTGGCCAGAAGTCATCGGGCAGGGGCAGGCGGAATGCCGCGCCGGTTGCCCAGCCTGGTAGCAGATAGGCCACCGACCAGCCGGCTGCCGCCACCAGGCTGACGAGGATGAAGCGCGGCAAGGGCATGTCGAGCATGCCGGCGACCATGGGCAGCATCGGCCGCAGCGGGCCGATGAAGCGGCCGACCAGCAGGCTGGCGACGCCGTAGCGCTGGAAATAGCTCTCGGCGGTCTCCAGCCATTGCGGGTGCGTGCGCAGCAACGGCAGGCCACGGATGTTCTGGTGAAAGCGCCTGCCCAAGGCGTATGAAATGGCGTCGCCCAACAGGCCGCCGGCGTAGCCCAGCAGCAGGGTTTCGCTGAGCGACAGCGCACCGTTGCCCGCCAGCACCGCCACGGCGAATAAAACCACCGTGCCGGGTACGACGATCCCGGCGATCGCCAGGCATTCGATGCAGGCGATGGCGAAGATCGCCACGCCCAGCCACTGCGGATGCAACGTCAGCCAGCCTGTCAGACTGTCCAGCCATTCGCCCATGAGTCAGGTTCCTTGAAAGATCGAGAAGTAATCGCGGCCTTCGATCTGGCCGCGACGCAGGGGGTTGCGCGTGCAGAAGCGGGCATAGCCGGCATCCACGAAGCGATAGGGCAGGTGTTCGTCACGGCCCAGCGGAATGCCCAGGCGCGTGGTCTGCACCACGTGCGGGACAGTGGCGCCGACGTTGTCGACGAACAGGTGCTCGGTGTCGAAGCGCTGGGCGTCCCACACCGGCACTTTCAGGCCCAGGGCCTTGCACAGCAGAGTCTGCCCGGCGCACAGGCGCTCGGCCGGACGTGGCTGGCCGCTCGCATCGGGATTGTTGAGCTGCATCTGGACGAAGGCGTTGTCGTCGGTGCAGGCGTCGAGCCAGGGGTAGGCCGACTTGATCAGCACCGCGTTGCCCGGCCCCTGGGCACTGAAATTCAGCGAATCGCCACCGCGGGCGTAATACATATAGATGTGGCCGCCGTCCAGGAACAGCGCGCGGCGCTTGTGGGTATAGCCAAGCGAGGCATGGCTGCCGCGATCCGTGACGTAGTACGCCTCGGTTTCGATGATGCGCGCCGACAGCCAATAGGGACCCTGACGGTGGCGAATCACCTTGCCGAGCAACGCACGGGCCAGGGATTGCGCGTCGGTATCGAAGAAGGCGTCGGGCAACGGGTTGAACATAACGGGGTCCATTCGGTGTCGCGGTGGATGATAGCAATTGCACATCGGCCAGGCCCGTGGACATATGTTTAAAGAGGTGTTTTCGACCATCCGCCCGTCACCGCTGTTAGTGGGCGTACGTGACAGCTATAATCAGCCGCTTTCCTCTTTGCCAAGACCATAGAGACCATGACCGAGTCCGTTCTTGACTACATGACCCGCCTGGGTCGCGCCGCCCGCGAAGCCTCGCGGGTCATTGGCCGTGCCAGCACCGCGCAGAAGAATCGCGCCCTGCAGGCGGCGGCCAGTGCCTTGGACAGCGCCCGCGCCGAACTGGTTGCCGCCAACGAGCAGGATTTGGCATCGGGTCGCGCCAATGGCCTGGACGCGGCCATGCTCGAGCGCCTGGCGCTGACCCCTGCGCGCATCGACGGCATGATCGTCGGCCTGCGCCAGGTGGCCAGCCTGCCGGACCCGGTCGGGGCGATCCGCGACATGAGCTACCGGCCTTCGGGCATTCAGGTCGGCAAGATGCGCGTGCCCCTGGGCGTGGTCGGTATCATCTACGAGTCGCGGCCCAACGTGACCATCGACGCCGCCAGCCTGTGCCTGAAGTCGGGCAACGCGACCATCCTGCGCGGCGGCTCCGAGGCCATCCACTCCAACCGTGCCATCGCCGCCTGCATCCAGCGCGGCCTGGCCGAAGCCGGCTTGCCCGCCGCCGTGGTGCAGGTGGTCGACACCACTGACCGCGCGGCGGTCGGCGCCCTGATCAGCATGCCCGAGTACGTGGACATCATCGTGCCGCGCGGCGGACGTGGTCTGATCGAGCGCGTCGGCCGCGAGGCCAAGGTGCCGGTGATCAAGCACCTGGACGGTATCTGCCATGTGTTCGTCGACGCCGGGGCCGACCTGGCAAAGGCGCAACGCATCGCTTTCAACGCCAAGACCTACCGCTACGGCATTTGCGGGGCCATGGAAACCCTGCTGGTCGACCAGTCGGTGGCGGCCAGCTTCCTGCCGCCGATGGCCGCCCAGTTCCGCGAGAAAGGCGTCGAGCTGCGCGGTTGCCCGCGCACCCGCGACCTCATCGACGCGGTACCGGCCAGCGAAGAGGACTGGGATACCGAGTACCTGGCGGCCATCCTGTCGATCCGTGTGGTCGACGGCCTGGACCAGGCGATCGAGCACATCAACCACCACGGCTCGCACCACACCGATGCGATCGTGACCGAGCAGCAGGGCCACGCCCGGCGTTTCGTCGCCGAAGTCGACTCGGCCTCGGTGATGGTCAATGCCCCGACCTGTTTCGCTGATGGCTTCGAGTATGGTCTGGGCGCCGAGATCGGCATTTCCACTGACAAGATCCACGCTCGCGGTCCAGTGGGGCTGGAAGGCCTGACCTGCGAGAAATACGTGGTGATCGGCGACGGCCAGCTGCGCGGCCAGGAGCCGGTCTGAGTTGACCGCACCGAGCCGCCCCGGTCCCCACGCTGTACACTCCCGCGCTGCGCGTCGAATCGGCGTGCTGGGCGGTACCTTCGACCCGGTGCACATCGGTCATCTGCGCGGCGCCGTGGAGGTGGTCGAGGCACTGGGTCTGGACGACCTGCGGCTGGTGCCCAGCGCGCGGCCGCCGCACCGCGACCAGCCGCAGGTATCGGCCGAGCAGCGCTTGGCCATGGTGCGTGCCGCGGTGCAGGGTCTGGCGCCCTTGAGCGTGGATGACCGCGAACTGGCGCGCGACAAACCGTCGTACACACTCGACACCCTGGTGTCGATGCGTGCCGAGCTGGACCCGCAAGACCAGTTGCTCCTGCTGCTGGGCTGGGACGCCTTTTGTGGCCTGCCCACCTGGTACCGCTGGGAAGAACTGCTGCAGCACTGCCATATCGTCGTGTTGCAGCGACCTGATGCCGACACCGAGCTGCCCGATGCCCTGCGCAATCTGGTGGCGGCGCGTTCCATCAGCGACCCGCAAGCCCTCAAGGGGCCCTGCGGGCAGATTACTTTCGTCTGGCAGGCACCGCTCGCGGTGTCGGCCACCCAGATCCGTCAACTGCTGGCCAGCGGCAAGTCGGTGCGTTTCCTGGTGCCTGACGCTGTACTGGCCTACATCGAGGCGCACGGGCTGTACCGTGCGTCCAATTGAACTGAACGAGTTTTTTTATGAGCAATAAGCAAGCAATCCCCGCAGAAGAAATCGTCGAGCTGACCAAAGCCGCTCTGGAAGACGTCAAGGCCCAGGACATCCTGGTCATCGACGTGCGCGACAAGAACAGCATCACCGACTTCATGGTCATCGCCACCGGTACCTCCAACCGCCAGATCAGCGCCATGCGCGAGAAGGTTCGCGAACTGGTCAAGGCCAAGGGCGTCAAGCCGCTGGGCGAAGAAGGCGCGGGCGACAGCGACTGGGTCCTGCTGGACCTGGACACCGTGGTGGTGCACATGATGACCGCCGCCGCGCGCCAGTTCTACGACCTGGAACGCCTGTGGCAGGGCGCCGAGCAGAGCCGTGCCGCCAGCGCTGCGCACCATACCCCTGGCCACCAGGCTCTTAACGACCAAGAGTAGCCTGGGCCATGCGTCTGCGTCTGATCGCGGTGGGTTCGCGCATGCCCAAGTGGGTGGAAGAAGGCTGGCATGAGTATGCCAAGCGTCTGCCTGCCGAGCTTGCGCTGGACCTGGTCGAAATACCGCTGAACACCCGCGGCAAGAATGCCGACGTCGCACGCTTCATCCGTCAGGAAGGCGAAGCGATGCTGGCCAAGGTCGGCCCGGGCGAGCGCATCGTCACCCTGGAAGTGCACGGCAAGCCCTGGAGCACCGAGCAGTTGGCGGTGGAGCTGGATCGCTGGCGCCTGGACTCGCGCACGGTGAACTTCATGGTCGGTGGCCCCGAGGGGCTGGCGCCGGAAGTCTGCGCCCGTGCCGAGCAGCGCTGGTCGTTGTCGCCGCTGACCTTGCCTCACCCGCTGGTACGGATACTCATCGGCGAGCAGCTGTATCGCGCCTGGACCGTACTGTCCGGGCACCCTTATCACAAATAGGCCGTAAACCAGCCGATGTCCCAGCCGATTCGCCTCAAGGACCACGAGAAAGACGCGCGCACCGTGCGCAGCCGCGTCGTGGTCGGTGCGGCGGCGATTCTGGTGCTGATCTGCGTCCTGATCGCGCGCCTGTATTTCCTGCAGGTGATCCAGTACGAGTATCACTCCACCCTGTCGGAAAACAATCGGGTGCACGTGCAGCCGATCCCGCCCACGCGCGGGCTGATCTTCGATCGCAATGGCGTGGTCGTGGCCGACAACCGGCCCAGTTTCAGCCTGAGCATGACCCGCGAGCGCTCCGGCGACTGGCGTCAGGTGCTCGACACCATCGTCGAGGTGCTGGAGCTCAGCGACGAAGACCGGCAATTGTTCGAACGGCGCATGAAACAGGGACGCCGGCCGTTCGAGCCGGTGCCGATCCTGTTCGAGCTCAACGAAGAACAAATCGCCCGGGTCGCGGTGAACCAGTTTCGTCTGCCCGGTGTGGAAGTGGTCGCGCAGTTGGTGCGGCACTACCCGCAGGGCGCGCATTTCGCGCACTCGGTGGGCTACGTCGGACGCATCAACGAGAAGGAACTCAAGACCCTGGATCCGGTGGACTACAGCGGTACTCATCACATCGGCAAAACCGGCATCGAGCGCTTCTACGAGCCGGAACTGCACGGCACGGTGGGTTACGAGGAAGTCGAGACCAATGCTCGCGGCCGTGTGCTGCGGGTGCTCAAGCGGACCGATCCGAAACCGGGCAAGGACATCGTCCTGAGCCTGGACATCAAGCTTCAGGAAGCCGCCGAAGAAGCGTTGGGCGGTCGGCGCGGTGCCATCGTGGCGATGGACCCGCGCACCGGTGAAGTGCTGGCCATGGTCAGCCAGCCCAGTTTCGACCCCAACCTGTTCGTCACCGGCATCGGTTTCCAGGCCTACGCCGACCTGCGCGACTCGATCGACCGACCGCTGTTCAACCGTGTATTGCGCGGCCTGTATCCACCCGGTTCGACGATCAAGCCCGCAGTGGCGATCGCCGGCCTGGATTCCGGCGTGATCAACGCCGGTTCGCGGGTGTTCGACCCCGGCTTCTATCAGTTGCCCAACTACGACCACAAGTACCGCAACTGGAACCGCACCGGCGATGGCTGGGTGGACCTGGACACCGCCATCATGCGCTCCAACGACACCTATTTCTATGACTTGGCGCACAAGCTGGGCATCGACAAGCTGGACAGTTACATGGGCCAGTTCGGCATCGGCCAGAAGGTGTCCTTGGACATGTTCGAGGAGTCGCCGGGTCTGATGCCTTCGCGCGAATGGAAGCGCAAGACCCGTCGCCAAGCCTGGTTCCCCGGCGAAACGCTCATTCTGGGTATCGGCCAGGGCTACATGCAGGCTACTCCGCTGCAACTGGCCCAGGCCACAGCCCTGGTGGCCAACAAGGGCAAATGGAATCGTCCGCGGCTGGCGCGCACCATCGAGGGAGCGCCGCCGGTGGACGAAAACCCCATGCCCGACATCGTGCTGCGCAACCCCTCGGATTGGGGCAAGGTCACCCATGGCATGGAGATGGTCATGCAAGGTGCCCGCGGTACCGCGCGCAAGGCGGCCATCGGCGCCAAGTACCGCATCGCCGGCAAGTCCGGTACGGCTCAGGTCGTCGCCATTCGCCAGGGCGAAAAGTACGACCGCAGCAAGGTCCAGGAACGTCATCGCGACCATGCCCTGTTCGTCGGCTTCGCGCCTGCCGACAACCCGCGCATCGTGGTGTCGGTGATGGTCGAGAACGGGGAGTCCGGTTCAGGCGTCGCCGCGCCTGTGGTGCGGCAGATCATGGATGCCTGGCTGCTCGGCCCCGACGGCCAGTTGAAACCCGAATACGCCAGCGCCGCGGGCGCGGAGATCACCGCCCTTGAAGAGTAATTTCGACCGCATCCTCTCCAGCGAGGATGTGATGCGTCGCCGCGCGACGTTCCTGCAACGCATCCACGTCGACGGCCCCCTGCTGATCCTGCTGCTGACCCTGGCGGCCGGCAGCCTGTTCGTCCTGTATTCGGCCAGCGGCAAGAACTGGGACCTGCTGATCAAGCAGGCGACCTCGTTCGGTCTGGGTCTGGTCTCGATGTTCGTCATCGCCCAGCTGGAGCCGCGCTTCATGGCGCGCTGGGTGCCCCTGGCCTACGTGGCCGGGGTGATATTGCTGGTGGTGGTGGACGTGATGGGCCACAACGCCATGGGCGCCACGCGCTGGATCAACATTCCCGGGGTCATCCGCTTTCAGCCCTCGGAATTCATGAAGATCATCATGCCGGCGACCATCGCCTGGTACCTGGCCAAGCGAACCCTGCCTCCCACGCTCAAGCACGTGGCGGCCAGCCTGGCCCTGATCGGCATTCCCTTCGTGCTGATCGTGCGTCAGCCGGACCTGGGCACGTCGCTGCTGATCCTGGCTTCGGGCGCCTTCGTGCTGTTCATGGCCGGGCTGCGCTGGCGCTGGATCCTCAGCGTGCTGGCTGCCGCCGTGCCCGTTGCCGTGGCCATGTGGTTCTTCATCATGCACGACTACCAGAAGCAGCGGATCCTGACTTTCCTCGACCCGGAGAGCGATCCGCTGGGGACCGGCTGGAACATCATCCAGTCCAAGGCGGCCATCGGCTCCGGCGGCGTGTTCGGCAAGGGCTGGCTGCTGGGCACCCAGTCGCACCTGGACTTCCTGC
This sequence comes from Pseudomonas sp. RIT-PI-a, assembly GCF_001187875.1. Lineage (NCBI taxonomy): Bacteria > Pseudomonadati > Pseudomonadota > Gammaproteobacteria > Pseudomonadales > Pseudomonadaceae > Pseudomonas > Pseudomonas sp. RIT-PI-a. Next base: position 114,283 of record NZ_LGIR01000015.1, read on the forward strand.
CCGAAAGCCATACCGACTTCATTATCGCGGTGCTGGGCGAGGAGTTCGGCCTGGTCGGTATCTGTGCGCTGCTGTTGATCTATCTGTTGTTGATCGGCCGCGGGCTGGTGATCACTGCGCAGGCCCAGACCCTGTACGGAAAGTTGCTGGCCGGCAGCCTGACCATGACTTTTTTTGTTTACGTTTTCGTCAATATCGGTATGGTCAGTGGCCTGCTGCCGGTGGTGGGGGTGCCGTTGCCATTCATTAGCTACGGCGGAACTTCGTTGGTGACCCTACTGTCAGCGTTTGGCGTTTTGATGTCGATCCACACCCATCGCAAGTGGATCGCACAGGTTTGAATAAGGTGAGCAATTGCATGCAAGTAATGCGTAGCTGGGCAGCTCGAAGCGTTCCCTGGATCGGCCTGATGGGCCTGTTGGGGTCGGCACAGCAAGCCAGCGCCGGCGACTACGGTGGCTCACCGCAGGTGACCCAGTTCATTGGTGAGATGACCCGCGACTATGGCTTCGCCAGCGACCAGTTGAACGAGGTGTTCAGGGAAGTCGAGCGCAAGCAGTCTATTCTCGACGCGATCTCGCGTCCCGCCGAACGGGTCAAGCCGTGGAGCGAGTACCGGCCGATGTTCATTACCGATGCGCGTATCGCCCGCGGCGTCGACTTCTGGCGTCAGCACGAAGCGGTACTGGCCCGTGCGGAACGCGAATACGGCGTCCCGGCGCAGGTCATCGTCGCGATCATCGGTGTCGAAACCTTCTTCGGCCGCAACACCGGCAATTATCGGGTGATCGATGCGCTGTCCACCCTGAGCTTCGATTACCCGCCGCGCGCGCCATTCTTCCGCAAGGAGCTGCGCGAGTTCCTCATGCTGGCGCGCGACGAGCAGCTCGATCCGTTGACCCTCAAGGGCTCGTACGCGGGGGCCATGGGCCTGCCGCAGTTCATGCCCAGCAGCTTCCGCGCCTATGCGGTGGATTTCGACGGCGACGGCCACATCAATATCTGGACCGACGCCGATGACGCCATCGGCAGCGTCGCCAGCTATTTCAAGGAGCATGGATGGGTCGCCGGCCAGCCAGTGGTCAGCCGGGCCAGCGTTTCCGGTCCACAGGTCGACGATGGCTTGAGCCCGGGCATCGACCCGGTCAAGAATGTCGGGCAGTTGCGGGCGCTGGGCTGGTCGAGTCATGATGCGCTGCGCGACGACCTGCCAGTGACCGCCTTCCGCCTGCAGGGCGCCGAAGGTCCGGAATACTGGATGGGCCTGAAGAATTTCTATGCAATCACTCGCTACAACCGCAGTGTGATGTACGCCATGGCTGTGCACCAACTGTCGGAATCGCTGGTTCAAGCACGGGGCGTCAAGTAATGCGGGCAATGCCGATACGTACATCCTCAGCCATCGCGGCCATCGCGGCCTGCGCGGCACTGGGCCTGTTGCTCGCCAGCTGCTCGTCGACCCCGCCGCCGTCGCGTACCGTCAAGCAATCGGGCCCGACCGTCAAAGCCATTCCCGGCCTGAACATCAATCGGGCTCACAAGGACGGCGCGCCATGGTGGGACGTCGACGTGTCGAAGATCCCCGACGCCGTACCGACCCTGCACACCGGTCCCTACAAGGCCAACCCCTACACGGTGCTGGGCAAGACCTACTTCCCGATAGCCGAGTCGCGCCAGTATCAGGCCACCGGCACGGCGTCCTGGTATGGCACCAAGTTCCACGGCCAGAACACCGCCAACGGTGAGGTCTACGACCTGTATGGCATGAGCGCGGCGCACAAGACCCTGCCGCTGCCCAGCTATGTGCGCGTGACCAACCTGGACAACAATCGCACGGTGGTGCTGCGGGTCAACGACCGCGGGCCTTTCTATTCCGACCGGATCATCGACCTGTCCTATGCTGCCGCCAAGAAGCTGGGCTACGCCGAAACGGGCACTGCGCGCGTCCGGGTCGAGGGGATCGATCCTCAGGAATGGTGGGCCCAGCGTGGTCGCCCGGCGCCGCTGGTGCTGAACCATGGGCCGGTGGTGGCTCAGGCCCGGCCCAACATCACGCCGTCGGCCGGCACGGTCGAGCAATACACGCCGCCGCCCCAGCAACACGCGGTCGCCACGCTGCCGGTGCAGATGGACGCAAAAAAAAACGGTTCTGCACAAGCGTCTGGCCTGTATCTCCAGGTGGGAGCGTTCGCCAACCCCGACGCTGCGGAGCTGCTGCGTTCCAAGCTGAGCTCGATGGTCAGCGCACCGGCCTTCACCAGCCAGATCGCGGTCAACCAGCAGACGTTCTATCGGGTGCGCCTGGGACCGATCAATTCCCAGGGTGAAGCCCAGCAGATACAGGACAACGTGCGCATGGCCAACCTCGGCGTGCCCAAGTTGGTGACACTGGATTGAACCGCGCCGCCTGCGGGCGGCGCTGCAATGAACGCCCGGCAACGGGCGTGCGACACCGGGCCGCCCGCCCACAACAAGACTGCCCGCAAGGGCATGTGCCCATCAGCAATTTCGAGAGACGGATGAACATCACCACATTTGCCAAACGCCTGTGCCTGCTTGTACCGCTGATCATTGCCCCTGCCGCTTGGGCGGCAGATCAGATGATGCCAGCGCCGCCGCAACTGGCTGCCAAATCCTACGTGCTGATGGAAGCTTCCAGCGGTAACGTGCTGGTTGAAAACAACGGCGACCAGCGTCTGCCGCCAGCCAGCCTGACCAAACTGATGACCGCGTACATCGCCACCCTGGAGATCCGTCGCGGCCAGATCGGCGAGAACGACCCGGTCACCGTCAGCGAAAACGCCTGGCGCACCGGCGGCTCGCGGATGTTCATCAAGGTCGGCACCCAGGTGTCGGTCAGCGACCTGTTGCACGGCATCATCATCCAGTCGGGCAACGACGCCTCGGTGGCGCTCTCCGAGCACATCGCCGGCAGCGAAGACGCCTTCGCCGACATGATGAACACCACCGCCGGCAAACTGGGCATGAGCAACAGCCACTTCATGAACCCGACCGGTCTGCCGAACCCTGAGCACTATTCCACCGCTCACGACATGGCACTGCTGGCTCGCGCCATCATCCACGAAGACCCGGCCCACTATGCGATCTACTCGCAGAAGGAGTTCTTCTGGAACAACATCAAGCAGCCCAACCGCAACCTGCTGCTGTGGCGTGACAAGACCGTCGACGGTCTGAAGACCGGCCACACCGAAGAAGCCGGCTACTGCATGGTGTCCTCGGCCGTGCGCGACGGCATGCGTCTGATCGCCGTGGTGTTCGGCACCAACAGCGAGCAGGCCCGTGCAGCCGAAACCCAAAAGCTGCTGACCTACGGCTTCCGCTTCTACGAAACCCAGACCTTCTACCAGAAGGGCACCGAGCTGGCCAAAGCGCCGGTGTGGAAGGGCGACATCCGCGAGATCAAGGCCGGCCTGGCTGAAGACCTGACCATGACGCTGCCCAAGGGCCAGTTGAAGAACCTGGCTGCCAGCATGACCATCAACCCGCAGCTGACCGCGCCCATCGCCAAGGGCGATGTGATCGGCAAGGTCGAAGTGAAGAACGGTGACAAGATCGTTCAGACCTCCGATCTGATCGCGTTGGACGATGTACAGGAAGGTGGTATTTTCCGCCGCGTGTGGGATAGCGTTCGTCTATTCTTCTACGGCTTGTTCAACTGATATCGCGATCGCGCGCCCTCGCCTTGGCAACAGGCGGGGGCGTTGTTGTTTTCACGGTTTACCCGAGGCCGTCATCGTCATGACCGATACCGAAGTAAAAGAACCTAAGATCGAATTCCCCTGCGCCGACTACCCGATCAAGATCATCGGCGACACCGGCGTGGGCTTTCGCGACACGGTGGTGAAGATCGTCGAGAAGCACGCCACCGTCAATCACGATAAGAACGCCGAGCGCCAGAGCACCAACGGCAACTACACCACTCTGCAGTTGCACATCCTGGCGACCGGCCAGGAACAGCTCTACAACATCAATAGTGAGCTGCGCGCCACCGGCATCGTCAAAATGGTGCTTTGATGCCGCAATGCCTGGGGTTTCGCGAACTCGGTCTGATGCCTTACGAGCCCGTCTGGCACGCGATGCAGCGGTTCACCGATCAGCGCGATGCGGACGCCGCCGATGAAGTCTGGCTGGTCCAGCATCCGGCGGTCTTCACCCAGGGCCAGGCGGGCAAGGCCGAGCACCTGCTGGTGCCCGGCGAGATCCCGGTGGTGCAGGTCGACCGCGGTGGTCAGGTGACCTACCATGGCCCTGGCCAACTGGTGGTGTACCTGCTGCTGGACGTGCGCCGGCTGGGCTACGGTGTGCGCGAGCTGGTCACGCGCATGGAGCATACCCTGATCGATCTGCTGGCCTCCTATGGGGTGCCTGCCGCAGCCCGTGCGGATGCCCCCGGCGTCTACGTGGACGGCGCGAAGATCGCCTCGCTGGGCCTGCGTATCCGCCGTGGTTGTTCATTCCACGGCCTGGCGCTGAACGTCGACATGGACCTCGCGCCTTTTCGGCGGATAAATCCATGTGGATATGCCGGCCTGCCGATGACGCAGATGTGCGATCATGTCGCACCCCTTGAATTTGCCGAGGTCAGTGCAAGGCTGCGAGCGCAGCTGGTCAAGCACCTCGACTATGTTGAGCAGACGACCCTTACGGGCGGAATCGACTGATATGACTACCGCGACAGAAGCTGTGCAAACGCTGATCCCCCTGCAGAACCTCGCCGAGGGTGCGCCCAAGGCCAACGCGCCGCGGCCCAAGGTCGAGGCGGGCGTCAAGCTGCGCGGTGCCGAAAAGGTCGCGCGCATCCCGGTCAAGATCATCCCCACCGAAGAGCTGCCGAAAAAGCCCGACTGGATCCGTGTGCGCATTCCGGTGTCGCCCGAAGTCGACCGTATCAAGCAGCTGCTGCGCAAGCACAAGCTGCACAGCGTCTGCGAAGAGGCCAGTTGCCCCAACCTGGGCGAATGCTTCTCCGGCGGTACCGCGACCTTCATGATCATGGGCGACATCTGCACCCGTCGCTGCCCGTTCTGCGATGTGGGTCATGGTCGCCCCAAGGCGTTGGACGCCGACGAGCCGATGAACCTCGCCGTGGCCATCGCCGATCTGCGCCTCAAGTACGTGGTGATCACCTCGGTGGATCGCGACGACCTGCGCGACGGCGGTGCCCAGCACTTCGCCGACTGCCTGCGCGAGATCCGCAAGCTGTCACCCGGCGTGCAGTTGGAAACCCTGGTGCCCGACTACCGTGGGCGCATGGATGTGGCGCTGGCCATCACGGCGCAAGAGCCGCCGGATGTGTTCAACCACAACCTGGAAACCGTACCGCGCCTGTACAAGGCTGCGCGTCCGGGTTCGGACTATCAGTGGTCGCTGACCCTGCTGCAGAAGTTCAAGGAGCTGGTGCCCCATGTGCCGACCAAGTCCGGCCTGATGCTGGGTCTGGGCGAAACCGACGAGGAAGTGATCGAGGTCATGCACCGCATGCGCGAGCACAACATCGACATGTTGACCCTGGGGCAGTACCTGCAGCCCTCGCGCAGCCACTTGCCGGTCCAGCGCTTCGTGCACCCGGACACCTTCGCCTGGTTCGCCGAGGAAGGCTACAAGATGGGCTTCAAGAACGTCGCCTCCGGGCCGTTGGTGCGCTCCTCGTACCATGCCGACCAGCAGGCGCACGAAGCCAAGATCAAGCTCTGACATCTGCCGGCGTAGAGCAGGCACCGCCTGGTCTACGCCGGACCCACGATTGCGGAGTTTTTCCCATGCAATTACCCCCACGCCTGCCCGACCACGGCACGATCGCCCTGATCGCGCCGGCGGGCCCCATCGAGCTGGACATCGAAGCAGCTTGCGCCTGGGCCCGAGCGCGCGGCTACACGCTGCGGATCTACCCCGGTGTTGCGCTGGCCCAGGGTTATCTGGCCGGTAGCGACGAGGCCCGCCTGCAAGACCTCCACGACGCGTTTTCCGATCCTGAAGTAGATGCCATTTTCTGCCTGCGTGGTGGCTACGGTACGCCCCGTCTGCTGGACAAGATCGACTTCCCGCTGCTGGCGCGCCACCCCAAACCCTTCGTGGGTTACAGCGATATCACCGCGCTGCATGTGGCCATCGCTCGCCATGCCGGGTTCGTGACCTTCCATGGGCCGCTGTTCAAATCCGATCTGCTGACGCAGAAGCAGGCGCCGACCGAGTCTTCGTTGTGGCAGATGCTGCGCGGAGAGCTGGGGGCAGGGGACCTGTTGCGGCATCCGTCAGCGTGGCCGCTGACCACGATACTGCCTGGCCAGGCTCAAGGGCGATTGATGGGTGGCAACCTGGCGATGATCAGTGCCACGCTGGGAACGCCGTACGAGCTGCCTGACGATGACATCGTGCTGTTCATCGAGGACGTCAACGAGCCGCTGTACCGCGTGGATCGTTTCCTGACCCACCTGCGCCTGGCCGGCAAGCTGCGTGGGGTGCGGGGTGTGATCGTGGGCGACTTCGCGGGCATCGGTGTCGAGCAGATAACGCCGCTGCTGCTCGATACGTTTCAGGCCGATGGCATTCCAGTGCTGGCCGGCTGGCGCAGTGGTCATTGCGATCCGAACCTGACTTTGCCGCTGGGCGTGCAGGTCAGGCTTGACGCCACTGAGCGGCAGGTCTGGTTGGAGCAGGATGTGGTGGCCTAGGCGACGCCAAGGCCACCACATCCTGTTACTGCTGCGCCCGCAAGGCTTCCAGCAGCTTGTGGGTCGGATAGCCGTCAGCTGGCCAGCCCAGGGTTTGCTGCGCACTGCGGATAGCCTTGCGTGTGTTGGCGCCGATGATGCCGTCCGGAGCGCCGGCGTCGTAATTGCGCGCAGTCAATCGGCTCTGCAACTCGATGCGCTCGGTGCGTGTGAGGGGCATGTCATCTTTCGGCCAAGTGCCTTGAATGTAGCCCGAACCCTGGAAGCGCTGTGCCAGCAGGCTCACGCCCAATGCGTACGACGAGGAGTTGTTGTACTTCAGGATCGCGCGGAAATTATCGAACACCAGAAAGGCCGGGCCGCGGTAGCCGGCGGGCAGAAGCAGCGCCGCCGAGGCATTCTCGCTGCCCGCCGGGACTGCGCCGCCGGGCATCGTCGCTACACCTAGACGCTGCCATTCGCTGACCGGCTTGCGGCTGCTGCCGTCGGCCAGGGCGTAGTCGAAGCCGTCGGGCAGGCGTACTTCCAGGCCCCAGGTCTGGCCGCTCTGCCAGCCAGAGCTTTGCAGGTAGTGGGCCGTAGAGGCGAGGGCGTCGGCGGCGCTGTTCCAGATGTCGCGGCGACCATCGCCGTCGAAGTCCACAGCGTGGGAATTGTAGGTGGTGGGGATGAACTGGGTCTGGCCCATGGCACCGGCCCACGAGCCGAGCATGCGCTCAGGTTGGATGTCGCCATTCTGCAGGATCTGCAACGCAGCCAGCAGCTGGCTTTGCGCGAACTCAGGGCGGCGGCCTTCGTAAGCCAGGGTCGCCAACGAGCGGATCACCGATTTGTCGCCCTGGATCTGACCGAAGCTGCTTTCCATGCCCCACACGGCAACCAGCACCTGGCGCTCGACGCCGTAGCGCTGCTCGATGCTCGTCAGCACGTCCGCATACTGGTCAAGCATGGCCTGGCCACGGCGCACGCGAGTCGGGGAGATGGCGCCGTCGAGGTATTCCCACACCGGACGGCTGAATTCAGGTTGGCTGCGATCAGCCTTGATTACGCTCAGGTCGGGCGTGACGCCTTCAAAGGCGCGGTCGAACAGCTGCGCGTCGACGCCGCTGCGCAGCGCTTGCTGGCGGAAGCCCTGTTGCCATTCTGCGAATGTCTGGGTTGGCAGCACCGGGGTGTCGACGCTGCTCGGCGCGGGCGCCATGGGCACCGGCAGGGAAGGCTGGACGATCGGAGCGGGCAGGGTGTCGGCGACGGTGGGTTTTTCCGCGCAGGCAACCAGCAAGGCCAGGCAGGTAGTCACGGCGAACTGGCGCATGGGCCAGCCAGAGGTACGACGAGAAGACATTCACAAGTCCAGGGCTTTCGGGGCAGAGGCAAACCTTAACATGCCAGCCGAACCTGTAGCATGGGTTTAGCCTTGTCAGCGATCAGCCTGACACTCTGCGGTGCAGCTTTGTGGGAGCGGGCTCTGCCCGCGCATGCAGCGCCCGTGTGTATCTCGCATACCGCAGCGGGGCTTTGTGGGAGCGGGCTCTGTCCGCGAATGCAGCGACGCAATGTATCTGACACACCGCAGTGAATGCTCCATCTGCCCACCAGAATGCTGCGCTATTCGGCAGGAAGGGCCAGGCGCTGGCCCGCCATCAACAGCGATAACCGCGACAACCCCACCCACACCGAACCTGGCGCCTGGCCCTTGATCTGCGCGTCGATGCGTTGCGCATCCTGCAGCAACTGCGCCCAGCGCAGTGCCGAATGCCGCTGCAGAGCCTTGCTCATCAGCGGCTTGCGCTTGTCCCAGACGGGCGGGCGAGCCTGGCTGAAAGCCTTGTCCAGCGGCACCCCCTGGCTGTACTGCTGTGACAGGCTGGCCAGCAGGCGTAGCTCGCGGGCCAGCGCCCAGAGGATGACCGGCGGCTCGACACCTTCGCCGCGCAACCCTTCGAGCATGCGCAGAGCATGTTCGGCCTGGCCATTGAGGATCGCATCGATCAGGCCGAACACGTCGAAGCGAGCACTGTCGGCGACCGCCGATTGCACCGTCTCCAGCGTGATCTGGTTACCCTCGGCCAGCAACTTGAGCTTTTCGATCTCCTGCGCGGCCGCCAGCAGATTGCCCTCAACCCGCGCGGCGATCAGCTCCACCGCATCCGGTTGCGCCGCCAGCCCGGCCTGGGCCAAGCGCTGGCGGATCCATTGCGGCAACTGCTGCGCATCCACCGGCCAGATCTGCACGAACTGCGTGTGCGCACCATCCACCAGGGCCTTGCCCCATTTGGTTTTCTGCGCACTGCCGTCCAGCTTGGGCAGGCTGATCAACAGCACGGTATCTTCGGCAGGTCGTGAGCAGTATTCGATCAGCGCCGCAGCGCCCTTGTCACCCGGCTTGCCTGAAGGCAGGCGCAGTTCCAGCAGGCGCCGCTCGGCAAATAGCGACAGGCTGGCACCGGCCTGCAGCAGCGTGCCCCAATCGAAGTTGCTGTCGGCACTGAACACCTGACGTTCGTCGAAGCCTTGCTGACGCGCCGTGGCACGTATGGCGTCCGCCGCTTCCTGGCAGAGCAGCGGATCGTCGCCGCTGACCACATAGACAGGCGCAAGCGGGCCTTGCAGGTGTTTGCCGAGCTGGGCGGGGCTGATTTTCATGGACGCATCGACAGGATTGAACACTTCACGGGTGCGATGGCAGCGAAAAGGGCGCCTGAGCGCCCTTGTCTGCCTTACTGATTGGGGATCTGGATCGGCGACTGCTGGGGCGTTGCATCCATCACACGCTGAGCTTCGGCGGCCGCATCGGCTTCGGCCTTGGCGCGTGCGTCGGCATCTACCTGCAGCTTTTGCAGCTGGGCAGGGGTGATCTGCTGCAGACGCAGCATCATCCGCTGGACCAACTCGTTACGCATTTCACGACGCACCTGGCTGGCTTCCTGGTCCGAACCGGTCAGGTTGTTGCCGTCGTGGACATAAACCTTCTGCACTTCGATCTTGTCGTTGAGCAAGCTCAGGTTGTTCTGCCCGCGAATCTCATATTGCAGCATGTTGCTCAGCTCGTACTCGGACGAGCGCGCCGAACCGCTGTAGCTGGCGGTGCGACGATCCTCGCGCTCGTTTACCAGGTCCAGGGTGTACGGTGCGCCGCTGGCCACGTGGACCCCGCTGTTCTGCAACGCCTTGCGCAGTTGCACCACGGTCTGGCCGTAGGCGTCGCGCGCAGTAAGGTTGAGTTCCTTGATGGCCATCTCGTTGGTGCCGGTGCCGCGGAGCTGGAAACCACAGGCGCTCAGCAGGACAGCCAGGCCCATAACCAGCAGATTGCGTTTGATCATCTTGTTGCTCCCTAGAAACCTTGTTGGCTGTGGCATGCGTGACGGGCGCCCGGTGAAGCGGGCGCCGGTCGATCAGCTGGCGACGATGTTGACCAGTTTACCTGGTACGACGATGACCTTGCGGATGGTCAGGCCGTCGGTGAAACGCAGCACGTTTTCGTTGACCCGTGCGGCGGCTTCGATCTCTTCGCGGCTGGCACTGGCAGGCATGTCGATCTGGCCGCGCAGCTTGCCGTTGACCTGGATGACCAACTGCAGACTGTCCTGCACCAGGGCCGATTCGTCCAATACAGGCCAGCCGGCATCGATTACCGCATCGGCGTGGCCCAGCTGCTGCCAGAGCTCGTGGCTGATGTGCGGCGTGATCGGTGCCAGCAGCAGGGTCACGGTTTCCAGACCTTCGTGCAGCAAGGCACGATCCTGAGCCGTGGCCTGCGGGGCCTTCTCCAGCACGTTCATCAGCGTCATCACCTGGGCGATGGCGGTGTTGAACTTGTGGTTCTGGCCCACATCCTGACTGGCCTGCTTGATCGCCAGGTGGATCGCGCGGCGAACGGCTTTCTGTTCGTCGTCCAGAGCTGCGACGTCGAGCGGGGCATGCGAACCCTGGCCGACATGTGCCTGCGCCAGACGCCAGACGCGCTTGAGGAAGCGGTGCGAGCCTTCCACGCCGGAGTCGGACCACTCCAGGCTCATGTCCGGTGGCGAGGCGAACATCATGAACAGGCGGCAGGTATCGGCACCGTACTGGTCGATCATCGATTGCGGATCGACGCCGTTGTTCTTCGACTTGGCCATCTTCTCGGTGCCGCCGATTTCCACCGGCAGGCCGTCGCTGATGAGCTTGGCCGAGACAACCTTGGCCTTGGCATCACGAACCAGCTCGACGTCGGCCGGGTTGAACCAGGTCTTGCTGCCGTTGGCTTCGAGACGGTAGTAGGTTTCGGCGATGACCATGCCCTGGGTGAGCAGGTTCTTGAACGGCTCGTTGGAGCTGACCAGGCCTTCGTCGCGCATCAGCTTGTGGAAGAAGCGCGCGTACAGCAGGTGCAGGATCGCATGCTCGATACCACCGATGTACTGATCCACCGGCAACCAGTGGTTGGCAGCGGCCGGATCGACCATGCCGCCTTCATAGTGCGGCGAAGCGTAACGGGCGAAGTACCAGGACGATTCCACGAAGGTGTCCATGGTGTCGGTTTCGCGCTTGGCCGGTGCGCCGCATTTAGGGCAGGTGCACTCGTAGAACTCGGGCATGCGCGCCAGTGGCGAACCGGCACCATCGGGGACCACGTCTTCGGGCAACACGACCGGCAGTTGATCCTCGGGGACCGGAACGTCGCCGCAGGCATCGCAGTGCACGATCGGGATCGGGCAGCCCCAGTAGCGCTGGCGGCTGATGCCCCAGTCACGCAGGCGGAACTGGGTGCGCGACTTGCCCAGGTCCTTCTTGATCAAGGCCACTTCGATGGCGTCGAAAGCGCCTTCGAAGTCGAGGCCGTCGAATTCCCCGGAGTTGATCAGCGGACCGTGCTCGTTGTAGGCCGCGACCCATGGCGCAGGCGTCAGGTCGCCCGCACTGGTGCGCACCACCGGCTTGATCGGCAGGTCGTACTTCAAGGCGAACTCGAAATCGCGCTCGTCGTGGGCCGGAACGGCCATGACCGCACCGTCGCCGTAGTGCATCAGTACATAGTTGGCGACCCAGACCGGCAGCTTCTCGCCGGTGAGCGGATGCTCGACGAACAGCGCGGTCGGCATCCCGCGTTTTTCCTGGGTAGCGACGTCGGCCTCGGCCACGCTGCCGCTCTTGCACTCCTCGATGAAGGCCTGCAGCGCGGCATCGGAGCGTGCGGCCAGGGTCGCCAGCGGATGTTCTGCGGCAACGGCAACGTAGGTGGCGCCCATCAGCGTGTCGGGACGTGTGGTGAACACCTTCAGCGTCCCGGCCTCACCGATCGAAGACTGATCGTAAGGGAACTGGACTTCCATGCCCTTGGACTTGCCGATCCAGTTGCGCTGCATGGTCTTGACCTGTTCCGGCCAGCCCGGCAGTTCGTCGAGGCTCTCCAGGAGCTCGTCGGCGTATGCAGTGATCTTGAAGTAGTACATCGGGATTTCGCGCTTCTCGATGAGCGCGCCCGAACGCCAGCCACGACCGTCGATGACCTGTTCGTTGGCCAGCACCGTCTGGTCGACCGGGTCCCAGTTCACGGTACCGTTCTTGCGGTAGATCACGCCTTTTTCGAACAGGCGGGTGAACAGCCATTGTTCCCAGCGGTAGTAGTCGGGCTTGCAGGTGGTGACTTCGCGCGACCAGTCGATGGCCAGGCCCAGGCTCTTGAGCTGGGTCTTCATGTAGGCGATGTTTTCGTACGTCCACTTGGCCGGCGCGACGTTGTTCTTCATGGCCGCGTTTTCCGCAGGCATGCCGAAGGCGTCCCAACCCATGGGCTGCAGGACGTTCTTGCCCTGCATGCGCTGATAGCGAGCGATCACATCGCCAATGGTGTAGTTGCGCACGTGCCCCATGTGCAGTTTGCCGCTGGGGTAGGGGAACATCGACAGGCAGTAGTACGTGTCCTTGCCTGGCTGTTCACTCACTTCAAAAGACTTCTTCGCATCCCAGAAGGACTGGGCGGCGGCTTCGATTTCGCGGGGCTGATAGAGTTCGTGCATGGCTACTTTGCGCTGAGAAATGGGTGACCTTATCCGGCAGCTGCTAAATAGGCTGAGCCTGTTGGCAAGGTACGATGATATTAAACGCCGTAGCATACATGACCCCCCTCTATCGAGGGAAACCTTGATTGCAGCTGCCACGGCTCGACCAAGCGCCTGGCGCGATCCGTTGGTCGCTGCAACCGACTGATTTTCCAGCCAGCGCTAAGCTTGGGGAGGATAGAGCGTTTTTTTCTGGAGTGAGGTGAGCCAATGGTAGAGCCGCATATCAAGGCCATGCAGCCTGATGTTTACGAACGTCTCATCGACCGTCTGGGGCTGGCCCTGGATGTGGCCCGAACAGCGGTTCGCCTGCGCGATGAAAAGCCTGCGGAACTGGAGTTGCGTGGCTTGAGCCGGGCCGAGTACGAATTGATCGACGCCTACCTGCATGTCTGTGGCGAGCGCGCCTTTGCCGAGCCGTCGGCGCCCACTGTGCCGGTACGCGAGGCATCGGCCAAGGTGTACTGGCTGCACGAGCGCGACCGACGCAGGTCGTCCATCGGCAGGCATGGCCGCGGGTATTCCGGGAAACCGTGAGCGCAGTTGTTCGCCAGCGCGGCAACGCTTAGGCTTCGGGCATTTTCTGGAGATGCCCGATGTTTTCACGTTTCATCCTCAAACAGTTGTTGCTGCCGCCCGGAATTTTTTTCGTCCTGTTGCTGGTCGCCTGGTGGCTGCGCCGTCGCTGGCCACGGTTGGCGGGCGCCTGCCTCGTCGCCGGATTAGGTGGGCTATGGCTGATGAGCCTGCCGGTGGTGATGCAGCAGGCGGCGAACTGGCTCGAAAGCGAACCGGCACTGCCAGTGCAGGGGTGGAGCACCTTGGCGCAGCGCGCCGACGCCATCGTGATTCTGGGAGCCGGTCGCGAGCGCGGCGACCCGGCCTGGGACGGCATCGATCAGCCGACCGGTGTCGCGCTCGAACGGGTCCGCTACGCGGCCAGGCTGGCCAAGGCGTCCGGGCTTCCGGTGCTGACTTCCGGTGGCCTGCACTATGGCTCGCCGCCCAGCGAGGCGTGGATCATGGCGCAGTCGTTGCGCGACGATTTCGGCACCTCGGCGCGCTGGATGGAAGAGCGCAGCCGCACGACCTGGGAGAACGCCGAGTTCAGCGCCCAGTTACTTGCTGAGCACGGCATCAAGCGTGTGGTGGTGGTCACTCAGGCCTGGCACATGCAGCGCTCGCGCTGGAGCTTCGAGCAGCACGGGCTGCAGGTGGTGCCAGCACCGGTGGGCTTTCTGGGTACCGACAATGCACGGCCGCTGGGAGGGTGGTTGCCTGAAAGCAAGGCCATCTGGCAGAACGGCCAGCTGCTCAATGAAGCGGTGGGGTTGGTGGGGTACAAGATGTTTTATCGGTGATCTCGAGGGCCTCTTCGCGGGCAGCACAAACACCATCAAACTTGGCCGGCAGCCCGTTTACGCAACAACGCCCACCCCAGCAGCAACACGCACACCACTGTCATCGGCCACGACCGCAGCTGCAGATAAGGCGTCAGACCCTGCATCGGCGTCACCTCGCCATACATCACCGCCTCCTCGAACTGCGGCACCTGGGTGGTGATGTTGCCGAACGGATCGATCAACGCAGTAACACCGTTGTTGGTGGCGCGGATCATCCAGCGGCCGGCCTCCAGCGCGCGCATTTGTGCCATCTGCAGGTGTTGCAGCGGACCTATCGAAGTGCCGAACCAGGTGTCGTTGCTGATCGTCAGCAGCAGGTCGCTGCGTGCGGCCATGCTCGCGGCCAACTCCGGATACACCACTTCGTAGCAGATGAACGGCGCGATCTGGTATCCCTTGGCCTGCAGCAACGGCTGGTCGGCCGGGCCGCGGGCGAAGTCGGACATGGGCAGGTCGAAGAACGCGATCAGGCCGCGCAGCAGATCCTGCAAGGGCACGTATTCGCCGAAGGGCACCAGCTTCTGCTTGCGGTACAAGCCTTCGCCGTCACCTACCACGGTAATGCCGTTGTAGAACCGGCGCTGACCGTCTTCCACCTGGCGAATGGGCACGCCGGTGATCAGTGCCGAATGCCGGTCGCTGGCAAACCTGCCCATCATCGCCAGATAGCCTTGAGCCGAGTCCATCAGTACCGGCACCGCCGTTTCCGGCCAGACGATGAGGTCCACGGGCTTGGAAACGAAGGTTTTGTCGCGATACAGCTGCAACTGGTGATCGACCGCTTCGGGGTTCCACTTGATGCTCTGGGCAATGTTGCCCTGGATCGCCGCCACGTTCAGCGGCTCGCCGGCCGGGGTCGTCCAGTTGTGGCCCTTGAATGCCTGGGCGAGGATCCACGGCGCCAGCAGCAACACCACAGCGCCCGCCAGCAATGGCTTGCGGTGGCGCAGGCGTGCAAGGTTGCACAACAGCGCCGCGGTCAAGGCGAGGGCGAAGGACACCAGCCACATGCCGCCCACTGGCGCCAGGCCGGCAAGCGGACCATGCAACTGGCTGTAGCCGCTGTACAGCCAGGGGAAACCGGTCAAAAACCAGCCGCGGAATGCTTCCTGGCCCAACCACAGCGCGGCAAAGGCCAGAGCGTCAGCCAATGGCGCATCGGTGCGCCGCAGCCAGCGCGCCCACACCCAGGCGGGCAGGGCGAAGAACAGCGCGACCGCAGCGACGAAGCCGAGCATCAGCAAGCCTGCCAACGCCACCGACGCGCCGCCATAAGTATGGATGCTGACGTAGATCCAGCTGGTACCGGCACCGAACAGACCGAAACCGTAGCACCAGCCACGGCCCAGCGCCTGGCGCGGTTTCAGCTCGCGCAGGCCGAGATAGAACAACGCCAGCGAAAGTAGGGCCAGCGGCCAGAGATCGAAGGGGGCCAGGAACAGCGGGGTCATCCCGCCGGCCGCCATGGCCAGCAGGTTACCGGGCCAGCCGGGGCGGGTGATCCAGCGCATTATTTTCCTTAACGAGGGGTCTGGGCAGATGCCTCAGCGGGCGATTGGCGTAAGGCGCAGCAAGTGGATGCGGCGGCTGTCGGCGTTGAGGATGCGAAAGCGCCAGGCACCGATTTCGGTCGTCTCGTTGCGCTTGGGCAGGTGGCCAAAGGCACTCATCACCAGGCCGCCGACGGTGTCGAATTCATCGTCGGAGAACTGGCTTTCGAAGAACTCGTTGAAGTTCTCGATCGGGGTCAGCGCCTTGATCAGGAAGTCACCGCTGGGCAGCGGCTTGATGTAGCTGTCTTCCTCGACGTCGTGCTCGTCTTCGATGTCGCCGACGATCTGTTCCAGCACGTCTTCGATGGCCCCCGGGCCCGCCACACCGCCGTATTCGTCGATCACGATGGCCATGTGGTTATGGTTGGCGCGGAACTCGCGCAGCAACACGTTCAGACGCTTGGACTCGGGCACGAAGGTGGCCGGGCGCAGCAGATCCTTGATGTTGAAGTTCGCGTGGTCGTTCTGCAGGATCAACGGCAGCAGGTCTTTGGCCAGCAGCACGCCGATCACGTCGTCGTGGTTCTCGCCGACCACCGGGTAGCGCGAGTGCGCAGCATCGATGACCGCCGGCAGAAATTCGTGCAGGGTCTGCGTGGACTTGATGCTGATCAGCTGCGAGCGCGGCACCATGATGTCGCGCACTTGCAGGTCGGCGACCTGGATGGCGCCTTCCACGATGGTCAATGCTTCGCTGTCCAGGAGCTTGTTCTGGTGCGCTTCGCGCAGCAGTTCCAGCAGTTCCTGGCGGTTCTTGGGCTCATGGGCAAAGGCCTGGGTCAGTTTACCCAACCATGACTTCTGCCCGTTGCTCGATCGATCTTCGCTCATAGCCCTTTACTCGTGATCCTTGCCAATTGCTTTGGTGGGGGTGTCGTCGACGTCTTCGTCGGCGGCATAGGGGTCCGGATGACCCAATTCTGCTAGCAACTCTCGTTCCAGCGCTTCCATTTCCTCGGCCTCATCGTCGTCAATGTGGTCGTAGCCCAGCAGGTGCAGGCAGCCGTGCATCACCAGGTGCGCCCAGTGTGCGTCCAGGGCCTTGCCCTGTTCGGCGGCTTCGCGCTCGACCACCGGGACGCAGATGACCAGGTCGCCCAGCAGCGGAATGTCGAGCAGGTCGTCGGGCACGTCTGCGGGAAATGAAAGCACGTTGGTTGCGTAATCTTTGTGACGATAGGTGAGATTCAGCTCGCGGCCTTCGGTTTCATCGACCAGGCGTATGGTCATTTCCGAATCGGCGCTGCGCTGGCGCAACGCCAGCTCGCACCAGCGGCGGAACTCGGCATCGCTCGGGCCAGGCGCGGTGCTGGCCCGTTGCAGGTCAAGCTCAAGCATCGCGGCGTTTGTCCCCGGCCTCGTTGACGGTGGCGGGCTGGGCGTCGAAACGCTCGTAGGCCTCGACGATGCGCTGCACCAGCGGGTGACGAACGACGTCCTTGGGCATGAAGTGGGTGAAGCTAATGCCCGGAACGTCCTTGAGCACTTCGATGACCTGGCCCAGGCCCGACTTGGTGCCCTTGGGCAGGTCGACCTGGGTGATGTCGCCGGTGATCACCGCGGTCGAGCCGAAGCCGATGCGGGTCAGGAACATCTTCATCTGTTCCACGGTGGTGTTCTGGCTCTCATCGAGGATGATGAAGCTGTTGTTCAGGGTGCGTCCGCGCATGTAGGCCAGTGGCGCGATCTCGATGACCTGTTTTTCGATCAGCTTGGCGACGTGTTCGAAGCCGAGCATTTCATACAGGGCGTCGTACAGTGGGCGCAGGTAGGGGTCGATCTTCTGGGCCAGGTCGCCGGGCAGGAACCCGAGCTTTTCGCCCGCTTCCACGGCAGGGCGCACCAGAAGAATGCGTCGAACCTGCTCGCGCTCCAGCGCATCGACGGCGGCGGCCACGGCCAGGTACGTCTTGCCGGTACCGGCCGGGCCGATGCCGAAGTTGATGTCGTTGCCCAGGATTTCCTTGACGTAGCGCTGCTGGTTCAAGCCGCGCGGCTTGATCATGCCCTTGCGGGTACGCAGCGCGACCGGCACTTCGCCCGAAGCCGGGTTGTACAGCTCCTCGACGGCCGATTCCTGCAAAAACAGGTGAACGGTGTCGGGGGACAACTCGGTGGCCTTGGTTTCCCGGTACAGGCGACGCAGCAGGTTTTCCGCCGAGCGCGTGTGCTGGGCGTCGCCGATCAGTTCGAACTGATTGCCACGGTTGCGAATTTCGATTTCCAGGCGCTGTTCGATCAAGCGCAGATGCTCGTCGAATTGTCCGCACAGGTTGGCGAAGCGGCGAGCCTCGAAAGGCTCGAGCAAGAAGCGATGTGGTTCGATAGGTGCGTTCAAGGTCGTATTCGGCCGCCCGACGGCAATTGAAATGAGTCCAAGGATAACCCCTGTCAGGGGCGGGGCGAAAGGGGCGAGCGGCGAATGGCGCTCGCCGCCTCCTTGTAGGAGCGGCCATCGGCCGCGCAGGGTTCGCCGTGGTGCGGCTGTCAGGCCAGCAGTTCACCACGCAGGGAGTGGGGCCGGGCCTCGGCGATGTGGATGTCGACGAACTGGCCGATCAGTCGGGCATCCGAGCAGGTGAAGTTGACGATACGGTTGTTCTCGGTACGCCCCTGCAACTGGCCCGGATCCTTGCGCGAATAATCGGTGACGAGGATGCGCTGGGTGGTCCCGACCATCTGCCGGCTGATCTCGAACCCTTGCTGATTCAAGCGATGCTGCAAGGCATCCAGGCGCTGTTTCTTCACCGCCTCGGGCGTGTCATCGGCCAGGTCGGCCGCAGGTGTGCCGGGCCGCTGGCTATAGATGAAGGAATACGAGAAATCCATGCCCACGTCGGCGACCAGTTTCATGGTCTGCTCGAAGTCTTTCTCGGTCTCGCCGGGGAAACCGATGATGAAGTCCGAGCTGATGCAGATGTCCGGCACCGCTGCCTTGAGCTTGCGCAACTTGGACTTGTATTCCAGCACCGTGTGCCCGCGCTTCATCGCGGCCAGCACGCGGTCCGAACCGGACTGCACCGGCAGGTGCAGGTGTTTCACCAGCTGCGGCACTTCGGCGTGGGCCAGGATCAGGCTGTCGGAAAACTCCAGCGGGTGCGAAGTGGTGTAGCGGATGCGCTCGATCCCGTCGATCTGGGCGACCACGCGGATCAGCTCGGCGAGATCGGCCAGGCGACCGTCGTGGGTCTGGCCTCGGTAGCCGTTGACGTTCTGGCCCAGCAGGGTGACTTCGCGCACGCCGTTGTCGGCCAGGTGCATGACCTCGGCCAGAACGTCGTCGAAGGGCCGGCTGACCTCTTCGCCACGGGTATAGGGCACCACGCAGAAGGTGCAGTATTTGCTGCAGCCTTCCATCACCGACACGTAGGCGGTCGGTCCGTCGATACGCGGTTCGGGCAGGTGGTCGAACTTCTCGATCTCGGGGAAGGAAATATCCACCTGCGGCAGGCGGGTGATGCGCGCTGCGTCGATCATCTCGGGCAGTCGGTGCAGGGTCTGCGGGCCGAACACCACGTCGACGTAGGGCGCGCGGTCGCGGATGGCCTCGCCTTCCTGGCTGGCCACGCAGCCGCCCACGGCGATGACCATTTCCGGCTTGGCCAGCTTGAGCTCGCGCCAGCGACCCAACTGCGAATAGACGCGGTCCTGGGCACGCTCGCGAATCGAACAGGTGTTGAGCAGAATCACGTCGGCATCTTCGGCGCGGGCCGTGACTTCCAGGGCTTGATGTTCACCCAGCAGGTCGACCATGCGCGAGCTGTCGTACTCGTTCATCTGGCAGCCGTGGGTTTCGATGTAAAGCTTCTTGGCCATTAGGTGATCATCAAGTGGTTCAAAGAACCGCGCATTATAGTGTCCGTGGTCGGTGGTTCCTAGCATTGCCTGTCGGGCGGCTATGCTATAGTTTTCGCCCTCTTTAAAGCTCACGACCTTGTATCTGCCGACGATGACCAAACGCGAAGCTCCAATCTACAAAGTGATTTTCCTCAATCAGGGCCAGGTATTCGAGATGTACGCCAAGCAGATCTACCAGAGCGATCTGTGGGGGTTTCTGGAGGTCGAGGAATTTGTCTTTGGCGAGCGCACCACCGTGGTCGTCGACCCCAGCGAAGAAAAGCTCAAGGCGCAGTTCGAAGGCGTCACGCGCAGCTTCGTGCCGATGCATTCGATCGTGCGGATCGATGAGGTCGAGCGTCTGGGCACGCCGAAGATCAGCGAGGCGCGCATGACTGGCAACGTGATGCCCTTCCCCATGCCGATGCCCGACAAGTAACCGCTCGCCGGACAGCGACCGGGCTCAGGGCAGGGGGGCGAAGGGCGAGCGGCTGCCGCCGTCGGCGGTCTGCAGTTCGAGCAGGTATTTGCGGAAAATCTGCCCCAGCACCTGGGTGGCCACTTCGAGGTCTTCGCGGCGCATCTGCCCGGACACCTCGTCGGCCACGTCCAGCGCATCCTCAGCGCCGTTGACCGCGGCCATCTTCAGTACGATGTAGGCCTGGATATTGTTGGCCGCCACGCCCTCACCCTTGAAGAACATGGTCCCCAGGTGATACTGCGCTTCGGCATGGCCTTGCAGGGAGGCCTGTTCGAAATAGCTCAGGGCCTGATTGAGGTCGCGCTCGGTGCGCGTGCCGTCGTAGTAGAACTGACCCAGCTCGAATTGGGCCTGCGCGTCGCCGTCCTTGGCCGCCTGCTGACAGGCAGCTAGCGCTGCGGGCAACGCCTGGGCAGAAGTATTGAGGGTGCAGCGACCCACCGCCGGGATCAACAACGAATTGCCGCCTGCGGTAGCCATTAGCGGCTGAAGAAGCAACAGGCAGCCCAATGCAAGGGCGCGGCCGGTGCGGTTCATGGGGATCGACTTACCTCTGCGGAATGCGGGCGGACCCGACGTGGAAACGTTGCCGGTGCTTCATTATGAAATAAGCGGGGGGGCGGTTACAAAGTCTTTACTCGTTTTTCTGCGATATCGTCCAGATGGTCAGACTTCACAGGGACAAGCGGCCGTTGGAAGGCGCGATCATGTGAACGGCTGGAAGGGGTGACAAGGCTATCTGTAGGAGCGGTCAGTGGCCGCGAAAGCTCATGCGCGGCAAATCTGACACTGCGCGGTGAATTCTTCGCGGCCACTGACCGCTCCTACAGGATGACTATTCCCGGTTTGGACTTACTTCAGCGCGGCGAACGCTTTCTCGGCAGCATCCAGGGTGATCTTCAGTTCCGCATCGCCGTGGGCGATGGAGGTGAAGCCTGCTTCGAACGCGCTCGGCGCCAGGTACACGCCGCCGTCGAGCATCAAATGGAAGAAGCGCTTGAAGCGCTCGGCATCGCTGCTCATGACGTCTTCGAAGGTGACGATGTCGTCGGCGCCGCTGAAGTACAGGCCGAACATGCCGCCCGCCTGGGTGGTCACGAACGGGATGCCTGCGGCATCGGCTCGCTGCTGCAGGCCATCGAGCAGGCGGGCGGTGTAGTCGCTCAGCTCGTCGTGAAAGCCTGGACGGCTGATCAGGTTCAGGGTGGTCAGGCCGGCGGCCATGGCCAAGGGATTGCCCGACAGCGTGCCAGCCTGGTAGACCGGGCCCAGCGGCGCGATGTGCGACATGATCTCGCGCTTGCCGCCGAAGCAGCCCACGGGCATGCCGCCACCGATGATCTTGCCGAACGTGCTCAGGTCGGGCGTGACGCCGTAGTACGCCTGGGCGCCGCCCAGGGCCACGCGGAAACCGGTCATCACTTCGTCGAAGATCAGCACTACGCCGTACTGGTCGCACAAGCGACGCAGGCCTTCCAGAAAACCGGGTGCCGGCGGTACGCAGTTCATGTTGCCCGCAACGGGTTCGACGATGATGCAGGCCACTTCATCGGCGACGTCGGCCAACATCTGCTCCACTGCAGCAATGTCGTTGAACGGCAGGGTCAGGGTATGTTTGGCGAACGCCGCCGGCACGCCGGGCGAGCTGGGCACACCGAGGGTGAGGGCGCCGGAGCCGGCCTTGACCAGCAGGCTGTCGGAGTGGCCGTGGTAGCAACCTTCGAACTTGATGATGCTGTCGCGACCGGTGAAACCACGGGCCAGACGAATGGCACTCATGGTCGCCTCGGTGCCCGAGCTGACCATGCGCACCATTTCCATGGATGGCACGATGGCGCAGACCAGGTCGGCCATCTGGGTTTCCATTTCGGTCGGCGCGCCGTATGACAAACCATGTTCGAGCTGCTTGCGCACGGCGTCGAGCACGTCCGGATGGCTGTGACCCAGAATCATCGGCCCCCAGGAACCGACGTAGTCCACGTAGCGCTTGTCGTCTTCGTCGGTGACATAGGCGCCGGCAGCGTGCTTGAAGAACAGCGGCGTGCCGCCGACGCTCTTGAAGGCACGCACGGGCGAGTTGACGCCGCCGGGGATGTGCTTCTGGGCATTGGCGAACAGGGTTTCGGAACGGGACATAGATGGACTCTCTTGCATCAGGCAGTTTCGAACAACGCGTTCAGAGCGCGGGCGCGGCGGGTGACTTCCTGGGCCGTGTCGGCGCCGAACAGCGCATGCACCACGGCCAGCAGGTCGGCACCGCAGGCCACCAGCGGCGCAGCGTTGTCCAGGGTGATGCCGCCAATGACGGCAATCGGCAATTTCAATTCGGCCCGCGCCTGGCTCAACAGTTCAATGCTGGCAGGCGATGCGTCGGGCTTGGTCTGGGAGGCGAAGAAGCGGCCAAAGGCGACGTAGCTCGCCCCTTCGCGGGCCGCCTGGCGCGCCAGGTCGAGGTTGGCATGGCAGGTGCTGCCGATGATCGCCTTGCGCCCCAGCAGGGCGCGGGCTGGAGTCAACGGACCATCGGTCTGGCCCAGGTGCACGCCGACGTTGAGTCGCGCGGCCAGTTCGGCGTCGTCGTTGATGATCAGGTGCGCCTTGTAGCGCTCGCACAGCTGACGCAGTTTTTCCGCTTCGCGCAGGCGACGGGCTTCGTCGTTGCTCTTGTCACGGTACTGCAGCATCGTGATGCCGCCATCCAGGGCGGCCTCGACGTACTTGAGGAACTTGCCGGCCAACAGCTGGCTGTCGGTGATGGCGTAGACGCCACGTAAGTTCATCGCTTGGGCCTCGGGCAGGGGGCGGAGATTTGGCTCAAGAGCAGAAATCCAGGGGCAGGCGACGGGGCACGAATTGCCCGTGGCCCAGTTGCTCGGCGTCGCGCAGGGTACGCCAGGTGTAGTCGAGGGCCGACTGCACGGCGCTTTCCAGGCCTTCGCCCAGGGCCAGGCGACCGGCCAGAGCACTGGCCAGGGTGCACCCGGAGCCGTGGTAGCTGCCGGGCAGGCGCTGGCAGGTGAAGGTGCGACGGCTGCCGTCGCGGCTGTACAGGCGGTTGTGCACTTCGTGCTCGTCGCCGTGGCCGCCGGTGATCAGCAGGTGCTTGCAGAACGGCAGCAGTTTTTGCGCGCATTCGTCGGCGCTGCCCTCGGGCAGGTCGGCGAGGATGCGTGCCTCGGGCAGGTTCGGCGTGGCGATGGTGGCCAGCGGCAGCAGCCGCTCGCGCATCGCATAGCCGACCTCGTCCTTGCCCAGACTGCCGCCACCGCCGGCCCGCAAAACCGGGTCGCAGACCATCGGCAGATGAGGGTGGGCCGACAACAGCTCGACCACGGTCGCGACCATGTCCACCGAGCCGAGCATGCCCAGCTTGACCGCCGCCACCGGCGAATCGCTGAGCACGGCATTGGCCTGGGCCAGGATCCATTCGCGGTCGAGCACACGGAAATCGCTGACGTTGACGGTGTTCTGCACGGTCAGCGCGGTAACCGTCGGCGCGGCATGGCAGCCCTGGGCAAGCAGGGCTTCGATATCTGCCTGCAGGCCGGCGCCGCCACTGGGGTCGTGGCCGGAGAGACAGAGGACAACGGGGCGGGAGCTATAGATATTCATGGTGCGCGAGCTTATCACGGCGCACGGCGTTGTAGCAGGGCTGCAAGCGCTGGGCAGGGTGCCCTGATGACTGGTTCGATGGACAGGGTTCGCGCTTTGTACGGTGCCTCTGTATCATATTGACATTACACTCTGACAGGTTCCGAAAGCAGTGGCCCAGAGCCGACTGAGGGAACATTGCGCACCGCCCGTCGTGCACGCAGACGCTGTGCTAGAGTCATTCGATATCGATAACAGGCTGTGCCGATTGCATCGAACCAAAGGGAATGGGGGCTTCCCGATGCGATCAGGTGTGCCACGCTGGGGCTGTATGCGCTATTTGCTTATCCTGATCATGGCCTTGCTGCCCATGCTGGCGTGTGCAGTCGACTTCGACGAGACCACGCGCAGCCTTGCGCTCGGCCGCTCGATGCAGGTCTACGAAGACGTGGCCGGCGATGCGACCATCGAGCAGATCACCCGCGACCTGGCCCCGGCCTTCCGTCAGCACCATGCCGACGTGCTCAATGCGGGCTATTCGAAGTCGGTGTTCTGGCTGCGTATCGATCTGCGCTATGTGCCGCGTGTCGACAGATCACCCCATAGCTGGCTGCTGGAGCTGGCGTATCCGCCGATGGATCACCTGGAACTGTACCTGCCCGATGCCGCCGGCCAGTACCACTTGGTGCAGCGAACCGGCGATGCGTTGCCGTACGACAGCCGCCAGATCAAGCAGAACAACTACCTGTTCGAAGTGCCTTTCCAGCCCGATGAAGCCAAGACGGTGTACCTGCGCCTGCACAGCCAGGGCTCGGTCCAGGCGCCGGTAAGCCTGTGGTCGGCCAATGCGTACCTGGAGGCGCAGCCTTCACGGCTGTACGTGCTCGGGCTGATCTACGGCGTGCTGCTGGGCATGCTGGTGTACAACCTGTTCATCTTCCTCAGCGTGCGCGACCGCAGCTATCTCTACTACATCGTCTATATCGCCTCATTCGGGCTCTACCAGGTGTCGGTGAACGGCGCCGGGGTCGAGTATTTCTGGCCGAACAACCCGTGGTGGGCCAACGCCGCCACGCCGTTCTTCATCGGCGCGGCCGGGTTCTTCGGCTGCCTGTTCTCGCGCAGTTTCCTACAGACCGCCCGCCACAGTCGTTGGATGGATCGACTGCTGATCGGTCTGATGGTGTACGGCGCCGTGGTCATGGCGCTGTCGCTGTCGACCAGCTACGCCTTGGCGTTGCGCCTGGCCACCGCGCTGGCGCTGTGTTTCACCGTGGTGATCTTCACCGCCGGTATCGTCGCCTGGTTGCGCGGCATGCGCCTGGCGCGCTATTTCATCATTGCCTGGAGCGCGTTCCTGCTGGGCGGCATCGTCAACACCCTCATGGTGTTGGGTTACCTGCCCAATGTGTTCATCACCATGTACGCCAGCCAGCTTGGCTCGGCGCTGGAGGTCGGCCTGCTGTCGCTGGCGCTGGCCGACCGCATCAACGTGCTGCGCGACCAGCAGGCACAGACCCTCAAGGAAGCCGGGCTCAAGCTTGAACTGGCGAACCAGGAGCTGGCGGCGAGCAACCGCTTGAAGGATGAGTTCCTGGCTACTGTCACCCACGAACTGCGCACGCCGATGAATGGCGTGATCGGCTCGCTGGAACTGATGCAGACCGTACCCATGGGGCCGGAGCTGGCCCAGTATCAACACACGGCAGCAGGCTCGGCGCGGGACATGATGCGCATGGTCGACGACATTCTGATCCTGACCGAACTGCAGGCCGGGCGGCTCTATCCGCGCAACGAGCCGTTCAGCCTGCAGGCGTTGCTCGACAGCATGCAGATGCAGTTCAGTCGCCAAGCCCATGCCAAGGGGCTGGCGTTCACCGTCGAGCGCGCCGCGGGGTTGCCCGATCGTCTGCGGGGAGACGTCAAGAAACTCGCGCTGTGCCTGGCCTGCCTGATCGACAACGGCATCAAGTTCACCCGCGAAGGCAGCGTCAACGTGCGGGTCAGCGGCGGCGAGCCGCAGGACGATCACCTGCAGGTCGTCTTCAAGGTCAGCGACAGCGGCATCGGCTTCACGCATCGTGACGAAGAGACGCTCTATCAGCGCTTCTACCAACTCGATGGTTCCATGACCCGCGAATACGGCGGGCTGGGCATCGGTCTGGCGATCTGTCGGCAATTGGCCGGGCTGGTGGGTGGTCAACTTCATCACCAGTCCGAGCCCGGACGCGGCAGCTGTTTCGAATTCAGCGTGCGTCTGGGGGTGGTCGAAGCCCATCCGGGCCGTGCCTTGAGCACCAGTGCCGGTGCCTTCGGTACCCAGCGCGCCGCCCACGAATGCACCGTGTTGCTGGTGGACGACAACAGCGTCGACCAGTTGGTCGTTCGCGGCATGCTGCTCAAGCTCGGCTATCGGGTACGGACCGCTGAGGACGGTTCAGGCGCATTGGCCCTGCTGGCGCGCGAGCGGTTCGATGCGGTGCTGATGGAGTGCAGCCTGCCGACCCAAAGCGCCCTGCAGACCATCCGCGCGCTGCGCAGCCTGCCAGGGTGCGAGCGGCTGCCGGTGCTGGCGATCATCGATGTCGGCCAGCAGGGGCAGCGCGAGCGGTGCCTGGAGGCAGGTGTGTCGGTGTGTCTGGCGCGTCCGGTGCGCTTCGAAGAACTGCAGGCGCTGTTGCATGGCTGCGTCCTCGCTCAGCCCAAGCCCCTCTCGGTGCTGGCTGCAGATGCTCCGACTGGAGCGGCTCCGGCATAACCCGGGACGTGTCACGGGGGTGCCTTTCATCGGCATTGCAGGCAAGATGCAAGACTGCCAGATCAGCCAGGACATGCCCCATGAGTAATGCCCCAGACTTCGTAGTTGTGGAAACTGCCGAACAAGCCGTGGATCGGTTGGCGGAGCTGCACGAACGGGCCACCCGCGCCCTGAGCCAGGCACTCAAGCGCTACCTCAAGGATCGCAGCGAGCCGGATGCGGCCGAACGTGACCTGTTCCGCTACCCCGAACTACGCCTGACCTACGCCTACAACGGCGAATTGCCGGCCATCACCCGCGCCTACGCCAAGGTCAACCTGCCCGGTGTCTATTCGGTGACCGTGACCCAGCCTGCGGCCTTCCGCGGCTATCTGCTGGACCAGTTGCGGCCCTTGATGCGCGACTTCGCGGTGACCATC
Organism: Pseudomonas sp. RIT-PI-a; assembly: GCF_001187875.1. Classification (NCBI taxonomy): domain Bacteria; kingdom Pseudomonadati; phylum Pseudomonadota; class Gammaproteobacteria; order Pseudomonadales; family Pseudomonadaceae; genus Pseudomonas; species Pseudomonas sp. RIT-PI-a. The sequence continues at coordinate 141,064 of NZ_LGIR01000015.1, forward strand.
GAAGTCGGTGTCAGCGAACAGAACATCCCTTACCCCTACGTAGTCGACCAGGGCGACGAGCTGGCCGGCAGCGGTGTGACCGCCGCAGCGCTGGCGCGAGTGTTCCCCAGCACCGACCTGTCCGCTGCCACCGACGGTATCGCCGACGGCCTGTACGATTGGGCCACGGCCGATCCGCTGCCGCTGGCGCTGTTCGATGCCGCGCGGGTGGATTTCTCCCTGCGCCGTTTGATCCACTACACCGGCAGCGACTGGAAGCATGTGCAGCCCTGGATCCTGCTGACCAACTATCACCGCTACGTCGACCAGTTCGTCACCCACGGCCTGGAGCAGCTGCGCAACGACCCACGCTTCGTGCGCCTGGTGATGCCGGGCAACGTGATCATCGAAAAGAGCATGGACAACGGTGAAGCCCAGGCGCTGGTGGCCAGCGTGGTCTGGCACCGCTACCAGATGCCGGCCTACCACCTGATCGCCGAGGACGGCGATGGCGTGACCCTGGTGAACATCGGCGTCGGCCCCTCGAATGCCAAGAACATCACCGACCACCTGGCCGTGCTGCGCCCGCATTGCTGGTTGATGATCGGCCACTGTGGTGGCCTGCGTCAGTCGCAGACCATAGGCGACTACGTCCTGGCCCACGCCTACATGCGCCAGGACGGGATTCTCGATCGGGTCCTGCCGCCCAACATCCCCATCCCGGCCCTGGCCGAAGTGCAGCTGGCCTTGCAGGAAGCGGCGGCGCAAGTCACCGGCGAGCGCGGCGATGACCTCAAGAAGCGCCTGCGCACCGGCACCGTGCTGACCTACGACGACCGCAACTGGGAACTGCGCTGGGCCCAGGAGCGGCCGCTGATCAACCTGTCGCGCGCCGTGGCGGTGGACATGGAAAGCGGCACCATCGCCGCTCAGGGCTATCGCCTGCGGGTGCCCTACGGCACCTTGCTGTGCGTGTCCGACAAGCCGCTGCACAGCGAGATCAAGCTGCCGGGTTCGGCCAACGCCTTCTATAACCGTGCGGTCAGCCAGCACCTGAACATCGGCATCGCTGCCTTGAACCTGCTGCGCAGCCAGCTCAATTCGCTGCACTCGCGCAAGCTGCGCAGCTTCGACGAGCCACCGTTCCGCTGACAGGTTTGCCGTGGCGGGCAAGGGCCTCTAGCATGAGCGCTCTTGCCCGTACGAAAGCCTTTTGTCATGCCTTTGCCTCCTCGCTCCAAGCAACGTCCCGCCGCCGGTAAACGCCGCGTGGCCAAGGCGCCACCTGCCCAACCTCGGCTGGTGCTGTTCAACAAGCCGTTCGATGTGCTGACCCAGTTCAGCGACGGTGAGGGGCGCGCGACCTTGAAGGATTTCATCGACATCGCCGGGATCTACCCAGCCGGCCGTCTGGACCGCGACAGCGAAGGGCTGTTGTTGCTGACCAACGATGGACAACTGCAGGCGCGCATCGCCGACCCGAAGCACAAGCTGGCCAAGACCTATTGGGTGCAGGTCGAAGGCGTGCCCGACGAGGCGCAATTGCAGCGTTTGCGCTGCGGGGTGGAACTCAACGATGGCATGACCTTGCCCGCCGAGGCGCGGTTGCTGGATGAGCCGGACCTGTGGCCGCGCGATCCGCCCGTGCGCTTTCGCAAGAGCGTGCCGACCCATTGGTTGGAACTGGTGATCAAGGAAGGGCGCAACCGTCAGGTGCGGCGCATGACGGCGGCGGTGGGCTTGCCGACCCTGCGTCTGGTACGGGTGCGCATCGGCGACTGGAGCCTCGAGGGCCTGGGACAGGGCGAATGGCGCGAGGTGCCCGCCAGTCTGTAGCAAGCCCCGCCCCCTGTGGGAGTGGGCTCTGCCCGCGAGGATCTGCCCGCCTGCCTCAGGCCCTGCCCCCTGTGGGAGCGGGCTCTGCCCGCGAAGATCTACCAGCCTGCCTCAGGCCTCAGCCTTGGCTACGCAGATGAGTCAACGGCAGTTCAGTGCTGGCCATGACCTGGTTGAGCACGAAGCTGGAACGCACGCTGGTCACCCCTTCGATCCGCGTCAGGTGGCCCAGCAGCAGCTTTTGATAGTGGTCCATGTCCGGCACTACTACCTTGAGCTGATAGTCGGCATCCATGCCGGTCACCAGGCTGCATTCGAGCACCTGCGGCAGTCCGCGAATGGCCGCTTCGAAGGTTTCGAAACGTTCCGGGGTGTGGCGGTCCATGCCGATCAGCACATAGGCGGTCAGGCTCAACCCCAGCTTCTTGCGGTCCAGCAGAGCGACCTGGCGGGAAATGTAGCCGTCGTCTTCGAGCTGCTTGACGCGCCGAGAGCAAGGCGACGGCGAGAGACCAATGCGTTCGGCCAGTTCCTGGTTGGAAATGCGCGCGTCACGCTGCAATTCAGCCAGGATGCTCAAATCATAGCGATCAAGTTTGCTCATCAAATCTGCCTTCGTGTTTTGCGTTGCGGCAAATTATCCATGCGAAGGCAAAAATTGCGCAAGTGCTGTGTAAATCAGCAATGTTCGCAATCGGCTGCCGCACCTGCGGCGCTATAGTTATCCACAGAATCACTGCCCGGACATGAGTCCACTGCGATCCGCTCAATCAGGCGGGTTGCGGCCACCACCCCCACCGGGGTTGCGCTGGCCCCCGGGCTGCACACTGCCCAGAAGGCGGCGTGAGGTGAGCCGACGTCACAAGCGTCGAGCAGGGACAGAGTTCGAAAGAGGAGGCCGACGGGTCTCCTTTTTTTTCGCCTGCGAAACGGTAGTGAGTGTGGCGTTGTGGGTCAGTCATGAAGTGGCTGCTTGTGCCGATAACCTGTGCAGGTCCCTGACGGGATCTTCACAGAACCGCGTTCGGGTTTGTCAGTCTGATGATGAGTAGCTCACCTTATCTTGCGAGGAACAGCATGAAATCGCCCCTCTGGCGTCTTGCCGGTGTCGCTGCGCTCTGCCTGGCCGTAGGCGCGCCGGCGTATGCGGAAGGTCCGCAGGATCAGTTGCGCGGCAGCTCCAACGGCGGCCAGCGCGGGCCGGGCGGGGGCAACGCCGGGCCGGGTCAGCAACCCGGGGGTGGTCAGTATCGGCCGCAGCCCGGTGGCAATCAGGGCCAGTGGCAAGGGCGGCCTGTGCAGGGCAATCAGGGGCAGTGGCAAGGCCGGCCAGGCGGCAATTCGAACCAGTGGCAGGGCAACAGGCCGGAACAGGGTCGCCCAGAACAGGGTCGCCCGGAGCAGGGTCGCCCCGAAGGTGGCCAGCAGGACAATCGGCCGCCGATCATCGGCAAGCCTGACGAAGTGCGCCAGACTCAGGCGCCGTTGCGGGGCAGCTACCCGGACCTGCGTCGCGACAACGACCGGCGCTGGGAAGGCGGTCGTGATCGCTGGCCCGGTGAGCACGGTGGCGGTTGGGGCCCCGGCCCGCAGTATCGTCCGGGGCAGGTGATCGACCGTTTCCCCGGCCAGAATTATCGCGTGCCGTATCGAGGCCAGGATTATTACTATTCGGGTGGGTATTGGTACCGACCCCAGGGCCCGCGGTACGTTGTGATCGAGCCACCGCGCGGCGTTCGAGTGCGCGTGCTGCCCGATTACGCGCAGCGCATGTGGATCGGCAGTTCGGTGTTCTTCGTGGCGGCGGGAACTTACTACCAGTGGGTCGATAACACCCAGGAATATGTAGTGGTGAATCCGCCGGTGAATGCCAGCATTCCACAGCCGGCGCCGACCTTGACCAGCTACGACGTCGCGGCGTATCCGGCCCAGGGCCAGAGTCCGCAGCAGATTGCCCAGGATCAATACGAGTGCAAGCGCTGGGCCGTGGAACAAAGCCGCTTCGACCCCGCCAGCGCCACCTATGCGCCATCGCCCGAAGTGGTCAGCGTGTATCGGCAAAGCCTCGCCAACTGCTTCGCGTCACGCGGCTACACGGTGAATTGATCGCGTACCGACGCAGCTTGCGCCGCAGCCACAAGGCACCGCGTTCTGCCTGACACACCGCATCCACCGCCGACGCGGCTTGCGCCGCTGCTACAGGGGGCGTACGTTTACGGGGCGCCGCGATCCCCTGTAGCAGCGGTGCAAGCCGCGTCCGGGAGCACTGCGGTTTTGCAGGCTGACCGCGTTTCTCTCAAATGGGATCGGCGTGAACCAGAACTTCGGCGCGTGGGTACTGGCTTTCGATGGCCGCTTCCACGTCCTCGCAGATGCCGTGGGCCTCGGCCAAAGATAACTGCCCCGGCAACTCCAGATGCACCTGCACGAACCAATGGTTGCCCGACATGCGCGTGCGCAGGTCATGAGCACCGAGCACCCCCGGCACATTGCACGCCAACGCCAGCATCTGTTCGCTGACATCCAGCGGCAGCTCCTGGTCCATCAGGATCGCCGTGCTTTCGCGGGCGATGTGCACCGCACTCCACAGAATGTACAGCGCAATGCCCAGGCCAAAGAAGGCATCCAACTGCGGCCAGCCATAGCTGGCCAGGACCAGCGCCACCAGGATGCTGCCGTTGAGCAGCAGGTCCGAACGATAATGCAGCGAGTCCGCGCGCACAGCCGTCGAACCGGTTTCGCGGATGACCTTGTATTGCAGGGCCAACAGCGCCACGGTCAGGGCCAGGGAAAGGATCATCACCGCGATGCCCACCCCCGCAGCGCCCAGCGGCTGGGGATCCTGCAACTGCTTCCACGCCTGATAACCGATCAGCACGGCGCTGGACCCGATGAACAACGCCTGGGCCATCCCCGCCAAGGCCTCGGCCTTGCCGTGCCCATAACGATGATCATCGTCGGCAGGACGCAGCGCATAGTGCACCGCCAGCAGATTGAGAAACGACGCCGCACCGTCGAGCACCGAATCGGTCAGCCCCGCCAGCAGGCTCACCGAACCACTGAGCCACCAGGCCACGGCCTTGGCCACGATGAGAATGCTGGCCACCGCCAGCGACGCCCGTGTCGCGAGGCGAAGCAGGCGCGCATGTTCCTTGCTGGTTGGCATCGCAATCCTTAAGCGGCGGGCTTCAGACCATACATGGCCAGCTGTTCGACACTGCCCTTGTGCTGGATCAGGCGTGGATCGTCGAGCGGCAGGCTGCGGCCCAGTTCGGTTTCAAGAATGGCCTGCAGTTTCAGGTTGTCCACCTTGCCATCGCGACCGACCGCTGGCTGCAGTTTTTCCGGCGAAATCTGCGCGGTCTTACCGTCGTTGAGGTAGATCGCGCCCGTGGCGAAGTCCACGCCGAAGGCGATCAACCCGGGAATCACATAGAACAGGATCCCGATGGCATCCAGCGCCGCCACGACCGGGTCGATACGGCCTTCGATCTGCCCGCGCCGATCGGGCCAGAACAAGGTGCCGCAAGCGGTCAACTGGGTCATCAGGGCAGCGGCAACGGCGCCGCAGAGCAAACGTTGGGGAATACGCATGTACATCTCCGAAAGTCAGGGCTCAAAGATACAAGCAAATGGCCAGAGCCAACAGCAGGACCGCTCGATGGACAGTTTTGAGTAGTCACGTTCGTTACTGTAATGGAAACGGCGGCATCCATCGACTAGCCGTGCGGTGGTCGCCTCGAAGGCGGGTGTCCTCGTGCGGCCGGCTGAAGCGCGTCAGGTTGATCAATCTTTAATCCAGGAATCTTTTACGTCGGACACCTGGAGCTTAAATGTGTCGGGTGGCGAAGCAGTTACGATAAATGCAGGTGCCGTCAGTTTCAGTTGGGCGATGTACCATTTTTTTTAATATGGAGAATTGTGTATAAAGATTATCTGGAAAAATACCTTGTGAAGTGTTGTGGATAAACTAAGGTTCAAAATAGCTTTCGAGTCCGTCAACGCACCTCAGAAGGGGCATATCATGGTCGCCTACATATCAGCTGAAAAATACTTGTCATTGAAAAACGTTCAAGGTAGCCGCGTCGAACTTCCTGCACCTTCGATTGATGAAGCCGTCGATGGTGTCATCAGTGCCGATGCGCTGCAGCAGGGTTTGACGCTTCGCGTCCCCGACACAGAATTGCCTGATAAAACGGCCGATGTCATAGCTCTTGGCTATAAGGAGATAAAATTCTATAACACGCGTAGCCAGAATGGACAGTTTCCACCGATTCATATGCCCGCCAGTGAGGCGCTGCAACTGAAGGGTGAGAGGATTGAATTGCGTTATTCCTTTAACGGCATTGTTCGATCCGAGTCCAGCTTTTATGATTTTGCCGTCAAGCTGCACGAAGTCCAGGTACCGGCTGCAGAAGGCTATATCATTCCTTGGTCTGCTACGGCTACCAGACTCGAACTAATAGTTCTTCCCTACGATGAGATGAAAGCAGAAGACACCGTAAGCGTGTATTTGATAGGTGAGAGGGGCGTAGGCGGCTTCGTCCGGCATATCGAAGTGGAAAGTCACGATGTTGGCCAGCCACTCAGTGTCGTGGTTGATGGCGACGTGGCCAGGTTGGCGGGTAATACGCATGTTCATATCTGGTACACCGTAAGCAACGCCGGTCTGGAGCGAAAGGGTCCCGTAGCGACTTACCGGGTGCGGGGGGATGTGGTTCTGGAAGTTGCACGCTCTAATGATAACGAGCTGATGTCCGGAGAGTTTCGAGTGTTCCCCGCCCAGAAGCAAGTTTTGACAATGCTACCGCCTTTGCAAATGACGCAGGGGGCGCGGCAGGTAATCTTGGTAATTCCGAAATTTCGAAACAGCATAGGCTTCAATTATGACATGCAGGCGCGAGTCTATGACGGCCAGGTACCATTCGAAGTGGCTTATCCCCAACAGGAAATAGATGAGGGTTTGCATGTCTACAGCTTTTCCGAACTTGTGGACGGTTCGATAGTGTCGGCGCCCTTTACGCGATTCATAGGTGTCTAATGTTCTATTTTTAAATTCTCGGTAGGGTTGAGTGCATGTTTGCGTGGCTGTGCTGCGCGAGGAGTTTGGTATGAGTAAGTTGATAAATTCCAGTGATTTCGTTAACCGTTATTCCCTGTCCGGTAAAGCTTCGCAGTCGGGGCATGTAACGATTGACGGTGCGGTAGATAATTTCGTGTCAGCTGAGCAGTTGACGTCGGATCTAATCGTTTTGGCGACGGCCCCGGCCCATTGGAACAGGGACGATCCCGTCGGATTTTTCATGGATTGGGAGGAGCGTGGCGGAGGGGAACCCGTCATCTGGATTCCTGCAGATTGGAAGGTTGGCACACAAGTATCGGCCGTGCTCAAGGCCGAGCTCGCAAGCAGTTTCGCTAATCAACATGTCATTCTGCAGCTGGCCCTGAATCCCTCCGAAGGCGAGTACCTGGGTACAGACCCGACACTCTTTGACTTTGACGTGGCGACCCCGTGCGTGCGCATCGTCGGAGCCGTTGGGAATTGGGAAGGGCGGATACCGGCTTCCGTTGCTGGGCAGGGGGCGGACTTGTTACTAAGGCTGGGGCCTGATCGCCAAGCAGGCGAGATCGTCTCTCTATATGGGGCGGGCTCAGCGCCGGGCGGTAGCTGGGTCGAACACATCGAAATCAAGGAAGCTGATCTGCAAACAGGTCTGCGCGTGCATTTATCTCCTGAAGTACTTACACCCTTGGTCGGTGGGCACTTGACGATTTTCTACACTGTGCTGGTTCTAGGCAATCACATACAAGGCCGTCAGAGTACGTTCGAGGTCGAAAGTCACCAGCCCAGGCCCTTCTTTCCTAGCCAGAAGCGTGAAGGTCCAAGAGACAGTGGTTCTTTCGATGAGGATCTGGATGCGTTCATCCAGCCTTATGAAGGCATGGCAGCCAAAGATCGGCTGACATTCAGTGTCGGTGTGGGGTCCGATAAGATCATGACTCAGTACTGGCTCTACAGTGAGCGTGTTGTTCAACCGGAAGAGGTAGGTCAAGCATTGCACTGGCATGTGCCGCGCGCGCTTTTGCCTATCAATTCCGGCGTGCTAAGTGTGCTCATCGAACGAGGTTCAGGTTTGCCCGTCATTGGCCTTATGGATTTCAAATTCGCATGACACCTACAGGGCATTCGATCAGGAGGTCGATCTCTGACGTCCGGTAATCATGCCGGGCGTAGCTCCCCAGTGATGCGCTTATTTGACCTGCGGTCTACCGCGCAGTCTACTGGGGCGTTTTGCGATTCCGCATTCGCGCCCTTTGACCCATGGCCCAAAGTGTTTCATGACCTCGACTACAGGCTCCAAGCGCCGTCCGTCAGCGGTGAGTTCATATTCAACCGTGACAGGCACGGTGGGAAGTACCGTGCGTTTCACGAGCCCCGCTTCCTCGAGCGCACGTAAATCCAGGGTCAGCATTCGTTGCGAGATAACGTGGATGTCTCGCCTGAGCGCAAAGCCGACATTCACTTCGACGATTTGCATAACCTCCGTGCCTGGTATGACCGGGTCAAGGTTCGTCCAGCGGTTCAGAAAGCGTTGCGGGAAGAAGGTCTTGTGTAAAGGCAGATACTGGCCGATTCGAGCACAAGAGCAGCAACATGACGCAGGAATCCCTGAGCAGGGCGACCGGTCTCCATGGCTGGATCGGCCCGAACCTGTAAGGCCAGTCCTTGATGTTTGAACTCACCAGTTACCTGGGGCTTTTCTTGGCAGCGTTCGGTGCCGCCACGTTGCTGCCGATGCAGTCCGAGGCGGTGCTGGTGGGCATGTTGTTGTCCGATCGCTACGTCATTTCGACCCTGTTGGCGGTCGCCATAGTCGGTAACGTACTGGGCTCTGTACTGAACTGGGTGCTGGGCCGCTGCGTTGAAAGATTCCGCCACAAGCGCTGGTTTCCAGTGAGCGAGGCAAAGCTCGCAAAGGCCCAGCAGTCCTATCTGCGCTACGGGCACTGGTCGTTGTTGCTGAGCTGGGTGCCGATCATTGGCGATCCGCTGACCGTCGTTGCCGGCGTCATGCGCGAGCCCTTCTGGCGCTTCCTGCTGATCGTCACCCTGGCCAAAGGCATGCGTTATCTGGTGCTGGCCGCCGTGGCGCTGGGGTGGACATGACGGCTGCGCATGGGGATCCGAGTACGCCCGTCGGCCGGCCGTAGCTTGTATAATTGCGGCACCACTGCCGGAGAGACCATGACCTCGTTGCCGATTGACGCCGCCTTGCCGGCGCTCCTCGAAGCCCTTCACGATCGCAATGAGGCCGTGCTGCAAGCGCCGCCCGGTGCCGGTAAAACCACACGCGTTCCGCTCGCGCTGCTGGATCAGCCATGGCTGGCCGGGCAGACCATCGTCATGCTCGAACCTCGTCGACTGGCCGCTCGCGCAGCAGCAGAACGGATGGCAAAGGAACTGGGCGAGGCGGTGGGCGAAACGGTCGGTTATCGAATCCGTCTCGAGAGCCGCGTTGGTCCCAGGACTCGAATCGAGGTGGTGACCGAAGGGATTCTTGCACGCAGGCTGCAGGACGATCCTTCGTTGGATGGCGTGGGCCTGATCATCTTCGACGAATTTCACCTGCGCAATCTGGACGCAGACCTGGCGCTCGCACTCGCCTTGAATGGCCGCGAGCTGTTCCGGGACGACTCGCCACTGAAGGTGCTGGTGATGTCCGCCACGCTGGACGGCGAGCGGATATCGGCCTTGCTCGACGGTGCGCCAATCGTCAGCAGCGAAGGCCGGATGTACCCGGTGGACGTGGTCTGGGGAAAGTCCACGCAGCCCGGAGAGTATGTAGAGCCTCGCGTCGTCTCGACCTGCATCGAGGTGATCGAGGAACAGGAAGGCAGCGTACTGGTGTTCCTCCCAGGCCAGGCCGAGATTCGACGTGTCCACCGCGACCTGGAAGACTGGCTCGGCAGGCAACCACCTGATCACGCGTCACGGATCCTGCTCTGTCCGCTGTATGGCGAGCTGTCCCTGAGCGAACAGCGCACCGCCATCGAGCCTGCGCCGTCCGGGAAACGCAAAGTCGTACTGGCCACGAACCTGGCCGAAACCAGCATCACCATCGAAGGGGTGCGGATCGTCATCGATTCCGGCTTGGAGCGAGTGCCCCGTTTCGATCCGCGCAGCTCGATGACCCGCCTCGCCACGCAGCGCATTTCCAAAGCCAGTGCCACTCAACGCGCTGGCCGGGCAGGGCGGCTGGAGCCTGGTGTCTGTTACCGCTTGTGGTCAGAAGCCCAGCATGAACAGCTCGCCAGCTTCAGCACCCCGGAAATCCAGCAAGCCGACCTCGCCGCGCTGGCGTTGCATCTGGCCCGCTGGGGGGTGACGCCCGATCAGTTGCACTGGCTGGATGCGCCACCGACGGCAGCGTTTTCCCAGGCCAGTGACTTGCTTTGTCGGCTGGGTGCTCTGGATGCCAAGGGCCTTCTCACAGCCCATGGCCAGGCCATGGCGCAGTTGCCTGCCCATCCGCGTATCGCCCATCTTCTGATCCGTGGGCACGAGCTCGGTCTGTCTCAGCATGCCTGTGACCTGGCGGCGCTATTGGGGGAGCGCGACATTCAGCGTGGAGGCGGTGCCGATGTGTACAGCCGAATGGCGATGCTGGCAGGGCCTCGTGTGCACCGCGATGCGCAACGGGCCAAGCAGTTGGCGAAGCAGTACCGTTCCTATCTGCAAGGACCCTCGCTGAATGCTGTCGCCGATGCAGATGATCCCAAGTGGGTAGGGTGCCTGTTGGCGCTTGCCTACCCGGATCGTATCGCCCGGCAGCGGCGCCCCGGCGGGGCCGAATACCGGTTGAGCAACGGGCGCGCGGCGATGTTCGCCGATGTCGACGCACTCATGAAGCAGGCCTGGCTGGTTATCGCCGATCTGGGCAGTCGCCAGGGCCAGCGCGAGGAACGAATCTATCTGGCGGCGGATCTTGATCCGCAACTGTTCGAGAGCGTTCTGCAGGATCAGGTCCGCCTGGTGGATGAGCTGGATTGGGATGAGCGTGAGGGAGCATTGCGTGCCGAGCGTCAGCGCAAAGTGGGCGAGCTGATCCTGAGCCGCGAATCCTTGCCAGGCCTGGACGCCGACGCTCGCGCCACGGCCCTGCTCGGGCTGGTGCGCCGCAAGGGCCTGGAACTGTTGCCCTGGACCCCGGAGCTGCGCCAGTGGCAGGCACGGGTCATGCTGTTGCGAGAAGTGGACGCCCAGAACCCTTGGCCGGACGTCAGCGACACCGCACTGTCGAAACAGCTGGAGCACTGGCTGCAGCCCTACCTGGGCAGGGTCACGCGCCTGAGCCATTTCGGCCAGCTCGACCTGTCCTCCATTCTGCGCAACAGCCTGCCGTGGCCGTTGCCGCAGAAACTCGACGAGCTGGCGCCGACCCACATCGCTGTGCCGTCAGGCTCATCGGTACGCCTGGACTATAGCGAGTATCCGCCCATTCTGGCGGTGCGCCTACAGGAATTGTTCGGCCTGGCCGAGACCCCGCGCGTCGCCGGTGGACGACAGGTGGTGAAGTTGCACCTGCTGTCGCCTGCGCGGCGACCGGTGCAGGTGACGCAGGATCTGGCGAGTTTCTGGGCCAATACCTACGAAGAGGTGAAGAAGGATTTAAAGGGGCGTTATCCCAAGCATTATTGGCCGGAGGATCCGTTGGTGGCGGAGGCTACTGCCCGCATCAAACCTCGCAAGTAAAAACCCCGGCTACCACACTGCAATGTCATACGTCAGATACAGCCGATTGCTGTCGCGCCCCCGTGCGGTGTCGGAGCGATAGACGTAGTTGCGCAGTTTTACGCCCAGGCCTTTCAGGGTGCCTGTCGGTACCACGTAGGCGAGTTCGATGTCGCGTTCCCATTCGTTCACACCGGCAGGTCCCGACTTTCCGTCCGAGCCGCTGATGTAGCGGGTCATGAAGCTCAGGCCGGGCAGCCCAAGCTGCTTGAAGTCGTAGCCGTAGCTGGCCAGCCAGGTCTTTTCATCTTCCTCGATGAATTTGCCGATGCCGACGTTGCTGAACGAGTACACGGTAGCGCCATTGATGTAGGGCAGGCCGCCGTCGCCGTGCAAGCGCTGGTAGCCGGCGGCGACCGTATGGCCGGCCACGGCGAAGCTCAGTTGGCCGCTGAACATGCCATTGTCGATCTTTCCGGAATAGTGGTTGCCCTCATCCCGGCTGAAGAAATAGCGCAGGTCGCTGGTCAGTACGCCGGCGCCCAGCGGCAGGGTGTGCAGCAGGCCGAAGAAGTCCTGGCTGTAGAAGTCGTCGAGCTGGCCACGAAAGTAGCTGAGCCGCAGCTGTTTGTTCACCGTGTAGTCGGCGCCTGCGTAGGTGAAGTCGCCACCTTCTCTGCCGGAATACCCGTCGGGAATGATCGAGCGGCTGTCGGTGGAGTCGCGCAGCTTGAACTGATCGAGCTGGCCGGCGGTGAGCAGCCAGTCATCGAAGTCCTTGCTGACCAGCTGGGTGCCCTGGTAGGTCTGCGGGACCAGGCGCGCATCGTTGTAGACCAGCACCGGTGTCTTGGGCAGCAGGGTGCCATGCTTGACCACTGTTTGCGCGAAGCGCGCCTTGGCGGTGAGGCCCAGGCTGGTCGACTCATCGGCTGCGCGACCGTCATCGTGCACAGGCAGCAGCCCGGTACCGCTGCGGCCACGGCCTGAGTCGAGCTTCACGCCCAACAGGCCGAGGGCATCGAACCCCAGGCCGAACGTTCCTTGCGTGTAGCCGGACTGGAAGTCCAGCAGCACGCCCTGTGCCCACTCGGTGCGCTCGCTTTTCGCAGTGGCGGCGGCGCGCGCACTCAGGCCGTTTTCATCACGGAAGTTTTCGTTGAAGTACACGTTGCGAAGTTGCAGCTTCAGGGTGCTGTCATCGATAAAACCTTGGGCCATCGCCGAGCCGTGCAACAAAACGCTCAGGCACGGTAAAGCGAACCCGCCGATCAGGGGTGTACGCATGGGTGAATTCTCTTCTTGTTATGGGTAGCGGGAGGTTATGCGAACAGGCTGATCGCACCGGTCAGCAGGGCCAGGGCGGTCACCACCAGGGAGGTCAGCACCGCCCATTTGACGGTTGCCTTCTGAAAGTCGCCGATGTCGCGGTCGACCATGCCGACCAGCAATAACGTCGACGCTACCAGCGGGCTCATCAGGTGCACGGGTTGACCGAGGATCGAGGCGCGGGCGATTTCCACGGGGGAGATGCCATAGGCTGCGGCGGCATTGGCCAGAATCGGCACCACCCCGAAGTAATAGGCGTCGTTGGACAGCACGAAGGTCAACGGCATGCTGGTCACCGCAACCACCAAGGGGAACAGGTGGCCCCAGGAAGGCGGAATCATGTCGACCAGCGACTGTGCCAAGGCGTCGACCATCTTCGTGCCGCTGAAGATGCCGGCGAACACGCCTGCTGCAAACACTAGCAAGACCACCGTCATGGCGTTGCCGGAGTGGGCGAGGATGCGCTCCTTCTGGATGTCCAGTTGTGGGTAGTTGATCATCAGCGCCAGCACGAAGCCGATCAGGAACAGCACCGCCGAGTGGGCCAGGCCCATGACCAGCGCCACCATCACGCCGATCACCAGCAGCAGGTTGACCCAGACCAGTTTCGGCCGCTTGTACGGTGTATCGCCCAGAATGGCTTCGATGTAGCACTCGCCGCCGCCACTCTGCAGGTGCACGCTGCCGATGCGCTTGCGTTCGGCCCTGCCCAGCAGGTACGCGGTGAACACCACCCAAGCGGCGCCGCCCGCCATCGTCGGCAACAGCGGAATGAAATACTCGCTCGCATCGATACCCAACACGGCAATGGCACGGGTGGCGGGGCCGCCCCAGGGCGACATGCCGCTCATGATGCCCAGCGCCAGCATGGCCACGGTGGCCAGGACCATCGGGTTCATGCCGATGCGCTTATACAGCGGCAGCATGGCTGCGCAGGTGATCATGTAGGTGGTGGTGCCGTCGCCGTCCAGTGCCACGGTCAGCGACAACAGTGCGGTGCCGATGGCGATCTTCACCGGATCGCCGTTGACCTTCTTGAGGATCTTGCGGATCAAGGGGTCGAACAGGCCGGAGTCGATCATCAGACCGAAGAACAGGATGGCGAACAGCAGCAGTGCAGCGGACGGTGCGACCACTTTCAGGCCATCGAGGATCATCTTGCCGGTGGTTCCGCCGAATCCGCCGATGATGGCGAACACGATCGGTACCACGGTCAGTGCGACGATGGGGGACAAGCGTTTGGACATGATCAGGTAGGTGAACACGACCACCATGGCTAAGCCTAACAGCGCCAGCATATGAGTTATCTCTTGTAGTTATTTGGGGAGTTGCGCTGATGCGAAAGCGGGTCACACAGGTTAGAGCGGGTGTGGCCTCAACCGGCCAATCGGTGTGTCGTTGGCACGTGGACAGTGCCTGAGAACAATCGGCGGGCCGTTCTCACGACCGAGGCTCGAACGGTACCGGCGTCGTGGCCGACGTAGGACAGGCTGACTTCGATTGCGCCGCTGGGGTGTTCGATCTTCACCGTGGTCAGGCGCTTCTGGTGGCGCTGGCCCAGCATCCGCTCCAGCACGGTCCCGTCGGTGACACAGGCGGTTGCCAATCCGATCGAGCCAGTAATGGCCAAGGCTTTGTGGCAATTATGCGGCATGAAGTAGCGCACTTGCAGCGTGCCGCCGGCCTGGGGCGGGGCTACCAGCACAGGCTTGGGAATGACCTTGTCGGTCACATCGCCCAGCCCCATCAACAGGCCCGCACGCAAGCGCAGGGTTTCCAGCTTGCGGAGAAAATCCTTGTCGGCGTCGAGCTCTGCCGGGGTTTCATTGCCGGTCTTGCCCATCTGCGACGCTTCGACAAGCATCATCGGCATGGCCATGTCGATGCACGTTACCGGCACATCGCCCAACCAGTCGACAGTGGCACCGGTGGGAAACAGCTTGCCGGTCTTGCTTCCTGCAGCATCGAGAAAGGTCAGCCCCACGGGGGCGGCGGTGCCAGGTACGCCGTCGATCGCGGTATCGCCTTCATAGGTGACCTCGCCGTTGGGCGTGCACACATCGGCGCAGATGAACGTGCCGGTATTGAGATTGCGGATGCGCACCTGAGTCACCCCTGGCTGTGCCTGGACCAGGCCTTGATCGATGGCGAACGGGCCGACCGCGCAGAGCATGTTGCCGCAGTTGGGCGCGGTGTCCACGCGTCGTTGCGAAACCATCACCTGGACGAACAGGTAGTCCACGTCCGCGTCCGGGTGATCGGAGCGAGACACGATGGCCACCTTGCTGGTTTGCGGGCTGCCGCCGCCAATGCCATCGATCTCCAGCTCGTGCCCGGAGCCCATCGCATCCAGCAGCATCTCATCGCGCTCGGCTGGTCTTGCCGGTAAATCGGAGGCCAGAAACACCGGCCCTTTGGAGGTCCCGCCACGCATCAGTACGCAAGGAATCAGTTGCATAAGTCACGACTCTGGTAATCAATGGACGTCATTGATGTATTGGAGTGAAGATTTACACAGCTTGAATTGCTAGATCCAATGCAAAGATCGTAGTGATTATTCCATCAAACGAAATAAAGAATCGACTGGAGCGTTCCAGTGTTGGAGAGTGAAATTCATGCAATATGAGCTGGTCGATATACGATCATTCGTGAAAATCGCCGAAGTGGGCAGCTTTCACGAGGCGGCGGATCAGCTGCACATTTCTCAGCCGGCACTGACCCGGCGTATCAAGAAGCTCGAAGAAGGTCTGGGTACATCTTTGCTCGACCGGACCACTCGCCGCGTCAGCCTGACCAGCGTCGGGCGCGATTTCCTGCCCAAGGCGCGGCGCCTGCTCGACGATTTCGAAGACTCCATCCTCAACATCAAGGAGTTGGCCGAGCGGCAGGTAGGGCAGGTGACGTTGGCGTGCATTCCCACGGCGGCGTTCTATTTCCTGCCGTCGGTCATTCGTATCTACAACCAGCAATACCCACAGATTCGCATCAGGCTTCTGGACCTCAGTGCCAACGAGGGGCTGGAGGCGGTTCTGCGGGGCGAGGCGGATTTCGGGATCAACATGATGAGCGGCCAGCATCCGGACATCGAGTTCCATGCCCTGGTCAAGGAGCCGTTCGTGCTTGCCTGCCGACGCGATCATGAGCTGGCGAGTCGCAAGTCGGTGAAGTGGACTGAGCTGGCGGGCCATCAGTTGATAGGGGTCGGCAGGCTGAGCGGCAATCGCATGCTGCTCGACAACGCCCTGGCAGGTTTGCCCTGGCGCCTGAAATGGTTCTACGAAGTGCAGCATCTGTCCACGTCGCTGGGCTTGGTGGAGGCCGGTCTGGGTATTTCGGTGATGCCCAGCCTGGCCATGCCGGCCGGGGAGCATCCTACCTTGGTGAGCGTGCCGCTGATCGAGCCGGTCGTAGACCGAACCCTGGGCCTGGTCACGCGCCGGGGCAGCTCGCTGTCGCCCGCCGCCGAGAAGTTCGTCGCGATCTTGCTGGAGCAGTGGCCGCAATAGTCACCCGACCTGAGGCGCAGGCGCCCCAGGTCGAACGATCATCGGCCAGTTGCCAGGGCGCTTAGCGCGGAACCGAATCCAGCCCGGTGGCACGTACCGCTTCCTGTGCAGTGGGTGAGGCCAGGTACTGGAGCAGTTGCTTGGCTTCGGCCGGATGCTGGGCGTTTTTCGGAATGCCGGCGGCGTAGCGAGTCACCGACTGCACGTCTTCCGGAATCTTGCCGACGAAGGTGATGCCGGGAATCGGCAGCAGTTCGGCGACTTGCTGGAAGCCCAGCTGGTAGTCGCCCTTGGCGACCACGGAAGCCACGGGAATGCGCTCGATCATCTTGCTCTTGGGCGCGAGTTGATCCTCGATGCCTAGTTTCTTGTACAGCTGTTTTTCGATGTAGACGCCACTGGCGCTGTCGGAGTAGGCCACTGACTTCGCCGCCAGCAGGGTCTGCTTGAGCTCGGCGTCGGTGCCGATGGCAGGTTTCGCTGCGCCGGCCTTGACCGCCAGGCCAATGCGCGAATCGGCAAGTTCGACGCGCGAGCTGGCGTCGACCTTGCCCTGCTTGATCAGCTCATCCAGCGCGTAGCCCACCATGATCACCACGTCGGCGTGTTCTCCACGGTCCAGTCGATTGGGAATGGCTTCCTGCGCCTTGCCCATGGACGGCCCCAGAATGGTGGTCAGGGTGTTGCCAGTGTCTTTGGTGTAGCCAGGAGCCAGGCTTTTGTAGGCGGCGGTGAAGCCACCGGACGTCATCACGGTCAGCTCTTGGGCTTGGGCGAGAGGACTCAGCGCAAAGGCGGCCAGGGCCAGTGCGGGCAGGGTTTTGACGAACGATTTCATGGTGTCTCCAACGCTTTCGAGAGGTTTGTAACCAGTTGTAACAGAGCATTCTCGGGCAAACCGGGCGTCAGGGTAATTGTTGATTTCGCATGAATCGATGCGCGAAAGCGATCAATGCGCTATTCGGCGTTCGAAGCCCGCCGTTCAGGCAGGGAAAATTTCGGCGGTGCTGGTGGGTTCTGCCGTGCCCGGTCAGTTGCCTGCCGGGCACGAAAGTGAGATCTAGAACTGATACTTCACCAACAAACTCGCCGTGTCCTGGTCGGTGGTGAAAGAGCCGTCATCCTTGATGCCGTATTTGTCGGACCAGTAATCGTATTCCACACCCACATACAGATGCTTGGCTTCGTAGCCCAGGCTTTTGCCCAAGTCATACTTGATCTGCGGGTTGAAGTGCAGGTTGGCGTGGTAGTCGGACTGGTTGTTGCCATGGCCGCTCTTGTTGTTCACCACCCAGTCGATGAAACCGTCGATCAACAGGTTCGAATTGCCCAGCGGCAAGGTGTAGGACCAGGCCGGGGTGATCTGCCAGGCGCCGGAAGGCACGCGGTTGCCGTCGGGTTTGCGGTAGTAGAAATTCAGCTGGAAATAGTCGAAGCCTGGAATGTCCAGGTCGAAGCCCGGACCTATCAGGTAGGCATCCACGTCGTCATCGCCGAACTCGTAGGTGGTGGCGAGCAGCACGTCTTTCACCGGTCCGAATGAGAGGTCCTGACCCAGCAACTTGCCGGCGCTGAAACGCGGGCTGAATTCGCCGTAGAGGCTGTAATGGCCATTGCCGGATCGCGCGCCGTTGTACCAGCTGTTGTCGACGAAGGCGAACAGGTCGCCCCACGTCCAGGCGCTGGCGTGTTCGACGGTGACGGTTTGCTGTATCGCCGGATCGACCTTGTAATTCTTGCCGTACAGGTAGGTCAGACTTTCTCCGTGCCACAGCAATGGCCCTTCAGCATGAGCACTGCCAGCGCCCAGCAGACCCAACATGCACAGTGATGCTCCCCAAGCGTTTTTCATGTTTTACCCATCAATCAATGTGGTGTTTATGGCGCACCGGCATTGGTCCGACAGATGTCGTGGACCGGGCGTCGAAGTTGTGGGCAGACAACCGAGTTGGCTTCCCGACCCCGTGCGGGGCGCGGGCTTGTTGCGCTGGCGTCTTGCTGGCCGAAACGGGCCGGACGACGCTTCTTGTTTCAGTCGCGATCGATCGCGAACGGTCCCCAGGCCTGACGCACGGGGACCATTTCCAGGCGATTGATGTTGATGTGGGCGGGCAGGGTGGCGACGTGGAAAATCTGTTCGGCGATATCTTCCGCCGTCAGTGGCGTGGTGCCCTGGTAGACCTGGCCGGCGGCCTGCTGGTCGCCCTGGGTGCGCACCAGGGTGAACTCGGTTTCGGCGATTCCGGGCGCCAGGTCGGTGACCCGTACACCGGTGCTCAGCAGGTCGCAGCGCAGGTTGTAGGAAAACTGTTTGACGAAGGCCTTGCTCGCGCCATAGACGTGGCTGCCGGGGTAGGGGCACTCACCGGCGATCGAGCCGATGTTGATGATGCTGGCCCCGGCGCCGGTTTCCAGCAGTGCTGGCAGCACCGAGTGGGTCACGTTGACCAGGCCGGTCACGTTGGTGTCGATCATGGTGTGCCAGTCAGCCAGGTTGGCCTGTTGCGCCGGTACCGGGGCCAGGGCCAGGCCGGCGTTGTTGATCAGTGCAGTCACGCGCTGGAAGGCCGGGGGCAAACCGGCGACGACGGCCGCGACCGCTGCGGCATCGCGCACATCCAGCGCAGCAACATGCACTGGCACCTGCGCGCCCAGTTCATCCAGCAGGGCATGCAGGCGCTCCAGGCGCCGCCCGGTGAGGATCAGCGACCAGCCGGCCTGGGCAAAACGACGGGCCGTGGCCCGCCCGAAACCGGACGTCGCACCGGTGATGAAAACAGTACCGCTCATGTGGAAACCTCGACAGCTTAAAAATCGACAGTTCAAAAATCGCTCAGCGTCGCTCTTCGCGAACATAGGGTTCACCCAGCGCGCCCGGTTGGCTGGCACCTGCGCGCTTGCTGGCAGCGACCCAGACCATGACCGCCAGGGTCACGGCATAGGGCGTCATCAGCATGAAATACTGCGGCAGTTGCACACCGGCGGCGGCCAGTTGCGGAATCAGTGCCTCGATACCGCCGAACAGCAGGGCACCGGCGAACGCGCGCCAAGGTGACCAGCGCGCGAAGATCACCAGGGCAATGGCGATCCAGCCACGGCCGCCGGTCATGTCGGCGATCCACATCTTGGTGCTGAGCACGGCAATGAATCCGCCCGCCAGCCCCATCAGTGCGCTGCCGGCCAGAATCGCGGCGAGCCGATAGCGCAGCACCGGCAGGCCGGCGGCATCGGCGGCCTGGGGGTTCTCGCCCACGGCGCGCAGTTTCAGCCCGGTGCGGGTGCGGTTGAGAAACCAGACCACGGCAAAAAAGATCACCACGGTGAGGAACACCATCGGGTTCTGCCTGAACAGGCCTCCCACTACCGGCAACTCGCTCAGCGGCCACAGCTCGACGGCCGTAAGTCCGCTGACCGGGCGATTGGTCCAGCCCAGCAGGGTGCCCAGCAAGCCGGTCAGGCCCTGACAGAAAAACACCAGGGCCAGCCCGGCAATGACCTGATTGATGCGCAGCACCAGCACCATCAGCGCGAACAGCAGCGAGACCACGCTGGCGGCCGCCATGGCCGCGAGCAGGGACAGCCCCGGCAGGCCCAGCGCCAGTTGCATGCCGATCCCGGCCAGGGCGCCCACCAGCATCATGCCTTCGGCACCCAGCGCCAGCACGCCGGCACGCTCGATGATGATCAACCCCAGTGCGGCGAGGGCGAAGGGCACGGCGAATTCGGGAACGCTGCTCAGCCAGTAAGTCACCAGATCCATTACTGTTCTCCCGCCTGGATGCGCCGCAAACGGTGCCGTATGAAGAAGTCCGAAGAGGCCACGCAGATCACCAGGATGGCCTGGATCAACTGCACCATCGAAAAGGGGATCTGGTAGAACACCTGCAGGTTGCGCCCGGCGACGAACAGCATCGCCACCAGCAAGGCGACGATGGCGGCAGCGAACGGGTTGTTGCGCGCCAGAAACGCGATGAGAATTCCCGAGAAACCATAGCCTTGGTAGAACGACTGGGTCAGTCGACCTTCTTGGCCTGCGCTGACGATGAAGCCCGCGACACCGGCCAGGGCGCCGGACAGCAGCACGGTGCCGAGGATCATCCGCCGTACCGGCACCCCGACGGCGCTGGCCACGCGCGGGTTGGCATCGACGAAGCGCAGGTACAGGCCGGCGCGCGATACGCTGATGAACCACACGGCCAGGGCCATGATGACCACGGCGATGACGATCGCCACGTTGTAGCCGGCGAACAGGTCGGGCAGCCGTTCGAACGAACGGAAGGCGGGCGAGTAGGGGAAGTTGTCCCGTGGGTCTTTCCAGCTGCCGTAGAGCAGGTGCAGCAGGAAGTTGGCGGCGATGTAGTTGAGCATCAAGGTCGAAATCACTTCGTTGACCTTCAGGCGCAATTTGAGCAGGACCGGTGCCAGGGTCCAGAGCATCGCGCAGACGATGGCCGAGGCCATCATCAACGGCAGGCGCAGGGCCTCGGGGCCGATCTGGAAGATCGAGATGGCCGCCGCGCCGATCCCGCCCCAGATCATCTGGCCTTCCAGGCCCAGGTTCCAGAAGCGTGCGCGAAACGCCAGGCAGCCGGCCATGCCGACCAGAATCATCGGCGCCGCCTGGAACAGCACGGCCTTGAAGTTGCCGGCATCGAGCAGCGTCTGGCCGACGAACTCTTCCAGCAGTTGGTCGGCCGGCACGCCCGCAGCCACCAGAATGGCTGTGCTCAGGGCCAGGCCGACGAGCACCGCCAGGCCGATCACCAGCGCCTGGCCGCCCCAGCCCATCTGCTGGCGCAGCTCCAGGGCGTAGCGTCGGCCGAGCAGCGGTTGACGTGGGGTCTTGAGCAGGGGTTGGGAGAGTTCAGTCATGGCTCACCATCGCTTTGCCAATGGCCTGGCGGTCGGCCGGGCAGTCGAATTCGGCGACGATGCGGCCGCCATTCATCACGCCGATGCGATCGGCCAGGGCCAGCACTTCGTCCAGGTCTTCACTGATCACCAGTACCGCCGCCCCGGCATCGCGGGCGGCGCGCAGGCGTGCATGCACCGCCTGGGTGGCGCGCACGTCCAGGCCGCGGCTGGGGCTGTGCACCAGAATCAGCTGTGGATTGCGGCTGAATTCCCGTGCGATCACCAGCTTCTGTGCATTGCCGCCGGACAGCAGGGCGGCTTTCTGCTGCAGCGAGCGCACACCCTGGACATCGAAGTCGGCTACCGCCTGGGCGGCGTCTTCCAGCAGCCGTTGGCTGCGCAGGCGCAGGAAAGAGCCGTAGCGGCCATCGTGCAGTTGGCCGATGGCGAAGTTCTCGGCTACCGACAGCGAGCCGGCCAGCGCCGCGCCGTACCGGTCGGCGGGGATGGCGGCGATACGCAAGGTTCGGCGTTGTTGGGCGCTGACCGTGCGCAGGTCGCCGAAGGACGCCAGGTGGATATCGCCCTCGGTCGGTTGTTCAAGGCCCATCAGTGCATTGGCCAACTCGCCCTGGCCGTTGCCACCGACCCCGGCGATGCCATAGATCTGTCCGGCGTAGAGTATCATATCCACGCCCTTCAGCCCGCCGGTGCCGGCCACGCTGGTGAGATTGCTGACCCGCAGCAACGGCTCGCCCGGCGCTGCCGGCAGGGTCGGGCTGAGCGCTGCCGATTCGCCGACGGTGAGGCGCACCAGCTCCTCGACGCTGACGCCCTGCGGGTCGAGGGTTTTGATCGTGCGGCCGCCGCGCATGACCGTCACCCGGTCGGCGTAGCGTTTCACATCGGCCATCTTGTGGGTGACCAGCACCACCGCAGCACCTTGGCGGGCGAAGGACTGCACCGTGCTCAGCAGGCGCTCGGCTTCCTGGTCGGTGAGCACCGCAGTGGGCTCATCGAGAATCAGGATCCGCGCGCCCGCCAGCAGCACCTTGAGAATTTCCACGCGCTGCTGCTCGGCCACCGACAGGGTTTCCACCACCTGGCGCGGATCGAGGACGAAACCCAGCTCTTCTGCCTTGCGGGCGATGGTCTGCTCAAGCGCTGCCAGCCGCTTGCGGTAGCTGCCTTCTCCCGGTTGCTCGGGCAGGCCGAGCAGGATGTTCTGCGCCACGGTGAAGGGGCGCACCAGCTTGAAATGCTGGTGAACCATGCCGATGCGATAGCGGCTGGCATCCTTGGGGCTGTGCAGCCGCACGCTGTTGTCGTCGATCAGCACGCTGCCGGTTTCCGGTGCGTACAGGCCGGCGGCAATGTTCATCAGCGACGACTTGCCAGCGCCGTTCTCGCCGAGCAGGGCATGCACCTCGCCCCAGCGGGCGCTGAAGTCGGCTTCGCTCAGCGCCTTGAAGCCGTCGAACGACTTGCTGATACCGGTGAGTTGGAGCGCGTTGGCCTGGCTCATTTCTGGGTCATCACGCCTTTGACGAACCAGTCCATTTTCCACAGATCCGGATCGCTCATGACCTGGCCTGGGGCGAGCCGCTGCTGTCCATCACGGTCAGCCATGGGCCCGGTATAGAGCGTCTTGGTGCCGGCCAGCAGCTCGGCCCGCGCCGCGTCGATCTTGGCTCGGTTCTCGGGGCTGATCACGGCGTCCTGGGTCAGGCTGATGTCGGTGCCGCCCTGCTGCATCGACAGCAGGGCGCCATTGGCCTGGGGAACCCAGTTGCCGGCCATGATCTTCTTCACCTCAGGGGTGAGGAAACGGTCCCACACCCACATCGACGAGCACACGGTGGCCTTGGGCGCGAACTCGCTCAGGTCCCGGTGATGACCGGTACCATGAATGCCCCGCTCCTGGGCGACGATCTGCGGTGTTGGGCTGTCGACGTGCTGGCCGATCACGTCGACACCGTTGTCGATCAGCGCCATGGTGGCAGCGCGTTCCTTGACCGGGTCGTTCCAAGCGCCGGTGTAGATGACCGTGACCGTGGCCGCAGGATTGATTTGCTGCGCGCCCAGTTCATACGCGTTGATGGTCCAGTTGACCTGGCCGAAGGGGTTGGCGGCCACGAAGCCCAGCTTGCCCGACTTCGACGCCGCACCCGCCGCCATGCCGCACAGGTACTGGCTTTCGTAGGTACGGCCGTAGAAGGATTCGAGGTTCGCGGCGTTGGTGGTGCCCGAACCGTTGAGGAAGGCCACGTCGGGGTATTTCTTCGCCAACGCCAGGAAGGTGTCGGAATAGCCGAACGCGGTGCCGATGATGATGTTGGCGCCGCGAGCGATTAGGCGATCGACCACCGGCGTGATGGCTGCGGCGTTTTCGGGAACGCTCTCGACGTACTGGATCTTCTGATCCAGGCTCATTTCCAGCTTGATGCGGGCTTCGTCGAATGCCTGGGTCCAGCCACCGTCGTTGCGCGGGCTGATGTAGACCATGGCGATCTTGGCCGGGCCCTTGAGGGTCAGTCCCTCGGCGTAGGCAGCAGTGCCTGTCCCACAGGCCGAAGCGGCTAGCAAAATTCCCGGTAGCAGTGTCTTGATCATGAGGCGCCTTCCTGAAATGTGAGCATGGGGCAGCGGGATGCTGCCGTGGCCAGGAACCCGCCCTAAGCCGCCCGGAGCTCGAAAGCAGCATCCGTGCCATTTCAGAAAAGCGCTTTGATTACAGTGTATTGGGTTATTTTCGGGGCTTAATTCAGATCAATTGGTCCGAACTAGAGCACTTGGTTTGTGCGCTCGGCACGATTAGAGGGCATTCACGCAGGTCTTGGCCGCACGCCATCGAGTATCAAACCGCGCAACCCCACCAGGACCTCTTCGAAAAATACCGGATCGTGCAGGGTCTTGCCGGTCACGGCCTCGACCTGGGTGCGGAAATCGGCGTAATGCTGGGTGGTTGCCCACAGCGAGAAGATGAAGTGGTGCGGGTTGATCGGTGCCAGTTGGCCTGTCGCGATCCAGTGTTCGATGACGGCCACTTTGGTGTCGACGGTTTCGCGCAAGGGCTGCTGCAGTTCGCTGAGCATCAGCGGCGCCCCCTGCATGATCTCCATGCAGAACAGACGCGACTCTGCCGCGTGATCCCGGGAAAGTTCGAGCTTGGCCTTGATGTAGGCGCCGATGGCCTCGACCGGGTTTTTGTCGGCGGTGAAGTACTGCAGGGGGCTGAGCCAGACCTCCAATAACTGCCTGAGCACGCTCAGGTAGAGATCGTCCTTGCTGGAAAAGTAGTACAGCAGGTTGGTCTTGGAGACGTCGGCCCGAGTGGCCACTTGGTCGAGGCTGCTGCCGTGCAGGCCATAGCGGGAGAACACATCCAGCGCGGCGCCCAGTATCGCGGTGCGTTTGCTTTCCATCAGCTGCAGCCGCCGCTTGAGTGCCGCCGCGCTCGGCTCGCGGGTGGCCTTGACCGCGGGCTTGGGCTTGACGTTGCGCGTGCGCTTGGCACGGGGCTCGTTGGCGGGGGGATGCTCTTTCACGCGTCTGGAACCTGCGGCTGGAGGTAGGCGGCCATGATAACGGGCGAATGTCCGCTGACGATACAGGCACGGGGACGTCGTGCATCGTTTTGCACCGCGACGCGGAAAATCGCACAAACCAAGTGCTCTACTTCGGACCGTTTGGTCCGACAAAGTTTGCCAATTGTTTGCAAACTGTTGAAAGTAAAGGATTAACCAAACATGGCCTGATCCCTGCTAAGTGACTTTCATGCGCAACCTGTCCGGTGCGTAACGATCATCACTCAGAAAGGGAACCACATGGATATCGGTGTTTTCACTCCTATTGGCAACAACGGCTGGCTGATTTCCGAAAACGCGCCGCAGTACCTGCCCACCTTCGAATTGAACAAGCAGATCGTGCAGAAGGCCGAGCACTACGGCTTCGACTTCGCGCTGTCGATGATCAAGTTGCGTGGCTTCGGCGGCAAGACGGAATTCTGGGAACACAACATGGAATCCTTCACGCTGATGGCCGGGCTTGCCGCCGTCACCAGCAAGATCCAGTTGTTCGCCACGGTCGCCACGCTGACCATCCCGCCTGCCATCACCGCACGCATGGCGGCGACCATCGATTCGATTTCCAACGGCCGCTTCGGGGTCAACCTGGTGACCGGTTGGCAGAAGCCTGAGTACGAGCAGATGGGCCTGTGGCCCGGCGACGAATTCTTCGGCACCCGCTATCAGTACCTGGGCGAATACGCGCAGGTCCTGCGCGACCTGTGGAGCACCGGGCGCAGCGACTTCAAGGGTGAACATTTCACCATGCAGGACTGCCGTGTCAGCCCGCGCCCACAGGCCGACATGAAGCTCATCTGCGCCGGCCAGAGCGAGGCGGGCATGGCCTTCTCGGCGCAGTACGCCGACTACAACTTCTGCTTCGGCAAAGGTGTGAACACCCCGACCGCGTTCGCGCCCACGGCCCAGGCGTTGCTCGAAGCCAACAAGAAGACCGGACGCCACGTGACCTCCTGCGTGCTGTTCATGATCATCGCCGCCGACACCGACGAGGCCGCCCGCGCGCGCTGGGAGCACATCAAGGCCGGTGCCGATCAGGAAGCCATCGCCTGGCTGGGCGAGAAGGGCTCGGCGGACAAGGGCGCCAGCTCCAACCTCCGGCAGATGGCCGACCCTACCTCGGCGGTCAACATCAACATGGGCACCCTGGTCGGTTCCTGGGCCAGCGTGGCGCGCATGCTCGACGAAGTCGCCAGCGTGCCGGGTACCCAGGGTGTGATGCTGACGTTCGATGATTTCGTGCAAGGCATCGAAGACTTCGGCCGCAAGATCCAGCCGCTGATGAGCAGCCGCCAGCACGTAATGCCTACCTTGGAGGCCGTATGATGAATGTGCCCGTCAACGTCGCCGGTGTGTCCCTGCCGCAGGACGCGCACCCCGCCCGTGAACTTCCCGCCCGCCCCGAAGCCCTGCGCATGAAGGCCAGCGAAACCGCGCTGGTGGTGGTCGACATGCAGAACGCCTACGCCAGCCTGGGCGGCTATCTGGACCTGGCCGGCTTCGACGTATCGAGTACGGGCCCGGTGATCGCCGCCATCGAGAAAGCCCTCGTGGCGGCGCGCGCGGCAGGTATTCCGGTGATCTTCCTGCAGAACGGCTGGGACGCTGACTACGTCGAGGCGGGCGGGCCGGGCTCACCCAACTGGCACAAGTCCAATGCCCTGAAAACCATGCGCAAGCGCCCCGAGCTGCAAGGCCAACTGCTGGCCAAGGGCGGGTGGGACTATGCGCTGGTCGACCCGCTCAAGCCCCAGCCCGGCGATATCGTGGTTCCGAAAACCCGCTACAGCGCGTTCTTCAACTCCACGTTCGACAGCACCCTGCGCGCTCGCGGCATCCGCAACCTGGTGTTCACCGGCATCGCCACCAACGTCTGCGTGGAGTCGACCCTGCGCGACGGTTTCCATCTGGAGTATTTCGGCGTGGTGCTGGCCGATGCCACCCACCAGGCCGGGCCGGCGTTCGCGCAGCAGGCAGCGCTGTTCAACATCGAAACCTTCTTCGGCTGGGTCTCCAGCGTTGACGACTTCTGCACCACCTTCGCCCCCGTCGGGGCTGTTTCCTGAGGATGCACAGATGAGCAAACGATCGATTATCCCTGCCGGCACCGGCAAGCCCCTGGCCCCTTTCGTTCCGGGCTCCATGGCCGACGGCGTGCTGTACGTGTCGGGCACGTTGCCATTCGACAAGGACAACAACGTGGTGCACGTGGGCGACGCGACGGCGCAGACCCGCCATGTGCTGGAGATCATCAAGGGCGTGGTCGAAGCGGCCGGCGGCACCCTGGATGACGTGACCTTCAACATGATCATGATCCGCGACTGGGCCGACTACGCCAAGGTCAACGAGGTGTACGCCGAGTACTTCGCCGGCGAGAAACCTGCGCGCTATTGCATCCAGTGCGGTCTGGTCAAACCAGACGCGCTGATCGAAATCGCCAGCATTGCGCACATCGGTTGATACTCACTGCGGAGGTTTGCATGTACCACGCCATACACGGTCGGCAGGATGCCGACGCACCCACTCTGGTACTGAGTTCGGGGCTCGGCGGTTCGGCCGGGTTCTGGGCCGGCGATCTGGCGCTGCTCGGCGAGCAGTTTCGCGTCGTGACCTATGACCATGCCGGAACCGGACGCAGCCCCGCGCAGTTGCCCGAGGGCTACAGCATCCAGCACATGGCCGAAGAGCTGCTGGGGCTGCTCGACGAACTCAATATCGAGCGATGCCATTTCATGGGCCACGCCCTGGGTGGCCTGGTGGGATTGGCGCTGGCAGCGCTGCAGCCCCAGCGCCTGAGCAGCCTGGTGTTGATCAATGCCTGGAGCAGCCCCAATCCGCACAGCGCGCGCTGTTTTGCCGTGCGCAAGAACCTGCTGCGTGACAGTGGCGCCGAGGCTTACGTACAGGCACAGGCGTTGTTCCTGTACCCGGCCGACTGGATTGCCAGCAACGGCGCGCGCCTGGCCGCCGACGAGGCCCATGCGCTGGCGCATTTCCCCAGCCATGACAACCTGCTGCGGCGGATCAACGCGCTGGAAACCTTCGACATCGAATCGCGCCTGGCGAGCATCGACACGCCTGCGCTGGTGATCGCCAACCGAGACGACATGCTGGTGCCCTGGCAGCGTTCCCGGCACCTGGCCGAGCATCTGCCCAACGCCAGATTGGTGGTGCTCGAATACGGCGGACACGCCTCGAGCGTCAGCGATCCACAACCCTTTCATCACGCCGTGCTGGACTACTTTCAAGGACTCTCACTATGAACGTGCCCCATTCGATTCCCGTCGAGCGTCAAGCCTTCCGCGATGCCATGGCAGGACTTGCGGCTGCGGTGAACGTCATCACCACCGACGGCCCCTACGGGCGGGCGGGATTCACGGCTACGGCGGTGTGCAGCGTGACCGATCAGCCGCCGACGCTGTTGGTGTGCATCAACCGCGCAGCCTCGGTCTACGAGTCTTTCACGGGCAACGGCATGGTATGCGTCAACACCTTGGGCAATGGCCAGCAAGCCCTGTCCAACGCCTTCGGCGGCAAGATTCCCCAGGAGGAGCGTTTCGCGGCGGGGCACTGGAGCCAGGGGATTACCGGTGCGCCGATTCTGGAGGGCGCCAAACTGTCCTTCGACTGCAGGATCACCAGCAGCACCAGTGTTGGCACCCACGACATTCTCTTTTGCGAGGTGCTGGACATTCGCCAACAGGACGAGGCCGACGTGCTGGTCTATTTCGCTCGCCGCTACCACGAACTGGCGGGTACTCAAGCCAGCGTGTGAGCGGTGCGGTCAGTCCGGCTTGCCCATGAGCATGAACAAGCGAAACAGCACCACGGTGGGCAGCAGTTGCAGAAAGCTGTTGACGCTGTCGACCAGCAGGCGCACCGGCGTGGGCTGGGTATCGGCCCAGGCCATGGCACTCAGGCCGTCGAGCAGCCAGAGCGGGATCATGATCGCCAGCAGGGTGAACAGGATCGGCCAGAACTTGCCTTTGGTCAGGTCGAAGCTTTCGCGCATGGCCTGCAACGGGGTGGTATTGCGCAGTACCAGCAGGTATTCCGAGAACGACAGCTTGATCATCAGGTACAGCCCCGGTAGTACGAACAGCCACATGCCGAACATGATCAGCAGGGTGCTGATGGCCGCCATCAGGGCGAAGCGTGGCCACAGGTGCAGGGCCTTGCCCAGCAGGTGCCGGCCCTTGGGCTCATAGCCGTCGGTGCGGGCATCGAGGAACAGGATCAACGCGGCGGTGTACAACGGATAGAACAGCAGGCCCACGGCCACGTCGTACATCACCGAGGCGTCAGGACCGTTGACGCGTGCCACCAACTCGCGCGCCAGCGCTTCGCAGACCACCAGCGGCAGGCACAGGCGCAGGATCGCCCACAGGTTGATGCGGAAAAAATAGAACGAGTCGCGCAATACGATCAGCGGGTTCATGGGGCCGGGTCACAGGTCAAAAAGCAGGTCGACACTTTAGCCGATGGTGGCGTTTTTCAACACCCGGTCGGGGCGTCATGGAGCGTGAGGGTGGGCGCAGGTGAACAAAGTTTAATCGCGGCCGGTCATTGAAAGACGGGGCAGCAGCCCCATCATTGCAGCAGAACCGACGCATTGTGCGCCGGCCACCCCATTTTCCGGGCAATCGAACGAGGTCGCCATGAACACTGATGAACAAAGCCTGATCGACGGTCTGTTCACCCGCCTCCAGCAGGCCGAAAAGGAGGGCAGTGCGCGCGATGCGCAGGCCGACGAGCGCATCAAGGGGCACGTCTCCGCCCAGCCCGCCGCGCCCTATTACATGGCGCAGGCGATCCTGGTCCAGGAAGCGGCGATCAAGCGCTTGAGCGAGCAGAACCAGCAGTTGCAGACTGAACTGCAGCAGGCGCGCAGCCAGGCGGCCGCGCCGGCGCAGCAGGGCGGTGGTGGTTTCCTGTCGAGCATTTTCGGCGGCGGCAACCGCGACGTGCAGCAACCGGCGCGGGCCGTGCAGCCGCAGGGCAACGGCTGGCGCGAACCGGCTCGCCAGGCGCCGGCGTACCAGCCGCCGCCACAGCAGAACTACGCCGCTCCAGGCGCTCAGGCGCCGGCGGGTGGCGGTTTCATGCGCGGCGCCCTGCAGACGGCTGCCGGTGTGGCCGGGGGCGTGATGCTGGCACAGGGCATCAGCAGCCTGTTTCACCACGACAACCCTCAGGAGATTGTCGAGGTGATCAAGGAAGAACCAGCCCAAGCCAGCGACAGCGGCGGCTGGAACGACAGCGGTGACGCCCAGCAGGTGAGCAATGACAGCTGGAACGACCAGGGCGGCATGGCCGATGCCGGCTATGACAGCAGCGGCGACAGTGGCTTCTTTTCCGACGATGATGATTTTGTGTAAGGCCTGAGGGCCTCTTCGCGGGCAGAGGGCTCGTCGACCTGCCTTTACATTGTTCGGTGGAGCTCATGGCCCCTTCGCGGGCAGAGCCCGCTCCCACAGGGTGGTGCGCGATCCTGTGGGAGCGGGTCTCTGCCCGCGAAGAAGCCGGCACAGTCACCCCCCTCACACATGGCACCACCACTGTGGGAGCGGGTCTCTGCCCGCGAAGAGGCCGGCACTGACACCCCATCCCCACCCCCATCCTCGCCCCAACACTGGCATACTGGCTCTCCAGAAGCTCAGGCGCCCAGCGCGACGAGGAAGTGCGGTGAAGAAGATCGCGGTGTTCGCCGATGTACAGAACCTTTACTACACCGTGCGCCAGGCCTATGGCTGTCACTTCAACTACGCCGCACTGTGGGCCGACATCGGCCAGCGCGGGCAGATCGTCGAGGCCTATGCCTACGCCATCGACCGTGGCGACAGCAAGCAGCAGCAGTTTCAGCAGATCCTGCGCAACCTCGGCTTCACGGTCAAACTCAAGCCCTACATCCAGCGCAGCGACGGCTCGGCCAAAGGCGACTGGGATGTGGGCATCACCATCGATATCATGGACGCCGCCGATCACGTCGACGAGATCGTGCTTGCCTCGGGCGACGGTGATTTCGACCTGCTGCTCGACCGCATCATCGGCAAGCATGGCGTCGAGGCCGTGGCCTATGGCGTGCCAGGTCTGACCGCCAACTCGCTGATCCGCGCCGCCACCCGCTACGTACCCATCGAAGGTGCGTTGCTGCTGAAGAATTGAGGTTTCACCGCTTTGGAACGCATTGCTGTCATCGACTTCGAAACCACCGGCATCTCGCCGAACATGGGTTGCCGCGCCACGGAAATCGCCGTGGTCATGCTCGAACGCGGCGAAATCGTCGGACGCTATCAGAGCCTGATGAACGCCGGCCTGCCCGTGCCCGGCTTCGTTGCCAGCCTGACTGGCATCACCACGGCCATGGTGCGCAAGGCGCCGCCTGCGGCCGAGGTAATGGCCGAAGTCGCCGAGTTCGTCGGCAGCACGCCGTTGTTGGCGCACAACGCCTCCTTCGACCAGAAGTTCTGGGATCACGAGCTCAGCCTGCTGCGCCGTGAGCGGGTGCAGAGCTTTGCGTGCTCGATGCTGATGGCCCGGCGCCTGTTCCCCGGCGCGCCGAATCACAAGCTGGGCACCTTGACCCAATGGGCGAGGCTGCCGCATACCGGCCAGGCTCACCGGGCCATGGCCGATGCCGAGATGGCGGCCAACCTGACACAGCATCTGGCACGCGAGTTGCGCGAGCGGCACGGGCTGGCCGAGGTGTCCCACGGGCTGTTCTGCACGCTGCAGAAAGTGCCGATGGCGAAGATGCGCGAGGTGTTGCAAAAGCATCGCTTAGGGTAGGGCTGGAAGGCCTCTTCGCGGGCAGAGGGCTCGCCGCCCGGTTCCCACCAGGAAAGAACAAAAACACACCATGGACGACCTTTGAAATGCCTGCTCAAGCCCGCTTTCCCCTGTTGCTCATCGGCGCCTTTCTGGCCCTGTATTTCGTCTGGGGTTCGACCTACCTGTTCATTCGTATCGGCGTCGAGTCGTGGCCGCCGTTGCTGATGGCCGGGGTGCGCTTTCTCATCGCCGGGACGATTCTCTATGCCTTCCTGCGCCTGCGTGGCGCGCCCAACCCGACCTGGCCACAGTGGCGCGCGGCCGGGTGCGTGGGGATCCTGTTACTCAGTTGCGGCAACGGCGGCGTGACGGTCGCCGAACATGCGGGCGTGTCGTCCGGGGTGGCGGCGCTGGCCGTGGCCACCGTGCCGCTGTTCACCCTGTTCTTCGGCCTGTTCCGGGGGCAGCGCAACACCCGCCTGGAGTGGGCGGGGATCGTCCTCGGGCTGGTCGGGATCGGCCTGCTCAACCTGGGTTCCAATCTGCAGGCCAGCCCACTGGGCGCGGCGCTGCTGATCTTCGCCGCGGCCGCCTGGGCCTTCGGCTCGGTCTGGAGCCGGAGTCTGCCATTGCCCCAGGGCGCGATGGCCGCGGCGACGGAAATGCTCATCGGCGGCGCGGTGCTGCTGCTGGGCAGCCTGATCTCGGGTGAGCGCATGCAGCAATGGCCCACCGCCGCCGGCTGGGGCGCGCTGGCCTACCTGGTGTGCTTCGGTTCGATCCTGGCCTTCAGTGCCTACATGTACCTGCTCAAGCACGTGCGCCCGGCGGCGGCCACCAGCTATGCCTACGTCAACCCGGCGGTGGCCGTGTTGCTGGGCATCCTGTTCGCCGGCGAGCACATCGGCGTCGAGGAATGCGTGGCCATGGCGGTGATCATCGGCGCGGTGGTGTTGATCGGCGTGCCGCAATGGCGCAAGGCGAAAGCCTAGCCAACAAGGTAAACTGCCGGCCATTGCGAAACATCTTCTGACGGTAGACCCATGACATTCGCCACCCTTGGCCTGATCGAACCCCTGCAACGCGCCCTTGAAACGCTTGGCTACCAGACGCCGACCCCGGTGCAGGCCCAAGCCATTCCTGCGGTGCTGGCCGGTCGCGACCTGATGGCCGCGGCCCAGACCGGCACCGGCAAGACCGCCGGTTTTGCCTTGCCGTTGCTGCAGTTGCTGGCCATGGAAGGCCCCAAGGTGGCGAGCAACTCGGTCCGCGCCCTGGTGCTGTGTCCCACGCGCGAGCTGGCCGAGCAGGTTCACGCCAATATCGTCGAGTACGGCGAGCACCTGCCGCTGAGCACCTATGCGGTGTACGGCGGGGTCAGCATCAACCCGCAGATGATGAAGCTGCGCAAGGGCGTCGACCTGTTGGTCGCAACGCCGGGGCGCCTGCTCGATCTGTATCGACAGAACGCGATCAAGTTCTCCCAGTTGCAGACCCTGGTGCTGGACGAAGCCGACCGCATGCTCGACCTGGGTTTTTCCGAGGAACTGCGGGACATCTATGCAGCCCTGCCGAAGAAGCGCCAGACCTTGCTGTTCTCGGCGACCTTTTCCGATTCCATCCGCCTGCTGGCCGGGCAGATGCTCAACGACCCGCTGAGCATCGAAGTCAGCCCGCGTAACGTGGCCGCCAGCTCGGTGCAGCAGTGGATCGTGCCGGTGGACAAGAAGCGCAAGGCGGAGCTGTTCTGCCATCTTCTGAAGAAGCAGCGCTGGAAGCAGGTGCTGGTGTTCGCCAAGACCCGCAACGGCGTGGACGCGCTGGTCGAGAAGCTGCAGGGGCTGGGCATCAACGCCGACGGCATCCACGGCGAGAAGCCGCAGGCTACGCGCCAGCGTGCACTGGATCGTTTCAAGGCTTCGGAGGTGCAGATCCTGGTGGCCACCGATGTCGCCGCGCGCGGCCTGGACATCGACGATCTGCCGCTGGTGGTCAACTTCGACCTGCCGATCGTGGCCGAAGACTACATTCACCGCATCGGCCGTACCGGCCGGGCAGGGGCCACGGGGGAGGCGATCTCGCTGGTCTGCGCCGACGAGGTGCAGTTGCTGTCGGCCATCGAAATGCTGACCCGGCAGACGTTGAAGCGCGTCGACGAACCGGACTTCGTGCCCGATCACCGGGTGCCTGACACCGATGCCAGCGGCCAAGTGGTGAAGAAGCCGAAAAAACCGAAGAAGCCCAAGGTCAGTGGTAGCAAGAAGAACCTGGGCAAGTGGGTCGATAGCGGCGATTCGCCGGTGGATGCGACCCCTGTGGTCAAGCCGGTGCGCAAGGTGCCGGTGTTCAATACGGGACCGCGCAAGCGCAAGCCTTGAGCTGTGTGGGGGGCTTGAGGGCCTCTTCGCGGGCAGAGGGCTCTCACATTGTGTGGTGTGACTGAGGGCCTCTTCGCGGGCAGAGCCCGCTCCCACATGTTCAACTGCACCCTGTGGGAGCGGGGCGGGCGGCGAGCCCTCTGCCCGCGAAGGGGCCCGAGAGGCAAACATCACTCCCGAGCCAACCACTCCAGAACGCCATCCGCCGCCCGCCGCCCGCTGGCGAAACAGGCCGTCAGCAGATAGCCACCGGTTGGCGCTTCCCAATCCAGCATTTCACCCGCACAGAACGTACCCGGCACATCGTTAAGCATCAGCTGCCGATTCAGCCCCTGCAGATCCACACCCCCCGCTGTGCTGATCGCTTCATCCAGCGGCCTGGCGCGTACCAGCGTCAAGGGCAGCGCCTTGATCGCCGAGGTCAGTGCGTCGAGATCGGCGAAGGTCGGCGCATCGGTCAGCTCACGCAACAGGCCGGCCTTGACCCCCTCCAGGCCCAGTTGCCCCTGCAGGTGCCGGGCCATGGACTTGGACCCCCGCGGTTTGTGCAACGCCGCACGGACTTTATCCACACGTCGATCCGGCAGCAGGTCAAGATGCAGGGTCGCTTCTCCCGTGCGGTTGATCGCCTCGCGAATCCCGGCGGACAGTGCATACACCAGGCTGCCTTCCACACCCGTTTCAGTCAGCACGAACTCGCCAGTGCGCAACGGTTCGCCCGCCAGCCCCAAGGCGACGTTCTTCAGCGGTGCCCCAGCGAATTTTTCCCGCAACAGCGCGCTCCAGCCCGGCACCTCGAAGCCGCAGTTGGAGGGTTGCAGCGGCTTGATGGGTACACCGCGCCCTTGCAGCCAAGGCACCCAGGCGCCGTCGGAACCCAGCCGCGCCCAACTGGCGCCGCCCAACGCCAGCACCGTGGCCGCCGGGCGCACCGCCGATTCGCCGTGCGGATGCTCGATACGCAAGCTGCCGTCGTCGTTCCACCCCAGCCAGCGGTGCCGGGTGTGGATAACCACACCGGCCTCGCGCAGGCGCTTGAGCCAGGCACGCAGCAGCGGTGCGGCCTTCATGTCGGTCGGAAATACGCGTCCGGAGGTGCCGACGAAGGTCTGGATGCCCAGGCCATGAATCCATTCGCGCAGCCGTGGGCCATCGAACGGGGCCAGCCATTCCCCCACCGCCTGCGCGCGTTCGGCGTAGCGAGCCACGAAGGCGGGCTGGGGCTCGGAATGGGTGATGTTCATGCCCCCGACGCCAGCGAGCAGGAATTTGCGGCCCACCGAGGGCATGCCGTCGTAGACGTCGCCGGCCACGCCAG
Source organism: Pseudomonas sp. RIT-PI-a (assembly GCF_001187875.1). Taxonomy (NCBI): domain Bacteria; kingdom Pseudomonadati; phylum Pseudomonadota; class Gammaproteobacteria; order Pseudomonadales; family Pseudomonadaceae; genus Pseudomonas; species Pseudomonas sp. RIT-PI-a. The sequence continues at coordinate 176,352 of NZ_LGIR01000015.1, forward strand.
CCAGGCTCAGCCCTTCGGCGGCCATCAGGCCCGCCGGGCCGCCGCCGATCACGGCAACGCGAGGGGGAGAAGAGTGCATGGAAACGGATCGACAGAGAAAGAAGGCGAATTCTACACGCCCCGTTCCGCTCCTGTATTCACACGCACTGCTGATCAAAATTTGATCGGCGCTCTGAAAGCCTTGCCGTATGCGGCCTGTGGCTTGTTTTGCGCAGGTTATCCACATGCGGTTGCACAGCGGATGTGAGTAACTCGCGCAGTCTGTGCAAAACAGGCCTGAAAAGCTGATCAAAAAATGATCGCATCGCGCAAGCCCCCGGCTACGCGGGCCGTCAGCCGCTTATGCGCAGATTATCCACAGGCGGTTGCACAGCCAATGTGTGTAACTTATCCACTGGCTGTCGCGATGTGCATAACTCATACGGTGAGGAAAAACACCATCAGCAAGGGCCCGATCACGGTCAGCAGAAAACCGCTGACCAGCGCTACGGGCAGCAATTCGGGCGGGCACTTCTGCTTGACGATCGGCAGGGTCGAATCCAGCGACGTGGCGCCGCCCGCGGCGATGCATTGCAAGGGTCGCCGGGCACCCAGGCTGTACAGCAGACCGATGGCCAGGATCTCGCGAAACAGGTCGGTCAACAGGGCCATGGCACCGAACGCTTCACCGGCATGGTGGCCCACCATCACTCCGGACAGGGTGAACCAGCCGAAGCCACTGGACAGCGCGAGGGAGATGGCCAACGGCTGGCCGGTGGCCCAGGCCGCCAGCAGGCCGCCCAGCAGCGAACCGATCACCACCATGGCGGGAATCTTCAAGGTGCGCAGCGAGTACCACGACGGGTCGGGCCTGACTCCGTAAAGGTCCAGCCCGACCAGCACGATCAGTACATAGAGGAAGTAGCTGGTCGAAGGCCAGCCAAACCCCGAGCCGTCGGCCGCGCCCCACAGGTGATACATGCCAACGCCCAAAGCCAGGGCCAGCAGGGCGATCAGGCATTCCTTGAGCGGCGGGACAATGCCGGCCAACCCCTGGCGGTCCGACGTCGGGCGTGGCACCACGGCACTGGCGCCTCGAGAGAGCAACAACCACGGCACCGCAGTCGTCAGCAGAGCGAAGACCAGCGCGGTGAGCGCCGATTCACGCGCCGAGTTCAGGGCGCCCAGGACGTTACCGAATTCGTAGCCGATCGAGAACAGCAGCAGCCAGATGAACGGGGTGATCAGCTTCACCAGCCGATGGCGCAGCTCGGGGCTGATGAAGATTGCCAACACCCAGCCGCCGGCCAACGCCAGCAGGATGGGCAGGAGTGAAGCCACTATCGAAAGCATTGTCGCAAGCCTTGTGCAGGAGATCCATGGAGTGCCGTGTGTGCCGAAGGCGGGCATTATTCCAGATGCGCGACCCGTCTGGCTGGGCTTTTTCCATGTCGCGGCACCTGGGCCAGGGCCCGGTGCCGCCGGCTGCTATTGGGCCTGCAGCCACCGCTCAGTTGTCGGTCTGGATACGACCGATCACGGCGCCAGCTTCGAAGTAGTCACCGGCTTGCTGGCCGATCTGCACGCGGCCTGCACACGGCGCCAGCACCGAGGTCTCCATCTTCATCGCTTCCACCACGGCCACTACCTGCCCGCTGGAAACGTCGGCGCCGTCTTCCACCACCCAGGTGTGCAGGTTGCCCGCCACTGGAGTGAGCAGCGCCTGGGCGTCCACCTCTGCCGAAGCCGAAGCCGAAGCCGAAGCCGAAGCCGAAGCCTGTGCCTGGGCAGCGGGTGCCGCGTCCAGGCTCATGCCGCGCAGCAATGCAGCGGGCAGACCGAGCGCGTGGCGCTTGCCGTCGATCTCGACGAAGGTGCGCAGGATGTCCGCGTCGGCCTTGGGTTCGACCCGCGGCGCCAGGGTGATGGATTCGGCGAAGTCGGTTTCGATCCAGCGCGTGTGCACGGCGAAGCGCTCGGGACCGGTGAAATCCGCGTGATCCATCACGGCGCGGTGGAACGGCAGTACCGAGGCGATGCCTTCGATACTGAATTCGGCCAGGGCGCGTCGGGCGCGGGCAATGGCCTGCTCACGGGTGGCGCCGGTGACGATGAGCTTGGCCATCATCGAGTCGAAGTGGCTGGGCACGCTCGACCCGCTGACCACGCCACTGTCCAGGCGTACGCCGGGGCCGAACGGCGGAAGGAACTCACCGATCTGGCCAGGTGTGGGCAGAAAGCCCTTGCCCGGGTCTTCGGCGTTGATGCGGAATTCGAAGCTGTGGCCTCGCGGCACGGGCGTTTCGGTGAACGACAAGGGCAAGCCGTCGGCGATCCGCAGTTGCTCGATCACCAGGTCCACGCCTGTGGTTTCCTCGGTGACCGGGTGTTCGACCTGCAGGCGCGTGTTGACCTCCAGGAACGACAGGGTGCCATCCTGGCTGAGCAGGAACTCGACCGTACCGGCGCCGACGTACCCGGCCTTGGCGCAGATGTCGCGGGCCGCCTGGTGGATACGCTCGCGCTGCTGTTGCGTGATGAACGGCGCGGGCGCTTCTTCCACCAGCTTCTGGTTACGGCGCTGCAAGGAGCAGTCGCGCGTGCCCACGACCACGACCTGGCCGTGCCGGTCGGCCAGGATCTGCGCTTCGATGTGGCGCGGGCGGTCGAGAAACTGTTCGACGTAGCATTCGCCGCGGCCGAAGGCGGCCTCGGCCTCGCGCACCGCCGAGGCGAACAGCTCAGTCACCTCGTCCAGGCGCCAGGCGACTTTCATACCGCGTCCGCCACCGCCGAACGCGGCCTTGATGGCGATCGGCAGGCCGTGCTGTTCGGCGAAGGCCAGCACCTCCTCGGCGCTTTCCACCGGCCCCGGCGTGCCGGCCACCAGAGGCGCACCCACGGCCTGGGCGATCTTGCGGGCTTCGACCTTGTCGCCCAGCACGTCGATGGTCTCGGGATTGGGGCCGACCCAGATCAGCCCGGCCTCGATGACGGCGCGGGCGAAATCGGCCCGCTCGGAGAGGAAACCATAGCCGGGGTGAACGGCATCGGCGCCACTGCGCTTGGCGACCGCCAGCAACTTCTCGATGTTCAGGTAGGTTTCGGCAGGGCGCTGGCCGTCGAGCCCATAGGCTTCGTCGGCGTGGCGTACATGCAGGGCGTCGATGTCGGCATCGGCGTACACCGCCACGCACTGCACGCCGTGGTCGCGGCAGGCACGGGCGATACGCACGGCGATCTCGCCGCGGTTGGCAATCAGGAGCTTTTTCATGGAAGTCGTTCCACATCGGCAGGTGAAGAAGGGGCAGGCGCGGTAGGGTGCAGCGCTTCGAAGGCGGCCACCGGGTTGAAGCGAATCCAGGCGTTGACCGGTATCTGTCCTGCCAGATCGAGGTGGTAGTTGGCGACCACGGCGATCACCGGGTAGCCGCCTGTCAGCGGGTGGTCGGCGAGGAACAGCACCGGCTGGCCGCTGGCGGGTACCTGAATGGCGCCCACGGCGGTGCCTTCGCTGGGCAGCTCCTGGTGATTGCTGCGTTCCAGCGGCGTTTCACCGGCCAGGCGAATGCCGACGCGGTTGGACTGTGCGGTGACCTGCCACGGCTGGCTGCTCAGGCGCTCGATGGCGTCGGCGGTGAACCAGTCGCTGCGCGGGCCCATCAGCACATCGAGAGTGACGGTGTCGGCGGTTTTCGGCAGGGCAAACGCCGGGGCTTCACTGAGCGATACGCTGGTGCCGCCCGTTGGCGGCGTGAACCCCAAATGGTCGCCGGCGGCCAGGGCGGGCGGACCGACCTGGGCCAGGGTGTCGGTCGACAGGCTGCCGAGCACCGGCGTCACGTCGAAGCCCCCGCGGATCGCCAGGTAGCTGCGCAGCCCGGCGCTGGGCGCACCTAGGGTAACGGTGTCGCCCGGCGCCAGTTCGATGGGCTGATAGTTGTCCACAGGCCATTGCAGGCCACTGGCGCTGGTGAGGGTGACCGGGGCCTGTGCGCCGGTGACGGCGATCACCGCGTGGCCATGGCAGGTGAAGCGCAGGCCGCCGAGCACGGTTTCCACGCAGGCCATGTCCGAGCGGTTACCAACGGCGCGGTTGGCGGCGCGCAGGGCGCCCAGGTCCAGCGCGCCGGAGCGGGACACGCCCTGGCCGGGCTGGCCGATGCGGCCGGTGTCCTGCAGCACGCTGTGCAGGCCGGGGCTGAGAATCTGCAGGTACGCGCCGCTCGGCGGCAGGGCCGCAGCGGGCGCAGCCGGTGCGGGCAGGCCGCCTGCGGGCAGAGGCCCGGCATCGACGAAACGCACCTTGTAACCGGGCCGCAACAGCGCCGGTTCGGCGCGCTCCAGGTCCCACATCTGCAAGGGCGTGACGCCGATGATCTGCCAGCCACCGGGGCTGGCCTTGGGGTAGATGCCACTGAATTCACCCGCCAGCGCCACGGCGCCCGCAGGGATGCGCGTGCGCGGCGTCTTCCGGCGCGGCACCGGGAACCCGGCCCCGCCGGTCAGGTAGCCGAATCCCGGGGCGAAGCCACAGAAGGCGACGCTGTAGTCCTCGGCGGTGTGGCGTCGGATCACTTCCTCGCGGCTGATCTGCAACAGCGCGGCAACCTCATCCAGGTCTTCGCCGTTGTAGTGCACCGGGATCTCCACACGCCGCTGCTCGACGGCACGGCGCTGGCTGGCATCGCGCCGGGCGAGTTGATCGACCAGTGTCTGCCGAGTGATGGCGCTGGGGCGGAACTGGATCAGCAGCGTCCGCGCGGCCGGAATGATTTCTTCCACGCCGGCGATCGGTTCGGCGCTCAAGGCATCGAACAGGGCCAGGGTCTGCTCGAGGTCGTCGAGCTCAACCATCAGGGTGTCCAGGTTGACCGGTAGAAAACGCACGGCAATCTCCTAGACGTGGTACGTGCTGTCAGGCACGTCGGTGATGAACATATGGCCCGGCGAATGGGTGATGGCGAACGGCACACCCGAGGCCATGACCGCAGCCTGGGGCGTGACCCCACAGGCCCAGAACACCGGTACTTCGCCCGGTTCGATGCGCACGGCGTCGCCGAAGTCGGGACGGGCCAGGTCGGCGATGCCCAGCAGCGCCGGGTCGCCCACGTGCACCGGCGCGCCATGCACCGAGGGATAGCGGGCGGTGATGGTGCAGGCTTCGGCCACGCGGTCGGCGCGGATCGGGCGCATGGACACCACCATGTCACCGCGCAGCCGCCCGGCGGGGCGGCAGGCACGGTTGCTCAGGTACATCGGCACGTTGCTGCCATCGGCGATGTGCCGGACTTCGATGCCCGCTTCCTGCAGCGCGGTTTCAAAGGTGAAGCTGCAACCGATGAGAAAGGTCACCATGTCGTCGTGCTCGGCCCAGGCGTGGCGGGCGTCGCTGATCTCTTCGACCAACTGGCCGTTGCGCCAGACACGGTACAGCGGCAGGTCGGTGCGCAGGTCTGCGCCCTCGGCCAGTACGGTGTGCGGGCTGCCAGCATCGGTGACGTCGAGGATGGGGCAGGCTTTCGGATTGCGCTGGGCGTACAGCAGAAAATCATAGGCCCAGTCGCGGGGCAGGGCGATCAGGTTGGCCTGGGTCATGCCTGGGGCGATGCCAGCGGAAGGCGCCACCCGCCCGCCGCGGTAGTCGGCGCGGGCTGCCCGAGCGGCCTCGATGGCGCTCTTCGCTGCGCGTTCGAGTGCGCTCATGGTCGGCCTCCGGCAAACGGCTGCAGTTGCATGTTCGCTTGCTCCAGCACGCGCCGCAGTTCGCGGGCCATGGCCACGGCGGCCGGGCTGTCGCCGTGCACGCAGATGGAATCGGCCTGGATGCGGGTGATGCTACCGTCGATGGCCTCCAGGGTGCCTTCCTCGACCAGGCGCAGCATGCGTTGGCCGATCAATTGTGGATCGTGCAGGACGGCACCGGGCTCGCGACGCGACACCAAGGTGCCTTCAGGCGTGTAGGCGCGATCGGCGAAGGCTTCGGCGACGCACGTCAGGCCTTCTTCACGGGCCAGTTCGATCAGGCTCGAACCGGCCAGGGCCACCAGTACCAGGCCAGGATCGACCGCGCGGATGGCAGCGATCACGGCCAGCCCCTGGCGGCGATCGTGGGCGATGGTGTTGTACAGGGCGCCATGGGGCTTGACGTAGCTGACGCGGGTGCCCGCGGCCTGGGCCAAGCCCTGCAGCGCGCCGATCTGGTAGATGACGTCGGCGGTCAGCTCGTCGCTGGTCACGTCCATGTTGCGGCGACCGAAACCGACCTTGTCCGGGTAGGACACATGGGCGCCGATGCTGACCTGCCTGGCCGCAGCCGCCTTGAGGGTGCGCAGGATGCCGGCCGGGTCACCCGCATGGAAGCCGCAGGCGACATTGGCGCTGGTCACGATGTCGAGCATGGCGTCGTCGTCGCCCATGCTCCAGGCGCCGAAGCTTTCACCCAGGTCGCTGTTGATATCTATGCTTGGCATTGTAGAGGTTCCTTGTGCGTTGTCCGGCTCATACGACAGAGAGGAAGGCGAAGATCGGCCCGACCGACTTGATCGCCATGTACCAGGTGAGCAGGCAGGTCAATACGCCCAGCACCAGCAGCCAGCGAGGGTAATGGTAGCCGTCCATGAGGTCGGACCGGCGCCAGCCGACGTAGGTGAAGATGCTCAGGCCAATGGGCAGGATAAGCCCGTTGAAGCCGCCGGCGAACAGCAGCAGCGCCGCCGGTGCGGTGCCCATCAGCACGAAGATCAGCAGCGACACGGCGATGAACACCGTGGTGGCGCGGTTGCGCGCCTGCTCGCTGATGTTCGGTGCGAACACCGTGATGAAGGAAATCGAGGTGTAGGCGGCGCCGATCACGCTGGTGATGCCGGCAGTCCACAGGATCAGGCCGAAGATGCGCAGGCCGAACTGGCCGGCTGCGGCCTGGAAGGCCTGGGCGGCCGGATTGGCGCCCTGGCCTGAGGTGTCGATGATTACGCCGCTGGCCACTACGCCGAGAATGGCCAGAAACAGCACGTAGCGCATGATGCCGGTGACCAGAATGCCGCTCAGGGCCGCCTTGTTCACGGCGTCCAGGTTTTCGATGCCGGTGGTGCCGCGGTCCAGCAAGCGGTGCGCCCCGGCGTAGGTGATGTAGCCGCCGACCGTGCCACCGACGATGGTGGTGATGATGGCGAAGTCAACCGTCTCGGGCAGGATGGTCTGGTACAGCGCCTGACCCAGCGGTGGGTTGGAAACAATGGCGACGAACACCGTCATGCCGATCATCACCAGACCCAGAACCACCATCAGACGATCCACGGCCACCCCGGCGCGGCGCGACATGAAGATGCCGATGGCGACCAGGGAACTCAGGGCGCCGCCCCATTTGGGGTCCAGCCCCATCAACGCATTCAGGCCCAGCCCGGCCCCGGCGATGTTGCCGACGTTGAACACCAGGCCGCCAAAGATCACCAGCACGGCCAGCAGGTAGCCGCTGCCGGGGATGGCCTTGTTGGCGATATCGGCGGCGCGCATCCGGGTCAGGGCAACGATGCGCCAGACGTTCAGCTGGACCACGAAGTCGATGAGAATCGAAGCCAGGATGCCGAACGCGAACGCCGCGCCCATCTTGGCCGTGAAGGTCGCGGTCTGGGTAATGAAACCTGGGCCGATGGCCGAAGTGGCCATCATGAAGATCGCGGCAATCAGGGAAGAGCGACGCGCCTTGGTGAAGTCCTTGGCGGTCTGTGTCACGGCTGTGTGTGTCACGGCATCGTTCCTGCGATGGGGGATGCAGGTGGTAGAGCAATCAGCATGCCAACGCCATGATAAAAGGCCAAGAGTGTTGATCTGCATGATGTGGATTGTTCAACAATGAATGCATGCATGACCCACAAAGTGCACCACTTTGTAACGCTTCCGGATGTCGCTGTTACTTAATGATGCACCGAGGCCGCACGGGTCTTGCCTGAGACCGGCCTGTGATGGAACATCGCCGAGACTCTTTTCGACCCTGGACCGAACATGAACGACACCTCGCTGTGCCCCCCTCGTTCGCTGGGTGAATCCATCACCCAGGAGATTCGCAGAATGCTGGTGGAAGGCGAGTTGGTTCCCGGCCAGCGCCTGTCCGAGGCCGCGCTGGCGGAAACCCTGCAGATCTCGCGCAACACCTTGCGCGAGGCCTTCAGGGGCCTGACCCGTGAAGGTTTGCTCAAGCACGAGCCGAACCGTGGGGTGACCGTTGCTGTGCCGGACATGGCCTCGATCATCGACATCTACCGGGTCCGCCGTTTCATCGAGTGCCAGGCCCTTGCCCAAGGCTATCCGCTGCATCCGGGCACCGTGCGCATGCGCGAAGCGGTCGCCATGGGCCAGCAGGCGAGCGAGGCGAAGGACTGGAAAGCCGTGGGCACGGCCAACATGATGTTCCACAAGGCGGTGGTGGAGCTGGCCGACAGCCCCCGATTGGAGGCGTTCTACGCGCAGATCTCGGCGGAGTTGCGATTGGCCTTCGGCCTGCTCGATGACCCGCGGTTTCTGCACATGCCCTACCTGGACATGAACGGCTCCATCCTGCACTGCCTGGAAGAGGGGCGTGCCGAGGAGGCCACGCAGTTGCTCGAAGCGTACCTGGTGCGCTCGGAACGCACCGTGCTCGCGGCGTACGAGCGCAGCACCCGACGCTAGCGTGCAGCGGGGTAGGATGTCCGCTCGCAAGTCCGGATACGCCGTTGGTCTTGCCGTGAAAACTCCCTTGTGACCTCGCGTTCGAAATGTGCGGGAAGGTGCCTGCGAGCTCGGAATCGAACCGGGGCGGGCGGTATCGGCAAGGAATCAGCGATGAAACAGATCCTCCAACTTGAAAGTGCGCGACTGATCCTGCGTCAGTGGCGTGACAGCGATTTGCCCGCGTTTGCCGACCTGTGCGCGGATCCGCGGGTCATGCGTTATTTTCCCGAAACCCTGGGGCGTTTGCAGAGCGCCGAAGTGATCGGTCGCGCACGCGGTCATTTCGCCGAATTGGGCTATGGCCTGTGGGCGCTGGAGCGCAAGGACAGCGGGCAGTTCATCGGCTTCACCGGCCTGGGGCAGGTGGGTTTCGACGCGCCCTTCGCCCCGGCCACCGAAATCGGCTGGCGCCTGGCCTATGAGCACTGGGGCCTGGGTTTCGCCAGCGAAGCGGCCTGGACCTGCCTGGCTTGCGCCTTCGACAGGCTGGGGCTGGAAGAGGTCGTGGCGTTCACCGCGTTGGCGAACGCGTCGTCGGAAAAGGTGATGCAGTCCATCGGTATGCAGCGCGATGTGGAGGGTGATTTCGACCATCCGAACCTGCCGGGGCACGAGTTGCAGCGGCACATGCTGTACCGCATCACCAAGCCCCAGTGGCAGCACAACCGGTAGGAGCGGCCAGTGGCCGCGAAGGGCGCGCTGCGGTGTGCCAGGTGTACCGTGTCGCGTTTTCGCGGCCGATGACCGTTCCTGCAGGTGTTCGCGGCGTGGCTGTCCGCTATCATTGCGCCCATTTGGTTCTGCTTATTTGGGTAATGCCTGTGCCGAGGAGTTTTGAATGAGCCATGTGTTGGACGATCTGGTCGAGCTGTTGAGCCTGGAACCCATCGAAGAAAACCTGTTTCGCGGTCGCAGCCAGGACCTGGGCTTTCGGCAGCTGTTCGGCGGCCAGGTACTCGGCCAGTCACTGTCGGCTGCCAGCCAGACGGTCGAGCCCGATCGCCACGTGCACTCCCTGCATGGCTATTTCCTGCGCCCCGGCGATGCGCAATTACCCGTGGTGTACATGGTCGACAGGGTGCGTGACGGGGGCAGCTTCAGCACCCGGCGCGTCACGGCGGTGCAGAAGGGCCAGCCCATCTTCACCGGTACCACCTCGTTCCAGTACGACGAAGAGGGCTTCGCCCATCAGAGCGCGATGCCTAACGTGGTCGGCCCGGAAAACCTGCCCACCGAGCTTGAGCTGATGCAGCAGGTCGCCCATCTGATCCCTGCGCACATGCGCGACAAGCTGCTGTGCGCCAAACCCATCGAGATGCGTCCGGTGGCCGAGCGTGACCCGTACAATCCATCGCCAACCGACCCGATCAAGTACATCTGGTTTCGCGCCGACGGCGCCCTGGCGCAGACCCCGGCGTTGCACAAGTACGTCATGGCCTATGCCTCCGACTTCAACCTGCTGACCACCTCGCTGCTGCCCCACGGTAAATCGGTCTGGCACCGCGACATGCAGATCGCCAGCCTCGACCATTCGCTGTGGTTCCATGGCAACCTGGTCGCCGACGACTGGCTGCTGTATGCCCTGGACAGCCCCTGGGCGGGCAACGCACGGGGCTTTGCCCGCGGCAGCGTGTACAACCGCGCCGGCCAGTTGGTGGCGTCCTCGGCCCAGGAAGGTCTGATCCGTCATCGGCAGGACTGGTCATGAGCCTGGCCCACGTCCGTCACTGGGTGTTCGATCTGGACGGCACCCTGACCGTGGCCGTGCACGACTTCGCTGCCATTCGCCGTCATCTGCAAATTCCGCCCGAGGCCGACATCCTCAGCCACCTGGCTGCCTTGCCGGCCCACGAGTCGAAAGCCAAGCACGTCTGGTTGCTCGAACACGAGCGCGCCCTGGCCGTGGCCTCGACGGCGGCGCCTGGAGCGGTGGAGCTGGTGCGTGAGCTGGCCGGTCGTGGTCATCGCCTGGGGATTCTCACCCGCAATGCGCGGGAGCTGGCGCATATCAGCCTGCAAGCAATCGGCATCGCCGACTGTTTCCAGCCGGACGATGTGCTGGGCCGCGACGAAGCCGCGCACAAGCCAGACCCGGCCGGTCTGCTGCACCTGGCCGGCGCCTGGTGCGTGCGCCATCCGGACATGGTCATGGTGGGTGATCATCAAATGGATCTGCAGGCAGGCCGAGCGGCTGGTACCGCCACAGTGCTGGTGAACCGGCCGGAGAACCTCTGGCCGGAACTGGCGGACTGGCATGCGTTGGATTGCACGCACCTGCGCAAACTGATCTGAATCGCTCGCCACCTGCGTTGGCGGGTGGCGAGCGTCAATACGTTCAGAGGCCCTTGAAAATCAGAGACTCTTGGCGCCGAACGTATCGCACTGGTCGATCTGACCCTGAGCAAACCCGGCCTTGAACCAGCGCACGCGCTGCGCCGAGGTGCCGTGGGTGAACGAGTCAGGCACCACACGGCCCTGGCCCTGCTGTTGCAGGCGGTCGTCGCCGATGGCGTTGGCCGCGTTCAGGGCTTCTTCGATGTCACCCGGCTCCAGCCAGTTCAGACGCTTCTGCCCGTTGAACGCCCAGACCCCCGCAAAACAGTCGGCCTGCAGTTCCTGACGCACCAGCAAGCCGTTGGCGCCCTCCATGCGCTGACCACTCTGGCGCGCCTGCTGAACCTGGTCCGATACGCCCAGCAAGGTCTGCACGTGATGGCCCACTTCGTGCGCGATCACATAGGCCTGAGCGAAATCGCCTGCGGCGCCGAAACGCTGCGACATCTCGCGGAAGAACGCCATGTCCAGGTACACCTGCTGGTCGGCCGGGCAGTAGAACGGTCCGCTGGCCGCCGTGGCGTGGCCGCAGGCCGACTGCACCTGGCCGCTGAACAGCACCAGTTTCGGTTCTTTGTAAGTCTGCCCGCCCTGCTGGAAGATCTGCTTCCAGGTGTCCTCGGTGTCGCCCAGTACCGTGCTGACGAATTCGGCCTGCTCGTCATTGGCCGGTGGCGCCTTGCGCTGGCTGGTGTCCACCGGCGCCGCCTGCTGGCTTTGGCCGGTCAGTTCGCCGAGGATCTGCATGGGGTCCTGGCCGGTCAGCAGGCCGAAGCCGACGATCAGCACCACTGCGGTCAGGCTCAGGCCCTTGCCGCCCATGCGCATCCCGCCGCCGCCACTGCCGCCACCGTCACCGCGGGCATCCACGACGTTATCGCTGCGTCGGCCTTTCTTCCATAACATGGCAAAATCCTCATTCGATTCATGCATAACCATTCGGGTATGCCTGTGACCGTGTTTTTCAATATTCGTTGTCGACCATTTCCTTGAGACTAGTCCGAAGCCTGGAAACAGGTCCTCTATAAATCGAATAACAGGAGAACGGCATGTCTTCCCAAGACAGCAGTCGCTTCATCATCCGTGATCGCAACTGGCACCCCAAAGCCCTGACGCCGGACTACAAGACCTCGACCATGCGCTCGCCCCGCCAGGCGCTGGTGAGCATTCCGCAGTCGGCCAGTGAAAGCACCGGCCCCAATTTCGCCCATCTCAAGTTCGGCGAGTTCGACAACGACCTGCTGCTCAACTACAACCATGGCGGCTTGCCGATCGGCGAGCGGATCATCCTGGCCGGGCGCGTCTGCGACCAGTTCGGCAAGCCCATTCCCAATACCTTGGTAGAAATGTGGCAGGCCAACGCCGGTGGCCGTTATCGGCACAAGAACGACCGCTACCTGGCGCCCCTGGACCCCAACTTCGGTGGCGTCGGCCGTACGCTGACCGACAGCGAGGGCTACTACAGTTTCCGCACCATCAAGCCGGGTCCGTACCCATGGCGCAACGGGCCGAACGACTGGCGTCCGGCCCACGTGCACTTCTCCATCAGTGGCCCGTCGATCGCCACCAAGTTGATCACCCAGCTGTATTTCGAAGGCGACCCGCTGATTCCGATGTGCCCCATCGTCAAGTCGATCAACGACCCCGAGGCGGTGCAGAGCCTGATCGCCAGGCTGGACATGGCCAACGCCAATCCGATGGATTGCCTGGCCTACCGTTTCGACATCGTGCTGCGCGGCCAGCGCAAGACTCACTTCGAAAACCGCTGAGGGGGAACCGACATGCCTATCGAATTGCTCAAAGAAACCCCTTCACAAACGGCCGGACCTTACGTCCACATCGGCCTGGCCCTGGCGGCAGCCGGCATCGAACCGCGCGAGCATGAAATCTGGAACCAGATGGCCAAGCCCGAAGCGCCGGGCGAGCACATCCTGCTGCTGGGCAACGTCTACGACGGCAACGGTCACCTGGTGCGCGACTCGTTTCTAGAGCTGTGGCAGGCTGACGATCAGGGCCACTACCACATCGATTTCGACCAGGACAAACCCTTCAACAGCTTCGGCCGTACCGCTACCACCTTCGACGCCGGTGAATGGACCGTGCAGACGATCAAGCCGGGCGTGGTGAACAACGCCGCCGGCGTGCCGATGGCGCCCCACATCAACATCAGCCTGTTCGCCCGTGGGGTGAACATCCACCTGCACACGCGGCTGTATTTCAGCGACGAGGCCGAAGCCAACGCCAAGGACCCGGTGCTGAACCTGATCGAACAGCCGGCGCGGCGCGAGACGCTGGTGGCGACTCGCTGCGAGGTGGATGGCAAGCTGGCCTACCGTTTCGATATGCGTATCCAAGGGGAAGGGGAGACGGTGTTTTTCGATTTCTGATCCAGATACTGCGGTGCTCCCCTTCGCGGGCAGAGCCCGCTCCCACAAATTTCGTGTGGGAGCGGGTCATGTGGGAGCGGGCTCTGCCCGCGAAGGGGTCACTGCGGTCCAGCGCCCTACCTCAATCCCACTCAGGCGCAAAATCCGGGCTCACCAACCGCTGATCCTTGGGCAACGCCGCAATGATCCGGCGATCTTCGTCGTCCAACTGCACCTTCAGCGCATCCAGGTTGCTCTGCTGGTTGGCCTTGCTGGCCGCCTTCGGGATTGCGGCGACATTGTCCTGATCCAGCAACCACTTCAACGCCACCTGAGTCGGCAGCACGCCATGCTTTTTGGCAATCGCCTGTAGCTCGGGAATCTGCGACACCTTGTTGCGAACCAGCGGGCTGTAGGCGGTCAGCGCCATGTCGTGCTGGCGGGCATAGTCGAGCAGGGCGCTCTGGTCCAAGGTCACATGATATTCAACCTGGATGGCCGCCAACGGCGCGTTCAACTCCTCGACCACATGGCGCAGCAACGGCAGAGGAAAGTTGGCCACGCCGATGTTCAGCGCACGGCCGTCCTGCTTGAACGACACCAGGGTCTCGATGGCCGCCTTCACATCCCAGCCCTCCTGGCCGGGCCAGTGGATCAGGAACAGGTCGATGTAGTCGCTTTGCAGCGCATTCAGACTGTTCTGGAACGATTCGCGCATGGCGTCGGGCGCCAGCTTGTCCCACCAGACCTTGCTGGTGACATGAATGTCGCCGCGCGGCACGCCGGATTCGGTCAGGCCGCGGCCCACGGCGGCTTCGTTGTTGTAGCCGGCAGCGGTATCGATGTGCCGGTAGCCCAGTTCCAGTGCCTGGATCACGGCCGAGGTGCATTCCTCGTCGAGCATCGGCCAGGTGCCCAGGCCCAGTTTCGGCATCTTCAGCTGTTGGGCGTTGGTGATGAGTTGCATGTCGATCTCCTTCTCTACTGGCGGTTATTCGTCGTGTGTCGCTCCGGCCATGTGTCGCGCGGCAATGTAGCCGAAGGTGGCGGCAGGGCCCAGGTTGATGCCTCCGGCCGGGTAATGGCCGCCCATGATGCTGGCCATGTCGCTGCCGGCTGCGTACAGCCCGGCAATCGGCAGGCCCTGGCGATCGAGCACCTGTGCGTGCTCATTGGTCTTGAGCCCGGCGAAGGTGCCGAAGCTGCCTGCTTCAACCTTGACCGCATAGAAGGGCCCCTGTTCGATCGGCGCCACGCACGGATTGGGTTGGTGCAGGGCATCACCCTGCTTGCGGTTGTAGGCGCTGCCGCCGCGGCCGAATGCCGGGTCCTGCCCCAGCCGCGCGTGCCGGTTGAAGTCGTCCACCGTGCGGCGCAGCCCTTGAGGGTCGATGCCGCAGGCGCTGGCCAGCGCTTCCAGCGTGTCGCCGACTTTCAGGTAGCCGCTGTCCAGATGCGGTTTGATCGGCAGGGGAAAGGGCCGCGAGATGCCCAGTCCGTAGCGGCGCTGGAAGCGATGACTGCAGATCAGCCAGGAGGCGACTTCGCTGCCGGGCGCGTGCTCGACCATCGCCTTGACGTAATCGTAGTAGCCGTCCGCCTCGTTGACGAAGCGCTTGCCGTTGGCCAGCACGCCGATGATGCCGGGCTTGGCGCGTTCGATGATGTGCGGGAAATGGCCGACACTGCCATCGGGGTAGGGCACACGCGAGACCGGGCACCAGGCCGCGGCCGAGGCCAGGTCCGTGGCCACTTCGCCGCCGGCGGCTTCGCCCAGGCGCAGGCCGTCGCCACTGACGCCCTGCGGTGGCAGGGCCAGGTGTTCGTGGCCGGTGGGTGTTCGCGCAAACAGCGTCCGCCGTCGCTCGATATCGTTGGCGAAACCGCCGGTGGCCAGCATCACGGCCTTGCGAGCGTGGATCACGACCTCGCCCCTGGCCGTCTCGACCACGGCACCGCAGACCCGCGAACCTTGCATCGACAGCCGTCGAACCGGCGCCGACTCCCACAGCAGTACGCCCAGGTCGTCGGCCGACTTGGCCAGCCGCGCCACCAGTGCCACACCGTTGCGCAACTGCATGGCGCGTCCGTGCCAGGCCAGGTCGAACAGATGTCGGCCCACTCGCTGGCTGACGTGCAGCAGCGAACGCCATGACCGGGTCAGCGTAAGAAAGGCGCTCAGGTCTGCCCCTGCCATGATCGGCATGCCCAGGAAGGAGGTTTCACGCATCGTTGTGCGCAGGCGCTTGAGCAGCTTCGTGCCCAGTTCGCGTGCGTCGTAGGGCGCAGCGATGACCGAGCGGCCACCGGTGCCGGCGCCCGGCGTATCGCCATGGATGTCGGCGATGGCATTGCCGCCGGCGAATTGCAGGCGGGTGTGTTTCTCGAAGAACGCGACCATCTTCGGGGCGGCTTCGAGAAAGGCATCGACCCGCGCCGGATCGAAGTGCGCCCCTAGTTCATGTTGCAGGTAGGTGCGCGGCAGGGCTGGATCCTCGTCGATGCCGGCGCGCCGTGCCAGCGGATTGCGCGGCACCCACATCCAGCCACCCGACCAGGCGGTTGCGCCGCCGAAGGTGCTGTCCTTTTCCACCACGATCACGCGCAACCCGTGGTAGGCGGCGGTGACGGCAGTGGCCAGGCCTGCGGCTCCCGAGCCGATCACCAGCACGTCGCACTCCACCGGGGTCGTTACGCAGTCGGGCGCAGGCATGGGATGAATCTCCAAGAAGCAGGTGGGTTAAATTGTAATTTTCTAGAACCTGGTTCCATATTCTATGGATTGCCGACCGGATCGCCAAGTGTAGAATCGGCGAAATTTTTTCATTCGTTACAACTTCACGAGACCCCATCATGGCCGGCAGTCAGATCGAACGGGCGCTCAGCCTGCTTGAGAGCCTTACCAACGAGCCTCGCGGCCAAGCCCTGCAAACCCTTGCCGAACAGTTGGGCATGCCCAAGAGTGCAGCCCATCGCATGCTGTCCGAACTGGGCCGGCTGGGGTATGTGCGGCAGAACGCCGAGACTTTGCGCTATCACTTGTCGACCAAGCTGGTCGCGCTGGGCTTTCAGTACCTGTCGGGCAGCGGCGCCGACATCGTGCAGCCGATCCTCGACCGGCTGGCCCAGGACACCGGCGAGCTGGTGCGCCTCGGCGTGATCGAAGGCGACCGGCAAACCTGGATCGCCAAATCCCAGGGCGCCCGTTCCGGCTTGCGCTACGACCCGGAAATGGGTCGCGATGCGCCCCTGTTCTACACCGCGTCCGGACATGCCTGGCTGGCCTCCCTCAGTGATGCCAAGGCATTGGCCCTGGTGGAGCAGCAAGGCATTGCCAGTCGTGACGATTTCGGACCGAACGCTCCGCGTTCCAACGCCGATCTGCTCGAACGCCTGCGGGTGGCTCGCGAGGCCGGTTATGCCTGGGTGGTCGAAAGTTCGGCGCTGGGCACGTCAGCCCTGGCTGCCGTGATCCGCCATCCGCGCGACGCTCATGTGGTGGGTGTACTGAGCGTCGCCGGCCCCAGCGCGCGCCTGTCCGAATCGCGCATGCATGAATTGGCCACGGGTTTGCTGGCTGCTGCGCAGGAGTTGTCTCAGGTCAGCGTGGCGTCGGAGCTGTTCAGCTGAGTGTAGAAACAAAGGGGGTGCCATCACGATCCGTGCAGTCGCCTGCACGATTGCGCTCTCGTTGACTTGAAATATTCCGGAACTTGGTTCTAAATATTTGGAGAAAACAAAAACCAAGGATCTGCATCGTGACCTCCCCTCTGCGAATCGCCCTGATCGGTGCTGGCAACATGGGCCGGCAGCATTACCAGCATCTGCAACAGATGGACGGCGCCCAGCTCTGCGCCATCGCCGACCCAGGCCCTCAAGCAGCCGCCTTCGCCGCTGAATGCGCGGTGCCGCATTTCACCGATCATCGGCAGATGCTGGCGCAGGTGGCGCCCGAGGCCGTCATCGTCGCCAACCCCAATGCCCAGCATGTGCGTACGGCTCTGGACTGTCTGGCGGCCGGTGTCCCCGTGTTGCTGGAAAAGCCGGTGGGGGTCGATCTGGACGAAGTGGCCGAGCTGGTGGCCGCCAGCTCGGCCAGCGGTGTGCCGGTCCTGGTCGGTCATCATCGGCGGCACAACCCGATGATTAGCCGCGCCCGACACGTCGTGCAAAGTGGCGTGCTCGGTCGGCTGACCACGGTGACGGCGCTGTGGCAGTTGCAGAAGCCCGACAGTTACTTCGACATCGCCTGGCGTCGCGAGCCGGGGGCAGGGATGCTGCTGACCAATCTGATTCATGACCTGGATCTGCTGCGCTACCTGTGCGGCGAAGTCCGCCAGGTGCAGGCCTTCGGCAGCAATGGCATTCGCGGTTTCGGCAACGAAGACAGTGTGGCGGTGTTGCTGCAGTTCGAAAACGGTGCGCTGGGCACCTTGACCGGTTCCGATGGGGTCGCCGCGCCCTGGAGCTGGGAGCTCGGCTCGGGCGAGAACCCGGTCTATCCACGCCAGGCCGATCAGCCGTGCTACCTGCTGGCAGGCACGGCCGGTGCGCTGAGCGTGCCGCAACTGACGCGTTGGCATTACGCCGAACCGGGCGCGGGCTGGCATGAACCCTTGCAGCAGGTGCAGGAAACCTTCGCCCCCGCCGAAGCGTTGGGCGTGCAGCTTGAGCATTTCATCGAGGTCGCGCGCGGGCAGGTCGAACCGCTGGTGAGTGTGGTGGATGCTGCGCGAACCCTGGCGTTGGTCGACGCCATCGGGGACGCGATGCGCACCGGGCGTGCCTGTGCACCCCGCGCGTTGGGCCAGGCCGGTTAGTTGGCTGAAACGCTCTCGCCTTGCCCAACACCTTCAAGCCCCAAGGAACCGCCCATGACCCACCGCATCCTGTCTCTGGCCGCCTTGACCGTGCTCGAGCTTTCGCCTCCCGAGATGGTCGAGGTCGCTGCCCGCGCCGGCTACAGCCACGTTGGCCTGCGCACCGAACCGGCCACCGCCGAGGAGCATCACTATCCTTTGCTGCGCGACAAGGCACTGCAACGCCAGACGGCTGCACGTTTGCGTGATACCGGCATCAAGGTGCTGGACATCGAAATCCTGCGGCTGAAACCGCTGACCCGTGTGGCGGATTTCGAAGCTCATCTGGCGCTGGGCGCCGAGTTCGGTGCCAGCGAATTGCTGGTGGCGGGGAACGATCCAGACGTGCAGCGAGCCAGCGACAACCTCGCCCAGCTGTGTGATCTGGCGCGGCCCTATGGCATCCATCCGCACCTGGAATTCATGCCCTGGACGGACTGCCCGGACCTGGCCAGCGCGAGGGTGATGCTCGACAAGGCCGGTCGCGACAATGCCTGCATCCTGGTCGATGCCTTTCATTTCGACCGCTCCAACTCGCGACTTGAAGACCTGCGCAGCCTGCCACCGCAACGCTTGCGTTATGCCCAACTGTGCGACGTGGCGGGTCCATGCCCTGATGACATGGCCGAGATACTGCGCCAGGCCCGCCAGGAACGTCGTTTTCCGGGAGACGGCGACTGCGACCTGGTTGGCTTGTTGCGAGCGCTGCCCGAGGATGTGCCGCTGAGCCTGGAGATACCCACGGCGCGGCTGTTGGAGCAGGGGGTGAGCGCTTATGAGAGGGCCCGGATGGCCCTCGAGAAAACCCAGGCTTTACTGGCTGAGATCTAGGGTGATGCCACTGGCCTCTTCGCGGGCAGAGCGCTCGCCGCCCGCCCCGCTCCCACATGGATATGCGGCGAGCCTCTGTGGGAGCGGGCTCTGCCCGCGAATAGCCCCACCGCCACCCCGCGCCTGGCTCAAGCCCCCTGCGGCACCTTGCGCGGTGCCATCAGGTACAACCACACCAAGGCAATGAAATACATCGCCGGAATGATCGTGAACAACACCGTGTAGTTGTTGTTCGTCACGGTCAGGATATAGCCCACCACCTGGGTCATGAACATCCCGCCGACCGCCGCGCACATGCCGCCGAAGCCGAACACCGTGCTCATCATGTGCTTGGGCGTGTAGTCCATCACCACGCTCCAGATGTTCGCCGTCCACGCCTGGTGCGCGGCGATGGCCAGCGAGATCGCCGCCACCGCCACCCACAGGTTGGCCGCGCCAGCAGCGAACACCACGCTGATGATCGCCAGCGCAAACACGAGCATCGACAGCAGCCGCGCCTTGACCGGTTGCATGCCGCGTCCGATCAGGAACGAGGACAGCACGCCACCGCCCACGCTGCCGACGTCGGCACTCAGGTAGATGATGATCAGCGGGATGCCCATCTGGGTGACGTTGATGCCCAACTGGTATTGCTGGTTGAGAAACGGCGGCAGCCAGTACAGGTAGAACCAGAACACCGGGGCCGTCATCATGAAGGCCCCGGCAAACGCCCAGGTGCCGCGCATGGTCATGATCTTCCAGAACGGCACGCCCGGTTGCTCGGGGGCTTCCTGATCCTGGATGTATTCAAGCTCGCTGGCTTTTACCCGTGGATGCTGGTCCGGATCGAAGTACTTGATGCCCCAGAACACCGCCCAGGCCAGCCCCAGCAGGGCGATGGTGAGAAACGCCGCCTGCCAGCCCCAGACACTGAGAATCAACGGCAGCATCATCGGTGTCAGCAGCGCGCCGACGTTGGTCCCGGCATTGAAGATGCCGGTGGCCACTGCGCGCTCCTTGGCCGGGAACCACAGCCGAGTGGTCTTCACACACGCGGGGTAGTTGGCGGCCTCGGTCAGGCCGAGGATGAACCGGCAGACCATGAAGCCCACCGCCGAGGTCGCCAGGCCGTGGGCACCGGTGGCCAGGCTCCAGAGCAACACCGCACAGAAAAACACACGCTTGACGCCGATCCGATCGATCAGGCGGCCTTGCAGCAGGAAGCCGATGGCATAGCCGACCTGGAACCAGAAATTGATGTTGGCGTAGTCCATCGCCGTCCAGCTCATTTCCTTGGCCAGAATCGGCTGCATCACGCCCAGTGCGGCGCGATCGATGTAGTTCAAGGTTGTCGCGAAGAACACCAGGGCGAGCATGCCCCAGCGAGTCTTGCCGACGGCGGCGCCGGCCTTGACCATGTCCCTGAAGCCGACTTTGGTCTCAGGCGCTTGTTGGGCGCGGGGCAGAGCGGAGCTGTGGGGTTGTGTCATCGTTGGGACCATCCGTACAGGCGCGGTGGTTTCGACCACCGCCGAACTTCGACTGAGCGTGAGGCAGTCTGATACAGGGCATGCACGGTATCAGAGACATTGCCGTCAGGGAGCACTCGGTGGCGTCAAACGCGTGCGTATTGACTGGCTTCGACACCGCTGGGGAAGGTCACAGGTACGGGATTGATGCGAAATCGGATGGGCATGAGTGATTACCTGAGTTCTTGAAATTCTTATGGGGTGTTGGCCGCCACGGCGGGCGGTCTGCGCCGGGTCGATTGCAATCTGCGTCTCGACCAGCTTCACTGTCGGGACCGATGGTGCGCACACCGCCTGGGCTAATCAATCGATGCACACGGTAAGTGGTCGATAATCGCACGCAAAACTAACCAGTTGGTACGTGCTCGGGTAGAGTGGCAAACTGATACAACCCCCTTTTTTCATCACGGTTCTGCCTGCCCTCAGGCGCTGGGCGGAACCGCAGAAAAGGCGCGTAGTCGAGGCCTCGGCGCAAGCCCTCGTAGCGCCTTTTCGTAGAGCCTTATTGGAGCGTGCCATGCAGCGTTCGATCGCCACCGTATCCTTGAGCGGTACCCTGCCGGAAAAACTCGAAGCCATTGCCGCCGCCGGCTTCGATGGCGTGGAAATCTTCGAGAATGACCTGCTGTACTACGACGGCAGTCCGCGTGAAGTGCGGCAGATGTGCGCCGACCTGGGCATCGCCATCACCCTGTTCCAACCGTTCCGCGACTTCGAAGGCGGCAATCGCTCGCGCATGGCGCGCAACTTCGACCGCGCCGAGCACAAGTTCGACCTGATGCAGGAACTGGGCACCGACCTGGTGCTGGTGTGCAGCAACACCGCCGCCGACTCGCTGGGCGAGCAGCAGATCCTCGTCGACGATCTGCGCGAGCTGGGCGAACGCGCCGGCAAGCGTGGCTTGCGCATTGGCTATGAAGCCTTGGCGTGGGGCCGCCACGTGAATACCTATCAGCAGGTCTGGGACATCGTCCGGCAGGCCGATCACCCGGCCCTGGGTGTGTTGCTCGACAGTTTCCACACGCTGTCGCTCAAGGGCGACCCGCGCGCCATCGCCGACATTCCCGGCGACAAGATCTTCTTCGTGCAAATGGCCGATGCGCCCATCCTGGCCATGGACGTGCTGGAATGGAGCCGGCATTTCCGCTGCTTCCCAGGGCAGGGCGAGTTCGACCTGCCGGGCTTCCTCGCACCGATCATCAAGACCGGTTACACCGGCCCGTTGTCGCTGGAAATCTTCAACGATGGTTTCCGCGCCGCGCCGCCTCGGGCCAATGCCGCCGATGGCCTGCGCTCGCTGCTGTACCTGGAGGAAAAGACCCGCAAGCTGCTGGAACAGGAGGCCACACCGGTGGCGAACCTGGACATCCTCTTCGCACCGCCTCCCGCAGATGACTACAAAGGCATCGAATTTCTCGAATTCGCGGTCGACGAAGCCTTGGGGGCCAAGCTCAGCCACTGGCTGCAGCAACTGGGCTTCGCCAAGGCCGGCCAGCATCGTTCCAAGAACGTCAGCCTGCTGCGTCAGGGCGATATCAACCTGATCCTCAATGCCGAACCCTATTCGTTCGCCCACAACTTCTTCGAGTCCCACGGCCCATCGCTGTGTGCCACCGCGTTGCGGGTGAAGGACAGCGCCAAGTCCCTGGAGCGCGCCGTGGCCTACAAGGCCCAGCCGTTCCGCGGCCTGGTCGGGCCCAACGAGCGCCAGCTGGCGGCCGTGCGGGCGCTGGATGGCAGCCTGATCTACCTGGTGGACGAGGCCAGCGACGGGCCGACCATCTACGAGAGCGACTTCAGCCTCAGCCCATCGCCAGCGACGCCGGGCATGCTCAAGTCCATCGACCACATGGCCATGGCCATTCCGCCGGACACCCTCGACAGCTGGGTGCTGTTCTACAAGACCGTGCTCGATTTCAAGGCCGACGACGAGGTGGTGCTGCCCGACCCCTATGGCTTGGTGAAAAGCCGTGCGGTGCGCAGCCAGTGCAGTTCGATCCGCCTGCCGCTGAACATCTCGGAAAACCGCAACACCGCGATTTCCCATGCGCTGTCGACCTATCGCGGTTCGGGTGTGCATCACATCGCCTTCGATTGCGACGACATTTTCGCGGCCGTCAGCAAGGCCAAGGAGGCCGGGGTGGCGCTGCTGGACATCCCGCTCAACTACTACGATGACCTCGGTGCGCGGTTCGATTTCGACGACGAATTCCTCAGCGAGCTGGCGTACTACAACGTGCTGTACGACCGTGACGCCAACGGCGGTGAGCTGTTCCATGTCTATACCGAGCCGTTCGAGGAGCGCTTCTTCTTCGAAGTGCTGCAGCGTCGCGGCGGTTATGCCGGCTATGGTGCTGCCAACGTTGCAGTGCGCCTGTCGGCCATGGCCAAGGCGCGCGCCGGTGGCATACGCCACGCCAAGCTCTGATCGGGTGCCCGCCGCGCAGGTGCGCGGCGGGCTTTGCTTGCCTGCGCGGCGCGCCGCATAATGCCCGCTGACCAACGACGGCCGTGAGCCCAGCATGACTACAATCTCAGAGGCCGACGCGCACGCTGCCGACGTTCCTCGCAAGCCCCGCAAGAACAACCCCGAGAAGACCCGCGAGAACATTCTGCAGGCGGCCATCACCGAGTTCGTCGAGCAGGGCCTGGCGGGCGCCCGCGTCGATGCCATCGCCGAGCGTACGCACACCTCCAAGCGCATGATCTACTACTACTTCAGCAGCAAGGAGCAGCTTTACCTGGAGGTGCTGGAAAAGCTCTATGGGGATATTCGCGGCACCGAAGCCAAGTTGCATCTGGACGAGCTGACGCCGGTGGAAGGCATTCGCCGGCTGGTGGAATTCAGCTTCGATCACCACGATCGCAACGAGGATTTCGTGCGTATCGTGTGCAACGAAAACATGCACAAGGGCGAGTACGTCAAGAAATCCACGAGCATTCGCGAGTTGAACAAGACCGTGCTGCTGGCACTGGCCGACCTGTTGCGGCGCGGCACCGAGCAGGGCGTGTTCCGTCCGGGGCTGGATGCCATGGACGTGCATTTGATGATCAGCTCGTTCTGCTTCTACCGAGTGTCCAACAAGCACACCTTCGGCCAGTTGTTCCAGGTGGATTTCAACGAAGCCACGTTGAAGCTGCACCACCGCGAAATGCTCTGCGAATCACTCCTGCGCTTCATCCAGGCCCCATAGCAGCCACAGACGCCGCATCCACCGCCGACGCGGCTCGCGCCGCTGCTACAGACACCGCGATCCCCTGTAGCAGCGGCGCAAGCCGCGTCCGGCCGCACCGCGTTGTACCTGACACACCGCATCGATCGCCGACGCGGCTTGCGCCGCTGCTACACGGGTCGTGATCCGGGTCTTGGCTTATCCGTTCATTTCGGCAAAATGCGCCATCATGCGTTCGGCATCGGCTTGCCGGCCGCTGAACAGCTCGAACGCCTTCACGGCCTGGAACACGGCCATGGTGCCGCCGTCCAGCGTGCGGCAACCCAAAGCCCGGGCTTCGCGCAGCAGTTCGGTCTCGAGCGGAAAATAGACGATCTCGGCCACCCACAGCGCCGGGCGCAGGGCCGACTTGGGCACCGGCATGCCTGGCAGCTTGGCCATGCCCATCGGTGTGGTGTTGACCAGGCCATCGGCCTCGGCCAAGGCCGTCAGCAGGTCGCTGCCCGCCTGTGCCGGCTGCCCCGGAAAATGCTGGTTGAGGTTGTCGGCCAGGGCCTGCGCCCGCGCCGGCTCGACATCGAAGATGCTCAACTGCTGCACGCCTTCGAGCAGCAACGCATGGGCCACCGCCGCACCGGCACCGCCGGCACCCATCTGCACCACACGGTCGCGCTTGGCCTCGTGCATGCCGCGGCGGAAACCTTCGGCGAACCCCAGGCAATCGGTGTTGTGGCCGACCCGTTTACCATCCTTGAGCACCACAGTGTTCACGGCGCCGATTCCAGACGCCTCCGGCGACAGCTCATCGAGCAGGGGAATGATCGCCTGCTTGGCCGGAAAGGTGATGTTGAGGCCAGTGAAGCTCATGCGTTGAGCCGCAGTGAGCAGTTCTTCAAGGGCACCGTTGTCGAGCTTCAGTGCATCCAGGTCGATCAACCGGTAGACATACCCCAAGCCCTGCGCCGCGCCTTCGCGCTCGTGCATGGCTGGAGTTCGGGACTGCTGGATACCGGCGCCGATCAGGCCCGCCAGGACGTTTTTACCGCTCATCGAGTGACTCCATTATTTTTGTTGGGTGCGATGCAGGTAAATTGTACTAACCAGTTAATTACGTCAAATCATTTTGTCGGCGTCGTCTGCTTGCCATGGCCCGACACGGCAGCGCCCGCATTACGGGGCAATTGCCAGAGGTCGAACATCGATACCAAGGTCAGAATCCCCACCAGCACGAACGCCATGTGATAGCTGGCCAGGGATTCGCCGTTCACGCCCAGCACCGATTCGCTCAGGCGCAGGAAGATCACCGCCAACGCCACGCCCAGGCCGAAAGCCAACTGCTGAGTCATGCTGAACAGCGTGTTGGCCGAAGACATCAGCGGCTGCGGCATGTCGGCGAAGGCGACGCTGCTGTAGGCGGTGAACCCCATCGAACGAGCCATGCCCGACACCAACAACACCGGCAGGATCACCGCCAGTGGCGTGGCCGCGGTCATTGCCGCGCAGGCGAAGGTAGTGCTCGCTAGCACCAGGCTGCTGCCGATCAGCGGTGTCCGGAAACCCCAGCGACGCAGCACCCAAGAGGTCATGGGCTTCATCCCGATGTTGCCGGCGAACAGCGTGAGCACCAGCAGGCCGGCGGTGAAGGCGTCATGACCGAACCCCAGTTGGAACATCAGCGGCAGCAAAAAAGGGTGTGCGCTGACCATGGCACGAAACAGCGAGCCGCCGTTGAAGGTTATCCGGTAGGTAGGGATCTTCAGGGCGTCCAGTTTCAACAGGGGCGTGGGGTGCCGGGTGAAGTGACGGTACATCGCCCACAGCAGGACGGCACTGGTGGTCAGCATCAGATAGCCGTACCCGCTGCGTGGAGCCTGGCCTATGAAATCGAGGCCGAACAGCAGGCCCACGCACGCCAGGGCACAGAGTACAAAACCCACTGTGTCGAAGGGGCGGTGGGGATGTTCGCCTCGGCCCTCGGGCATCAGCTTGTAGGCACACACCAGAGCGATCAGGCCCAAAGGCAGGTTGAGCAGGAAGATCCAATGCCATGACGCATAGGTGGCCAGGAAGCCCCCCACCGGCGGGCCCAGCACCGGCGCCACCAGTCCGGGCCAGGTGATGAAGGCGATGGCAGTGAGCAGGTCGGACTTCTCGGTGTTGCGCAGTACCGCCAGGCGCCCCACCGGCACCATCATGGCCCCACCGATGCCCTGCAGCACCCGCGCGGCGGTGAACTGCCAGAGCTCCTGCGAGGCTGCGCACAGTACCGAGGCCAAGGTGAACAGCGCCAGCGCTGTCATGAACACGCGACGATGCCCCCAACGATCAGCGACCCAGCCACTACCGGGAATGAAGATCGCCAGGGTCATGACGTAGGCGGTGATGCCGATGTTCAGGTCCACGGCGGTGGCCTGGAAGGATCTGGCCATGTCCGGCAGGGCGGTGACGATCACCGTGGCGTCCAGGTTTTCCATGAAGAACGCCGCGGCCACCAGAAGAGCCATCAAGCGTGAGCGCGAAGCGGACAGAGGGGCAGTGGCAGCGTTGTTCAAGCCGGTCTCCATGACAGTGGTAACTTCTTGTTACTTCTGTTCTACCACAGGCACGTCCGCCGTTGCAGCCACGCAGGCCGCGTTAGGGGCCTGCGTGGTTTGCCTGACAGGGCGCGTAACCGTCTCGCGTGGTTCGGCCCGTCACTGCAGCACGGCGTTCAACGGCGTACCAGCAAGACCCCTGATTCCATGTGATGGGTGTACGGAAACTGATCGAACAAGGCGCACTTGGCCACCCGATGGGTATCGTGCAATTGCTCGATATTGGCCGCCAGCGTTTCCGGATTGCAGGAGATGTACAGGATGTTGTCGAAACGCCGGGTCAGCTCGCAGGTGTCCACGTCCATGCCGGCCCGTGGTGGATCGACGAACACGCTGCCGAAGTCATAGGCCTTGAGATCGATACCCTGCAGACGACGGAACGGACGCACCTCGTTGAGCGCTTCGGTCAGCTCTTCGGCCGACAGGCGCACCAGGGTCACGTTGTCGACGCCGTTGTCATCGAGGTTGTGCAAGGCGGCGGCGACCGACGTCTTGCTGATTTCCGTGGCCAGCACCTTGCGCACCTGCGTGGCCAGCGGCAGGGTGAAATTGCCGTTGCCGCAGTACAGCTCCAGCAGATCGTCGTCGCGCGGGCCCAGGGCCTCGTACGCCCAGTTGAGCATCTTCTGGTTGACCGTGCCGTTGGGCTGGGTGAACGCGCCTTCGGGCTGGCGATAGCGGAACGTACGACCAGCCACCTCGAGCGCCTCGACCGCATAGTCGCGGCCGATGACCACACGCTTGCCCTTGGAGCGACCGATGATGCTTACACCCAGGTCGCTCGCCAGTTGCTCGGCAGCACGCTGCCAGTGCTCGTCCAGCGGGCGGTGATAGCACAGCGTTACCATGGCATCGCCGTCCAGTGTGGTCAGAAACTCCACCTGGAACAGCTTGTTGCTCAGCGCCGCATCGGCCTGCCAGGCGGCCTTCAGGCGCGGCATCAGTTCGTTGATGCGCGCGCTGGCGATGGGAAAGCTGTCGATCAGGATCGGCACATGCTTCTCGCCGGGCGCGAACATCGCGTAGTGACGCTGGCCGTCCTCGCGCCACAGGCGAAATTCCGCGCGCAGCCGGTAGTGCTCGCGAGGCGAATCGAACACAGCCGGTTCCGGCGCATCGAACGGCGCCAGCAACGCGCGCAGGCGCGCTACCTTTTCATCCAGCTGCTGGGTGTAGGAGGAGGGGTCGAGAACAACACTCATGGATACCAGCCCAGTTTCACAACGAACAGAATGGAGAGGATCACCAGCGCCGAGTTCAAGTCGCGGGCACGGCCCGCCAGCAGCTTGATCAAGGTCCAGGCGATGAAGCCGAAGGCGATGCCGTTGGCGATCGAATAGGTCAGCGGCATGGCCAGGGCGGTGACCACCACCGGAGCGGCTTCGGTAATGTCGTCCCACTCGATTTCAGCCAGGCCCGACGCCATCAATACCGCCACGAAGAACAACGCCGGTGCGGTGGCATAGGCCGGCACGCTGCCTGCCAGCGGGGCGAAGAACAGTGCCAGCAGAAACAGCACCGCGACCACGATGGCGGTCAGGCCGGTACGGCCCCCGGCGCTGACGCCCGCTGCCGACTCGATGTAGCTGGTGGTGGTGGAAGTACCCAGCAGCGAACCGGCCATGGCCGCCGTGCTGTCAGCGATCAGCGCCCGACCCATCTTCGGCATGTGGCCGTCCTTGCCCATCAGACCGGCGCGCTTGGCCACGCCGATCAAGGTCCCGGAGTTGTCGAACAGGTCGACGAACAGGAAGGCGAAGATCACGCTGAGCAGGCCGATGTCCAAGGCCCCGGCGATGTCCAGCTGCATGAAGGTCGGCGCCAGCGATGGTGGCATCGACACCAGCCCGTTGAATGGGCTGAAGCCCAGCAGGATCGACGCGGTGGTCACCACCAGAATGCCGATCAGCACCGCCCCGCGAACCTTGCGCGCCTCCAGGGCGACGATCAGGAAAAAGCCCAAGATCGCCAGCACCGCACCGGGCTTGGTCAGGTCGCCCATGCCCACCACGGTGGCCGGGTTACCCACCACGATCCCGGCGCCTTGCAGCGCGATCAGCGCCAGGAACAGGCCGATGCCCGCAGCGATGGCCGAACGCAATGGCAGGGGGATGCTGTTGACGATCCACTCGCGGATCCGAAAGATCGACAGCAGGAAAAAGCACACCGCCGAGATGAACACCGCGCCCAGCGCCACCTGCCAGGTGTGGCCCATGTGCAGCACGACGGTGTAGGTGAAGAAGGCGTTCAGGCCCATCCCCGGCGCCAGGGCGATCGGGTAGTTGGCGATCAGGCCCATGACCGTCGAGCCGATGGCCGCGGCCAGGCAGGTGGCGACGAAGACCGCGCCCTTGTCCATGCCGGTTTCGCCCAGGATGCTGGGGTTGACGAACAGGATGTAGGCCATCGCCAGAAAGGTCGTGACCCCGGCGAGTATTTCCGTGCGCACGTTGGTGTTGTGCGCCTTGAGTTGAAACAGCCTTTCCAGCATGCCCGCTCCCTGTGGCGCGTTTTGCGCCGTTACCGTTGTTGTCGAGTGTTGTCGTGTCGACCCTGATAGCAAAGCACATCCGGGCGGTAAAAAAAGCCGCGCATCATACCAGCACGGTCGCGGGGAAACACTCATCAGCTCGTCTGAACGAATGACCGGCGTGCCAAGTCGTACCTGCAAACGACGCGACATGAAAAATGCCGCGCACGCAAGCTGAACCACCGTGAGGTCGACCCGATGAGCACCCTTTCTTCCAGCGCTGGCGCGCAGCCGTACGCCAGCCACAGCATTTCCCTGCAACTCAATGGCCAGTCGCGCCAG
This sequence comes from Pseudomonas sp. RIT-PI-a, assembly GCF_001187875.1. Classification (NCBI taxonomy): domain Bacteria; kingdom Pseudomonadati; phylum Pseudomonadota; class Gammaproteobacteria; order Pseudomonadales; family Pseudomonadaceae; genus Pseudomonas; species Pseudomonas sp. RIT-PI-a. Next base: position 205,520 of record NZ_LGIR01000015.1, read on the forward strand.
CTCGATGTATTGCCCTGGACCACCCTGCTGGATCTGCTGCGCGAACAGCTCGACCTGGTCGGCAGCAAAAAAGGCTGCGACCACGGTCAGTGCGGCGCCTGCACCGTGCTGCTCAATGGCAAGCGGGTCAACGCCTGCCTGACCCTGGCCGTGATGTGCGACGGCGCCGAGCTGACCACCATTGAAGGCCTGGCGCAGGGTGATCAACTGCATCCGGTCCAGGCCGCGTTCATCAAGCACGATGCCTTCCAGTGCGGTTACTGCACGCCGGGGCAGATCTGCTCGGCCGTTGGCCTGATCAACGAAGGCCGCGCCGACTCCAGCGCCGACATCAAGGAATTGATGAGCGGCAACCTGTGCCGTTGCGGCGCCTACAGCAACATCCGCGCGGCCATCGAAGAAGTGGTCGAAGTGCAGGGAGGGGAGCGCTCATGAATCCGTTTACCTACGCCAAGCCTGCCGGCGTCGATGAGGCCGTGCGCCTGGCCGGTCCTCGCTCGCGCTTCATCGCTGGTGGTACCAACCTGCTCGACCTGATGAAAGAGAACGTCCTGCAGCCCGAGCAGCTCATCGACATCACCGGGTTGCCCCTGCGCGAAGTCGAGGAAACCGCCGAGGGCGGCGTGCGCATCGGCGCCCTGGTCAGCAATGCCGACCTGGCCTGGCACCCGTTGATCGAGCAGCGTTACCCATTGCTCAGCCAGGCGATCCTGGCCGGTGCTTCGCCGCAGCTGCGCAACATGGCCAGCACCGGCGGCAACCTGCTGCAGCGCACGCGCTGCTACTACTTCTACGATTCGAAGATGCCGTGCAACAAACGCGAGCCCGGCACCGGTTGCCCGGCCAAGGACGGCTTGAATCGCATCCACGCCATCCTGGGCGCCAGCGAGCAGTGCGTCGCCACCCATCCTTCGGACATGTGTGTGGCCCTGGCAGCGTTGGCTGCCGTGGTCCATGTGCAGGGTCCGAACGGCGCGCGCACCATCGAATTCGCCGACTTTCATCGCCTGCCCGCGGACGCGCCCGAGCGCGACAACCAGTTGGCCGATGACGAACTGATCACCGCGGTAGAACTGCCCGCCGCCGGTTTCACCGCCCACAGCCAGTACCTGAAGATCCGCGATCGGGCGTCTTACGCTTTCGCGCTGGTATCGGTTGCCGCAGCGCTGGAGCTGGATGGCGAGACCATTCGCGACGCCCGCCTGGCGCTGGGCGGTGTCGCCCACAAGCCGTGGCGCGATGAAGCGGTGGAGCGCCTGCTGATCGGCCAGCCCGCCACCGCCGAGACCTTCGGCAAAGCTGCCGACGCCCTGTTGCAGGACGCTCGCGGTCTGCAACACAACACCTTCAAGATCAAGCTGGCCCGCCGCGCGATAGTCCGTGCCCTGAGCGACGCCGCCAAAGGGGAGATGCAGCGATGAGCACACTTGGCAAACCCATGGACCGCGTCGACGGTCTGCTCAAGGTGACCGGTCAGGCGCGCTACGCTGGCGAGTTTCCTGAAGATGGCCTGCTGTTCGGCAGTGTGGTTTCCAGCACCATCGCCAACGGTCGCGTGCTGTCCATCGATGCGTCCAAAGCCTTGGCGCTGCCGGGCGTGGTGGCCGTGATCGACCACACCAACCGCCCTAAGCTGGCCAGCTACGACAAAAAATACGAAGACGACGATGCCGCCGACGGCTCGCCGTTTCGCCCGCTGTACAACGACAACGTGCTCTACAGCGGCCAGCCGCTGGCGCTGGTCGTCGCGGAAAACCTGGAACTGGCGCGCCATGCAGGCGCTCTGGTGCAGATCAAATACGCCCAGGAACCTCACCAGACCGACCTGCGCGCACAGCTGTCCGCCGCCAAGCCGGCGCCGGCTGAACTGCCCGAACCGCGGGGCGATTTCGCCGGGCAATACGCTGCCGCCCCGATTACCGTCGACGCCACCTACGACACGCCGGTCGAGCACCACAACCCGATGGAGCCCCATGCCAGCACCGCGCTGTATCAGGCCGACGGCAGCCTGGTGATCCACGACAAGACCCAGAGCACGCAGAACTGCCAGACCTATCTGTCCAACGTGTTCGGCCTGGACAAGGACAGGATCCGCGTCATGGCTGCTTTCGTCGGCGGCGCCTTCGGCTCCGGCCTGCGTCCGCAGTACCAGCTGCCGCTGGCCGTGATGGCCGCTCTGCACCTCAAGCGCTCGGTACGCGTTACCCTGACCCGCCAGCAGATGTTCACCTTCGGCTACCGTCCGCGCACCGTGCAGCAGCTGCAACTGGCCTGCAACGCCGACGGCAAGCTGCAGGCAGTCGGCCACACCGCGACCGGTCAGACCTCGCGTTTCGAAGACTTCTCCGAGCACGTCGTGGAGTGGAGCGGCATGCTCTACCACTGCGACAACGTCAAGCTGACCTACAACCTGGTGCCCTTGGACGTGTTCACGCCCCTGGACATGCGCGCCCCCGGCGCAGCCCTGGGCATGATCGGCCTGGAATGCGCGATGGACGAGCTGGCCGTGGCGGCCAAGATCGACCCCGTGCAACTGCGCCTGGTCAATTTCTCCGACACCAACCAGAACGAAGGCAAGCCGTATTCCAGCAAGGAACTCAAGGCCTGCTACCAGCAGGGCGCCGAACGTTTCGGCTGGAGCCAGCGCACGGTCGAGCCGCGCAGCATGCGCCGTGACAACCAGTTGGTTGGCATGGGCATGGCCGGTGGGGTCTGGGAGGCCATGCAGATGCCGGCCAGCGCCAAGGCCAAGATCGACAAGCAAGGCAAGCTGGTGGTCAGCAGCGCGACCACTGACATCGGCACCGGTACCTACACGGTGATGACCCAGATCGCCGCGGCAGCGGCCGGTGTCGCCGCGCAGGACGTGGAGTTCAAGCTGGGCGACTCGTCGCTGCCCACCGCGCCACTGCAAGGTGGCTCGTTTACCGTATCGTCGGTAGGAACCGCCGTGCAGCAGGCCTGTGAAGCGCTCAAGGCCAAGCTGATCCACGCCGCCAGCCAGGTGCATCCGGCGTTTGCCGATGCCGACCCTGCACAGGTGTTCATCGAGGACGGCGAGCTGCGCTGCCCAGGCCATCACGTGTCGCTGCAGAACCTGAGCGGCATCGACGGCATGGACACCTTCGAAGCCCAGGTCGATGCCGAGCCGGACAAGAAGCGTGAAGGCTATGCCACGGCCACGCATTCGGCGGTGTTCGTCGAAGTGGAAGTGGACGAAGATCTGGGCACCATCCGCGTCACCCGCGTAGTGAGTGCCGTGGCCGCCGGTCGTGTGGTGAACCCGAAGATGGCCCGCAGCCAGATCCTCGGCGGCGTGGTCTGGGGCTTGGGCATGGCCCTGCAGGAAGAAACCCAGACCGACCATAACCTGGGCCGCTTCATGAACCATAGCCTGGCCGAGTACCACATTCCGGTGAATGCCGACATCAACGACATCGACGTGATCTTCGTCGACGAGCCCGACGACATCGTCAACGCCCTGGGTTCCAAGGGCGTCGGCGAGATCGGCATCGTCGGTGTCGCGGCCGCCGTGGCCAACGCCATCTACCACGCCACCGGCAAGCGTGTCCGCGAGTTCCCCATCACCCTCGACAAGGTGCTCTGAAAGCTCGATTCCGGCCGGTGCGCACTGCACCGGCCGGTGTTTTCGGGCAACAGATGAGCTGCGCAAACCCCATACCAGACGAAAGTAAACCGGGTGCGACATCCGGTCGTGCGGCACTAAACCACACAGCCCAATCGCGCAAACAGGGCTACTCTTTGACGGTATCTTGATCCATGTCAACGCCTCGTCCGGCGCGGCATGGCGGCCAAACGGCCACAATCCCTGCGTCGTGGAACCAAGCAGAACGAAGTCATCAGACCGCGCTTCCCTCGCAGGGGCCGCTGGCATGGGCTGCCCGCCCGCGCCGGTTCACCTGATAGAGGAAGCCCCATGTTCGGTTTAGAGGCAATCGATCTCGCCCGAATGCAGTTTGCGTTTACGGTCTCGTTCCACATTCTGTTTCCTGCCATCACCATCGGTCTGGCCAGCTACCTGGCCGTGCTCGAAGGCATGTGGCTGAAAACCCGTGACGACACCTACCGCGACCTGTATCACTTCTGGTCGAAGATATTCGCAGTCAACTTCGGCATGGGCGTGGTCTCCGGCCTGGTCATGGCGTACCAATTCGGCACCAACTGGAGTCGCTTCTCCGACTTCGCCGGCGCCGTCACCGGCCCGTTGCTCACCTACGAAGTACTGACCGCATTCTTTCTGGAAGCGGGCTTCCTGGGCGTCATGCTGTTTGGCTGGAACCGCGTGGGCCGAGGCCTGCACTTCTTCTCGACGGTCATGGTGGCGATCGGCACCTTGATCTCGACGTTCTGGATCCTGGCGTCCAACAGCTGGATGCAGACCCCTCAGGGCCACGAGATCATCGACGGTCGAGTGATTCCGGTCGACTGGTTCGCAGTGATCTTCAACCCCTCATTCCCGTTCCGCCTGGCGCACATGTCCATCGCTGCCTTCGTCGCCACGGCGTTCTTCGTCGGCGCCTCGGCCGCCTGGCACCTGCTGCGCGGGCGCAACACGCCGGCCATCCGCCGGATGTTTTCCATGGCCATGTGGATGGCGTTGATCGTCGCCCCGGTGCAGGCCTTCGTCGGCGACATGCACGGCCTGAACACCCTGGAGCACCAGCCCGCCAAGATCGCCGCGATCGAAGGTCACTGGGAAAACAAGGGTGACGAAGCCACCCCGCTGATCCTCTTCGGCTGGCCCGATATGGAAGCGGAGAAAACCCGCTTCGCGGTCGAGATTCCCTACCTGGGCAGCCTGATCCTGACCCACAGCCTGGACAAGCAGGTGCCGGCGCTCAAATCCTTTCCCAAGGAAGACCGGCCCAATTCGACCATCGTCTTCTGGTCGTTCCGGGTAATGGCCGGCCTGGGCATGCTGATGATCTTCGTCGGTCTGTGGAGCGTGTGGCTGCGCAAGAAAGACGCGCTGTTCACCTGCCGTCCATTTCTCTACCTGACCCTGTGGATGGGGCCATCGGGCTTGATCGCCTTGCTGGCGGGCTGGTTCACCACCGAGATCGGCCGTCAGCCGTGGGTGGTCTATGGCCTGATGCGCACCGCCGATGCCTCTTCCAACCACAGCGTCACGCAGATGAGCATCACCCTGGTGATGTTCGTCGTGGTGTACTTCTCGCTGTTCGGCGTGGGCCTGGGCTACATGATGCGCCTGGTGCGCAAGGGTCCGAAGGCACACGAAGAAACAATCAACACCGGCGGTCCTGGTACCCAGCGCACCCCTGCACGTCCTCTGTCCGCAGCCCATGAAGGCACGGAAGAAGGCCAAACCGACACCTTGAGCAAGGGGCACTAAGCATGGGTATCGATCTTCCATTCATCTGGGCCGTGATCATCATCTTCGGCATCATGATGTACGTGATCATGGACGGCTTCGACCTGGGCATCGGCATCCTGTTTCCCTTCATGAAGGATGAAGGCGACCGCGACGTCATGATGAACACCGTGGCACCGGTCTGGGACGGCAACGAAACCTGGCTGGTACTGGGCGGTGCGGCGCTGTTCGGCGCGTTTCCGCTGGCCTACTCGGTGGTGCTGTCGGCCCTGTACCTGCCGCTGATTCTGATGCTGATGGGTTTGATCTTCCGCGGCGTGGCGTTCGAGTTCCGCTTCAAGGCGACCGCAGCCAAGCGCCACGTGTGGGACAAGGCGTTCATCGGCGGCTCGCTGACAGCGACCTTCTTCCAGGGCGTGGCTTTGGGCGCGTACATCGACGGCATTCCCGTGGTCGGCCGCAACTACGCCGGGGGCGGCCTGGACTGGCTGACGCCGTTCAGTCTGTTTTGTGGCCTGGCGCTGATCGTGGCCTACGCCTTGCTCGGCTGCACCTGGCTGATCATGAAGACCGAAGGCAGCCTGCAGCAGGCCATGCACAAGCTCGCACCGCCACTGACCTACGGGCTGCTGATCGTCACCGGTATCGTGAGCATCTGGACACCGTTGGCCCATGGCGACATCGCCACGCGCTGGTTCAGCACGCCGAACCTGTTCTACTTCCTGCCGGTGCCGATCCTGGTGCTGGCCACGGTGGTCGGGTTGCTGCGTTCGGTGAAGCGTAACGCGCACTACACGCCGTTCCTGCTGACCCTGCTGCTGGTGTTCCTGGGTTACAGCGGGCTGGGCATCAGCCTGTGGCCGAACATCATCCCACCGTCGATCTCGATCTGGGACGCGTCGTCGCCGCCACAGAGCCAGGGCTTCATCCTGGTGGGCACGCTGTTCATCATCCCGATCATCCTGGTGTACACCTTCTGGAGCTACTACGTGTTCCGCGGCAAGGTCACCCACGAGGCCGGCTACCACTAGCCCAACCGCCGCTGCCCAGGCTGCAAGGCCTGGGTCGGGCAGGAGTAGAAGCATGAGCGAGAAACCGATCGTTACGCACAGCGAAGAGAAAAAGCCCTTGTGGAAACGCTTGGGCTGGCTGGTGGTGATCTACGCCGGCAGCGTCGTCGCGCTGGGCCTGTTTGCCATGTTGATCCGCCTGTTCATGACGGCGGCCGGGATGAAATCCCACTGAATCCCATCAGTGCTGCTCTGGCAGTGCTTTTTTTACAGCCCTCCTTGCGAGGGCTTTTTTTTGCTCTTCAAACGCACCGTTGCGCTCACTTGCGCGCGCGTAGCACCACGAACTTGGGCGTGGCAGCCACCTGTTCGACGCCGCGGAACAGCCTGGCCAGTTTGCTGTGATAACCCAGATGGCGGTTGCCGACGATGTACAGGTCGCCGCCGGTGACCAGCGCTTCGCGTGCCTGCTGGAACATGCGCCAGGCGAGGAAGTCGCCCACTACCTGCTGCTGGTGGAACGGCGGATTGCACAGCACCACGTCCAGCGACTGCGGCGCCTGGCTGGCAAGGCCATCACCGGCGCGCACCTCGACCTGACGCGCACCCAGGGCCGCCTGCCAGTTTTCCTGCGCCGATTGCACGGCCATGAATGACTCGTCTACCAGCGTGTAGTGAGCCTGCGGATTGGCCAGGGCGCTGGCGATGGCCAGCACGCCGTTGCCACAGCCCAGGTCGGCGACCCGCGCTGCGCCGAGGTTGCGCGGCAGGTGCGGGAGGAACGCGCGGGTGCCGATGTCCAGCCCTTCGCGGCAGAACACGTTGGCGTGGTTGAGCAGCGTCAGCCTGGGGTCGTCCAGCTGATAGCGGGTCGGGTAGGGCGATACCGGCGCGGGCTTGCCTTCGTCAGTGGCGATCAACAGTCGAGCCTTCTTGACCGCCAGTGACGGTCGCATCGTGCCGATGTATTTCTCCAGCAGATCACCTGCAGCGTGGGGCAAGTGCTTGACCATGCCGGCAGCGACCACCTCGGCACCGGGCGCCAGGTGGCCGTGCAGGCGGATCAGCTGTTCTTCGAGCAGGGCCAGGGTCTTGGGTACACGCACCAGCACGCGGTCGAACGGACCCTGCACCGGCGCGCTCGCGGGGATGAATTCGATGCTGTCAAATGGCAGGCCATTGCGGGTCAGGTTCTTCTCCAGCCCCAATGCGCCGAGGAATGAATCGCCACTGCTGACCACCTGCACCGAGCCTTGCAGGCTGATGGCCAGCGCGCCGAAGCTGTCGTTGAGAATCAGCACGCGTGCCTGGGCGGGCAGGGGATGCTCGGCCATGTGCGCCAGTAGGTACTCGTCGGCCGCATCGAACGCCTGCAACGGCTCGTTGGGTTGATCGGGCTGGCGGATCAGGTCGAGCTCAGCGAAGGGCGAAGTCAGTACAGGCATGGCAGAAGGCACGAAGCGGCAATAAAGGCGCGATTCTACCCGATCGCATGCAGTTCCTACAGGCGCGCTCCCCGGTGGCCACACAAACCAACGGTGTTTATCTGCAGCGGTTTGCGGGAAAATACCAGCACTTGAGCCCCGGAGCGCCCCATGACTGCCAGCGCAGAAAAATTCACCCGCCAGACCATCCTCGAGGTCCAGCCGCTGACCCCCAGCCTGTTCACCTTGCGCACCACCCGCGACGCCGGTTTCCGCTTCGTCGCCGGCCAGTTCGCCCGCCTGGGGGTGACCAAGGCCGATGGCAGCGTGGTGTGGCGCGCCTATTCGATGGCGTCCTCGCCCTTCGATGAGTTTCTCGAATTCTTCTCCATCGTCGTGCCGGGCGGCGAGTTCACCAGTGAACTTAGCCGGTTGCGCCCGGGAGACGAGCTGCTGGTGGAAAAGCTGGCAACGGGTTATCTGACCCTGGATCGCTTCGTCGACGGCCGTGACCTGTGGATGCTGGCGACCGGCACCGGCGTGGCCCCTTTCGTGTCGATCCTGCAGGACTTTCCCGTGTGGGAAAAATTCGAGCACATCAAGCTCGTATACAGCGCGCGGGAAGGTCAGGAGTTGGCGTACCGAGAGTTGATCGCTGGCCTGGAACAGCGGGACTACCTGGCCGAGTTTGCCGGCAAGCTACAGTTCATCCCGATCGTGACCCGGGAGCAGGTGCCGGGCACGTTGCACGGCCGTATCACCGATCTCATTCAGAATGGCGAGCTGGAAAAAGCTGCAGGGTTGGAACTGGTGCCGGAGCATTCACGGGTGATGATCTGCGGCAATCCCCAGATGATCGACGACACCCGCCAACTGCTCAAGGGCCGCGACATGAACCTCAGCCTGAGCCGCCGCCCTGGCCAGGTCGCCGTCGAGAACTACTGGTAGCAGTCATCCCGTAGGAGCGGTCTATGGCCGCGAAAGCCTCACCGAGGTTTACCTGACTCACCGCATTGGCCCTTCGCGGCCACAGACCGCTCCTACAGAGCCAGTGTGGCCCTTCTGTAGGAGCAGTCATCGGTCGCGAAAGCTTGACGCGGTATCAGATCTGCGGCCCAGGCGTCGGTGCAGTGGTCACCACGGTGCCCTTGCCATTCTGCTCTTTGAGCAGGTCACGAATTTCACCCAGCAGCACTTCTTCCTTGGAAGGTGCAGCAGGCGCCGCAGGTTTCTTCTCTTCCTGATGGCGCAGGCGGTTGATGGCCTTCACCCCCATGAAGATGGCAAACGCCACGATGATGAAGTCGACGACTGTCTGGATGAATTTGCCATAGGCCAATACCACCGCCGGCGCATCACCGACCGCCGCACGCAGCGTGATGGCCAGGTCGCTGAAGTCCACGCCACCAATCAGCAGCCCGAGCGGCGGCATGATCACATCGCCCACGAAGGATGAAACGATCTTGCCGAAGGCTGCACCGATGATGATACCAACGGCCATGTCGACTACATTGCCCTTGACCGCAAAGGCCTTGAATTCACTTAGCACGCTCATGAGGTTATTCCTTATTACAGATGAGGTTGGTCAACGCAGTCCAAGTCAGCGTATTGCTTCATTTTCCACGCCTGCTGCAAGGGACACAGCTGCGCCCGAGAAGTTTTGTCAAAGTACAGACTAGCCGTTTTTCCGTGCTGCAAGGGCTTGATTTAACCACTAATACAGCGCGCTCGATTATCATGAGCGCACTTTTCGAACAGGAATTTTCATGGCCAAGGCTAAGCGCATGTACGGCTGCACCGAGTGCGGTGCCACGTTCCCCAAATGGGCCGGCCAATGCGGCGAATGCGGTGCCTGGAACACCCTGGTGGAAACGGTCATCGAAAGCGGCGCCGCCGCACCGCCCAGCGGCCGCACCGGCTGGGCAGGGCAGCAGGCCCAGCTCAAGACCCTGGCCGAAGTCAGCATCGAGGAGATCCCGCGCTTTTCCACCGCCTCGGCCGAACTGGACCGTGTGCTCGGCGGCGGTCTGGTCGATGGCTCGGTGGTGCTGATCGGCGGCGATCCGGGCATCGGCAAGTCGACCATCCTCCTGCAGACCCTGTGCAACATCGCCACGCGCATGCCTGCGCTGTACGTCACCGGCGAAGAGTCGCAGCAACAGGTCGCCATGCGCGCGCGGCGCCTGGGGTTGCCCCAGGACAAGCTCAAGGTGATGACCGAGACCTGCATCGAAACCATCATCGCCACCGCCAAGGTCGAACAGCCCAAGGTCATGGTGATCGACTCGATCCAGACCATCTTCACCGAAAACCTGCAGTCCGCGCCCGGCGGCGTGTCCCAGGTGCGTGAAAGCGCGGCGCTGCTGGTGCGCTACGCCAAGCAGAGCGGCACGGCCATCTTCCTGGTCGGCCACGTGACCAAGGAAGGCGCCCTGGCGGGCCCTCGCGTGCTCGAGCACATGGTCGACACCGTGCTCTACTTCGAAGGCGAATCCGATGGCCGCCTGCGCTTGCTGCGCGCCGTGAAGAACCGCTTCGGTGCGGTCAACGAACTGGGCGTGTTCGGCATGACCGACAAGGGCCTCAAGGAAGTCTCCAACCCGTCGGCGATCTTTCTGACCCGAGCCCAGGAAGAAGTCCCCGGCAGTGTGGTCATGGCTACGTGGGAAGGCACTCGGCCGATGCTGGTGGAAGTGCAGGCCCTGGTCGACGACAGCCATCTGTCCAACCCACGGCGAGTCACCCTGGGCCTGGACCAGAACCGTCTGGCCATGCTGCTGGCGGTGCTGCATCGGCACGGCGGCATTCCCACCCACGACCAGGACGTGTTCCTCAACGTGGTGGGCGGGGTGAAAGTGCTGGAAACCGCCTCCGACCTGGCGCTGCTTGCGGCGATCATGTCCAGCCTGCGCAACCGCCCGCTGCCCCACGACCTGCTGGTGTTCGGCGAAGTGGGTCTGTCCGGCGAGGTGCGCCCGGTCCCCAGTGGTCAGGAGCGGCTCAAGGAAGCGGCCAAGCACGGCTTCAAGCGCGCCATCGTGCCCAAGGCCAACGCCCCCAAGGAGGCCCCACCGGGCCTGCAGATCATCGCCGTGACCCGCCTCGAGCAGGCGCTGGATGCTTTGTTCGAGTAGCACGATCACCGCAGTAGGCTAAGGTTGTTGAGTGTCAGGACTTGCCCTATCGGCGCAGACGCTCCCGCTGTTCCATTGTGGGAGCGGGTCTCTGCCCGCGAAGAGGCCAATCCTGCCCACAAAAACCGCTCCTGCCCGAGGCTTCCGACCCATGCCTGTTCGACCCTCACGCATCACCGCAATCGCTGCAGCCTGCCTGTTCTCCTTGTCGACCCACGCCGCCGAGCTACCCGCCGCCGACCTCTATAAACAAGCCCAGGCCGAACAACCCAGCTACCTGGAAACGGTCAAGGAGCTGGTTTCGGTCGACACCGGTACCGGCCAGGAAAAGGGCCTGGCGACGATCAGTGCACTGCTGGTCAAGCGTCTCAAGGAACTGGGCGCCACGGTCCAGACCACCCCGGCCACGCCGTCGGTAGGCGACAACATCGTCGGCACCTTCAAGGGCACCGGCAGCAAGAATTTCCTGCTCATGGTCCACTACGACACCGTGTTCGGCCCCGGCACTGCGGCCAAGCGCCCGTTCCGCACCGACCAGGAGCGTGCCTACGGCCCAGGTGTGGCCGATGCCAGGGGCGGGATGGCGATGATCCTGCACGCGCTGAAACTGCTCAAGGCCCAGGGCTTCGACGGCTACGGCACGCTCACCGTGCTGTTCAACCCGGACGAAGAAATGGGCTCGGCCGGCTCGAAAAAAATCATCGCCGAACTGGCCGCTCAACACGACTACGTCTTTTCCTACGAACCACCGAACAAGGATGCAGTGACCACCGCCACCAACGGCATCAACGGGCTGTTCTTGGAGGTCAAGGGGCGTTCGTCCCACGCCGGCTCCGCGCCCGAAGACGGGCGCAATGCGCTCACCGAACTGGCCCACCAGCTGGTCCAGCTCAAGGACCTGGGTGATCCCGACAAGGGCACCACGGTGAACTGGACCATGGCCAAGGCGGGTGAGAAGCGCAACATCATCCCCGCCATCGCGACGGCCGAGGCCGACATGCGCTACTCGGACATCGAGGAAACCGACCGCGTGCTTGCGCAAGGCCAGCGGCTGATCCGCAAGCAACTGATCGACGACACCCAGGTCAGCCTGCGTCTGGAAAAAGGCCGGCCGCCCCTGGCCAAGAACAGCGGCTCCGAGCAGTTGGCCGGGGTCGCGCAGAAGGCCTACGCGGCGATCGACAAGTCCATCGAACCGATCGCCATGCGCTTCGGCACCGACGCCGGCTACGCCTATGTGCCAGGCAGCGACAAGCCTGCGGTACTGGAAACCATGGGCGTGGTGGGCGCGGGCTTGCACGCCGATGACGAATACATCGAGCTGAGCAGCATTGCGCCGCGGCTGTACCTGACGTTGTCGATGATTCGCACCCTGTCGGCGCCGTGAGCTACCGCAGCGCTGGGGCCTGGTGAAGGCGTCGGCGCTGCGACTTGCTCAACCCCCGACCGCACCCGTACTCTGGGGCCTTCTCAACGACCACGGAGCACGCCCTATGAACACTGCAGTAACGGGCATGGGCCCCGTCAAGGCCGTCATCTTCGATATGGATGGCCTGCTTCTGAACACCGAGGGCATCTACACCGAAGTCACGCAGATGATTGCCGAGCGGTACGGCAAGGTCTTCGACTGGAGCATCAAGCAGAACACCATTGGCCTGGGCGCCAACGACCTGTCGACCTATATCGTCGAAACCCTGGGCCTGCCCCTGACGCCCGCCGAATTCATGGAAGCGCGCGCACCGCTGATGGCTGAGCGCTTTCCCCACGCGCAGGCCATGGCCGGCGCCGAGGCACTGGTGCGGCACTTGAAGGCGCACAATATTCCGATCGCTGTGGGCACCAGTTCGTCCCGTGGGCATTTCGCGATGAAAACGACGTTGCATGAAGAGTGGTTCGCGCTGTTCGACACCATCGTCACCGCCGATGACCCGGAAGTGGGCGCGGCCAAGCCGGCGCCGGATATCTTTCTGGTAGCGGCCAAGCGCCTGGGCGTGGAGCCCAAGGACTGCCTGGTGTTCGAGGACTCACCCTTCGGCGTCACCGCCGCCAAGGCCGCTGGCATGTTCGCCATCGCCGTCCCCGATGCCGCCATGGCCCCGGAGCGCTACCACCACGCCGACGATCGGCTGCAAAGCCTGCTGGGCTTCGACCCCGCCCAATGGGGGCTGCCGGCCCACCTGGTGTAGCAATATTCGCCGTAGGAGCGGTCATCGGCCGCGAAGGCCTCGCCGCCGACCTCAAACCTCCAACAAAGCCCCCAGCTCGCGCTCCAGCTCCTGGGGGTCGCCCAGATTGAGTTCGATCAGCCGACGCAAATGGCTGATCGAATCCAGGCCAATATGGGTGCACACGAACCCCAGCTGCCCATGGTCGTCATGGGCCAGCTTGACCTCCATCACCACATCTTCCTGTGGCCCCAGTTTCACATCCACATTGAAGGGCTTGTCGGCATCGCCCAGCCAAGGCGACGGCTTTTCGATCAACAGCCCCTTCAATGACAGGTCGAGCAGCTTCACCGGCCAGCGCTCGGTGCCTTGGCGCAGTTCGGTCTTGGCATCGAAGGCGATGCGTTTGAAGCGACGGCGTTCGGTATGGGGTTGCGTCATGATCGGGTCCTCGAGTTTTGCTGGACTATAGCGCAGTGGCTCAGAGCCAGCGGCGAACCCGTCGACAATACTGGCGATAAGTGTCGCCAAACAGCGCTTCGAGCTGGATTTCGTCGGGCTGGATCACCAACCAGTTCATCAGGTACAGCAACACCGGCAGCAATAACCATGGCCACAGGCTGCCCATCAGCAGCGACAGCGCGACATAGGCCAGGGTGTCGCCCAGGTTGATCGGGTTGCGCGACAGCGCGAACGGTCCGTCGCGCTGCAGTTCCTGAGGCGCATCGAAGTTGCTGGTCGCGGTGTGCTGACGCTTGAAACGCAGCATGGCCCAGAACGACAGACCCTGACCGAGGATGATCAAGGCCGCCGCGGTCGCTGCGGTCCAGCTGTTGACCGGCAGTGCGATGGGCAGTGCATAGCTCAACGCCATGGCCACGGCGATGAACGCCAGATACAGCAATGGCGGGGGGAGGGCGGCGCGTGCGGGTGGCTTGGGCATGGGGCGGACTCGCAAGGGACACCTTTAGTGCGACCGGCACGGGCGCCGGGTGTTCCGGTCCATCATCGGGTCATGCGCCGCGCCGCTCTAGACCAACGTGGGGATGGCCTTCGGACAAAAAATCGCTAGACTCGATAAGGCTGACACTCATCCACTGAGCTGGAAACAATAATATGAAAAACAATAGCAGTGCGTTCCGCCACGTTCCGTGGCTGATCGTGGCGATCATTGGTGCCTGTGCCTTGGGCGTCGTTGCGCTTCGCCGCGGTGAAGCAATCAACGCGTTATGGATCGTCGTCGCGGCCGTGGCCATCTACCTGGTCGCCTACCGCTACTACAGCCTGTTCATCGCCAACCACGTCATGCAGCTCGACCCGCGCCGCGCCACGCCCGCGGTGCTCAACAACGACGGTCTGGACTACGTACCGACCAACAAGCACATCCTCTTCGGGCACCACTTCGCCGCCATCGCCGGCGCCGGACCCCTGGTCGGCCCGGTACTCGCCGCGCAGATGGGCTATCTGCCCGGCACGCTGTGGCTGATCGCCGGCGTGGTGCTGGCCGGTGCCGTGCAGGACTTCATGGTGCTGTTCCTGTCCACCCGCCGCAACGGCCGCTCGCTGGGCGACATGGTGCGCGAGGAAATGGGCCGCATCCCCGGCACCATCGCCCTGTTCGGTTGCTTCCTGATCATGATCATCATCCTCGCCGTGCTGGCGCTGATCGTGGTCAAGGCGCTCGCCGAAAGTCCGTGGGGCATCTTCACGGTCATGGCCACCATTCCCATCGCGATGTTCATGGGCGTGTACATGCGCTACATCCGCCCGGGCCGCATCGGTGAAATCTCCATCATCGGCGTGCTCCTGCTGCTGCTCTCGATCTGGCTGGGTGGTCAGGTGGCCGCCGATCCGGTCTGGGCCAAGGCCTTCACCTTCACCGGTGTGCAGATCGTCTGGATGCTGATCGGCTATGGCTTCGTTGCCGCCGTGCTGCCCGTGTGGCTGATCCTGGCCCCGCGCGACTACCTCTCCACCTTCCTCAAGATCGGCACCATCATCGCCTTGGCCATCGGCATTCTGGTGACCATGCCGGAACTGAAGATGCCCGCGCTGACCCAGTTCACCGACGGGACCGGCCCGGTATGGAAGGGCGGTCTGTTCCCGTTCCTGTTCATCACCATCGCCTGTGGCGCGGTGTCCGGCTTCCACGCGCTGATCTCCTCGGGCACCACGCCCAAGCTGCTGGACAACGAAACCAACGCCCGCTACATCGGCTACGGCGGCATGTTGATGGAGTCGTTCGTGGCGATCATGGCCATGGTCGCCGCTTCGGTGATCGAGCCAGGCGTGTACTTCGCCATGAACAGCCCGGCTGCAGTGGTCGGTACCGATGTGGTCGCAGTGGCCACGGCGGTCAGCAGCTGGGGCTTCGCCATCACGCCGGAAGCGCTGCAGGCAGTCGCCCATGACATCGGTGAGACCACCATCCTGGCGCGCGCCGGTGGTGCGCCGACATTGGCCGTGGGTATCGCGCAGATCCTGCACTCGGTGTTGCCGGGTGAAAACACCATGGCCTTCTGGTACCACTTCGCGATCCTGTTCGAGGCACTGTTCATCCTGACCGCCGTGGACGCGGGTACCCGTGCCGGCCGCTTCATGCTTCAGGATCTGCTCGGCTCGTTCGTCCCGGCGCTCAAGCGCACCGAGTCCTGGACCGCCAACGTCATCGCCACCGCCGGCTGCGTCGCGTTGTGGGGCTGGTTGCTGTACCAAGGCGTGATCGATCCGTTGGGCGGCATCAATACCTTGTGGCCCCTGTTCGGCATCTCCAACCAGATGCTCGCCGGTATCGCCCTGATGCTCGCCACCGTCGTGCTGATCAAGATGAAGCGCCAGCGCTACATCTGGGTCACCATGCTGCCGGCCGTCTGGCTGCTGATCTGCACCACCACCGCAGGCTTCATCAAGCTGTTCGACGCCAATCCGGCGGTCGGTTTCCTGGCCCTGGCCAACAAGTACAGCGCCGCTCTGGCCCAGGGCCAGGTGCTTGCGCCGGCCAAAAGCGTGGAGCAGATGCAGCACGTGATCTTCAATGCCTACACCAACGCAACCCTGGCCGTACTGTTCCTGCTGGTGGTCTTCAGCATCCTGTTCTTCGCCTTGAAGGTCGGCGTTGCGGCCTGGGGCAAGAAGGAACGTACCGACAAGGAAGCACCGTTCCAGCCGTTCCCCAATGCGTGATGACCGAGGGCTGCCGCCATGTTCAACGACCTGAGCAAGTTGGGAAAATACCTGGGCCAGGCGGCACGTCTGATGGTGGGCATGCCGGACTACGACAATTACGTCGAGCACATGCAGACCAAGCACCCGGACAAGCCGATGATGGACTACGAGGCGTTCTTCTGCGAACGCCAGGAGGCCAGATACGGCGGCAAGGGTGGGCCCAAGTGCTGTTGAGGCATGCCATCTCGTAGAGATGTGTCTTGAGTGATGGCCCTTTCGCGGCCACTGGCCGCTCCTACATGTGATCGAATATCCCTGTAGGAGCGGCCAATGGCCGCGAAGAGGCCATTTGCATTTAAATGATTGTGGAGCCAACAACCTTGTCCGAAGCCGCCCCCCCCATTCCCGTCACCATCCTCAGCGGCTTTCTCGGCGCCGGCAAGACCACCTTGCTGCGCCACATGCTCAAGGCCGAACACGGCCTGAAGATCGCCGTGATCGAGAACGAATTCAGCGATGCCGGCATCGACACTCAGCTGTTGGGCGACGAGCCCGTGCAGACCATGACCCTGGCCAACGGCTGCGTGTGCTGCACCATTCACACCGACCTGACCAAGGCGCTGTACCTGCTGCTGGAGCGTCTGGACAGCGGCGAAATCGCCTTCGATCGGCTGGTCATCGAATGCACCGGCCTGGCCGACCCGGCGCCGGTGGCCCAGACCTTCTTCATCGATGAAGAACTGCGCGAACGCTACATTCTGGACGGCATCCTGACGTTGGTGGACGCTGCCCACGCGGGTATCCATCTGGCTCAGACCATCGCCCAGGCACAGGTGGGTTTCGCCGATCGCCTGCTGATCAGCAAGACCGATCTGGTCGCGCCTTCGGTGTTCGACGAATTGAGCGAGCGCCTGACCCGCATCAACCGACGCGCGCCGATCCGTGTGGTCGAGCACGGTCGAATCGATCTGGCGGAGCTGCTCGATGTGCGTGGCTTCAATCTCAATGCCGGCCTAGCGCTGCGCCCGGTCAATCAGGGTCCCAGCGTGGACCGCATCGCCAGCCTGGTGCTGCGCACCGACAAGCCGCTGGACATCGACCGCCTCAGTACCTTCATGAACGAACTGCTGGAAGAGCACGGCAAGCAACTGCTGCGCTACAAAGGCGTCTTGAGTATCGCGGGGGAGGATCGACGCCTGGTGTTCCAGGGCGTATTGAAGCTCTATGGCTTCGACTGGGACACCGAATGGGCCCCGGGGGAGGTACGCGAAAGCGTGATGGTCTTCATCGCCGATGATCTACCCGAAGCCAAGATCCGCGCCGGATTCGACCAGCTCTGAATCCCGCGTACCCGATACACCGCGGCGACGCCGGACGCGGCTCGCGCCGCTGCTACAGAGGGCGGCGCTGGACGCGGCTACAAACTGATGCGATCCCTGTAGCAGCGGCGCAAGCCGCGTCGGCGGTCTCCGCGAAATATCTGACACAACGCGGTGACGCCTGACGCGGCCTGCGCCGCAGCAACAGGAATACCGCCAACCCTTACGCCGAATAAACCGGCAGCTTGGCGCAGATGGCCTGGACCTTCTGGCGCACGGCATCGATCACTGCTTCATTGTTCAGATCAGCCAGAATGTCGCAGATCCAGCCGGCCAGTTCCTGGCACTCGGCTTCCTTGAAACCACGAGTGGTCACAGCAGGCGTACCAAAGCGCAGGCCGGAGGTCACGAACGGCGAGCGAGGGTCATTGGGCACCGAGTTCTTGTTGACGGTAATGAATGCCTTGCCCAGCGCCGCGTCTGCGTCCTTGCCGGAAATGTCCTGCTTGATCAGCGACAGCAGGAACAGATGGTTCTCGGTACCACCGGAAACCACGTCGAAACCACGGTCGATGAACACCTTGGCCATGGCCTGGGCGTTCTTCACGACCTGCTGCTGGTAGGTCTTGAATTCAGGCTGCAGCGCTTCCTTGAAGCACACGGCCTTGGCGGCAATGACGTGCTCCAGCGGGCCACCCTGGGCACCTGGGAACACCGCCGAGTTGAGCTTCTTCTCGATCTCGGCATTGGCACGCGCCAGAATCAGGCCGCCACGAGGGCCGCGCAGGGTCTTGTGGGTAGTGGTGGTGACCACGTCGGCGAACGGCACCGGGTTGGGGTACACGCCAGCGGCAACCAGACCGGCCACGTGGGCCATGTCGACGAACAGGTAGGCACCGACCTTGTCGGCGATTTCACGGAAGCGCGGGAAGTCGAGGATCTGCGAGTAGGCGGAGAAACCGGCCACGATCATCTTCGGCTTGTGCTCCAGAGCCAGGCGCTCGACTTCGTCGTAGTCGATCAGGCCCTGGGCATCGATGCCGTACTGGACGGCGTTGTACAGCTTGCCCGACGAAGAAACGCTGGCGCCGTGGGTCAGGTGACCGCCGTGGGCCAGGCTCATGCCCAGGATGGTATCGCCTGCCTGCAGCAGGGCCAGGTAGACCGCGCTGTTGGCTTGGGAGCCGGCGTGCGGCTGAACGTTGGCGTAGTCGGCGCCGAACAGCTCCTTGGCGCGGTCGATGGCCAGTTGCTCTATCACGTCGACGAACTCGCAGCCGCCGTAGTAGCGCTTGCCAGGATAGCCTTCGGCGTACTTGTTGGTCAGCACCGAGCCCTGGGCTTCCATCACAGCGGGACTGGTGTAGTTTTCCGAGGCAATCAGCTCGATGTGATCTTCCTGGCGCTGGGCTTCTTGCTCCATGGCGGCAAAGAGATCGGCATCGTACTTGGCGAGTGTCTGGCTACGGCTGAACATGGCGGTCCTCAGGGATCGGGATGTTGGGAAAGGCGAGCATTCTACCCCATCGGCTTTTGTCTGGCATATGAAAGGCAGTCATCGCGTGGACAAGCGGGCTTCATGTCTGGTTGTGTCCACTCATGCCGTAGGAGCGGTCATCGGCCGCGAAAGCCTCACCGCAGTCCACCTGACCCACCGCATCGACCCCATCGCGGCCAAAGACCGCTCCTACGGGGTCAGATCCTGCGCGTAGTCACTGAAGCAGAAACAGCGCGTCGTTGCTGAACTGAGTCTCGAAGCGATGGGCCTGCATCGGGCGGCCGAACAGGTAGCCCTGAACCTCATCGCAGCCATGCTCGCGCAGGAACTCCAACTGTTCATGGGTTTCCACGCCCTCGGCGATGACCGAGAGATTCAGGCTGTGCGCCATGGCGATGATCGCCCGCGCAATCTGCGCATCCTGCTCGCCGGACGGCAGGCCATCGACGAAGGTGCGGTCGATCTTCAGCACGTCGATGGGGAACTGCTTCAGATAATTGAGCGACGAATAGCCAGTGCCGAAGTCATCGACGGCAATGCTCAAGCCGAGATTCTTCAAAGTGTCGAGAATCATCATGGCTTCGTTGACCTCGCGCATCAGGATGCTCTCGGTCAGTTCCAGCTCCAGGCACGCCGGTGGCAGACCAGTGATTTCCAGCATCCGGGCGATGCGATTGCCCAACTGACCATCGGCGAACTGCCGCGCGGAGATGTTCACCGAGATCTTGGGCACCCGCACTTTGGCCAGATGCCAGGCCTTGAGCTGGCGACAAGCCTCGGCCAGGACCCAGTCGCCCACATCTACTACCAGGCCAAGCTCTTCGAGCACCGGAATGAACTCGACCGGCGGCACCAGGCCACGGCGTGGATGATTCCAGCGCAACAAGGCCTCGGCACCGGTCAGGCGCTTGCCATCGCCGCTGAACTGCGGCTGGTAGTACAGCACGAATTCCTGTTGTTCCAGGGCGTGGCGCAAGTCGCTTTCCAGCTCCAGACGCTCCAGCGCCGTGGCGTTCATGTCGGCCTGGTAGAACTGGAAGTTGTTCTTGCCACGCTCCTTGGCGTGGTACATGGCCGTGTCGGCGTTTTTCATCAGTTGGCTGAGTTCGCTGCCGTCCTGAGGGCTCAAGGCGATGCCCACACTGGCGGTGACAAAGAACTCGCGGCCCTCCAGGACGAAGGGTTTGACCAGGCTGCCGAGAATCTGCTCTGCCACATGAATGGCCTGGTTCAAGGCCAGCTCGCGGGTGGCCCGCGGTTGCAGCAGCAGGGTGAACTCGTCGCCGCCCATGCGCGCCACCGTGTCGTCATCGTCGACGCAGCCCAGCAGACGCGTGGCCATGTCCTTGAGCATGCGGTCACCGGCGGCGTGGCCGAGGGAGTCGTTGATCGGCTTGAAGCGGTCGAGGTCGAGGAACATCAGCACCACCCACGATTGCTGGCGCTCGGCCTGCTGCAGGGCGTTGTACAGGCGGTCCTGGAACAGCGTGCGGTTGGGCAGGTGGGTCAGGGCATCGTAGTAGGCCAGGCGATGAATGCGCTGCTCACTGGCCTTGCGCTCGCTGATGTCGCTGAAGAAACACACGTAGCTGGCCAGGTCGCCTTCGTCGTCGAGTACCGCGGTGATGCCGACCCAGGCCGGGTAGTGCTCGCCGTTGCGCCGCTTGAGCCAGACCTCGCCTTCCCAGGTGCCGCGCTGTTGCAGTTGCTTGAGCACGTAACGCAGGTGCGCTTCCTGCTGGTCATCCACGGTCAGCATGTTCGGCAACTGGTCCAGCACCTGGGCCACGGCATAACCGCTGACACGGCTGAAGGCCTCGTTGGCCTGCACGATGTAGCCCGCCGGATCGGTAATCAGAATCGCCGACGTCGAATGCTCGAACACCGTGGCGGCCATGCGCAGGTCCTTTTCGGCGCGACGTTGCTGGCTGACGTCGCGACCCACGCCCAGAATGCCTTCGAACGTCCCCTGGGTGTCCCAGATCAACACCAGGCGCAGCTCGATGGGAATCTTGCGACCGTCGTTGCGCAGGCAGTCGAACATGAACACCTGGGTCTTGAGGTCGCTGCGCAGGGCGGCCAGCTCGGCCGGCGCATGCAGCGCCTGGTGGACCTGGGTCAGCAGCGCGTTGATACCCGTCAGCTGTGCAGGATTGGCCAGCATGCCTTGCCAACCGTTCTGCATCACCCAGTCCGCGTCGAAGCCCAGCACCGTCTGCACCGAAGGGCTGACGTAGTTCAGCTCCATGCGGTTGTTGGTGGAAAAGATCACGTCGCTGATGCTTTCGGCGAGCATGCGATGGCGTTTTTCGCTCTGGCGCAGCGATTCGCTCGCGGTCCTGTGGCTGGTGACGTCGGTGATACTGAGAATGACCGCGTGGTAATCCTTGGCGTGTTCGGGAAAGCGCACCGTCACCCACAGGTATTGATCGTGGCCCTGCTGGTTGTCCAGGCGGATTTCCAGCTCCAATTGCTGCTGACGCTCCAGCAGCGCCCCGATCAATTGATGGCCGATGCCAGTGGCCCGGTCCGACCAGCCCTCGATCAGCTTGCGCCACGCCTGATCGTTGGTGTGCACTTGCAGCACGCGCAGGGCAACGTGGTTCACTTCGGTGATGCGCAGTGCCTGCAACAGCTCCTGACGAGTTGCCGGATTGTCCTCAAGCCACCGCCCAAGATCGGTGCGCTCGTTCAACCCCACCCGTTCGAACAACGGCAGCACACCCGATAGATCGAGCACGCACAGCGCCACGCCGGCGCCCTCGAAGATGTCCCGATAGCGCCGACGCTCTTCGTTGAGTTCGCGCTGACGGCGGCGCATGCTCAACAGCGCCAGCAACGGCACCAGCGAAATCAGCAGGCCCAGCAGGCATTTACCTATCAACGGCGGGAGCAACGCCAGCCGCGCCTCACGGGCGTCGAACAGACTGCGCAACTGCCAGTCGCTGTGGCTCAGCTGGGTGACCAGCACACTCTGGTTCAGCTCGGTGGTGCTCAGTTCGGAGGCGCTGATCGGGGCAGGGTCGGCGCGGTTGATGACGTGCTTGTCGACATGGTTTTCCAAGACCCAGCCGGGGTTCTGCCCACGCTCGACCTGATGAATGAGCCGACTGATGACGATTGGGCTCATGCGCAGCAGCCAGTAGCCATTGGTGTTCTCACCGGGCTGGCGGATCAACAGATAGACCAGGTCTGCCGTCGGGCTGTTGGTGTAGTAGTGGCTGTCGCCGTCCAGGCGGCTGACCAAAGCGGTGATGAAGGAATCGTCGTTGGCTTCGAGCAGGGTGTCGGCGATGATTCGGGCGTCGCCACTGAGCCAGGCCAGGCTTTGCAGCTCGGGCACCGAACGACGTACGCGGGTGACGGTTTCGGCCCGCTCGCGAGCGCTGGGGAAAGGCTGGGTGGTGAGCAACTGGTTGAGCACGATCTGCGCATTGAGCGCCATGTTCAGATTGACGTGGTCGGCCAGGTCCGCGCTGTAATCAATGCTGTGCTGGCGCCGGTCGGCCTGGGTACGCTGGAACTGGTCGAACAGCTGCCAGAACAGCAACATCAGCAGCATCAATACCAAAAGCGCCAGCGCGCCCTTCAACGAGCCGTGCAGCGGAGTACCTGACCCCTGGACAGGCGGGCGCAAGGAGGACGGCTGATTGAGATTGGGCAAGCTGAACATCCTGCGATATGACAGTCGTGGGCAGGCATAGGCGTGTACCCGGGCATGGGCACATGAATCATGCGTGTTACACCGCGCACTATAAGCTGTAGCGCCCAGGCCCGGCTAGATTTCTGTAGCGGCGCAGCGCACCGCGCAAGGCGTGCCCAGTCCATGTAGCAGCGGCGCAAGCCGCGTCGGCAGACGCCACCGTACCGCGCCGCGATCCACCACCCCTGCAGACCATCGCCCAGGCACGCACTGGTTTGCCCTGACTCCCGCATTCCGGTAGCTTTGAACACCTTGCGGGGGCCCAAGCTTCCATCCTCTATCTCGCACCTTCTTTATCCAGGTTCATTCCATGGCTCAATACGTCTACACCATGCATCGGCTGAGCAAAGTCGTTCCGCCGAAGCGGGAAATCCTCAAGAACATCTCGCTGTCCTTTTTCCCCGGCGCCAAGATCGGCGTGCTCGGCCTCAACGGCTCGGGCAAATCCACCCTGCTCAAGATCATGGCCGGTGTCGACAAGGAGTTCGACGGCGAAGCCCGGCCGATGCCCGAGCTCAACGTCGGCTACCTGCCTCAGGAACCTCAGCTGGACCCGACCAAGACTGTGCGTGAAGTGGTCGAGGAAGCGGTCAGCGTGATCAAGGACGCCCAGGCTCGCCTGGACGAAGTCTACGCCGCCTACGCCGAGCCGGATGCCGACTTCGACAAGCTGGCCGCCGAACAGGCCAAGCTGGAAGCCATCCTGCAGGCCAGCGATGGCCACAACCTGGAGCGCCAGCTGGAAGTCGCCGCCGATGCCCTGCGCCTGCCGGCCTGGGATGCCAAGGTCGAGCACCTGTCCGGTGGCGAGAAGCGCCGCGTGGCGCTGTGCCGCCTGCTGCTGTCGGCCCCCGACATGCTGCTGCTCGACGAGCCGACCAACCACCTGGACGCCGATTCCGTGGCCTGGCTGGAGCACTTCCTGCACGACTTCCCCGGCACCGTGGTGGCGATCACCCACGACCGGTACTTCCTCGACAACGTCGCCGGCTGGATTCTCGAGCTCGACCGCGGCGCCGGCATCCCCTACGAAGGCAACTACTCGGGTTGGCTAGAAGCCAAGTCCGATCGTCTGGCTCAGGAATCCAAGCAACAGTCGGCCCATGAAAAGGCCATGAAGGAAGAACTGGAATGGGTGCGCAAAGGCGCCAAGGCCCGCCAGTCCAAATCCAAGGCGCGCCTGCAGCGCTTCGAGGAAATGCAGTCCCAGGAATTCCAGAAGCGTTCGGAAACCAACGAGATCTACATCCCGGCCGGTCCGCGTTTGGGCGACAAGGTCATCGAATTCAAGAACGTCACCAAGGGCTATGGCGACCGCGTGCTGATCGACAACCTGTCGTTCGCCATGCCCAAGGGCGCGATCGTCGGCGTCATCGGTGGTAACGGTGCGGGTAAATCGACCCTGTTCCGCATGCTCATGGGCAAGGAACAGCCGGATTCGGGCTCCATCGAAATCGGCGAAACCGTGCAACTGGCCTGTGTCGACCAGAGCCGCGACGACCTGGACGGCAGCAAGTCGGTGTTCCAGCAGATTTCCGACGGCTCCGACCAGATCCGCATCGGCAACTACGAAATCCCTTCACGCACCTACGTCGGCCGGTTCAACTTCAAGGGCGGCGATCAACAGAAGTTCGTCAAGGACCTGTCCGGTGGTGAGCGCGGTCGCCTGCACCTGGCGCTGACCCTCAAGGAGGGTGGCAACGTCCTGCTGCTCGACGAACCGTCCAACGACCTCGACGTGGAAACCCTGCGCTCGCTGGAAGAAGCCTTGCTGGACTTCCCGGGCGCAGCGATCGTGATCTCTCACGATCGCTGGTTCCTGGACCGCGTGGCAACGCACATCCTGGCCTACGAGGATGACTCCCAAGCGGTGTTCTTCGAAGGCAACTACACTGAGTACGAGGCCGATCGCAAGAAACGCCTGGGCGAGGCGGCTGCTCAGCCGCACCGTGTTCGCCACAAGAAGCTGGCGTAAACGAAAATGGGGCCCTGAAAAGGGCCCCATTTTTTTGTCTGACGACTGTGGACGGTCAGGGGCTCACGGCCCTGTCTGAATGCTCGTGATTTCCACGGTCAGATCGCCCGCCGGACGTCGCCAGACGCGCTCTTCACCCACTTCCGCACCCAACAGTGCCCGACCCAGGGGCGAGGCCCAGTTGATCAGGCCAACGCCTGCATCGGCTTGATCCTCGCCTACCAGGCACACACGCTGCTCGACACCTTGATCGTCGGCAAAGGTGACCCAGCTGCCGATCTGCACTTTTGCCGTAGAGGTGATGGGTGCTACCACCTGGGCGTGCTGCAGGCGGTGCTGGTAGTAGCGCATGTCCCGTTCCAGATCGGCCATGCGCTGACGATCAGCGCGCTCGCCCATCGCCGTCTGCTCGGCCTGCAGGATCTGCACTTCCGTAACCCGCGCCTGCAGCTGGGCCAGCCCACTGGCGGTCACGTAGTTGGGCTGGGTGCTGATCAGGCGTTCAACGGGTTGCGTCGCCTGAGCGGCAGCGTGGTCTTCATTGACGAATGCCCTGCTCATGATATTCCTCCCTTATGGGGCGGTATTGATCGCCCTGAGCGCAGGAGTGCCGCGAATCCAAAGACAACCCATGGCCGCAGCCAGGTGTCGCAAGCCAGCATGACTCCTACAGTAACCACTGCTTGTACAGGTTAGGCCGCAATATCCGGTCATAGTTGCATTCGCCACCGTTGCCTCGAACGCTTCCAGGGAGAGCCAAGCACCCGGCTAGTAGTGGTACCACTTGACCTCGAGCATGACCTCGTTGCGTGGCGAGCTCAGATGGCTGAAATCGCGTTGCGCGCTCAGCCGCAGCCCCAGATTGCGGGACACTTCCCACTGCTGGTTCAGGCTCAGGCTGCGGCGCACCTCGCCATTGGTAAAGTAGTCGCCCTTGCCTTCGAGGCTGAAGTTGCCCAGGGCGTTCTTCCACAGCACACCGCTGTTGAACCCTGCCGCTGGCGCGACGAACTGGGCGAAGTCGTTGTTGTGCTCCACCCGCACCGTGCCCAGGGCGAAGCCCAGCACCTGTTCGCTGAGCTGCCAGGTGCCACCGGCGCCGCCATTGACATGGGACACCAGGTTCTCGTCACCGTGTTTGCCCAGCACCCGTTCCAGACCGCCGGTCACTTGCCAAGACAGCGGCTGCAGCAGCTCGTTGCGCGGCGTCAGCGAGCGGATGGTGGCCAGATCCAGTTGCTGCACCTGCCATTTGTTGCCTTCGTACTGGCGCACTTTCAGGCCGAGAATCTCGATCTGCGCGCCGAGCGGAAAGCCTTCGGCGTTGTCATTGAGGTCGTGATAGGCCATGCGCAGGCCGTACTCAGCGAACGCGGTATCGCCGCGAGTGCCGACACCCGCGCTCCAGGTCCGCGACTGATGGCCGTCCTCGGGCAAGCCGGGACGGTCGATGGCCAGCGGCGGTGGCGGATTGCGATTGATCGCACGCAGCAGTTGGAAGCTGCGCTGGGTCCGCGCCGGATCGCGCTCCTGGCCGGTGGCCCGGTAGCGTTCCAAGCGAAAGGCGGCATCCTGGATCAACGCCTGGCGGTCCTTGCCCAAGGCCTGGAAACCTTCGCTGTCGATCTGCGCCGTATCGGCGGCGATCTTCTGCACCCATTGCTGCTCGCTGCTGTCCAGCGGCTTGGCGCGTTCGAGCAGTTCCCGCTCGCGGGACGCACGGTAATCGATCTTCTCGACCAGGCCGGCCGCTTTCACCGCTTTCACGGTGTCCGTGGGAATGGCGGTCAGGGGGAACTGCGAAGTCAGGTCCAGGCCCGGCCGGGCCACCTGGAGCAGTTCGAGCAGGCGATACGAGCAGTTTTCGTCAAAGAAGAAATAATCGAACTGCACCTGCTTGAGTTCCCACACATGCTCGACCATGCGCCCGGTTTCTTCAGGTGTGAGGTTGAGCCGGTACTCCCACAGGTCGCGGTTTTCCAGGCTGCGGTACTCGGAGAGCTTTTCCTGGTAGGGCACCAGGGCGAACAAGCCCGGATAACCGCCAGCCAGCCCCTTCCAGGCGTACAAAATGCTGTTGTCGCTGCCTTCGACGTAGGCGCCGAAGTTGATCGCATAGCTGAGCAAGGCAGTGTTGTTGCTCTGCACATCGGCCTGATCGATGCGCAACAGGGTGTGCCCGAACATCGAGGAAGGGCTGTTCAGGTACGCCGCCGGGAAAATCAGCACGGCGCTGTGGGGCGCCACGTCCGAGAACCACTTGGTGAATTCGGCACACTCCACGGTCGGCAGGTCAGTCAGACCCAGTTGTTGCCGCAGCCAGCGGGTGCGCGCAGGAAACACACACTGCGCATGCTTGTCGCCGGTGGCCGCAGGTGCATAGATTGCCTGCAGCGTAGCCTGCAGTTCGGCGTCCGGATGGTGCGCGCCGTCGTCGGCCAGAAAGAATTTGCGGTCATCGACATAGCTGCGCCAGCCGCCGAGCTTGCCGCGCTCGTAGTGGCCGACGGAAATCCAGTAGGGATCGTTTGCCAATTGTTGCAGACGCTGAGCGTCGATGTGCGGAGCGGCGTGCAGCGGGGCGCACACGCAGAGCGCCAGGGAGGCAAGGCGTTTGAGCATGGTCGGCAACTAGTTCGGCGAAATCGGAAAAGGGGGGATGCCCGCCCCGAAAGGAGCGGGCGGGTCGAGCTTAAGCCTGGGTGGCGTATTTGGCCAGACGTGGATCGTTTTTCAGAACGGCGATGGTGTTGCTGTGCACGTCTTCAGCGGTGGTGTCGGCGCTGCTGAAGATCTGCTGGAAGTGCTCGTGGGTGACCGACTGGAAGTAGGCACGGTCTTCGGGAGCGACGCCCAGAACCACGGCATAGGTGGTCAGTGCTTCGCCTTGGCCCTTGGCCATGTCTTCGGACAGCTCGTCCATCATGCCATTCATGGCAATCCAGGATTTACCGCCGTAGGTCAGTGCCGCGTTGGTCGAGCAACCGTTGGTGCCCGAGGTCATGCCGAAGGTGGCGTTGCCCGAAGTGCCGTTGGTGGTGGAAGCCAGGAAGTGCGCAGGCGTGCCGCGCTGGCCTTCGAACAACATGTTGCCCCAACCGCAATCCGGACCACCGGGCGCTTGCGCCATGGCGTTGATCGAGACGGCGGCGAACAGAGTACCCAGCAGAATCCGTTTCATAGCGTTGTTCTCTTTTTGATGTGCTTACTGAGGGTCTAATGCCTGGCGAACCAGGACGGGTCGGTTATTGGGCCGACCGCGTAACTTGGAGTTTAGGCAAGCATTGCAGTTCCGCACGAAATGACTAACTTGCAGCGTTGGCCGGCAAGCCCCGGTGCAGCTTGCGCCGCCGCCACAGAAGCGCCCAGAATGACAGCATCTGTCCCGCCGAAGTAAGGATGCCCGATGCCCGATTCTGTAGCTGCCAGCCTGCGTCTTGCGCCCGAGGCACTGACCCGCCCGTTTTCAGCTGAACAGTTCAACTTCACCACCACCAACGACCTGGAGCCCTTTCGCGGCGTGCTGGGTCAGGAACGCGCCGTCGAGGCCTTGCAGTTCGGTGTCGCCATGCCGCGTCCCGGCTACAACGTGTTCGTCATGGGCGAGCCCGGCACCGGCCGCTTCTCGTTCGTCAAACGCTACCTCAAGGCCGAAGGCAAGCGCCTGCAGACCCCGGCCGACTGGGTCTACGTCAACAACTTCGACGAGCCGCGCGAACCCCGCGCCCTCGAACTGCCGCCCGGCAGCGCCGGCGCCTTCATCGGCGACATCGGTGCACTTATCGACAACCTGCTGGCGACTTTCCCGGCGGTGTTCGAACACCCGTCCTACCAGCAACGCAAGAGCGCCATCGACCGTGCGTTCAATCAGCGCTATGACCGCGCCCTGGATGTGATCGAAAAGCTGTCGCTGGAAAAGGACATCGCCCTGTATCGCGACAGCAGCAACATCGCCTTTACTCCGATGCTCGACGGCAAGGCCCTGGACGAAGCCGAATTCGCCCAGTTGCCCGAAGCTGACCGCGAGCGTTTTCACACCGATATTTCCAATCTGGAAGAGCGTCTCAACGAAGAACTGGCCAGCCTGCCGCAGTGGAAGCGCGAGTCGAGCAACCAGTTGCGTCAGCTCAACGAAGAGACCATCACCCTGGCCCTGCAACCGCTGCTGGCGCCGTTGTCGGAAAAGTATGCCGAGAACGCCGCCGTGTGCGGCTACCTGCAGGCCATCCAGGTCAACCTGCTCAAGACCGTGGTCGAGCAGTTGGTCGACGACAGCAAGGCCGACGCCCAGGCCCGCAAGCTGCTGGAAGAACAGTACAGCCCCAGCCTGGTTGTCGGTCACCACCAGAGCGGTGGCGCGCCGGTGGTGTTCGAACCGCACCCTACCTACGACAACCTGTTCGGCCGGATCGAATACAGCACCGATCAGGGCGCGCTCTACACCACCTACAAGCAGCTGCGCCCCGGCGCGCTGCACCGCGCCAACGGTGGCTTCCTGATCCTGGAAGCCGAAAAGATGCTGGGTGAGCCCTTCGTCTGGGATGCGCTCAAGCGCGCCCTGCAATCGCGCAAGCTGAAGATGGAGTCGCCACTGGGCGAGTTCGGACGCCTGGCCACCGTCACGCTGACACCGCAGATGATCCCCTTGCAGGTGAAAGTCATCATCATCGGCGCTCGTCAGCTGTATTACGCGCTGCAGGACCACGATCCCGACTTCCAGGAGATGTTCCGCGTCCTGGTCGACTTCGATGAAGACATCCCCATGGTCGACGAAAGCCTTGAGCAGTTCGCCCAACTGCTCAAGACGCGCACCTCGGAGGAGGGCATGGCGCCGCTCACCGGTGACGCCGTCGCGCGCCTGGCCACCTACAGCGCTCGCCTGGCGGAAAACCAGGGGCGTCTGTCGGCACGCATCGGTGATCTGTTCCAGCTGGTCAGCGAGGCGGACTTCATCCGCCACCTGGCCAACGAAGAGCGCACCGACGCCGGTCACATCGAGCGCGCGCTCAAGGCCAAGGCGACCCGCACCGGTCGAGTCTCGGCGCGTATCCTCGACGACATGCTGGCCGGCATCATCCTGATCGACACCACCGGCGCTGCGGTGGGCAAGTGCAACGGGCTGACGGTACTGGAAGTGGGCGATTCAGCGTTCGGTGTACCTGCGCGTATTTCGGCCACGGTGTACCCGGGCGGCAGCGGCATCGTCGACATCGAACGCGAGGTCAACCTGGGCCAACCGATCCACTCCAAGGGCGTGATGATCCTCACCGGCTACCTGGGCAGCCGCTACGCGCAAGAGTTTCCCCTGGCCATTTCTGCCAGCATCGCCTTGGAGCAGTCCTACGGGTACGTGGATGGCGACAGCGCGTCTCTGGGCGAGGCCTGCACCTTGATCTCGGCGCTTTCGAAGATGCCGCTCAAGCAGTGTTTCGCGATCACCGGCTCGATCAATCAGTTCGGTGAAGTGCAGGCTGTGGGGGGCGTCAACGAGAAAATCGAGGGCTTCTTCCGTCTGTGCGAGGCCCGTGGCCTGACCGGCGAGCAGGGCGCGATCATTCCCCAGGCCAACGTGGCCACCTTGATGCTCGACGAAAAAGTCCTGCAGGCGGTGCGTGACGGCAAGTTCCATGTCTACGCCGTGCGCCAGGCCGACGAGGCGCTGAGCCTGCTGGCGGGCGAGCCTGCCGGTGAGCCCGACGAGAACGGCGCATTCCCCGAGGGCAGCATCAACGCCCGTGTGGTGGAGCGGCTGCGAGTCATCGCGGAAATGATCAGCGAAGAGGACCTCAAGGAAGCCGAAAAGGAACAGGCGCTGGAAGAACTGGTCGAGGTCCGGCCAACGGTATAGACCCCGGCTGAATCACGTTGCAGCTGGCGGGCCGAGCCACCCGTCAGCTGAACCAGGGCCAGCGGTCAATCCCTTCTATGCTCCAATCATGACCCCTCGCGAGCCGCTCCTGGCTCTACGGGGCAATGGTGTATGCCAGAGGAGGGTGGCCATGGCCCGCAGCCTGAGCCTCAACCGTCAATGCCTGGGCCTGATGACCCGGATCGAATGCAGCGTTCGCCCGCTGGCCGGAGACAACGGACTGTGGACCCTGTTGTTCGCTGCCGGCATGGCAGGTGAGCAACCCAGCGCACTCAAGGCACAGGGACCTTTCCACGGTCGGCTGGCCGCCGAAGCGGTGCTGGAGGCTATCGTCGACAGCCTTACCCTGCACGGTTACCGCCTCAGTGACGACCCACAGATGTGGGCCGTGCACCTGCAACGCCAGTTGCGCGCACTCAACGGGCAACGTGGCACGCCGAGCGTTCGCTACCGGCTCCCTGAACACTGATCCGCCTACATTGCACACGGCTGCGACACACCGTCGCACGTCGTGCTTTGTCCTGCGCGTGGCTATAATCGGCTCCAATTTCCACCACCACCCTGTGAGTCTCAATGGAACGCTTCATCGAAAAAGCCATGTACGCCTCGCGCTGGTTGCTGGCGCCGATCTACGTCGGCCTGTCGCTG
This sequence comes from Pseudomonas sp. RIT-PI-a, assembly GCF_001187875.1. Classification (NCBI taxonomy): domain Bacteria; kingdom Pseudomonadati; phylum Pseudomonadota; class Gammaproteobacteria; order Pseudomonadales; family Pseudomonadaceae; genus Pseudomonas; species Pseudomonas sp. RIT-PI-a. The sequence continues at coordinate 236,783 of NZ_LGIR01000015.1, forward strand.
GGACTGCTGGCGCTGGCCCTGAAATTCTTCCAGGAAATCTTCCACGTCCTGCCCAACATCTTCGCCATGGCCGAATCCGAAGTGATTCTGGTGCTGCTTTCGCTCATCGACATGGCACTGGTGGGCGGCCTGCTGGTGATGGTGATGATTTCCGGCTATGAGAACTTCGTTTCGCAGCTGGACATCGAAGATGGCGTAGAGAAGCTCAGCTGGCTGGGCAAGATGGATTCCTCTTCCCTGAAGATGAAGGTAGCCGCCTCGATCGTGGCCATTTCCTCCATCCACCTGTTGCGCGTGTTCATGGATGCCAAGAACATCGAGCCGCAGTACCTGATGTGGTACGTGATCATCCACATGACCTTCGTCGTCTCGGCTTTCGCCATGGGCTATCTGGACAAGCTGACCAAGCACTGAGGCCACCTGTGCCGCGCGCTGGCACAGCCCGCGCTGCTGAAGTGCGGGCACGCAGTGTGCTAGTCTGCTCGCCCTTTTATCCGGGCGCGCCCTTCATCCCCGCATGAAGACCCAAGCGCGGCCCCGCAGCGGAGCAGTGTGATGTCCGAAGTACAATTGTCGACCGACGAAACCCGCGTGAGCTATGGCATTGGCCGCCAGTTGGGCGGCCAGCTGCGCGACAACCCGCCACCGGGCGTGAGCCTGGAAGCCATTCTGGTTGGCCTGACCGACGCGTTCCGTGGCCATGAAAGCCGTGTGAGCGAAGAAGAGCTGAATGCCAGCTTCAAGGTCATCCGCGAGATCATGCAGGCCGAGCAGCAGGCCAAGGCCGAAGCCGCAGCAGGCGAAGGCAAGGCGTACCTGGCGGAAAACGCCAAGCGTGCCGAAATCACCACCACGGCCAGTGGCCTGCAGTACGAAGTGCTGAGCACCGGCGAAGGCAGCAAGCCGTCCGGCGACAGCACCGTGCGCGTTCACTACCACGGCACCCTGACCGACGGCACCGTGTTCGACAGCTCCTACAACCGTGGCGAGCCGGCCGAGTTCCCGGTCAACGGCGTGATCGCCGGCTGGACCGAAGCCCTGCAACTGATGCCTGCCGGCAGCAAATGGCGCGTGCACGTTCCCAGCGAACTGGCCTACGGCGCCCAGGGCGTCGGTAGCATCCCGCCACACAGCGTGCTGGTGTTCGACGTGGAACTGCTGGAAGTCCTGTAACGCCTCAGGGTAATCCACAGACACCGCACGACCGCCGACGCGGCTCGCGCCGCTGCTACACAGCCCCGCGCTCCTGTAGCAGCGGCGCAAGCCGCGTCGGCGGTACATGCGGTCCCTCAGACACCCCGCACCCCCAATGCAATTCCCCCCTCGGCCGCAAAGCGCGGGCGTAGCAGAACAGAAAGAGGGTGCGCACCAACTCCTTCAACACCACAGGCTCGCTTGAGCTCAAAACCCGCAGATCCAGATCCCC
>NZ_LGIR01000028.1:0-219377 GCF_001187875.1 Pseudomonas sp. RIT-PI-a
CGGACGTCTCTATGCGTGGTCAGCGCCGCGGACATGTTGTGCGTGGGCTGACCCCCGCCGCGAATAGCCGGCGCTCCTTTGTGGCCGCGGGGGCCGGTGGGGTATAGGAGGCGGGGGTCGGGCAAGACGTCCCGCTGGGCCCGCCGGCCGGCCGCGCGCCGCGCCGCGGGGAGAGCGCGCCCACCTGTAGCAGCGGCGCGAGCCGCGTCTGGGTTTGATGTGGCGCATCAATGGAATATTTTGTTATTACCAAATAGCTTCTTATTCCTTAACGCGTATAACTCCTTTCCCTATACTGGCCTCCAACGCAACGTTTGCAGGAGGCGCATCCCATGCGCAATGAGTCGATCCGCTATCTGATCGTGCCAGGCTGGCAGGGCTCGCCCGATGACCATTGGCAAAGCCACTGGCAACGAAGCCTGCCCAACAGCGCGCGGGTCGAGCAGGACGATTGGCTCACGCCTCGGTGTGAAGACTGGGTGGCAGCGTTGGACCGGGCTGTGAATGCCAGCGCCGATCCGGTGATTCTCATTGCCCACAGCCTGGGCTGCGTGACGGTTGCACACTGGTCGGCCGACGCGTCGCTGGTTTCGCTGCGCAAGGTCCGTGGCGCTTTGCTGGTGGCGCCAGCGGATGTCGAGCGGCCAGCCTGCTCACCGGCCCTGCGCAACTTTGCACCGATCCCCAAGCACCTGTTGCCGTTCCCCAGCCAAGTGGTGGGCTCGGACAACGACCCAGCCGCCAGCGCCCCACGGGCCTTGCAACTGGCCCGCGACTGGGGGGCCGAAGCGGGCATCCTGGCGGGTGCTGGACATATCAACGTCAAGTCCGGGCATCAGCGCTGGGAACAGGGTTTCGCCTACCTGTACCGCCTGCAGAGTCGCATGGACCAGCACACCCAGCTGCGCGCCTGATTGCCTGAAAACCGAGTACGCCGCCTGCGTTCAGGCCGGTGGGAGCTTTGCCCATGACTGCATACCACGACACCTTCGGCCAGCCGCTGCTGACCTTTCCCGACGCCGACAAGAGCCCGCTGAGCATTCGTGCCAAGGCACTGGTGTTCGTCGACCCGCGCTCGCGGCGCTTGCGCGAGGAGCTCGAACGGCTGGCGCCCAAGGCGTTGCCGGTGCTGATCCATGGCGAGAGCGGGACCGGCAAGGAGCTACTCGCCCGGCACATTCACCGGGCCAGTGATCGCGGTGGGCTGTTCGTGTCGGTCAACTGCGGTGCGATCAGCCCGACCTACGCCGATGCCGAACTGTTCGGCTACAGCGCAGGCGCCCACAGCGGTACGGCCAGCAGCCGGGCCGGCTGGTTCGGCTCGGCCAACGGAGGCACGCTGTACCTGGACGAGATCGCCGACCTGCCGCTGGCCATCCAGACCAAGCTGCTCGCGGCACTGGAAACCCACGAAGTCACGCGCGTCGGCGCGGCCCAGCCCAATCCGGTGGACGTGCGCCTGGTGGCCGCGTCGAGCATCGATCTGGCCCAGGCCGTGGCGGCTGGCAAATTCAACGAGCGCCTGTATGCCTATCTGGGCGAAGGCCGCCTGACGCTGCCGCCGTTGCGTGAGCGGATCGGCGATATTCTGGCCCTGGCCGAGTACTTCCTGGGCATCTACAGCCATCGCCTGAACCTGGCGGTGCCGCTGATCAGCACCCAGGCGCAGCAGGTGCTGGAGCGACACGACTGGCCCGGCAACACCCGCGAGCTGGAAAACGTCATCCATTTTGCCCTGCTGGTGAGCAGCGGCGACGAGATCCTTCCCGAGCATCTCAGTCTGCCCTCGGCAGCAGACACCTTGGAGCATATCGAACGGCAACTGGCACAGGCGCTCGAGCACGTCGACCCGACGGCCTTGGCTGCAGTGCTGACCCGCCACCTAGAGCGTTTGCACAAAAAGGCATAAGAGGCGAACTAAAAGGTATTTGTAGGAATATTAATTCCGGGTATTGTCCGCGCAAGGCTGGCCATTTGCTGCCGCCGGCACCCAATTTCAAGGACTTAGCATGAAGAAGGCTTTGCTGTTCACCGCTCTGGCGGCCTCCCTGTCTTTCGGCCTGGCCAACGCGGCAGACAAACTCGTGGTCGCGGCCACACCGGTTCCCCACGCCGAGATCCTCGAGCTGATCAAGCCGACCCTGGCCAAGGAAGGCGTTGACCTGGACATCAAGGTCTTCACCGACTACGTGCAACCCAACGTGCAGGTCAACGAGAAACGTCTGGACGCCAACTACTTCCAGACCCTGCCGTACCTGGAAAGCTTCAACAAGGGCAAGGGCACCAACCTGGTCACCGTGATCGGCGTGCACGTCGAGCCCTTCGGCGGTTACTCCAAGAAGGTCAAATCGCTGAGCGAACTCAAGGACGGCGCAACCGTGGCCATTCCCAACGAGGGCAGCAACAGCGGCCGTGCATTGATCCTGCTGCAGAAAGCCGGCCTGATCACCCTGAAGGATCCGAGCAACGCTCTGGCCACTCCGAAGGACATCGCCAGCAACCCCAAGAACCTCAAGTTCAAGGAACTGGAATCGGCGATGCTGCCGCGCGTGCTGGATCAGGTTGACCTGGACATGATCAACACCAACTATGCACTGGAAGCGGGCCTGAACCCGGCCAAGGACGCCTTGGTCATCGAAGGTTCGGATTCGCCTTACGTGAACTTCCTGGTGGCCCGTCCGGACAACAAGGACAGCCCGGCCATGCAGAAGCTGGCCAAGGCGCTGACCAGCCCGGAAGTGAAGGCATTCATCGAGAAGAAGTACAGCGGCGCAGTATTGCCAGCGTTCTGATTCCGAGCGTCACGACGGTTCACCTGAGCGCCGACAGCTTGTACAGTGTCGGCGTTTTGCTGTGTCCGGACGGGGCCCTCCCCGGCAAATGAACCTAGAACTCGGCTCACAGTCGCATACACACCTAGCATCACAGCGCACGCAAAGGAGCCTGCATGGCTGGTCCTCGTTGGAAGGTTGTAGGGGTTGGTCTCTTGTTCATCGCGCTGACCGGCTGTGGTGAAGACAAGCCTATCGAGCCGACGCACCCACGCGTGCGCGTGGAGAATGTGCGGAGCGGCGAATTCGCCGCCGCCGTCAATCTTACTGGCGATGTGCAGGCCCGCATCCAGACCCAGTTGTCGTTCCGCGTTGGCGGCAAGATCATCCAGCGCATGGTGGATGTGGGCGACCACGTCAGCGCGCGGCAAGTCCTGGCCCGCCTCGATCCCAAGGACCTGCAGACCAACGTCGACTCGGCCAAGGCTGCGGTGGCCGCCGAACAGGCCCGCGTGAAGCAGACCTCGGCGGCCTTCGTGCGTCAGCAGAAGCTGCTGCCCAAAGGCTATACCAGCCAGAGTGAATACGACTCCGCCCAGGCGGCGCTGCGCGGTGCGCAGAGCTCACTGGCAGCGGCCAGTGCCCAGTTGGCCAACGCTCGCGAGCAGTTGAGCTACACCGACCTGGTGGCCGATGCCCCGGGCGTGATCACCGCGCGCCAGGCCGAGGTGGGCCAGGTGGTGCAAGCCACCGCGCCGATCTTCGGTCTGGCCCGCGATGGCGACCGCGATGCGGTCTTCGATGTGTATGAATCGCTGTTCGCCCAGCCGGGTGGACAGCAGCCGATCACCGTCAGCCTGCTCGACGACCCGGCGATCAAGACCACCGGCACCGTGCGCGAAGTCACTCCGGCGGTGTCCGCGCAGACCGGCACGGTGCGCGTCAAGATTGCCCTGCAGGGCGTGCCCAAGGGCATGGATCTGGGGTCGGTGGTCAACGCCTCGCTCGATGGTCCGGGCAAGACCAGCGTCGAACTGCCGTGGTCGGCGCTGACCAAGGACATTGAAGAGCCTGCCGTGTGGGTGGTCGGGGAAGGCGACAAGGTCAGCCTGCGCAAGGTCGAGGTGGGCCGTTACCTGACCGCCAAGGTGGTGATCGCCAACGGCTTGAACAATGGCGACCGCGTGGTGGTGGCCGGTGGTCAGTTGTTGCACCCCGACATGCAGGTGGAAATTGCCCAGGAGCGTCAGCCATGAAAGCGGTGATCGCGTTGTCTGCGGCCGTGCTGTTGTTGTCAGGCTGCTCGAAGGAAGAGCCGGCCCCCGAGCTGATCCGTCCGGTGTTGTCGGTGGAGGTCAAGGGCCTGGACCAGCAAAGCCTGGGTCGCTTCGCCGGTAATATCCAGGCGCGCTATGAAAGCACCTTGGGTTTCCGCGTGTCCGGACGCATTGCCCGCCGCGCGGTGGATGTCGGCAGTCAGGTGGAGAAAAACCAGTTGCTGGCCACTCTCGACCCGACTGACCAGCAGAATCAGTTGCGCGCCAACCAGGGTGATCTGGCCCGCGTCCAGGCGCAGTTCATCAATGCCCAGGCCAACGCGCGGCGCCAGCAGGAGCTGTTCGACCGTGGCGTCGGTGCGCAGGCCGGGCTGGACATCGCCCAGACCGACCTGAAAACCGCGCAGTCTTCGCTCGATCAGGCCAAGGCCGCCGTCAGCCAGGCCAAGGACCAGCTGAGCTACAGCGAACTGCGTTCCGACCATGCCGCGGTGGTCAACCAGTGGAAGGTGGAAGTCGGGCAGGTGGTCAGCGCCGGTGAAGAAGTGGTGGTTCTCGCTCGTCCCGACGTCAAGGAGGCGGTCATCGACCTGCCCGCCGGGCTCGCCGAGACCCTGCCTGAGGGCGTGGAATTCCACGTGCAGTCCCAGCTTGACCCCAGCGTTGCGGCCATGGGCACCTTGCGCGAGCTGGAGCCACGCCCCGACAGCTCCACGCGTACCCGTCGCGCACGCCTGACCCTGCGTGAGAGCCCTGCGGGCCTGCGCCTGGGGACGGCGATCAGCGTCACCTTGAGTTCAAGCATCGCGCGGCGCCTGGAGCTGCCGGAAACCGCCGTGCAGGAGATCGACGGCAAGACCCAGGTGTGGCGGGTGGACGTCCAGAACAAGACCGTGAACCCGCAACAGGTCACCGTGCTCAGCCGCGACCGTGGCGTCGTGGTGGTGGGCAGCGGTGTGCAGGCGGGCGAGCGCGTGGTCAGCGCGGGCGTCAATAGCCTGAAACCTGGGCAGAAAATCAAACTGGACGAGGCGAGCCGGCAATGAAGGGAAGTTTCAACCTGTCCGACTGGGCGCTCAAGCACCAGTCCTTCGTCTGGTACCTGATGTTCGTCGGCCTGCTGATGGGCGTGTTTTCCTATTTCAATCTGGGCCGTGAAGAAGACCCGGCGTTCGCCATCAAGACCATGGTCATCCAGAGCCGCTGGCCCGGGGCGACGCAAGAAGAAACGCTCAAGCAGGTCACCGACCGCATCGAGAAGAAGCTCGAAGAGCTGGACTCGCTGGACTACGTGAAGAGCTACACGCGCCCTGGCGAATCCACTGTGTTCGTGTACCTGCGCGATACCACCAATGCCAAGGCGATTCCGCAGATCTGGTACCAGGTGCGCAAGAAGGTCGACGACATTCGCGGGACCTTTCCCCAAGGCTTGCAGGGGCCGTCGTTCAACGACGAATTCGGTGACGTGTTCGGCTCCATCTATGCCTTCACCGCCGACGGCCTGAGCATGCGTCAGCTGCGCGATTACGTGGAGCAGGTGCGTGCCGAGATTCGCCAGGTCGACAACCTGGGCAAGGTGCAGCTGGTAGGTCAGCAGGACGAAGTCATTTACCTGAATTTCTCCACGCGCAAACTCGCAGCACTGGGTCTGGATCAGCAACAGGTGGTGGGTGCGCTTCAGGCGCAGAACGCGGTGACCCCGGCCGGTGTGATCGAGGCGGGACCGGAGCGCATTTCGGTGCGAACCTCGGGGCAGTTCAAGTCGGAGAAGGACCTGGAAACGGTCAATCTCAGGCTCAACGACCGTTTCTATCGGCTGACCGACATCGCCGACATCGAACGTGGCTACAAGGACCCGGCCGCGCCGATGTTCCGCTACAACGGCCAACCTGCCATCGGCCTGGCCATCGCCATGAAGGACGGCGGCAACATTCAGGAATTCGGTACCGCGCTGCACAAGCGCATGGACGAGTTGACCGCGCAGCTGCCCGTGGGCGTGGGCGTGCACAAGGTGTCGGACCAGGCCGAGGTGGTCGAGAAGGCGGTCGGTGGGTTCACCAGCGCGCTGTTCGAGGCCGTGGTGATCGTGCTGATCGTCAGCTTCGTCAGCCTCGGCGTGCGCGCCGGTCTGGTCGTGGCCTGCTCGATTCCGCTGGTGCTGGCCATGGTCTTCGTGTTCATGGAGTACAGCGGCATCACCATGCAGCGTATTTCCCTGGGGGCGTTGATCATCGCCCTGGGCCTGCTGGTCGACGATGCGATGATCACCGTGGAGATGATGGTCACCCGCCTGGAGGCAGGTGACAGCAAGGAGGAAGCGGCTACCTTCGCCTACACCTCGACTGCATTCCCGATGCTCACCGGCACGCTGGTCACCGTGGCGGGCTTCGTGCCGATCGGTTTGAACGCCAGCTCGGCAGGTGAGTACACCTTCACCCTGTTTGCCGTGATTGCGGTGGCCATGCTGGTGTCGTGGGTGGTGGCGGTGCTGTTCGCGCCGGTCATCGGCGTGCATATCCTGAGCAAGAACGTCAAACCCAAGCCGGAGCAGCCCGGGCGCGTCGCGCGCTGGTTCCACAGCGGACTGCTGGGCTGCATGCGCCACCGTTGGCTGACGATCATCGGCACCTTGCTGCTGTTCGCCGCAGCGCTGTTCTGCATGCGCTTTGTGCAGAACCAGTTCTTCCCCTCGTCCGACCGGCCGGAAATTCTGGTGGACCTGAACCTGCCGCAGAATGCCTCGATCAATGAGACGCGCCAGGCGGTCGATCGCCTGGAAGCGACGCTCAAGGATGATCCGGACATCGTCCGCTGGAGCACCTACATCGGTCAGGGCGCGATTCGTTTCTATCTGCCCCTGGACCAGCAACTGGAGAACCCGTACTACGCCCAGTTGGTGATCGTCAGCAAGGGTCTGGAAGAGCGCGGGGCCTTGACCGAGCGTCTGAAAAAGCGTCTGCGTGACGACTTCGTGGGCATCGGCACCTATGTTCAGGCGCTGGAAATGGGCCCACCCGTGGGGAGGCCGATCCAGTACCGGGTCAGCGGCAAGGACATCGATCAGGTGCGCAAGCACGCCATCGAGCTGGCCACCCTGCTGGACCACAACGCGCACATCGGCGAAATGATCTACGACTGGAACGAGCCAGGCAAAGTGCTGCGCATCGACATCGCCCAGGACAAGGCCCGGCAGTTGGGGTTGTCGTCCGAGGACGTGGCGAAGCTGATGAACACCATCGTCAGCGGTTCGGCGGTGACTCAGGTCAACGACGATATCTACCTGGTCAACGTGGTGGGCCGGGCCAACGATGCCGAGCGCGGCTCGCCGGAAACCCTGCAGAACCTGCAGATCGTCACGCCCAGCGGGACGTCGATTCCGCTCTTGGCGTTCGCCACCGTGCGCTACGAGCTGGAGCAGCCGCTGGTGTGGCGGCGTGATCGCCTGCCGACCATCACCTTGAAGGCGGCGGTCAGCGACGATATCCAGCCGACCGACCTGGTGGCCCAGCTCAAGCCCGAGATCGAAAAATTCGCCGCAGACCTGCCGGTGGGCTACAAGGTGGCTACCGGCGGTACGGTCGAGGAAAGCGGCAAGGCGCAGGGCCCGATCGCCAAGGTGGTGCCGTTGATGCTGTTCCTGATGGCGACCTTCCTGATGATTCAGCTGCACAGTGTGCAGAAGATGTTCCTGGTGGCCAGCGTGGCGCCACTGGGCATCATCGGCGTGGTGTTGGCGTTGGTGCCGACCGGGACGCCCATGGGCTTCGTGGCGATCCTGGGGATATTGGCCCTGATCGGTATCATCATCCGCAACTCGGTGATTCTGGTGACCCAGATCGATGCCTACGAGCGTGATGGCTACAAGCCGTGGGACGCGGTGCTGGAGGCGACCGAGCATCGTCGTCGGCCGATACTGCTCACCGCAGCGGCGGCCAGTTTGGGCATGATCCCGATCGCTCGTGAGGTGTTCTGGGGGCCGATGGCCTACGCGATGATCGGCGGGATCGTGGTGGCGACCTTGCTGACCCTGTTGTTCCTGCCGGCGCTGTATGTGGCCTGGTATCGGATCAAGGAAGGTGAGGGCGAGGGGAAGGAGGCTTGATGATTTGAGGTGTCTGGTAGGGCCTCTTCGCGGGCAGAGTCCGCTCCCACAAGGAACGCGTTATGTGGGAGCGGGCTCTGCCCGCGAAGGGGGCGCTGCGGTCTTGCGACTAGCGCTTGTTGAGCACCCGCGCCAGCCGGTCGCCGCTGAACTGGATCAAGGTCACCAGGGCCACCAGCAGCACGATCACCGTCAGCATGATCTGGCTGTCGAAACGCTGGTAGCCGTAGCGGTAGGCGATGTCGCCCAGTCCACCGGCACCGATGGCGCCGGCCATGGCCGATGAGTTGATCATGGTCACCACGGTGATGGTGAAACCGGCGACGATGCCGGGCCTTGCCTCGGGCAGCAGCACATGCCAGACGATATGCCAGCGTCGGCAGCCCATGGCCTGCGCAGCCTCGATCAGGCCATGGTCGACCTCACGCAAACTGACCTCGGCAATGCGCGCAAAGAACGGCGTCGCAGCGATGGTCAACGGCACCACCGCCGCCCACACCCCATAGGTGGTCCCTACGATCAACCGAGTGAACGGGATCAGCGCCACCATCAGGATCAGGAACGGCACCGACCTGAACAGATTGACGAACGCGCCCAGCACGCGGTTCAGCGCCGGCGCCTGGTAGATGCCGCCTCGGTCGCTGGTGACCAGCACCACCGCCATCACGACTCCCACCGGCAACGCGATCAACGACGAAACGCCCACCATCAACAAGGTGTCGAGGGCGCCCTGCAGTAGACGGTCAAACCACATAGCCCAGCTCCTCTACCTGTTGCGCCCATTGCCGGGCGCGCTGCAGCAGATGCTCACGGTCATGGGGCGAATTGCTCACCGCCACGACCAGGCTGCCCAGCGCCCGCCCTTGAATGCGTTCGATCCCGCCCTGCAGCAGGCTGACCTGCCCGCCCAGCAGGTTGAACAGCGAGGACAGATCCGCTTCACCCGTCTGTGCCCCGGTCACGCCCAGGCGCAACACCAGCGCGGCCTCGGGTGTCGGCGCCGTACTGCGCAGACGTGCTCGCAGCTCATCGGACAGGCCGTGTTGCAACGGTGCCAGCAGAGTGCGGCTGACCTCATGCCGAGGGTCGCCGAAGACCTGCCACACCGGCCCCTGCTCGACCACCTGGCCGCCCTCGAGCACCACCACGCGGTCGCAGATGGCACGGATCACGGCCATTTCGTGGGTGATCAAAATAATCGTCAGCCCCAGGCGCCGGTTGATGTCGCGCAGCAGCGCCAGGATCGATTCGGTGGTCTCCGGATCCAGCGCCGAAGTGGCTTCATCGCACAGCAGGATCTGCGGGTCGTGGACCAGCGCGCGGGCAATGCCGACGCGCTGCTTCTGCCCGCCGGACAGCTGCGCCGGGTACGCGTCGCGCTTGCCCTGCAGGCCGACCAGTTCCAGCAGTTCACCGACCTTGCGCCAGCGCTCGGCCTGGGGCACGCCGGCGACCTTGAGTGGCAGCTCGACGTTCTGCCACACGGTTTTCGCCGACATCAGATTGAAGTGCTGGAAGATCATGCCGATGCGTCGCCGCAGCGCCACCAGGCGATCCTCGTCGAAATCACCGATGTCCACCTGATCGATCAGTACGCGCCCGCTGCTGGGCTGTTCCAGCCGGTTGATGGTGCGGATCAGCGACGACTTGCCGGCGCCGCTGCGGCCGATGATGCCGAACACTTCACCGCGCTCGATGGTCAGGTCGATACCTTGCAGGGCCTGCACCGGACCCTGCGCGCCCTCATAGGTCTTGCCGACGCCGATGAAGCGCACCAAGCTGTTGGCCAGTTGCGGGTGCAGCTCCAGGGTTTCGGCAGGCTGCCGGGCAAGGCCGGCGGTATCGGCCAGCCGGCGTTGGACATTGGTGGTGGGCATACTCACTCCTTCCAGCCGACTTGGTAGAGCTTGCCGTTGATCTTGTCGAGCGAAGCGCGCACGACCGGCGAGTGTTGGTAGATATCCACGAACTTGGCCAGGCGCGGATCATCCTTGCGCTCGGGCTTGATCACGAACTGGATCACGTACTCGGGATGGTCGAGGCCGTCGAACAGCAAGGCCGAGCCGGCATCGAAGGTCTTGGCCAGGCGGATGTAGGCCGGGTAGCCCTGCACCAGATCGGCGTCGTCGTAGGCGCGCACCAGTTGCACCGCTTCGACCTGAAGAATCTTGATGCCCTTGGGGTTGGTGAGGATGTCGTCTTCGGTGGCTTTGTAGCCAACCCCCGGCTTGAGGGTGATCAAGCCGGCCTTGGCCAGCAGTTGCAGGCCGCGACCACTATTGATCGGGTCGTTGGCGATGGCCACGCTGGCGCCCTTGGGCAGCTCGTCGAAGCTTTTATAGCGTTTGGAGTACAGCCCGACGTTGTTGATGATGCCCGGTGCATAGGGCACCAGGTCGGTGCCGGCCTGGGTGTTGGCGTTTTCCAGAAAGGGGATGTGCTGGAAGTAGTTCACGTCGATGTCGCCGGCGGCGAGGCTGACGTTGGGTGCGATCCAGTCGGTGAATTCCACCAGTTTGACGGTCAGGCCCTCTTTCTTGGCTTCCTCCACGGCGGTTTCCAGGGGAATGGCGAAGGCGGCGGTGGTGCCGACGATCAGGGGCTTGTCATCGGCGGCGTGGGCCAGGCCGGTGAGGAGGGTGAGGGCGAGTAGCAGGGTGGGTTTGAGCATGGTGTTGGTCCATTGGTTTTGTGGGATTGGGGAGGGCCTCTTCGCGGGCAGAGCCCGCTCCCACATGAGCGTGCGCTCGTTAATTGTGGGAGCGGGGCGGGCGGCTGGGCCTTCTGCCCGCGAAGAGGCCCGGTCAGGCACCGCGCTTGTAACCGAAACCGGCATGTCCCTCGGGCAACCCCGGGCCTTGGCCGAAGACCTTTTCGCGCAACGTGCCCTGGGCATAGGCGGTCTTGTACGAACCGCGCGCCTGCAGCACGGGGATCACCAGATCGATGAAGTCGACGTAGCTTTCCGGAGTGACCGTGCGGGTCAGGTTGAACCCGTCCAGGCCGGTCTCCGCGATCCAGGCTTCGAGTTCGTCGGCAACCTGTTCCGGGTCGCCGACCAAGGTGATGTAGCGTCCGCCCAGAGCGTGCTGGTCGAGCAGTTTGCGGCGGGTCCAGTCGTTGTTCTGCAGGGTCTTGGTGGCCGATTCGATGGCGTTGCCCTTCACGTACTGAATGGGCTCGTCGAGTTCGTAGCGGGCAAAGTCGATCGCGGTGGAGGCAGCAAAGTGGGCGACGCCGGCCTCGGCGCTGGCGTAGCTCAAGTATTCATCATGCTTGGCCCAGGCCTGGGCCTCGGTGGCAGCGACGATGACCGTGATGCCCATGAAGACCTTTACGGCCTGCGGATCGCGGCCGGCTGCGCGGGCTGCGTCGCGGACCTTGTCCACCTGGGCGCGGGTGGCCTGCTTGTTCTGTCCGCTGATGAACACGCATTCGGCATGCTGACCAGCGAACTGCAGGCCCCGTGCCGAGCTGCCGGCCTGGAACAGCAGCGGTGTGCGCTGTGGCGAGGGTTCACAGAGGTGGTAACCCTGGACCCGGTAGAACTCGCCTTCATGCTGCACCTTGTGGACCTTTTCCGGCTGGGCGTAGATGCGCCGCTCGCGGTCTTCGACGACGGCGTCGTCTTCCCAGCTGCCTTCCCAGAGTTTGTAGAGCACCTCCAGGTATTCGTCGGCCTGATCGTAACGGCGGTCGTGCTCCACCTGTTGGGTCAGGCCCATGGCCTTGGCCGCACTGTCCAGGTAGCCGGTGACGATGTTCCAGCCGACCCGGCCGCGGGTCAGGTGATCGAGCGTGGACAGGCGTCGGGCGAACAGATAGGGCGCTTCGTAGGTGAGGTTGGCGGTCAGGCCGAAACCCAAGTGGCGGGTGACCGCGGCCATGGCCGATACCAGCAGCAACGGGTCGTTGACCGGTAGCTGGATCGACTCCTTCAAGGTCACATCGACCGAATCCTGATAGATGTCGTAGACCCCGACGATGTCGGCGATGAACAGGCCATCGAACAGACCGCGCTCCAGCAATTGGGCCAGCTCGGTCCAGTATTCCAAGGTCTTGTACTGGCTCGAAGTGTCGCGCGGATGGGTCCACAGGCCGTGGTTGATGTGGCCCACGCAGTTCATGTTGAAGGCGTTGAGCAGGATCTGCTTCTTGCTCATCAGATGGTCCCCCGGCGTGGTGGCAACTGGTCGTTGAGGTAGTAGTTGCCGATGGCGTGGTACTTCCAGCGCACCGGGTCGTGCAGGGTGTGCACGCGGGCGTTGCGCCAGTGCCGGTCCAGGCCGTGCTCGGCCAGGGTGGCCTGGCTACCGGCGAGTTCGAACAGGGTGCTGCCGGCGGCCAGGGAAATCTCGGTGCTGAGGGCGCGGGCTTCGGCCACGGCAATCGAGGCGGCGCCGACGTGTTCGGCGGTGGGCTCGGCCTGGGCCTTGTCGAGGATTTCGCCGGCCCGCTCCAGCAGCGCTTCGGCAGCATGCAGACGGATCGCCAGATGGCCGAAGCTCTTCAGCGACAGCGGATCTTCGACAGCCTTGTCGCTGGTGGCGTCGATCCACGGCCGGGTACGGGTGCGGACGAACTGCAAGGCGTCCTCGAACGCCCCGCGCGCAATGCCGGTGTCGATCGCGGCGTGGAGAATCTGCGCGAACGGGCCGACCGTGGTGGGCCGTTCGAACGCGCTTTGAAACGGCACGATGGCGTCGGCGCTGACCCAGACGTTGTCGAACACCACCGAACCGCTGCCCGTGGTGCGCTGGCCGAAGCCGCTCCAGTCGTCGATGACCTGGACCCCGGCACTGTCGGCGGGCACGAAGGCCAGTTGCTGTACGCCCTGTTCATCGATCACCGAAGTGGGAATGCATTGGGCATACAGCGCGCCGGTGGCGTAGAACTTGCGGCCATTGATGCGGAAGCCGTCGCCGTCGCGGGTCAGGCGAGTCGTGCGGTCGTGGGCGGTGCGGGTGCCGAGTTCGGCCAGGGCGTTGCCCAGCCGCTGGCCTGCCAGCACATCGCTGTACAAGCGCTGCTGCTGCGCCGGGCTGCCGTTGATGCGCAGCACTTCCAGGGCATAGAAATGATTCTGTGGGATCTGTCCCAGCGAGCCGTCGGCAGCCGCCAACAGGGCAATGACCTGGGCCAGGGTCACGTTGGACACACCGGCTCCGCCGAACGCCTTGGGCACGCTGATGCCGCCCAGGCCAGAGCGGGAGAACAGCGTCAGTTCGGCGTGGGGCAGCTGCCGCTCGCGGTCGCGCAGGGCGCTGTCGCGCTGCAACTGGGGGGCCAGCTGCCGGGCGACGTCCAGCGCCTGCTGATCGTTGGCGATGCGTGCGACGCCGTCGAGGGGGTGGGGCAATGAGCTCATGCTGATCTCCAGCGGTCTGGTCAAATCCAGGAATGGCGTGCAGGCAGGCTGCCGTTCAGGTGATAGGCGCCGACGGCGTGATATTTCCAGCGCACGGGATCGTGCAGGGTGTGCACGCGGGCGTTGCGCCAGTGACGGTCGAGGTTGAACTCGGCGAGGGTGGCGCGGCTGCCGGCCAGCTCGAAAAGCTTTTCACTGGCCTGCAAGGCGATTTCGGTGGTGATCACCTTGGCCTCGGCCACGGCGATCGAGGCCCGGCCGGCGAGGGCGGCGTCCACCGGCCCCTGGCCAATCTGGTCGAGCACGCGGGCGGCCTTGCGCAGCAGTGCCTGCGCGGCGTGCAGTTCCAGCTTCAGGCGACCGATGTCGGCGACCACGAACGGATCGTCGCTGGCGCGCTCGACCCCGGCATCGATCCACGGGCGCGATTTTTCCCGGACGAAGGCGATGGTGTCGTCGATCGCTGCTTCGGCAATGCCGGCGTCGATGGCGGCCTGCATCAGTTGCGACACGGCGCCCTGAATGTTCGGTTGCTGTGCCTGGCGCCAGATATGCACCACATGGGTGTCGGGTACGTGCGCATTTTCGAGCAGGACAGTGCCGCTGGCGGTGGTGCGCTGGCCGAAGCCCGACCAGTCGTCGACGATGCGCAGGCCCGGTGTGCCGCGGCGTACGAACGCCATGACCAGACGCTGTTCATCGTCCACGGCCTTGACTGCTACCCAGTGGGCGAACAGCGCGCCGGTGGAGTAGAACTTTTGCCCGCTGATTCGCCCGCCGTCACCGTCGCGGACGATGCGGGTGTTGATTTCCAACGTGTTGCGGGCGCCGCGTTCAGGGCCGCCGTTGCCGATGCGCGCGCCTTCGAGCACGGCGGTGAATAGCGCGTATTGCTGCGCTTCGGTGGCGGTGCCGCGCAGCATCTGCAAGATGCCGAAATGGTTCTGTGGGATCTGCCCCAGGGCTGGATCGGCGGCGCTGATGAGCCGGAAGACCTCGGCCAGGGTCACGAAACTGACGTCGGGGCCGCCGAAGGCGCGTGGCACGGTGATGCTGCCCAGGCCGCTGGCGGTGAATTGCTCGATCATTTGCCAGGGCAGTTCACGTTGCTGGTCTCGCCTGGCAGCGTGGGTGCGGGCACTGGCGGCAAGCGCCTGCGCGGCTTCGAGTGCGTCGGCGTCGTTGCGCAGGATCTGCGCAGGCAAGAGCGCCGGACCGTTGTCGGTTGTTGTCTGTGGTTGGGGGTGTTCGCGGGAAATCGAGTGGTTGACCATACCGTCCTCACGTCATGCACGGCGTATGTCGCCTTGCTTGGATGTACGCAGGTCCGGTGGTCCGGTTCATATACCCTAATCGTTTGTTAAATTTAAATGAACTAACGATTGGGAATATGAATAGATGTGTTTTTTATGGCTGTACAGTGACCCTGTGGGAGCGGGGCGGAGCCCCGCTCCCACATCTGAGGTGTGTCAGGGACGCCGCAGCGCGCCCTTCGCGGGCAGAGCCCGCTCCCACAATCGAGGCTCAGGCGGGGCGGGTGAGGGTCTTGACGCCTTCGGTGGTGCCCAGCAGCAGCACATCGGCCGGGCGGGCGGCGAATAGGCCGTTGGTGACCACGCCGACGATGGCGTTGATCTGTGTTTCCAACGCCACCGGGTCGGTGATCTGCATGTTGTACACGTCGATGATGATGTTGCCGTTGTCGGTCACCACGCCCTCGCGGTAGACCGGGTCGCCGCCCAGTTTCACCAGCTGGCGCGCGACATGGCTGCGGGCCATCGGGATGACTTCCACCGGCAGCGGAAACTCGCCCAGCACCGGCACCAGCTTGCTGCCGTCGGCGATACAGATGAACGTGGTGGCCACGGCCGCGACGATCTTCTCGCGGGTCAACGCAGCGCCGCCGCCCTTGATCAGGTTCAGGTGCTCGTCGCTTTCATCCGCGCCGTCGACGTAGAACTCCAGGTCGCCCACGCTGTTGAGTTCGTATACCGGAATGCCATGGCCCTTGAGCCGTGCCGCGGTCGCTTCGGAGCTGGCCACGGCGCCGTCGAAGGCACTCTTGTGCTGCGCCAGCGCGTCGATGAAGCAGTTGGCGGTGGACCCGGTGCCCACGCCGACGACGCTCTTTTCGCCCAGCTTGGGCAGAATGAAATCCACGGCAGCCTGGGCGACGGCCTGTTTGAGTTGGTCCTGGGTCATGCAAGCTCCGCAGCGGCAGTTGGGGCTCTAGTGGTTGTGGCCCCGAAGGCGCGCATTATAAGGGCAAAACCTTGGTTTTGCCGTGGTCGTTGGCTTAGACTCGTCGGCCCTGCCCGTTATCGTCAGTGATGTCCGCCATGCTCGAACAGTACGTAAAGATGATCCTCACCTCGCGCGTCTACGACGTTGCGGTGGAAACCCCTTTGCAGCCCGCCGGGCAGCTGTCCGAGCGCCTGAACAACAAGATTCTGCTCAAGCGCGAAGACTTGCAGCCGGTGTTCTCGTTCAAGATTCGCGGCGCCTATAACAAATTGGCACAGCTCAGCGCAGAGGAACTGGCTCGTGGCGTGGTCACCGCCTCGGCCGGCAACCATGCCCAGGGCCTGGCGCTGGCGGCGCGCGAGCTGGGGATCAAGGCCACCATCGTGATGCCCAACACCACCCCCGAGATCAAGATCGAAGGCGTACGTTCGCGCGGTGGCATCGTGGTGCTGCACGGCGACTCGTTTCCCGAGGCCCTGGCTCATTCGCTCAAGCTGGTGGACGAGCAGGGCATGGTCTACATCCATCCCTACGACGACCCGTACACCATTGCCGGCCAGGGCACGGTGGCGATGGAGATTCTGCGTCAGCATCCGGGCGATCTCGACGCGATCTTCGTGCCGGTGGGCGGCGGCGGTCTGATCGCGGGCATCGCTGCGTACGTCAAATACCTGCGTCCGGGCATCAAGGTCATCGGCGTCGAGCCGGACGATTCCAACTGCCTGCAGCAAGCCATGCGTGCCGGTGAGCGCGTGGTGCTGCCGCAGGTCGGGTTGTTCGCCGACGGTGTGGCGGTGGCGCAGATCGGCCAGTACACCTTCGAGATCTGCAAGGATCACGTGGACGAAGTGATCACCGTCAGCACCGACGAGATCTGTGCGGCGATCAAGGACATCTACGACGATACCCGCTCGATCACCGAACCTGCCGGCGCGCTCGGGGTGGCGGGGATCAAGAAGTACGTCGAGGCACGAGGTGTGTCGGGGCAGACTCTGGTGGCGATCGATTCGGGCGCCAACGTCAATTTCGACCGGCTGCGCCACGTGGCCGAACGGGCCGAGCTGGGTGAGGGGCGCGAAGCCATCATCGCTGTGACCATTCCCGAGCGTCCGGGCAGCTTCAAGGCGTTCTGCGAGGCCATCGGCAAACGGCAGATCACCGAGTTCAACTACCGCTACCACACCGGTCACGAAGCACACATTTTCGTCGGCGTGCAGACCCACCCCGAGCGGGATCCGCGGGCGGTGCTGGTGCAGACGCTGCAATCCCATGGCTTCCCGGTGCTGGACCTGACCGACAACGAGCTGGCCAAGCTGCACATTCGCCATATGGTCGGCGGCCATGCGGTCCGGGTCAGCGACGAGATGGTGCTGCGCTTCGAGTTCCCGGAGCGTCCGGGTGCGCTGTTCAACTTCCTCGACAAGCTGGGCGGGCGCTGGAACATCTCGATGTTCCACTACCGCAACCACGGCGCGGCCGATGGTCGCGTGGTGGCGGGGCTGCAGGTGCCTGAAGAGGAGCGCCATCTGGTAGCCGGCGCGCTGGCCGAAATCGGCTACCCGTTCTGGGACGAGACGGATAACCCGGCTTATCAGTTGTTTCTGGGGTAGTGATGCAGGGCCTGGCTTGAGTCAGTGGTGTGCCATTCGCGGGCAGAGGGCTCAGCCGCCCGCCCCGCGCTCCCACAGGGTGAACTCGACGGCTGCTACGCTTGTCGATGATGCATCGTCAATGCCCATAGGGATCACGCGTCATGGAAAGCCTGGCGATTCTGAAAGTATTTCACGTCGCTGCCACGGTCGTGCTGCTGGGCAGCGTGGCGGCCGTCATCTACCGTGCCTGGCGCAGCTGGAAGGGCGGCGACCGGCTGCCCTTCGCCAGTACCCTGCAACGGCCCTGGGTGTACGCCTGGGTGGTCATGGCCGTGAGCCTGGTGAGTTTTCCAGTGACGGGCTGGTGGCTGGTGCACCGAGTCGGCTGGCCCTTGGGGCAAACCTGGATTCTCACTGCCGCGGTGTTGTATGTGATCGGCGGTGGGGTCTGGCTGCTGCTGATCAACCGGGTGAATCGCCTGCGTCTGGCGACAGGGCTCGATGAGGTCGTCGTTGCGGCCAAACGGCGCAATGTCTTGATCATTGCGACCGTGGCAGTGGTGGTGCTGCTGTCGATCATCGGGCTGATGGTGACCAAGCCTGCCTGAGGCTGCGCAGTCAGGCAGACCGCGGCGTATTCTTCCCGGCTGATGACCGCTCCTACGGTTGGCCCTGATTCCTGTAGGAGCGGGGCGGGCGGCTGAGCCCTCTGCCCGCGAAAAGAGCGCCGCGGTGTATCAGGCAGACCGCGGCATATTCTTCGCGGCTGATGACCGCTCCTACGGTTGGCCACGATCCCTGTGGGAGCGGGCTCTGCCCGCGAAGAGAACCTCGCGGTGGATCAGACAGACCGCGGCGGATTCTTCGCGGGCAAGCCCGCTCCCACAGAGAGCATTGAGCAACGAGCAGTGAGCAGTTATCAGCGCAGGGAGATTTCCTTCCAGCCGCGGCGTTTGGCTTCTTCGTGCAGGCGGGGGTCCGGGTCGACGACCACCGGGTGGGTCACCTGCTCCAGCAGTGGCAGATCGTTCATCGAGTCGCTGTAGAAATAACTGTCGTGCAGGTCGTAGCCGTTCTCTTCCAGCCAGCGGTTCAGGCGCGTGACCTTGCCTTCCTTGAAGCAGGGCACATCGAAGCTGCGACCGGTGTAGCGGCCGTCGACCCTTTCCACTTCGGTGGCCAGCAGCGTTTCCACGCCCAGGCGCTCGGCGATCGGGCCGGTGACGAAGCGGTTGGTGGCAGTGATGATCACCAGCTTGTCACCCGCGTCACGATGCTGTTGCAGCAAGGCGGCGGCCTTGGGCAGCATGATCGGCTCGATGCAGTCACGCATGAAATCGCGATGCCATTCATCCAGTTGCGCCACGTCGGTCGCCGCGAGGATTTCCAGGGTGAAGTTCAGGTACTCGTTCAAGTCCAGACGGCCTGCCAGGTAGTCCTGATAGAACTCGTCGTTGCGTGCCTTGTAGGTGTCGGCATCGAGAATGCCGCGGGCGCACAGATAATCACCCCAGGCATGGTCGCTGTCGCCGCCGAGCAGCGTGTTGTCGAGGTCGAATAGGGCCAGGCGCATGAAATGACTCGCATTAAATGGGGAAAAGGCCCACAGAATACGGACTTTTCACATGCGTGCACATAAGCTACGCGGCGTCGTTGCTGCCTTCACAGGCTTTGTGGAACAATGCCAGAACATGCGTTTACGAGGTTGTTGCCGTGATCGACCCCGATGGTTTTCGCCCTAACGTTGGCATCATTCTCACCAATGACGCCGGTCAGGTGCTATGGGCTCGGCGTATCAATCAGGACGCCTGGCAATTTCCGCAAGGGGGTATCAACCCTCAGGAAACGCCGGAAGAGGCCTTGTACCGCGAGCTGAATGAAGAAGTCGGGCTGGAACGCCAGGATGTAGAAATACTTGCCTGCACCCGCGGCTGGTTGCGTTATCGTCTACCCCAACGCCTGGTGCGCACGCACAGCCAACCGTTGTGCATCGGCCAGAAACAGAAATGGTTCCTGCTGCGCCTGGTGTCCAACGAGCAGCGCGTGCGCATGGACCTGACCGGCAAACCCGAGTTCGATGGCTGGCGCTGGGTCAGCTATTGGTACCCGCTGGGCCAGGTGGTGACATTCAAGCGCGAGGTCTACAGACGCGCGCTCAAAGAGCTAGCCCCGCGCCTTCTCTCGCGCGACTGACGACGGAGTTCGACCCCGAGCCATGCTCAATACGCTGCGCAAGATCGTCCAGGAAGTCAACTCCGCCAAGGATCTCAAGTCGGCGCTGGGGATCATTGTGCAACGCGTCAAGGAAGCCATGGGCAGCCAGGTCTGCTCGGTGTACCTGCTGGATCTGGAAACCAATCGCTTCGTGCTGATGGCCACCGAAGGCCTCAACAAGCGCTCCATCGGCAAGGTCAGCATGGCCCCCAACGAAGGCCTGGTGGGCCTGGTGGGCACGCGCGAAGAGCCGCTCAACCTGGAAAACGCCGCCGGCCACCCGCGTTATCGCTACTTTGCCGAAACCGGCGAGGAACGCTACGCGTCGTTCTTGGGTACGCCGATCATTCACCACCGGCGCGTGGTGGGGGTGCTGGTGATCCAGCAAAAGGAGCGGCGTCAGTTCGACGAGGGCGAAGAAGCCTTTCTGGTCACCATGAGCGCGCAATTGGCGGGGGTGATCGCCCACGCCGAAGCCACCGGTTCGATCCGTGGCCTGGGACGTCAGGGCAAGGGCATCCAGGAAGCGCGCTTCGTCGGCGTGCCCGGCTCGCCCGGCGCGGCCGTGGGGACCGCGGTGGTCATGCTGCCGCCGGCCGACCTGGACGTGGTGCCCGACAAGAGTGTCAGTGACATCGATGCCGAACTGGCGTTGTTCCAGAACGCGCTGGAAGGCGTGCGCAACGACATGCGCACCCTGTCGGCGAAACTGGCCACCCAGCTGCGCCCCGAAGAGCGGGCGCTGTTCGACGTGTACCTGATGATGCTCGACGACGCTTCGCTGGGCAGCGAAGTGACCAACGTGATCAAGACCGGGCAATGGGCCCAGGGTGCGCTGCGCCACGTCGTCACCGAGCACGTCAACCGTTTCGAATTGATGGACGACGCCTACCTGCGCGAGCGCGCTTCCGACGTCAAGGACCTGGGGCGGCGCCTGCTCGCCTACCTGCAGGAGGCGCGTCAGCAAACCCTGGTCTACCCCGACAACACCATCCTGATCAGCGAAGAACTGTCGCCGGCGATGCTCGGCGAGGTGCCCGAAGGCAAGCTGGTCGGCCTGGTGTCGGTCCTGGGCTCGGGCAACTCCCACGTCGCCATTCTCGCGCGTGCCATGGGCATTCCGACGGTGATGGGTCTGGTCGACCTGCCGTACTCCAAGGTCGATGGCATCAAGATGATCGTCGATGGCTACCACGGCGAGGTCTACACCAACCCCAGCGACATCCTCAGCAAGCAGTTCGCCGATGTGGTCGAGGAGGAGCGGCAACTGGCGCTGGGCCTCGACGCCCTGCGCGAATTGCCCTGCGTGACCCTCGACGGCCACCGCATGCCGCTGTGGGTCAACACCGGTCTGCTGGCCGATGTGGCCCGTGCGCAGCAGCGCGGCGCCGAGGGCGTGGGCCTGTACCGCACCGAAGTGCCGTTCATGATCAACCAGCGCTTCCCCAGCGAGAAGGAACAGCTGGCCATCTACCGTGAACAGTTGGCCGCCTTCCACCCGCTGCCGGTGACCATGCGTAGTCTGGACATCGGCGGCGACAAGTCGCTGTCGTATTTCCCCATCAAGGAAGAGAACCCGTTCCTGGGCTGGCGCGGCATCCGCGTGACCCTCGACCACCCGGAAATCTTCCTGGTGCAGGCCCGTGCCATGCTCAAGGCCAGCGAGGGTTTGAACAACCTGCGCATCCTGTTGCCGATGATCTCCGGTACCCACGAGCTGGAAGAGGCCCTGCACCTGATTCACCGGGCCTGGGGCGAGGTGCGCGACGAGGGCACCGACGTGCCGATGCCCCCGGTAGGTGTGATGATCGAGATTCCGGCGGCGGTGTACCTGACCAAGGAGCTGGCGCGCCAGGTCGACTTCCTTTCGGTGGGCTCGAACGACCTGACCCAATACCTGCTGGCCGTGGACCGCAACAACCCACGCGTGGCCGACCTCTACGACTACCTGCACCCGGCCGTGCTGCAGGCTCTGCAGCATGTGGTCACCGAGGCGCATGCCGAAGGCAAGCCGGTGAGCATCTGTGGCGAAATGGCCGGCGACCCGGCTGCCGCGATACTGTTGATGGCGATGGGTTTCGACAGCTTGTCGATGAACGCCACCAACTTGCCGAAGGTGAAGTGGATGCTGCGTCAGGTCAACCTGAGCAAGGCCAAGGAACTGCTGGCCCAGTTGAGCAAGATCGACAACCCGCAAGTTATCCACAGCTCGCTGCAGCTGGCCCTGAAGAATCTGGGCCTGTCGCGGATGATCAATCCGAGCACGCCGAAGAAGCACTGAAGCGCTTGACCTGTGGCAGCCCGGTATGTGGCTGCCACGGGTTTGCCGCTAATAGCCGGCGCCCGGTTCCACCAGACCGACCATGACCTCACCTCGTTGATGCCTGCGGATATTCTCCAGCAGCACCTCGAAGGCTGAGTGCGGATCGGTCATGGCGCCGATGTGCGGGGTCAGCCAGATTTTCGGATGGTCGAGGAAGGGGTGATCGCTGGGTGGCGGCTCTTCTTGCAGCACATCGACGATTGCATGGGCCAGATGGTCCGAGTCCAGCGCCGCCAACAAGTCGGCTTCCACCAGATGACCACCACGGCCCAGGTTGATCAGGCTCGCGCCCGCGGGCAGCGCGGCGAATGTCCGGGCATCGAGGATGCCGGCCGTGTCGCTGGTCAGGGGCAACAGGCACAGCAGGATGTCGCAGTTGCCCAGGAACTCCGGCAACTGTTCGCGGCCGCCGTAGCAGCGCACGTCCGGGAGGGTCTTGAGTGTGCGTGACCAGCCACTCAAGGCGAAGCCGAACGGACGCAGCGCTTCCAATGCCGCCTGGCCCAGGTTGCCCAGGCCCATCACACCCACCCGACGCTTGCTGGCGGCCTGCAGTGGATGGGTCTTCCATACGCCTTGGCGCTGTTGCTGCAGGTAGGTTGGCATCTGTCGATGCAGGCCCAGCACGGCGAAGCCGACGTACTCGATGATGCCTTGGGCGATGCCGGGGTCGAGCATGCGCACCACGCTGACCGATGCAGGCACATGGGCAAGGTCGAACTGGTCGACCCCCGCCGAGGTGGCGAAGACTACCTGCAAGTGCGGGAACCGCTCATACAGGTCCGCAGGCGGCTGCCAGGCCGCGAAATAGCGCACCTGCGCCGGGTCGCCGATGTCCGGCCAGAAGCGCAGGGGGATATCCGGTGCGTGCTCGGCGAACAAGGCTTTCCAGGCCGACGCACGCTCGTCGGGGACTTTGAACAGCAGCGTCATAAGGCGGGCTCTCATGGACCATCGGGGTTTACACCGACGATGCCAGATCGCGGCGCAACATTCTCCCGAATCGAGCGGGTCAAACAGAACAGTCGTCCGTAAGAGCGGTGCCGTGTGGGAGCAGGACTCTGTGGGAGGGGGGCTCTGTGGGAGCGGGCTCTGCCCGCGAAGGCTTCACTGCGGTATACCTGAAACACTGCGGTGCCTGTTTCGCGGGCAGAGCCCGCTCCCACAGGGGGGCTGGGGTGCGTCAGAGGTATCGCAGCGCTTGTTTCGGGGGCAGAGCCCGCTCCCACAGGGGTACTGCGGCGTCAGCAGGCGGCGGCGATGGCCTCGCCCAACGCGCGGGGGGTACCGGTGCCGCCGATATCGGCGGTGAGGGGCGCCTGTTCAGGGCCCAAGGGCAGGACCTTTTTGTTGGCCGCCAGAACCGCCGCACCAGCCTCCGGATGGCCGAGGTGTTCGAGCATCATGGCGCCGCACCAGATCTGCCCGATCGGATTGGCCACGCCCTTGCCGGCGATGTCCGGCGCCGAGCCGTGCACCGGTTCGAACAGGCTGGGGAAGGTGCGCTCCGGGTTGATGTTGGCCGACGGCGCAATACCGATGGTGCCGGTGCAGGCCGGACCCAGGTCGGAGAGGATGTCGCCGAACAGGTTGCTGGCCACCACCACATCGAACCAGTCCGGATGCAGCACGAAGTTGGCCGTGAGAATGTCGATGTGGTACTTGTCGACGTTGACGTCCGGGTACTGCTTGCCCATTTCGGCCACGCGTTCGTCCCAGTACGGCATGGTGATGGCAATGCCGTTGGATTTGGTCGCCGAGGTCAGGTGTTTCTTGGGTCGGCTTTGCGCCAGGTCGTAGGCGAACTTGAGAATGCGATCCACGCCAACGCGGGTCATCACCGTTTCCTGGAGAACGATCTCGCGGTCGGTGCCGGGGAACATCTTGCCGCCTACGCTGGAGTACTCGCCTTCGGTGTTCTCGCGCACCACCCAGAAATCGATGTCGCCAGGCTTGCGATTGGCCAGTGGTGCCTTGACCCCAGGCATCAAGCGGCAGGGACGCAGGTTGACGTACTGGTCGAACTCGCGGCGGAATTGCAGCAGCGAATCCCACAGCGAAACATGGTCGGGCACCACATCGGGCCAGCCCACGGCGCCGAAGTAGATCGCGTCGTAGCCCTTGAGCGTCTCGAACCAGTCATCGGGCATCATCTTGCCGTGGGCCAGATAGTAATCGGCACTGGCGAAGTCGAACCAGTCCCACTGCAAGTGCAGGTCGTGGCGGGCGGCCACGGCGTCGAGCACGCGAACCCCTTCGGGCATGACTTCCTTGCCGATGCCGTCACCGGGGATCACCGCGATCTTGTAAGTGGACTTGCTCATGCTGCACTCCAGTCATTGATGCATGTCATTGATGCATGGGTTGATGAACCTGTGGACTCAGTGTAATCAGTGTTCAAGGATTAATAATTGGCCTGCCGGTTAAGCCATTCTTAGATTCAGGTAAACAATCCATGAGCATGATCGATGACCTGAGCTTCTTTCAGCAGGTGGCGACT
This sequence comes from Pseudomonas sp. RIT-PI-a, assembly GCF_001187875.1. Classification (NCBI taxonomy): domain Bacteria; kingdom Pseudomonadati; phylum Pseudomonadota; class Gammaproteobacteria; order Pseudomonadales; family Pseudomonadaceae; genus Pseudomonas; species Pseudomonas sp. RIT-PI-a. The sequence continues at coordinate 24,392 of NZ_LGIR01000028.1, forward strand.
CGCGCCAGCCTGACCGACGTCGCGCGCCACTTGGGTCTTTCACTGCCGGCGGTGAGCAAGCGTCTGAGCCAGCTGGAGCAGCGCCTGGGCGTGCAGTTACTGCAACGCACGACGCGACGCTTGTCGCTGACCCCCGAAGGCGAGCTGTACCTGGAGGGCGGGCGGCCGATTTTGCGCCAGCTCGATGAACTGGAAAGTGCGCTGGGTACGCGTCAGCCGACGCTGCATGGCCGGTTGCGGATCAATGCCACCCTGGGCTTTGGCCGCAGGCACCTGGCCCTGGTGGTCTCGGCATTTGCGCACCTGCATCCTGAATTGGGGGTTTCCCTGGAGCTGAGCAGCCAGCCGATGAGTCTGCTCGACGATCAGTTCGACCTGGGTGTGTTCATGGGCGAGCCGCCCGATTCACGGCTCATCGCCATCCGTCTGCTGGAGAATCCGCGGGTGCTGTGCGCGGCGCCCGGATACCTTGAGAACATGCCTGCACCGACCCAGGTGGCCGATCTGGCGGCGCACAATTGCATCGTGCTGCGCCAGTTTGGCAGCGATTACGCCATCTGGCGCTTTCACAAGGACGGCCGCGACTATGCGCACAAGGTCACTGGGACGCTGTCGAGCAATGACGGCGAGGTGGCGCTGGGCTGGGCGCTGGACGGTCACGGTGTGATCCTGCGCTCGCGCTGGGATGTGCAGGCGCATCTGGAGAGTGGCCGGTTGCAGGCGCTGCTGACCGACCACCAGGCGCCGCAGGCCGACGTGTACGCGGTGTACCAGCAACGGCGTCACACGCCCCAGCGCATCGTCGCCTTCGTGCATTACCTGCGCGAGGCGCTTGGCCAACGATTGCCGTTCGCCATGCTGGAACACGGCTGACCGGCACCTGCGTCCTGTAGCAGCGGCGCGAGCCGCGTCCGGCCTGCATGCGGTGGGTCAGGTGTACCGCGGCGTCGGTGACGCGGCTCGCGCCGCTGCTACAGGGGCTCGTTTTGCGTTTGGGGTGTATGCGGTGGGTCAGGTGTACCGCGGTGTTGGTGACGCGGCTTGCGCCGCTGCTACAGGGGGTGTGCCGGGGTTGGGATTCATAACCTGAAATCATGGTGATACTGACTAATGATGCATTGTCGTCCTGGGTTTTCGTCTTGTACCTTCCAGCGATCCCGCTCGGTCGAACAAAAATACAGAACCGGTGCAAACATGGGTTACCCGTCGAGGTTTTTGTCGCTGCCGAATTAATCTAACTACAGGATGATTTGCCATGAAAACCTTGTCTTTCGGTGCTGTTCTATCCCTGTTGTACGTGGCCATGGCGTGCGCAACGACCGCTCAGGCCGAGCAGATTACCTTCGTCTCCCAAGGTGGCGTCTACCAGGAAGCGCAAACCAAGGCCATCCTCGACCCGGCCGCCAAACTGCTGGGTATCACCATCAAGCAGGACAGCGTTCCGGACGCCTGGCCCATGGTCAAGGCCCAGGGCGAAACCGGCAAGCCGGTGTGGGACGTGATCGACACCCCACCTTCGAACTGCCTCCGCGGCGGCCGCGAAGGCCTGATCGAACCGCTGGACTTGGCGAAGATGCCCAACGTAAAGGGCATGCCCGAAGCCTATCGCACGCCGTATTCGGTGGCCTATGAGTTCTATTCCTCGGTACTGGGCTACAACACCAAGATCCTGAAGAAGGTGCCACAGAGCTGGGCCGACTTCTGGAACGTCAAGGACTTCCCCGGCACCCGCGCCTTGCGCAACGACCCCATGGGCACCCTCGAAGCGGCGCTGATCTCCGACGGTGTGCCGCGCGACAAGCTCTATCCGCTGGACGTCGACCGCGCCTACAAGCGCCTGGCCCAGATCAAGCCGGACATTGCTGTGTGGTGGAGTTCGGGCGGGCAGTCGGCGCAGCTGCTCAATGACGGTGAAGTGGACATGCTGATGATCTGGAACGGCCGCGTGGGTGCGGTGAAGAAAGACAACGCCGATGTCGACTTCACCTACAACGACGGCATTTTGCAGAACACCCAGCTGTGCATCCTCAAGAACGCGCCGAACCTGGCCCAGGCGGTCAAGTTCGTCGACACCGCCGTGTCGCCCGAGCTGCAGGCCGACCTGCCCAAGTACATCGACTACGGGCCAGGCAACCCGGCTGCCTTCGCCACCGGCAAGCTCAGCGCCGAACGGGGCAAGGAGCTGCCGAGCTCGCCGGAAAACGCCGCCAAGCAGGCGCTGATGTCCGAAGAGTGGTGGTCGTCGGCCGAAGGCATTGCCGCCAAGGACCGTTGGTTGAAATTCGTCCAGTAAGGCGGCCGCAAGCGTGATCGACTATCTGATTCTCGGCGGCGGCAGTGCGGGCTGCGTGCTGGCCGCGCGGCTGTCCGAAGACCCGAACAAGCGTGTGTGCCTGGTGGAAGCGGGGCGTGACATTGCGCCGGGCAAGATGCCTGCGGCCATTGCCAGCCGGTACCCCGGTCGTGCCTATCTGGATGTACGCAACATCTGGCAGCGCCTGACCGCGCGCATGGCCGCCCAGGGCAGCCGTCGCTACGAGCAGGCGCGCCTGCTCGGGGGTGGCTCGGCGATCAACGCGCTGATGACCAACCGCGGTGCGCCGGACGACTACGATGAGTGGGGACGGCTGGGCGCCGAGGGCTGGAGCTGGGACAGCTGCCTGCCGTACTTTCGCAAACTGGAAAGCGACTGTGATTTCACCGGACCCCTGCACGGTGATGCCGGGCCGGTGCGCATCCGGCGTACGCCACCGGCGTTCCTGTCGCCCTTCGTCAAGGGGGTCATGGGGGTGTTGGCGTCCCGTGGCTTGCCCACTCGGGCGGACCAGAACGGAGAGTGGCAGGACGGCGTCTACGTCGGCGCGATCGGGGTGAGCGAGCAGGGCGAGCGGATTCCGGTGTCGGTGTGCTACCTCACCGACGAGGTTCGTGCGCGGCCCAACCTGACGCTGCGTACCGAGTGTGTGGTGGACCGTGTGTTGTTCAAGGGCACGCAGGCCGTCGGCGCCCGCGTGCTGGATCGGGCTGGCGCGGTCGAGGAGCTGCACGCGGCAGAGGTGATCGTCTGTGCCGGGGCCATCCACAGTCCGGCGCTGTTGATCCGCAGCGGGGTCGGACCGCTGGACCAATTGTTGGACCTGGGCGTGCCGCTGGTGGCCGACCGGCCAGGCGTGGGCGGCAATCTGATGGAGCATCCGTCGATCGCCGTGTCGGCGCTGCTGACCACCCAGGGCCGCACGCCGCACGTCGACGAGCATCACGAACAGGCGATCGTGCGTTTTTCATCCGGGCTGCCGGGCACCGTGCCGGGTGACATGCACGGGGCGATCCTCTCGCGTTCCGGCTGGCATTCGGTGGGTTACCGTTTGGGCACGATGTTCTTCTGGGTGAATAAATCCTACTCGCGCGGACGGGTGCAGGTGACGTCGCTGGATCCGTTGCAGGAACCGGATGTCCGTTTTTCGATGCTGTCCGAAGCACGCGACCTGCAGCGTTTGAAGCAGGCCCTGCGCATGGGCGCCGAGACATTGTCGGCACCGGGCCTGGACCCGTTGCGCTCCGTGGTATTTCCATCGAGCTATTCGCCAAGGGTGGCCAAGGTGGCCATGCCGGGACGCTTCAATGCCTTGCAGCGCGGGGTGTTGAGCCTGCTGCTGGACATTGCCGGCCCCTTGCGCGGATGGGTGGTGCGTGGCCTGGTGACCCAAGGGTTCACCCTGGAAAAGCTGTTGGCCGACGATCGAGCATTGAGCGAATTCGTGCGAGCCAACGTGGGTGGCACCTGGCATCCGTCGGGTACCTGCCGCATGGGCCGGGCGGACGATCCCCAAGCCGTGACCTTGAACGATGGGCGGGTGATCGGCGTGACGGGATTGCGGGTGTGCGATGCGTCGCTGATGCCGGCGATTCCGTGCGCCAACACCAACGTGCCGACCATCATGATCGCCGAGCGCATCGCGGATCTGATCAAGGCTGGGTGACACCGCATTTCTTCAGATGGCTTGCGGTGCCTGGTTCGCGGCCGATGACCGCTCCTACAGTTGGCTTGCAATGAACCGTAGGAGCGGTCCGTGGCCGCGAAAAGGACGCCGCGGTGTTTCAGATCCCCCAGCCGACGATTCCCTTCACCTCAAGAAACGCTTCCAGCCCCCACTCGGCATATTCGCGGCCATTGCCGGACTGCTTGTAACCCCCGAACGGGGCTGCGGGATCCCAGCTTGGGTAGTTGATGTAGACACTCCCGGCGCGCATCTGCAAGGCCACCTGGCGAGCGCGCTCCAGGCTCGCTGACTGTACGTACGCCGCCAGCCCGAACACGCTGTCGTTGGCCATGCGCACCGCGTCCTGTTCATCGGCATACGGCTGGATCACCAGCACCGGGCCGAAGATCTCTTCGCGGGCAATGGTCATCTGCGCATCCACCCTGGCGAAGATCGTCGGCTGCACGTAGTAGCCAGTGCCCAGACCGGCTGGCCGGCCCAGGCCGCCACAGACCAACTGCGCGCCTTCGTCGATGCCGATGGCGATCATCCGCTGGATCGCCCGGTATTGCCGCTCACTGATGACCGGGCCCAGGGTTGTCGAAGGATCGTCGGGCGCACCGACTCGGGGGGTCGATGCCGCCTGGCGAGCGATGGCCACGGCCTGATCGTGCAGCGCGGCGGGCACCAGCATGCGTGTCGGTGCGTTGCAGGACTGGCCGCTGTTGCCGAAACAGCCGTTGCCCCCCGCCGTCACGGCCGCCTGCAGGTCCACATCGTCGAGCAGGATGTTCGCTGACTTGCCGCCCAGTTCCTGATGCACGCGCTTGACCGTCGGCGCGGCCAGGCGCGCCACTTCCACGCCGGCCCGGGTCGAGCCGGTGAACGAGACCATGTCCACATCCGGGTGACTCGCCATGGCGGCACCCACGGTGGGGCCGTCGCCGTTGATCAGGTTGAACACACCCGCAGGCACGCCGGCGTCGTGCATCACTTCAGCGAAAATGAGCGCGTTGATCGGCGCGATTTCGCTGGGCTTGAGGACCAGGGTACAGCCGGCGGCCAGGGCGGGTGCCACTTTGCAGGCGATCTGGTTGATCGGCCAGTTCCAGGGGGTGATCAAGGCCACTACGCCCACGGGTTCCTGGTTGATCAGCGTGGTGCCGCGGCTCTTGCGAAACTCGAAGCTGTCCAGGGTACGCAGCATCTGCTCCAAGTGCCGCTTGCCGATGCCGGCCTGCCAGTCATGGGCCAGGGCCTGCGGCGCGCCGACTTCCTGCATGATGGCGGCGGCGATGTCGTCGTAGCGGGCCATGAAGGACTCGAGAATCCGTTCGAGCAGCGCCTTGCGCTCGGCTGGAGTGGTAAAGGCAAACTCGGCAAAGGCCCGCCGCGCCGCCGCAACGGCTGCATCGACATCAGCCTGTTCACCCAAGGCGATTTCGGCAAAGGCCTGCTCGGTGGCCGGGTTGATCACCGCCAGGCGCCGCGCGCCGGTGGGCTCGACCCAGCGACCGTCTATATAGAACTTCAACGCGTTGTCCAAAATCGCTCTCCACCCATGATGAAAAAAAACGATGCCCGTGCGTACCCGTAGCAGCGGCGCGAGCCGCGTCCGGGGTTGTGCGGTCTGTCAGGCGCACCGCGTGTGCCGCCGACGCGGCTTGCGCCACCCCTGTAGCAGCGGCGCGAGCCGCGTCCGGGGTTGTGCGGTGTGTCAGGCATACCGTGTGTGCCGCCGACGCGGCTTGCGCCGCTGCTACAGGGGACCGCGCACGTGGTTGGGTTTGTGCGGTGTGTCAGGCATACCGCGTGTGTTGCCGACGTGTCGGGCTCGTGGTCAGGATAGGAAGGGTTTCAGTGTCACGGCAATTTACTAATAGTTTTCCCAGGCATAAACTCAGGTCATGTCCAATCTTCGTAGAAAACTGCCCAGTTCCGGCTCCTTGTTCGTTTTCGAGGCGGCGGCGCGTTGCGGCAGTTTTACCCGGGCGGCCGACGAGCTGTGCGTCAGCCAGCCTGCGGTCAGCCGCATGCTGTCGAGGCTGGAAGATCATCTCGGGGTGCAGCTGTTCGAGCGTGTTCGTGGCGGCGCGCGGCTCACTGAAAGCGGGACCATTCTCTATCGCCGGGTCCAGGAAGGCTTCGACACCATCGAATCGGCCATCAGCGAAATCTCCGCCCGCGCCACGGGTATGGAAACCATTACCCTGTCCGTTTCCACTGCGTTCACCACTCACTGGCTGATGCCGCGCATGAGCCGTTTCAGCGAGCGTTTTCCTTCGGTGGACATGCGCTACCAGCTGATGTCCGGGCGTATCGGCGGGCCGTTGATGGATGTCGACCTGGGCATGCGCTACCTCGACGTCGGCAGCGTCAAAGCCGCAGACAGCCTGGTTCTGCCGGAAAGCACCCTGCCGGTGTGCAGCCCTCAATACCGCTCCGCAGTGCCGGGCGGCAAGGGGAAGGGCGCCGCCCCGGCGCTGATCCACATGGACAACCAGGACCGCGCCTGGGCCGCGCCTTTCGACCACGGCGGGCGGATCGACAGTGCCCTGGTGTTTTCCGGTTATGCCGTGGTCGTGCAGGCGGCTTTGCTCGGTCAGGGTATGGCACTGGGTTGGCTCAACGTGGTGTCGCACTGCCTGGCCAACGGGCAATTGCTGCCGGTGGGCGATGCGGTGACCGTCAGTGCCCGGCGCTGCTGCCTGGTGACCCCGGCCAACCGTCCCAGCCGGCCGATCGTCGACAGCGTGCGCCAGTGGATCATCGAAGAGATGCAGGCTGACATCGCGCGAATCGACCTGCTTTACCCTCAGCTGGACCTGGCCGGAAAGATCGCCGAGGCGTCTTGAACCCAGGTATGCCGCGATCGCGGGAAAAACGGTAGGTTATGCCCTCAGGTAAGGACAAAACAGAACATATGGCGATTCACCCGGCTGATAATTGAACCACACCCAGCATCTTCCCTTGGTTCATCCTGCGGAGCGCCCTATGTCATTCAAGCAGTTCAAAGCCCTGACGTTCGATGTTGTCGGCACCCTGATCGATTTCGAAGCCGGCATTCTCAACCATGTGCGCGAAGTGGCCGGTGAAGCGGGCAAGGCGTGCAGCGACGACGACATTCTCAAGGCCTACCGCGAAGCCCGTGCCATGCCCGATTCGGGTTGGTGGCCGGACGACCTGGAGCGCTGCTACCACCTGATCGCCGGCAAACTCGGCCTGCCGGACAACGACGAATATGCCCGCGGCCTGGCCCTGGCCGTGGAAAACTTCCCCGCCTTCCCGGACTCGGTCGAAGCGCTCAAGCGTCTGCACAAGCACTTCAAGCTGGTGGCCACCACCAATTCGCAGATCTGGGCGCTGAACCACATGGCCAAGACCCTTGACGAGCCCTTCGATGTGCGGGTGACGGTCGACGACGTGCGCTTCGAGAAGCCCGATCCGCAGTTCTTCGCCTACACCCGTGGCGTGCTGGCCACGCAGGGCATCGTCTTCGAAGAGATTCTTCACGTCGCCCAGAGCCAGTACCACGACATCGGCGTGGCGATGCGTCTGGGCTACCAGACCTGCTGGATCGAGCGTCGCCACGCGCAGAAAGGCAGCGGCGGCACCCTGGAATCCGAGCACACCAAGCCGCATTACCACTTCACCTCGCTGGCGCAACTGGCCGACGCGGTCGAGCAGGAACTGGGCTGACAACCGCGGCGCTCATCTGGAGCGCCGCCTCTCGTGGAAACCGGCTATGACTGTGAAGAGTTTGTGGGCGGCCACCGCCCGACCGGGGCCGGCACTGCAAGCGCTGCAGGGCGACCGGCAGTGCGACGTGGTGATCGTCGGTGCCGGCTACACCGGGCTCTCGGCGGCGCATCACATTGCCCTGAGCGGTCGCGAGCCGTTGATTCTGGAAGCCAATACCCTGGCCTGGGGGGCCAGCGGCCGGAACGGTGGCGTGGTATCGCCCAAGTTTCGCGTCGGCTTTCCCGCCCTGATGCAGCGCTTCGACCGCGACACCGCGTTGCACATGTACCGCACCGGCTATGCCGCTGTGGACAGCCTGGTGGAAATGGTCGATAGCCTGGGCATCGAAGACGCCCAGCTGCACATGGGTGGGCACATCGCCGCGGCCCACAACGAGCTCGCCCTGACCGGCCTGCGCAACACCGCCGAGTGGATCAAGCGCGAAACCGGCGGCGAGTCGTCACGGATGATCGATGCCGCCCAGGTGCGGGAAATGACCGGATCGAGCATTTTCCACGGTGGGCTGCTGACGCCGAAGGCGGGCGGCATCCACCCGCTCAACTACGCCCGTGGCATGGCCAACAGCCTGTACGAACGGGGCGTGAAGATGTTCATCAACAGCCCGGCGTTGCAGGTTCGCCAAGAGGCCGACCGGGTGATCGTGCAAACGCCTCAGGGTCGGGTCAGTGCCAAACAGGTGGTGTATGCCACCAATGGCTATTCCGACCAGAGCGCCGCGACCGACACCCTGCATCGACGACTGATCCCGTTTCGTAGCGCCATCATCGCCACCGCACCACTGCCCGCCGATGTACTGGCCAGACTCATGCCCGGCGGTCAGGTCTGTGGCGACACCAAGCGCATGCTGCGCTGGTTCCGGGTGGTCGGCGACCGGCTGATCTTCGGTGGCCGCGGCGCGTTCGGCAAAAATGATTCGGACAGTGCCTTCGCCACCCTGCAACGCAGCATGGGCGTGGTGTTCCCGATTCTGCGTGACCAGCCCGTGACGTTTCGCTGGTCGGGCCTGGTGGCCATGACCCTCGATTACCTGCCCCACGCCGGTCAGCTGGACCCGCGCAGCTTCTATGCCATCGGCTACAACGGCGGCGGGGTGGCGATGTCCACTTACATGGGCAAGCAACTGGCGGCCATGACTGCCGGCGAGCCGGTGCAGCTGGGGCTGCTGGCGGGCGATACCTTCAAACCCATTCCCCTGCACGCCTTCCGCGCGCCCGGTGTACGCCTGGCCGCCGGTTGGCAACAACTGCTGGATGCCATCGGCCGCTGAGCCGCGAACCTCATTGCGAAGACGAGCCTTATGCCCCCGATCCTGCATTACTTACAACCTCCTGCGGACCGCCAATTGCCCCTGGCAGCCTTTGCCTTGCAGGACGACCCACTGGCGGCCGGGCGTACCATGCATTTTCATGATCCGCGCACGGGTTATGCCGTGGGTGCCTCGACCAGTGTCGGCGCCAACCTCTTGATCGAAGACTTTCCCTGGGTCGAGTTGGGGATCGTGGAAGCTGGCGAGCTGACCCTGCAAGGCGAGGGTTTCGATCTGCGGTTGAAGGCCGGCGATTGTTTCGTGGTGCCCCGTGGCGTGGCGGTGCGCTGGCAGCATCGGGGGCAGTTGCGCCGCCTGTTCATGGCCTTTCCCGGTTTGCCGCCGAGCAACGACATGCCGAACGCGCCGCTGAAGATCGACTTCACCCAATCACTGTCGCCCAGCGATCCACCGGCACCCACCGTGCTGCTCACGCCGACCCCCAAGGCCTGGAGCGAAACGCTGTTCAGCGCGGCCAATCTGCGCATCGGTCTGTGGCAGTGCGAGGCCTATGCGCGCAAGCAGGTGCAGCCGGGCTACAGCGAGCTGATGTTCATCCTGGAAGGCGCCATGACCCTCACGCCCGAGCAGGGCGAGGCGTGCACGGTGAGCGCAGGGGAGGTCGTGGTGGTGCCGGCAGGCGCGACCAATGCCTGGGCCAGCACGCAGACGGTGCGCAAGGTGTTTTGCATATTGAGTTGAGACCGTGTGACCAGCGGACGCGGCTTGCGCCGCTGTTACAGGGGATGGGTGTGCTGGCTGGCGGTGCGGCTGTCAAACCGCCCGCACCAGACTGCGCAACGGCACGGCGCTCTTGAGCACCGGGCTCTTGATGACGATGTAGCTGAAATACTTGTCGATGCCGATGTTCTTGTCGAGGATCGACTCCATCAATTCCTGGTAGTGCTGGATGCTGCTGCACAGGAACCGCACCAGGTAGTCATACCCACCGCTGATCAAATGGCATTCGAGCACCTCGTCGATGTTGCGGATGCTGGATTCGAACTTCACGAAATCGGCGCGCTTGTGGTCCGACAGGGTCACCTCGGTGAACACCGTGACGGAGCTGGCGAACTTGGCCAGATTGACGTGCGCTTCATAGCCACTGATGTAGCCCGCCGATTCCAGGCGCTTGACCCGTTGCAGGCAGGGGCTGGGTGACAGGCCCACCGCTTCGGCGAGGCTGACGTTGGTCATGCGCCCGTCCTTCTGCAGTTGCACCAGGATATTGATGTCGATGCGATCCAGTTTCGTTGCAGCATCCATGGGGTGAACCTCGTCAAGTCAGAACATGAACGTGGGCCTCAGGCGTGCAATGCCGTTTGATGGGCATGGGCGAGGTCCGCAAGGCTGGCGTACTCACAGCGCTTGCCGTCCAGAGCCTGGGGCGAAAGATTCCATGGCTGGCGATGATCGCGGTGCAGGGTACACACCGGAAAATCCACACGCAGGTTCCATGGGTCATCCGTTTCGGTACTGCGCACCGGCAGCAACTGCGAACGCTCCAGGTCCAGGCGCTGCAGCTCGCTGGCGAGGCTGCTGTGCCAGGCGTCGTTGCAAGGCTCGATGACCGCATCGAATGCCACCGGCAAGCGTTGGGTCAGGGCGCCGACATCGATGCCCTGGGGTGGGGCGATCAGTATCAACCGGTAGAACTTGCTCAGGTATTGCAGGGCGCCGGGTGCGTCTTCGAAGATCGGCCAATGGGCTGACGAGCTACCGAAGGCAACACTTTCATCCCAGCCGGGAATCACATGCAATCGGTGCGCCATGCGTTGGTACAGCTGGCCGTGGAAAGCGCTGGCACTGGCGTTGCCGCCCGCCTGGCCCAGCTCCTGGGCGATCTCGCGATAGGCGTGCAGCAGTTGCTCGTCGCTGCTGGGCGTTCGGCTCTGCACCGACAGGGGTCGCAGGCCTTCGAGAATGCCCCGTTCACGGTCGACCAGGGTGGCATAGGAGAACCCCAGCGCCTTGTACTGTGTGACTTTCATGATTGGCTCCCGAGCGACGGTATGAGTGGCTTCCCTGCAGACTTCTACAGCTTCTCCGGCGTAGGAGCGGTCCGTGGCCGCGAAGAGGTCGCCGCAGTGTGCCAGGTGTACCGCGGCGCATTCTTCGCGGCCGCTGACCGCTCCTACGTTTGGCCCTGATCCCTGTAGGAGCGGTCCGTGGCCGCGAAGAGCGCGCCGCCCGCCCCGCTCCCACAGTCAGGCGCCGGCTTTTGCCAATGCCTTGTCGAGCATCTGCAAGGCCTCTGCCACCTGCTCCTCGGTGGTCACCAGCGGCGCCAGGAAACGCACCACGTTACGGTACAAACCACACTTGATCACCAGCAGCCCCGCATGGCGCGCCTCGTCGATGACCCGTTGGGTAAGGTCGACATCCGGGCTATGCGCGGCATCGTCCTTGACCATCTCGATCGCCAGCATGAAGCCCAGGCCACGCACTTCACCGATGCGGGGGTAGCGTGTCTGCAATGCCAGCAGGCCCTTGCGCAATTGCAACGCGCGTTGCTCGCCCTGGGCCAGCAGGTCCTCACGTTCGAACAGGTCCAGCACCGCCAGTGCCGCCGCGCAGGCCACGGCGTTACCCCCATAGGTCCCGCCCAAACCGCCTGGAGTCGGTGCATCCATCATCTCGGCCCGACCGACCACGCCCGACAGCGGCATGCCACCGGCCAGGGACTTGGCCACGGTGACCAGATCCGGCTGGATACCGGCATGCTGGAAGCCGAACATTTTCCCCGTACGACCGAAACCGGCCTGGATCTCATCGGCGATCAGGACGATGCCGTGTTGCGTGCACAGTGCGCGCAGCGCCTGGAGGAATTCGACCGGCGCGGCCAGAAAACCGCCGTCGCCCTGTACCGGCTCGATCAGGATCGCCGCCACGCGGGCCGGTGCCACGTCGCTGGCGAACAGTTCGTGCAACTGCGCCAGGGCGTCCTCGCTGCTGATGCCGCGGTAGGCATTGGGGTAACTGGCGTGATAGATCTCCGCCGGGAACGGGCCGAAGTTCTGTTTGTAGGGTTGGCTCATGCCGGTCAGGGTCACGCCCAGAAGGGTGCGGCCGTGGAAGCCCCCGCGGAACGAAATCACCGCCGGCCGGTTGGTATGGCTGCGGGCGATCTTGATGGCATTTTCCACCGCTTCGGCGCCGGACGTGAACAGCACCGTTTTGTAGTGCTCGTCCCCGCCGATCAGGGCATTGAGCCGCGCCGCCACGTCGATGTAGGTCTCGTAGGCTGCTACCTGGAAGCTGACATGGGACACCTTGCCCACCTGCTGACGCACCGCCTCGACCACGGCCGGGTGATTGTGGCCGACGTTGAGCACGCCGATGCCGCCGACGAAATCCAGAAAGCGCTTGTTGTCCACGTCCCACAGCTCGGCGCCCTGGGCGCGCGCGGCGACTACCGGGTGGGCGGTGGCGATGCCACGGGGAACGTGTTGTTCACGCAGGGCAAGCAGGCGTTGATTTTCGGTCAGTGCAGAATTCATCTCGATCTCCGTGAGCGCCGAGCGTGGCGGGTGATGTGATCAGGATAAGGAGTGGCGCAAATCACAAGCACCGAAGTTGCGGGCTGTGGTGGGGTGTTTGCCTGTTTTTTGCGGGTGGGGCGGTAGATTCGGTTGTTTGGGTTGTTTGGGTGGTGTGGTGTCAGTGCTGGCCCCTTCGCGGGCAGAGCCCGCTCCCACAAAGACCTGCACATGCCCGCGAAGGGGCCAGCACTGGCCTCCTCAAACCCCGGCGCGGGGCACCACGATGGGGTCTTCGGGGTGCAGGCGCATCAGCATTGGCGAGCCGATCGGCGGCAGGCTCAGGTTGCCTTCGTGGTGGCTGGGCTGGCGCAGGCTGACCGTCGGGCCGCCGTCCAGGTCGACGAAGACTTTCAGGCTCTCACCCTGAAAGACGATGTCGGCGACCCGCCCGCTCAAGCGATTCCACTCAGGCCCGGCGCTGGCGCTGTCCAGCAGCAGTTTTTCCGACTGCAGCGCCAGGAACACATCGCCCGAAGCCGGGACCGGCCGGGTGGTGCGCAGCGGCGTGGCACCCAGGGTCAAGCCGTTGTCCGCGCCGCGTTGCAACGGCACCAGGGTACTTTCACCGATGAAGCTGGCGACGAAGTCGTCCGAAGGGTGATCGTGCAGGCGGCGAGGGGTGTCGACCTGAACCAGTTGCCCGCCGCGCATGATGGCGATGCGGTCGCTCATGGTCAGCGCTTCACGCTGATCGTGGGTCACGTAGATCATGGTCGCGCCCAGGCGCTTGTGCAGGGCGCGCAATTCGATCTGCATGGTTTCGCGCAGCTGCTTGTCCAGGGCCGACAGCGGCTCGTCCATCAAAATCAGTTTGGGCTCGAAGACGATGGCCCGGGCCAGGGCCACGCGCTGGCGCTGGCCGCCGGAAAGCGCTGCGATCGAACGCTCTTCGTAGCCGCCCAGTTCGACCGTGGCCAGCGCCTGCTTGACCCGGTCGCGGCTCTTGCTCGCGCTTTCGCCGCGGGCGCGCAACGGGAAGGCCACGTTCTCGCCCACGGTCATGTGCGGAAACAGGGCGTAGTTCTGAAACACCACGCCGATCTCGCGCTTGTGCGGTGGCATCAGGGTGACGTTGCGCTCGCCGAACAGGATGTTGCCGGAGCTGACCCGGATGAAGCCGCCCAGGATGCTCAGCAGGGTGGTCTTGCCCGAGCCGGACGGGCCGAGCAACGACATGAACTCGCCGGCTTCGACCTTGAGGTTGACGTTGTCCAGCGCCTTGAGGCTGCCGTAGTGCTTGCTGACCTGGTTGACGCTGACCGATTCGAAACCTTCAGTGAAATTCATCTGTGGTGCTCCAAGAGATCAAGAATGTCGTTTCGGGAGGGTGTCAGTGCCGGCCTCTTCGCGGGCAGAGGGCTCGCCGCCCGCCCCGCTCCCACAAGACGTGCACATAACTCTGTGGGAGCGGGTCTCTGCCCGCGAAGAGGCCCTCCTTGCCACCCCCACCATCACCCCAACCCGCCGATGTGCCAGGCCTTCACTTCGAGGAATTCATCCAGGCCGTACTTGGAACCCTCGCGGCCGGTGCCTGATTGCTTCATGCCGCCGAACGGCGCCACCTCCATGGAAATGATCCCGGTGTTCAAGCCCACCATGCCGAACTCCAGGCGCTCGCCCACGCGCCAGGCGCGGCGCATGTCCTGGGTGAAGTAGTAGGCGCCCAGGCCGTAGGGGGTGGCGTTGGCCAGTGCCAGGGCTTCTTCTTCGGTGTGGAAGCGGAACAGCGGCGCCACCGGGCCGAAGGTTTCCTCACCGGCCAGCAGCATGTCGGCGTTGGCGTCCAGCAACACCGTGGGCTGCACGTACAGGCCATCGTTTTGCGGCAACCCGCCAATGGCCACGGTAGCGCCTTTTTCCACCGCGTCGCCGATGTGGCGCGCCACCTTGTCCACCGCCGCGGCATTGATCAATGGGCCGATGGTCACGCCTTCGGCCAGACCATCGCCGACTTTCAGCTCGGCCACGGCCGCCTTCATGCGTTCGGCGAAACGGGCATAGATGCCGTCCTGCACCAGGATGCGATTGGCGCACACGCAGGTCTGCCCGGCGTTGCGAAACTTGCTCTGCATGACCCCGGCGATGGCCAGGTCCAGGTCGGCGTCGTCGAACACGATGAACGGCGCGTTGCCGCCCAGTTCCAGGCTCAGGCGCTTGATGGTCGAGGCGCACTGGCTCATCAGCAGTTGGCCCACGCGGGTGGAACCGGTGAACGACAGCTTGCGCACGGCCGGGTTGCGGGTCATTTCACCGCCCACGCCGGCCGGCAGGCCGGTGAGCACGTTGAACACCCCGGCCGGAATGCCCGCGCGCTCGGCCAGTACCGCCAGGGCCAGGGCCGACAGCGGGGTCATCTCCGAGGGCTTGACCAGCACCGGGCAGCCGGCGGCCAGGGCCGGGGCGCACTTGCGGGTGATCATGGCATTGGGGAAATTCCACGGGGTGATCGCCGCGACCACGCCGATCGGTTGCTTGAGCACCAGGATGCGGCGGTCGGCGGTGGGTGAAGGAATGGTGTCGCCGTAGATGCGCCGGGCTTCCTCGGCGAACCATTTGACGAAACTGGCGCCGTAGGCGATTTCGCCGCGCGACTCGGTCAGGGGCTTGCCCTGTTCGGCGGTCATGATCAGCGCCAGGTCTTCCTGGTTGTCCATGATCAGCTGGTACCACTTTTCCAGGAGCTTGGCGCGCTCGGCCGCCGGCACTTCGCGCCAGGTGGCGAAACAGGCTTCGGCTGCGGCGATCGCGCGTTGGGTTTCGGCGCCCTGCAGGGCCGGAACGTGGGCGATGGTGCTGCCATCGGCGGGGGTGGTCACCGCCAGGGGGGAGCCGTCATCGGCATTGATCCACTGGCCGTTGGCGTAGGCCTGCTCGACGAGCAGGGAAGGGTCACGCAGTGAGTGCTTCAACATGATCAGGGTGCCTTTGCAGTCCGAACGATGGACCTAGTGTAGAAATGTCCGCGCAGTGGCCGATGCCGAGATGGGGCACGCGGCGGGGTGTGGATGCTGAATTGCGGTGGGGTGGCGGCAGGCTGTGCTGGGGTGTCAGTGCTGGCCTCTTCGCGGGCAGAGCCCGCTCCCACAAAGGATCTCCATTGCATGAGCGATCCATGTGGGAGCGGGGCGGGCGGCGAGCCCTCTGCCCGCGAAAAGGCGCTCCTACAGGGGATCTCAAATGCGAAGGCTATGACTGTGGGAGCGGGCTCTGCCCGCGAAGAGGCCCTAACAGTCACCCCTGCTTGTTCCGCCCAGCCACCACCACCAGAATCAGCGACGCCAGGATCAGGATCGAGCTGATCGCTGCGATCGTCGGGTCGATCTCGTCGCGCAGCGCGGTGAACATGCGCTTGGTCAGGGTCTGGTTGTCGCCCCCGGAGATGAACAGCGCCACCACCGTTTCATCCAGCGAAGTGATGAACGCGAACAGGGTTGCCGAAACCACGCTGGGCTTGATCTGTGGCAGGGTCACCGCCATGAACGCGCGGAAGCGGTTCATGCCCAGGCTGCGCGCGACCATTTCCTGGGACATGTCGAAATTGCGCAGCCCGGCCAGCAGGGCGATGATCACGTAGGGCAGGGCCAGCATGATGTGCGCCAGCACCAGGCCGGTCAGCGAACTGATTAGCCCCACCCGCGCGTAGACGAAAAACACCCCCGCCGCGATCAGGATAATTGGCACCATCATGGGCAGCAGCAACACGATCTGCAGGGTGCGAATCACCTTCAGGCTCGAGTTGTTGATGGCGTAGGCCGCGGCCATGCCGATCGGCAGGCTGACCGCCGTGGTCACCACCGCCGTGATCAGGCTGACCCGCGCCGCCGACATCCACTCGGCGCTCTGGAAGAAGGCTTCATACCAGCGCAGCGACCATTCCTTGGGCGGGAACTGCAGAAAGCGCGCCTCGGAGAACGACATCGGCACCACGATCAGCACCGGCACGATCAGGTACAGCAGAATCGCCGCGACCAGCACGGTGAACAGCACGTGCGACAGGCGGAGCTGGCGCAGGTAGGCAAGCGTATTCATCAGCGTGCTCCCAGGATGCGTTCGATGGGGATGAAGCGGTTGATGCCCCAGAAGATCAGGAACACCACGAACAACAGCACCAGGCCCACCGCACTCGCGGCGCCCCAGGCGTGATAGAGCTCGACGTTGCGCTGCACCAGCATCGACACCAGGATGGTGCGGCCGCCGCCCAGCAGTTCAGGGGTGATGAAGAAGCCCAGGCAGATCACGAAGACCAGGATGGAACCGGCCATCACACCGGGCGCGGCCATCGGCAGGAACACCCGGCGAAAGGTGTAGAAGGGTTTCGCGCCCAGGCTCTCGGAGGCCTGCATCAGGTCCTGCGGGATTTTCTTCATCACCGAATACAGCGGCAGCACCATGAACGGCAGCATCACGTGCAGGGTGCCGATCACCGTGCCGGTGGTGTTGTGCATCATGTTCAACGGCTGGTCGATGATGCCCAGGTCCAGCAGTGTCTGATTGACCACGCCGCGCCGTTGCAGCAACACCAGCCAGGCGTAGGAGCGCACCAGGACGCTGGTCCAGAACGGCAGGATCACGCAGATCAGAATCAGGTTGGCCCAGAAGCCATGCAGGCGCGAGGCGGCGTAGGCGATGGGAAAGCCCATGACGATGGACAACAGGGTCACGATCAGGCTGATCTTGAACGTCAGGTAGAAGGTGTCCCAGTAGATGCGTTCTTCGAAGATGCGCGCGTAGTTGGCCAGCGAGAAGCCTTCTTCGGTCTGCACCGACTGGAACGCCAGCCAGCACATCGGCAGGATCAGCAGCACCACCACCATGAACAACGCCGGGGCGAGCAGCAGCAACATCGAGGTGTTTTCCCGACGCTCTTCGCGTGCCAGGGCATCGGCATTGCTTGCCGGTGGCTCACGGTGGGCGTCGGGCAGGGATTTGGCGAGATAGGCGTTGGACATGGAACGATTCCTCACGGCCGAGCGCCGGTGGACCAGCGCAAGCAGCTTGTTGTCGGTCGGTCAGGGCGACCCTCAGGGTTCAATGTACCGACAAGCCAAAGAACGAAGCGGGCTTAAACGGCCCGCGCGCAAGTGGTTTGTTTCGTATTGAGGGCAGGCGACAGCAGCAACTGCGTTGGCCCCTTCGTGGGCAGAGACCCGCTCCCACAAAAATTCTGTGGGAGCGGGGCGGGCGGCGAGCCCTCTGCCCGCGAAGAGACCCGCCCTGGCACCGCTACTACTTCTGTACAAAGGAGAGCCAGCGCTCTTCAGCCTTCACCCCTTCCTGGGACGCCCACCACTTCGCCGACAGCAGTGCCTGACGGGAGATGTTCTGCGGCGACGACGGCAGCTTGGCCGCGCGCTCGGCGGGAATAGTGCCGGTCTTGAAGGCTTCCGGGTTCAGCGGACCGTAGTCGATGATCATCGGCAGGGCTGCCTGCAACTTGGCATCGATGGCCTCGTTGACGAACTTCATCGCCGCCGCCTTGTGCGGTGTGCCCTTGAGCACGCACAGCGAGTTGGTTTCCAGCACGCCCTGGTTGTAGTCGAACGCCACCGGCGCACCGTCGGCCTGCACGGCCGTGATGCGGCCATTCCAGGCCTGGATCATGTCCACTTCACCGTCGCTGATCAGCTGCGCCGATTGCCCGCCCGAGGTCCACCAAGTGGCGATGTGCGGTTTGATTTCCTCGAGTTTCTTGAAGGCGCGCTCCACGTCCAGCGGATACAGTTTGTCGGGCGCCACACCGTCAGCCATCAGGGCAATTTCGAGGGTAGGGCGCGGCAGGTTGCGCAGCGAGCGTTGTCCGGGAAACTTCTTGGTGTCCCAGAAATCCGCCCAGGTCTGGGGGACGTTTTCGCCCTTGAAGGCATCGGTGCGGTAGGCCAGCACGGTCGAGTAGCTGATGTAGCCCACGGTGTAGTCGTCTTTTAGCTCCGCCGGAAGCTGCGCGGCATTGGGGATCAACGCTGGGTCGAGCTTTTCGAACAGGCCTTCGGCTTCGCCGCGCAGGCAATCGCCGGTGGGCAGGTCGACCACGTCCCAGCTGACTTTGCCGCTTTCCACCTGAGTCTTGATGATCGGGTAGGCCTTGGGCGAACTGTCCTGCTTGAGGGTCAGTCCCAGCTTCTTGGCCGCCGGCTCCAGGATCGCCTTGCTCTGGGCTTCCTGGTAGGCGCCGCCCTGCGATACGAAGGTGATGTCCTCGGCCCAGGCCTGCCCGAAGGCGCCGACCAGCAAAGCCAGGCCGGTCAGTTTGAATGCGCGCAGCGTCGTCGATGTCATGTACAGGACTCCCGAAAGTTGGCAGGTTGGAGGCGCGAGACGGTTGTCATGCGGTCGCTCTGCAGGACCTTGGGTATCCAATTTACCGGTAACGCTGTACTGCAAACGGTCACAAATTGGCATCAGGGAAGCGTTTTATTGCAAAAACGCAGGGCCGCGCAGCACATTCTGCAGCGCGGTGGCAGGACGCCCGCCAGCCGGGCCGCCACCCGGCTGGTTCTGTTGCTACAGCGGTTTGATCAGCTGCAATTGCTGGCGGTAATCGTCGGTCACCTGGCGTGCCTGACTGTTGCTGGTGACGACCCTGGGCGTGATCAGCACGATCAGCTCCGTGCGGTTCTTGCTCTTGCTGGTGTTGCCGAACAGCCAGCGCAAGCCCGGCACCCGGCCCAGGTAGGGCACGGCCGAGACGGTATCGCTGTTGTCCTGCTTGATCAGCCCGCCGAGCAGTACCGTCTGACCGCTCTGCACCGCGACTTGGGTGGACACCGAGCGCGTGGAAATCCGCGGGTTGCCATTGCTGTCCGCACTGCCGTTGTTGTCGGCATCGCTGACCTGCTGCTGGATGTCCATGTACACCAGGCCACCGGGATTGATCCGCGGCACCACGTCGAGAATCACCCCGGTCTGGATGTATTCCACGCTGCTCAGGGTGGTGTCCGAGGTGTTGGTATTGACCGTGGTCTGGCTGATCGGGATGTTGTCGCCGACCTGGATCTGCGCCTGCTGATTGTTCATCACCACCAGCGAAGGCGCCGACAGCACCTGGGTACGGCCGCTGGTTTCCAGGGCATGCAGGGCAAACTGCAGGTTGCTGCTAACGAACGAGTAGAACAGCGAATCGGCGGCGCCCAGCCCGGCACCACCGCCGCCCAGCGCGCCCTGGCTGCCTGCGGTGTTGGCCACGGTGGTGCTGCCGGAGTTGCCCGCCAGCCGGCCCAGGTACCACTGCACGCCCAGGTCCAGCTCGCCGCTGAGGCTGACTTCCAGGATGCGCGTTTCGATCTGCACCTGCATCGGCGCGTTGTCCAGGCGTTTGATGGCCGCTTCGATCTCGGCCCACTGCGCCGGACGGGTGCGGATCAGCAACTGGTTGCTGCTCTTCTGCGCGGTGATACGGGTGCTTTCATCCAGGCTCTTGGCCGTACCCGATTCGGCCCCGGCGGTGCCGCCTTCCAGACCACCCTCGTCGGTGGTTTCGTCCATACCTTCTTCGCCGCTGTCCTCCTCGCCGTCCTGCATCTG
The DNA here is from genome assembly GCF_001187875.1 of Pseudomonas sp. RIT-PI-a. Taxonomy (NCBI): domain Bacteria; kingdom Pseudomonadati; phylum Pseudomonadota; class Gammaproteobacteria; order Pseudomonadales; family Pseudomonadaceae; genus Pseudomonas; species Pseudomonas sp. RIT-PI-a. Next base: position 44,503 of record NZ_LGIR01000028.1, read on the forward strand.
GCTCTGCAGGTTGCCGCTGCCCATGCCCTGGCCCTGACCCATGCCGCCCATACCGGTGGACGCAGTGCCGCCCATGCCGCCGTTGCCGTTGAGTGAGGACAGCGAGCGCGTGCGCAGCCCCGGCGCCACCTTGGCGGCGCTGTCGTCCTTGATCTGGCCGTTGCCGTAGATCTGCCGCAGGTACTTGGCCAGGTCCGTGGCCTTCATGTTGCGCACGTCGTAGACGTACATCTGCGGCTCGTTACCGCCGCCTTCGTCGATGGTGTGAATCCAGTCACCGACTTCGCTCAGGTACTGCGGCTGCGAGGAAATCGCCACCACCGAATTGGTCCGTTCGATGGGCAGGAAACGCACCATGCCTGCCAGCGGCATGCCGCTGTCGGGGCCGAACATCTTCTGCAGTTCGGGCATCAGCTCGCCCACGGTGGCACGTTGCAGGCCATAGACGCCGATGGACATGCCCTTGAGCCAATCCACATCGAAGGTGTCGATGGTGTCCTGGTAATTGGCCAGCTCATCCGGGGTACCCGCCAGGCTCAGCACGTTGCGCGCCGGGTCCACCAGCAGGAAGGCGTTGTCGCGGGCGAACGGCTTGAGCAGTTTCTGCATCTCGGTGGCCGAGATATAGCGCAGCGGGAACAGACGCGCCGACAGCCCGCTGGACGGCTTGGACACGGGCATCTGCGGCACCAGCTTGCCGGCCACGGCCTGGTTCGACGGCAGGATGACGTAGCGGTCGCCCTGGCGAATCATGGCGTTGTCGGTCCAGGACAGCAGGGTCTCCAGAATCGACAGCGCTTGCTGCTTGTTCACCGGTTGTGAGGTGGAAAAGCTGACGTTGCCCTTCACACCCTGGGCGATGCTGTAGTTCTCGTGCAGCAGGTCGCCCATCACGCTGTTGATCACCGCCTCGATGGGCTGGTCGGTGAAGTTGAACACGATGTCGCCACTGGTTTGCGCGGTCCCCTTGGGCGTATTGGCCGCCGGCGCAGGGCCGCGGACGAACGTCTGATTGCCCCGCGTGATCTGACGGCGCGCGGCAGTAGTGGCCGCTGGCGTCGTCGGGCTTGCGGTGGCTGCAGGCGGATCGACCATCGCCGTGCGTTGCGAACCGGTGCCGTTCAATGCTTCCTGCATCAGCGCCGGGTCGTTTTCGAAAGGCTCGGGGGTGGAGGCGCAGCCCGCAAGGGCGACGGCGGTGGCCAGGCACAGCAAGGGGCTGCGCAGACGGGAGAGTTCAGGGTAGCGATCGTTCATGGTGTGGTTACGTTTGGAAGGGTGATGGCGGGGGCCTTCGATGGCGGCGGAAGGCGTAGCACGGGAAGGCTCAGCTGTTGGCTCTGGCCCTGATGCAGGAAGGTGGCGGTTTGCGGCGTGACGCTGGTCAGCGTCCAGCCATTGTCCAGCGTGCTGCCCACGGCCAGCTTGAGCGTGCGCTGGTTGGGCAGGCGCAGCAGCGCCCACTGCGCCTGGCCGTCGATGATCACGCCGCTCAGGCGGATGCCGGCCAGGGAGGTGGCCTGGCTCTTGCCGGTGGCCGCATCGGGCTTGCGGTCGGGGCTGAACATCGATTGCTGCCAGGTCAGGGCCAAGGCGTTTTCAGGCAGCGCCGCCAGGCTGACGGGCTTGGCGGCGGGCGGTTGTTCATGGGGATGGCTGGCGGGCAGCCAGTCGACGGTCCGGCCGGCGCCCAGCAACAGGCTGCTGGCCACGCCGATCAGCACCGCCGCAGTCACCAGCAGGGTGAGGCCTACGCTACCCAGCTTCATGTGGCAGGCTCCTTGGCCAGGGTTACCGGCGCCGGTTGCAGATAGCCGCGCAGCAGCAGGTGCACGCGCAGACGCCCCGCGCCGCCGACCGAGGGCGCCGTGCTGGTGCGGCGAATGCTCAGGTTGTCGACGAACAGGAAGGGCTGGCCGTACTCCAGATCCCGCAACAGCTGGGTCAGGGGTTCCAGCGCGCACTCCAGGGTGAGGCTGACCTTCACCTGGCGGTACGGCTCGGCCGTGTCCTGCTCCGGGGTGATGGGCATGCGCTGGGTCACCTGGCAGCCCGGACCTTGGTCGGCATGGGCCTTGACCAGGTCGAGGCTGCGTTGCATCAGATCGGCGGCCACGGCGCTGGGGTCGGTGCCCGGCAGCAGGCTGCTGCGGCTGGACGGATCGCGCCGCGCGGCCTGCAGGCGCTGTTGCAGGTCATCGCGCTGGGCCAGCACGCCGGCGTAGCGCTGTTGCTGCTGGCGCAAGGTATCGGCCTGTTCTTCGATCGCGGCCAAGGGGTCCAGGAACCAGCTTTGCACCAACAGGTACCAGGCCAGCCACAGCACCGCGGCAAGGGCTATCCAGGCGGCGCCGCGGCGTTCGCGTGGCGTGAATTCACGGCGCATCGGCAGGCTCCTTGCGCAACTGGGCGCGCAGCGAAAAACGCTCCTTGGCGGTTTTTTCGTCGGGTTGAATGATCCCCTGGAATCGCGCATCGACCAGGGTCTGGCAGGCCTTGACCCGGGTGATCAAGGTACTGGCCTTGGCGCTCTGCCCGCTGATGGACAGTGTGCCGTCTTCGGCGACTTCCAACTGCTCGATCCAGGTATCGGCACCCAGGCAACCGGTCAGGTCCACGAGCACGCTGGTCAGGGTCGGCTTTGCGGCTTTCTGCTGCGCCAGATAGCGCGCAGCGCCCTGGGTGTTGGCCAGCTCCTGACGCAACGCCTGCACGTGCTGCACCTGCTCGCGCTGGGCGGCCACGCTGTCCTGCATGCTGGCCAGGCGGTCGCTGCGGGCGTCCAGCCACAGCAGCATGCAGGCCAGGGTCAAGGCCACGCACCCCAGCGCCAGGTAACGGGTCAGGCGGTAATGTCCGGAGCGAGGGGGGCGGCGATCCGCCGGCAACAGGTCGACGCCCAGAGGCTGACCGGCACGGTCCAGGCCGTCCACGGCCACGAACGTCAGGCCACGGTCGCGACACTGATCCAGCATCTGCGTCAGACGCTCCTGCACGATAGCCACCAGCAACACCTGCGCCTGGGTCTTGCCCCGGCTTTGCAGACGCGCCACGTAGTGCATGCGCTCGCGGGGGAAGGGCGTGTACTTGTCCAGCTCGAAACCCACCACGCTGTGCAGGTCGCGAATGGCTGCCAAGGGCAACTGCAGGGTCTGGGCCATCACCGTGTCGGCGGGCAGCAGCAGCACCAGACGCTCGCCCGGAGCGCTGTCGAGAGGCTCTGACAAGGGCCAGCGAATCGAGCGCTCGTTCACCTGCGGCAGCAGCCGATCGCGCCAGCGGGCGGGCAGCGACTGGCGCAATTCGTGCAGCCATGCCCGCCACAGCCCAGGGGCGGGGGATGCGCGCCCCTGGCTGGGCCAGCGGGCCTGCGGCGGCGCCAGGCGGTGTGTGGGGCGTTGCTTCACTCTTGCCAGCGCAGGACCCGGTAAGGTCGTGCCCCCTCCTTCGATGGGTTGAGTAACAGGGTGACGCGCAGCGTCGTGGTGTAACCACCCGGCAGCGTCGCCTGGCTGCGGATCGTGACGATCGGCCCGGCGTCTTCGCCCAGCGGCCCGCCCTGTGGCAGGTCCAGTGCGCGGCGCAGCCATGGCGCCGCCAGGCGTGGTTCGGGGCTCGGCAGGCCGCTCCACAGGGTCAGGTAAGGCGCAGCGCGCCGGTACAGCGACTGGTCCATGCCCGGTATCGCGCGCAGCTCTTCGAGCATGCGCAACGGTGCGTGGCCATCGCCCCGGCGCTGTTCCAGCGCTCGGGCCAGCTGGCGCGCCTGCTCGGCGCTGGCGCCGGCGGCCTGCAACAGCCGCGCGATCTGTTCGGCGGAACCGGCGTTGAGGTCCAGCTTGCCTTGCTCGCTGCGCAGGCTGACCGCCAGTTGCGCACCGTTGAAGCTCAAGGCGTGGGCTTGCCCATCGGCCAGCCAGTGCCGTTGCGGATCGCGCTGCAGTTGCGCCACCACCGCCATGCCCACACCCGCTTCGGCGGCCAGCAACGCCTGGGTATGCTGGCGTTGCCACAGCGCCTGGCGGTTCTGCAGGTGCACCCAGCCCACCAGGCCGGCCAGCAGAGCGCTGAGCAATGCCAGCACCCACAGCACCAGCAGCAATGCCACGCCGCGCTGACGACGCATCCCACGTCGCGCCGTCACAGCGCACCGGCCTCGCCGGACAGGTCCAGACGCAGGTTTACGCTTTGCAGCGGCCAGGGCACCGGCCCCGCCAGCCGGACGTCGATGCGTACCCCGCGCGGCAAGCGGCTGGGCCATGGCCAGTGATCCAGCCAGCCGGTGGGCTGGCCTTGCGGCGTCAGGCCGCGATAGCTCAACTGCAGCGCCTGCACCCGATGCAGCAACACCTGTGGCTCGCCGTGAGGTTGCAAGGCCTGCCCTTGCAACCGTGCCAGCGTGAGCTGCAAGCGCTGGCCCACCAGCTCCAGACTGTGGCGATACACGCCGCCTCCCAGGCTGGGCGACAGCGGTGCATAGAAACGCACGTGCTGTCCGTCGCCCTCGAAAATCGCCTCGGCAGGCTGCCCTTCCAGCGCGCTCTGCCCGGCACCCGCTGCCAGCGGCAGGGCCTGCCCCAGCGCCGCGCGCAGAAAGTTCTGGCTGGCGCGTACTTCGTCCAGGGCCATGCTGTAGCGCTCGGCCTTGGCCATGGCGCGGTTGGCGCCCAGGATGGCGCCTGCGATCAGGCTCAGCAGCACGCCCAGCAGGCTCAATACCACCAGCACTTCGAGCAGGGTGAAACCATGGCTGCGCGCTTTCATCGATTGGCGCCACTGGCGCGGCTGCGCACCTGCAGCGTGCTGTATTCAGCCTGGCGGGCACCCTGACCGACCCGTAGATCCAGGCGCCAGACGTCTACCGGCGCCTCACCGGCGGGCAGGGTGCTGATCGCCAGCCGCCAATGCAGGCTACCCCAGCGCCCTTCGGTGCTGCCTGCCTGCAATTGGCCTGCGCTGGCTTCGTCCAGAATCGAGCGCGCCGCCAGGCTCAGCTCATCGCTGCGCTGGACCTGCTGCAGAGCGCGGGCGCTGTTGCCGAAAGCCATCACCAGCACCGTACTGCACAGCGCCAGTATCAGCAGCGCCGCGAGCATTTCCAGCAGGGTGAAACCGCGCTGGCCGATCAATTGAGGCTGCGCAACTGAACGTTGCCGGTCAGCCAATTGATGTCCACGCGCCAGCGTTTGTCATCGCGTGCCAGCAGCAGATGCCCACCGCTGGCGCCGCCATCGGGGTAGAACTCGAAGGCCGGCCCTAGCCCGTCGGCGGTCTGCAACTGCACGTGCATGTCACCGGGCAATTGCCGGACCGGCTCGCGCGGCCCCTGGAAGCGCCCGGCGTTCAGGTCGAAGCGGGTCCGCGCCGGCTGGCCGGTGACGATGGCCTGCACCCTGGCGGCCCGCAGCGACTGCACCACTTCACTCAGCGCGCGCCGCTCGCTGGCCGCGTGCAGGCCACGGCCGACGCCGAAGCCGACCAGCCCGATGGCGATGCCGATCAGCACGATCACCACCAGCAGTTCGAACAGGGTGAAGCCACGGTGGCTACGCGGGCGGTTCATGCTTACTGCCAGTTGCCGATGTCGGCCTTGTAGCCGTCACCGCCGGGCTGGCCGTCCTGGCCGAGGAAAATCAGGTCGAAGCTGCCATGCTCGCCGGGGTAGCGGTAGGCGAAGGCGTGGCCGAACGGATCCTTGAGGTCCGACGGCTTGGCATAGGGACCGGCCCAGCCGACGGCGTTGGCTGGCTTGCTCACCAACTGCTGCAGATTCGCCGGCGGCGAGCCGACGTCCAGGCCGTAGCTCTCGATTTTCATTCCAAGGCTGGCGAGTTGGGCCTTGCCGGCGCCGTACTTGCCCTTGTCGACATTGCCGCCGACCTGGCGCACCACGATGGTGGCGACGATGCCCAGCAGGACAATCACCGCGAGCATTTCCAACAGGGTGAAACCGCTCTGGCGGGTGCCGCGGGCAGAGTTGAATCGGGACATCGCAGTTTCCTCAAATGTTACTGGTAAGACTCATCAGCGGCAGCATGATGGCGAGCATGATCACCGCCACCATCACCGCCATCACCACGGTCAGGCTGGGCACCAGGGCGGCCAGCAAGCGGTCGATGCCACGTTTGGCCTCGACGTCGAATACGTCGGCCACCTTGAGCAGCATGGTGTCGAGGTTGCCGGACTGTTCGCCCACCTCGATCATCTGCAAGGCCAGCTCCGGCAGCAGCGGCTGTTCACCGAAGGCCTGCGCCAAAGTGCCGCCGCCCTTGACCCATTGCGTGGCCTGTTCCACCTGTTCGCGCAGGGCATGGTTGCCGCACACCTGGCGTACGATGGTCATGGCTTGCAGCAAGGCCACGCCGTTGTTCAGCAAGGTGCCCAGGGTTCGCGCCAGCCGCGCGACTTCGATACGTTGCAGCAACGGGCCCAGCACCTTGACCGACAGCACGCGACGGTCGTGTCGCTGGCGCCGCTGCGGATTGCGTCGCGCCACGGCAACACCCCAGACCAGCGCCACCAGGGCGGCGAGCAGGAGCAGCCCATAGCCGCTCAGAAATTCACCCAGACCAAGGATCGCCTGAGTGATCAAGGGGATGGGCACGCCCAGATCGCGGAAGATGGGCACGAACTGCGGCACCACATAGGCCAGCAGCAAGGCCAGCGAGCCGAGCACGCCGACCACCAGGAAAACCGGATAGATCAGCGCGTTGATCACTTCGCCACGCACTTTCTGGCTGCGCTCCAGGTAGTCGGCCAACTGGTGCAGGGTGTGCTCCAGCGAGCCGCCTGCTTCCCCGGCGCGGACCATGCTCAGGTAAAGGCTGGAGAACTGCCCGTGTTCCTCTTCCAGCGCCTGGCTCAACGGCTTGCCGGCCTTGACCTGCTCGCGCACGCGCTCCAGCAGGGCCCGGCGCCGAGGTTCGCCAGCCTGTTTCAACAGGATGCCCAACGAACGCTCCAGCGGTTGCCCCGCCCCGAGCAGCGTTGCCAGTTGCTGGGTAAAGCCGACCAGCGCGGCGGCATTCATGGCACCGCGCTGGCGCGTACCGCCAAGGCTGGCCTGGACATCGCTGTCCAGACTCAGCAGCAACAGCCCACGCTGTTGCAGTACCCGTGCGGCGGCATCGCGATCGCTGGCTTCGAGACTGCCTTGACGGCTGATGCCGTCGGCGTCCACTGCCCGGTACTTGAAATGGGCCATGATCAGTCGCCGCGCGTGACGCGCAGCACCTCTTCGAGCGAGGTGATACCGGCCATCGCCTGGCGTAAACCTTCTTCATACAAGGTACGCAGCCCACCGCGGCGCGCGGCCTGTTCGAGGGTGGCGGCATCGGCCTGACGCATGAGCAGCGAGCGCAGCTCTTCGTTCATGACCAGCAGCTCGGTGATGGCGCTGCGGCCGTGGTAACCGCCGCCGGGCAGATCGCTGGCGGGTCGGTAGAGCATGATCGGGCGCTGCGTCGTGAAGCGCTCCAGCCCATGCTCGGCGATCAGTTCGGGCGGTGCCTCGAAGGGCACACGGGTCTGCGGGTCGAGCCGGCGGACCAGGCGCTGGGCCAGAATGCCCTTGACGGTGGACGCGATCAGGTAGCTTTCCACGCCCATGTCCAGCAGGCGGGTGATGCTGGCCGCGGCGCTGTTGGTGTGCAGCGTCGACAGCACCAGGTGGCCGGTGAGCGAGGACTGGATGGCGATGCGGCAGGTTTCCAGGTCGCGCATCTCACCGATCATGATGACGTCCGGGTCCTGGCGCACGATGGAGCGCAGGGCCCCTGCGAAATCCAGACCGATGCTGGGTTTGACCTGAATCTGGTTGATCCCTTCGAGCTGATACTCCACCGGGTCTTCGACGGTGATGATCTTGCGCTCGGCGGTGTTGAGCCGCGACAGGGCGGTGTACAAGGTGGTGGTCTTGCCCGAACCGGTGGGGCCGGTCACCAGCAGAATGCCGTGGGGATTCTCAAGCACGTCCAGGAACGTGCTCAGCCGCTCGCCATCCATGCCCAGGCTGGGAAAGTCGAAGCTCACGGTCTGGCGATCGAGCAGGCGCATCACCACCGATTCGCCGAAGCTGGTGGGCACGGTGCTGACCCTCAGGTCCAACTCCTTGCCCTGGATGCGCAGCATGATGCGGCCGTCCTGAGGCAGGCGGCGTTCGGCGATATCCAGGCGCGCCATGATCTTGAGGCGCGAGATGATCGCCGCCGACGAGGTCGATGGCGGGGCCTCGGCCTCGTGCAGCACGCCGTCGATGCGATAGCGCACCTTGAGCTGGCTCTCGAAAGGTTCGATGTGAATGTCCGAGGCCCGCTGCTCCACTGCGCGTTGCAGGATCAGGTTGACCAGGCGGATCACCGGCGCTTCCGACGCCAGGTCGCGCAGGTGTTCGATATCGTCTTCGGCGCCGCTGTGCTCGTCGAGGGTTTCTATCAACGAACCCATGGCCGACCGCCCCTGGCCATAGAGCTTCTCGATCAGGGCGTCGACTTCACTGGCCGCTCCCACCGACACATACACCGGCTTCTCACAGGCGTAGCGCAATGCCTGCAAGGCATAGTCGTCGCCCGGGTTGGCGGCCAGTACATGAATGCCGTCGCCGTGAATACCCAGCGGCACCAGACGGTAATGACGCAGAAACCGCTCGTTGACGGTGGGCAAGGGCTCTTCGCAAAGCTGCACGGCGTCGGCCAGCAGCAAAGGCGCCTGCAAGGTCGCGGCCCATGCCTTGGCTAGGTCCAGTTCGGACACCAGCCCCAGGCGGGTCAGCAATTCCACCAGCGTGCTGCCTTCCGATTCCTGCGCCAACCACCGTGCCCGCTCCAGGTCGCTGGCCTTGAGGTGGCCATTGTCCAACAGCCAGGCACACACCTGCTCGACACCCTGTGTCGGCAAGTAATGGCTATCGATGGGGGCGACGGATAAAGACACGGTGGTGTACTTCAAATGATCAGGGGCCACTTTCGAGGCCCCTGAGGTGTAATGACTACAGTAACTAAGCGCGCTGCGTTAGTTTGCCGCAGGCTTGCTCTGCTCGGTGGGGCGGCCACGCTGGTTTTCATCGGACTGCTTTTGCTGCTTCTGTTGTTTCTGCTCCACTTTGACGTTCTTTTCCTGTGTCATGACCGTGGAGTCGCTGACGCCTTGAGCGTTTTGTTCAGTGCTGGATTCGGCTGCGAAAGTGGTGCCGGCAGCAACAAGAGTGAACGCGGCAATAGTGCCCAGTAGTGGCAATTTCATTTCAAGCATCTCCAAGGTTTGTATCGAGCCCGTCCGCCTCAGCGGATTGAAGCTCGCGATCGTTTGCCGAGTTTCGCTCAAAATGGCCGCTGTACGAGCGTTTTTGAGGGTCTATCGACAAAAATGCTAAACCTACAGACCGGAAGGTTTAGCGATGGTTCCCCATGTGTAACAAAAAAATACCGAGAAAACACTAAAACCGCGGAAGTTCACCTTTTCGTTTGACTTCGTTTGTAAACAATTGTCTTAATTTAAAGGCGCGGGCACGTCTCGTGATAATTACTGGCAACTTGCCATTCACCTTAGTTATCCAGGGAAATATCGCCTCAGAACTATCGTAAGTCGAAGTGCCACTAGCGGTGATCTTCCGTGCTTCCTGTGAAGTTGCGGTATAGGCCCACTATTGCCTGAAATAAAGGCGTGCAGCACATCGACTGCGACAAATGAGCGCGGGGGTACCTGATACTTGGAGATCGTCTTCACATGCTAAATCGGAAAACCTTGGGTGCTCATTCGGCCCTGGCCCTGCTGAGCCTGGCCGTCGGCCATGCCAACGCATCGACGACCGTCAGTCCGAAACAACTCGCCGCCAATGAGCTGCGCGCCGACAAGGCCGCCGAACGAACCCTGGCCAAGATGACCCAGGAAGAGAAGCTGGCCTACATCGGCGGTATCGGCGGCTGGGACGTCAAGCCACTGACCCAGTACGGCGTGCCGCAGATCCACGGTGCCGACGGCGGTGCAGGCATTCGCTACACCAGCGAAGGCAACGATCCAGGCGTGGTCTACCCTTCGGGACCGAACCTGGCGGCGACCTTCAACCCGCAGCGCGCCATCGACTTCGGTCGCGCCCTGGGCTACGACACCGCCACCGGCGGCTACCAGTTCGTCACCGGCCCGGGCATGAACCTCTATCGCATGCCGTGGAGTGGTCGTGCCTTCGAATACCTCTCCGGTGAAGACCCGTTCCTGGGCGCGAGCCTGGCTCCGGCGGTGGTCAACGGTATCCAGCAGCGTGGCGTGTGGGCCGAAGCCAAGCACTACGCAGGCAACGACCAGGAGACCAACCGTTTCATCCTCGACCAGGCGATGCCCGAGCGCGTGCTGCGCGAGCTGACGCTGCCGGCGTTCGAGTCCTCGGTGAAGAACAGCACCGTGGCCATGATGATGTGCTCGTTCCAGAAGGTGAACGGCGAGTACGCCTGTGAAAGCAAGCACCTGATCGCCGATATCCTGAAGAAGGAATGGCGCTACAAGGGGCTGGTGCAGAGCGACTACAACGCCGTGGTGCACGGCCTGCCAGCGGCCCAGGCCGGTACCGATCTCGACATGATGGGCGGCCAGATGAACAGCACGGTGCTCAAGCCGTACCTGGACAGCGGCGAGCTGGACATGGCGACCATCGACGACAAGGTCCGCCGCATCCTCAAGAACATCTACCTGTACAAGTTCGACAAGATCGACCCGCAGACCACCCACGACATGAACAGCGCTGCCAGCAACAAGGTCGCACTGAACATCGCCCGCGAAGGCATCGTGCTGCTCAAGAACCAGAACGACGTATTGCCGCTGGACAAGGCCAAGGTCAAGCGCATCGCCGTGGTCGGCAACTTGGCCAAGTACGCGCCGCCTACCGGTTTCGGCAGCGCCCACGTCGACGCCACGCACTACATCAGCGAGCTCAGCGGCCTGCAGCAGATGGCGCCGAACGCCAAGGTCGAGTTCCTCGACAGCCTGTCCCTGGATCCGGCAGCGTCGCAATGGACCACCACCGACAGCAAGGGCAATACGGTCAAGGGCATGAAGACCGAGTTCTTCACCAACGCCAACTGGTCCGGCGATCCCTCGGCCACCCGTATCGACAGCCACGTCGACATGGACTGGTCCACCGACGATATCCCTAGCAACGGTGATACGGCCAACACCTCGATCCGCTGGACTGGCCAGGTCACCCCGACCATCAGCGGCGAGCAAGTGTTCAAGGTCCGCGCCGACGGCGCGGTGCGCGTGTGGGTCGACGGCAAGAAAATCATCGACAACGGCGACGGTGAAAACATCACCAACAAGAGCATTCCGCCGACCATTCCCGAGTCCGGCAAGATCACCCTGGAAGCCGGCAAGACCTACGACGTGAAGCTCGAATACTCGCGCCGTGATGGCTACCTTTCGACCATGGGCGGCCTGGTGGGCGTGCAGATGGCCTGGGCCTCGCTGGCCGCGCCGCAAGACCTGTCCCAGTACGATGCCGTGGTGGTTGCCGTCGGCAACAGCAGCGAATACGAAGGCGAAGGGTTCGACCACAGCTTCGACCTGCCCGAGTATCAGAACGAGCTGATCCAGAACATCGCCAAGGTCAACCCGCGCACGCTGGTGGCCATGCACGGCGGTACCGCACTGAAGATGAGCGACTGGATCGACCAGGTCCCGGCCGCGCTGCATGCCTTCTACCCAGGCCAGAACGGCGGCCAGGCCCTGGCCGAGATCCTGTTCGGCAAGGTCAATCCATCGGGCAAACTGCCGATCAGCATCGAGCGCAACATCGAAGACAACCCGCTGTATGCGGATTTCCCGAACTTCGACAACACCCGCACGCTCAAGAACCTGAGCTACAAGAACGACCTGACCATGCTCGGTTACCGTGGTTACGACAAGACCGGCACCAAGCCGCTGTTCGCCTTCGGCCATGGCCTGTCGTACACCCAGTTCACCTACAACAACATCTCGGTGACCCCGGGTGTGGCGGTAGGCAACACGCCGATCAAGGTCTCCTTCGACCTGACCAACAGCGGCCAACGCGCCGGTGCCGAAGTGGCCGAGCTGTACGTCGGCCAGCAGCATCCGAAGGTAGAGCGCGCCGTCAAGGAGCTCAAGGGCTACAAGAAGGTCTTCCTGCGGCCGGGTGAAACCCGTCGTGTCACCATCGAGCTCAACGATCGCTCGCTGGCGTACTTCGACGAGAAGAGCAAGCAGTGGGTCGTCGATGCCGACACCTTCGATATCAGCCTGGGTGCAGCGTCCGATGACATTCGTCTGAAGGGCCGCTTGGTCAATCCGTTCCGTCAGGAACTGTCGACCACCACCAGCAACCCACTGCCACGTTCGGCGTTGAAGTCGACCAAGGTATCCCAGTCGCACGACAATACCGGCGGTGTGTTCGAGCAAACCGAGAGCGAGAACGAATCGAGCGGAAACAGCGAGTACGAAAACGCCGCTTACTAAGTGAAACCGACGCGGCTTGCACCCCTGCCACAGAGGATCGCAACCCCCCTGTAGCAGCGGCGCAAGCCGCGTCAGCGTTCCGTGCAGTATCCCTGACTCAACGCAACACATCTGGACGCGGCTCGCGCCGCTGCTACAGGGTCAGGCCGGGCGGGCTCGGATATCACGTTCTACCTGAGCTATATAACTGTCGAACCGTTCCACCAGATCGACAGCCTCCGGAAACCGCAGCCACTGCAACTGCAAGCCATCCATCATCGCCAGCAACTGGTGAATCAGCGCATCCAGGTCCACATCCCCACGCACTTCGCCAATGGCCACCAGATGATCGAGGCGTGTGCGCATGCGTCCGTGAATGGCCGCATAGCGTGACTGGAACCACTCCCAGCCCGGATGACTGTCCACCAGGCTTTCGGCATTGAGCATGCTGAAGGCGCGGATCACACCCGGCGCAGTCGCGTTGGAACGGTTGATCTGCTGCAGACCCCCCAGAAAACTGCTCAGCGTCAGCTCGCTCTGCAAGGCGTCGCTGATCTTCTGATTGACCTCGTCCCGGCGCGCCAGCACACCCATCAGCAATGCAACCTTGTTGGGAAAGTGGTGCAGCACGCCGGCCACCGAGATCCCCACCCGGTCGGCGATCCGGGCGATCGATGCACCGCTGTAGCCTTCCAGGGAAAACAGCTGCAACGCCGCATCGAGCAATTCCTCGCGGCGCTTCTCGCCTTTGGGTGCGCGGCGAGTGCGGGGGGCGGTGTCGGGGGTACTGTCGGTCATGTCTGTCATGGGCACATCCTGTGTGGGGTATTTCCTGCGTCAGGTGCTTCCTGACATGGAGCATCCTGCGGGGGGCTGAGGGGTCGGTTCGAGCAAACCCGGTTTCGAGCAAACCTAATGCAGATGACCTGCGCCCTGCAATAGTGCGCCAGTGCAAGCCACGTTCAGATGTGTCAGCGACGAGCGACATTAAGTTCAGAGAATCCCGCCGCCGCGCCGTCGAACCGGGTTGTCACTCACTCGATTGGCACTTACTCGATTGGTACCTACTTGATTGGCACTCTGGCCGATGCGCAGGGTCACCTGCTTACCTCTTCAACAAAACAGGTTCGACCCATGATCACCGTTCACCACCTGAACAACTCCCGCTCGCAACGCATCATCTGGCTGCTGGAAGAGCTGGGCGTGCCCTACGAGATCAAGCGCTACGAGCGCGATGCGAAAACCAATCTCGCGCCCGCCGAGCTCAAGGCCGTTCATCCATTGGGCAAATCGCCGATGATCCAGGATGGTCCGCATACCATCATCGAGTCCGGCGCCATCGTCGATTACCTGATCCGTCGTCATGGCCATGGCGCCCTGCAGCCTGATCCGGCCAGCGCCACCTACGACGAATACGTGCAGTGGCTGCACTTCGCCGAAGGCTCGGCCATGCTGCCGCTGATGCTCAATCTGTACGTGGGCCGTCTGGGCGACGCGGGCGCGCCGCTGCATCCACGTATCGAATCGGAGCTGGAGAACTACCTGGGCTATCTGAATACCGCCCTCAGCCTGACCCCTTACCTGGTGGGCGAAGAGCTGACCGGCGCCGACGTGCAGATGAGCTTCGTCGGCGAACTTGCCAAGGCCCAGGGCAAGCTGGATGCCTATCCGCACCTGTCGGCCTGGATCGAGCGCCTGCAGGCGCGTCCGGCTTACCAGAAAGCGATCGAGCAGGGCGGCGAGTACAAGTTCGCCAAGTGACCGCGGCACGCGTCAGGCCGGCAGCAGCTTCTTGCAGCCGTCCTTGCGCGTCGGGTACTGGGTGCACTTGCGCGCCAGTTCCTTGACCTGCGCATCGTCCTTGAGCTGTTGGTTCGCCGCCAGCTTCTCGGTGATGAACAGTTCTTCGGAACCCAGCGTGCGTTCGGCCTGAGCGATCATCGCCAGGGCCGCATGCGGATCCTTGTTTAGCAGATGATGGGCAATCATCAGGTCATACAATTCCGGGCTGGCCAGTGACCAGTCCTTGATCGCCTGCAATGCCTGCAACGCTTCCCGGCGCTTGCCTTCGGCCATCTCCACACTGAACTGCGCACGACGAATACCCGGCTGGTCGCGCACCGGCGAGGCCAACGCACGTTCGCTGAACAGGCGAGCTTCCCGCACCTGTCGCTGCTCCAGGGCCACGGTGGCGGCGTAGGCATCCTTGTACGCCTGCAACGACGGCGCCACGGCATTGGAGGCGCGCAGCTGCTGCCAACCATCCGCATTCACCCGTGCGCGGCGCTGCCCGTCGTACTGCCGTTGCAGGTACTGGCGCAGTTCGGTATCGCGATCCAGCGGCGACATGTGCGAGCGCTGAAAATATTGACCTGCGGCGCTAATGCCGGTGGTCAGGCCCTGATTGAGGGTGACCCCAACCTCCTTGACCAGGCGATCGACCTGCAGATTTTGCACCGATTCCTGCAGGGCGTTCTTGCGCGCCGTGGCAAAGCTGCCGAGCAAGAATTGCTGCTTGCCTTGGAAATCGCTCAGGCGTTGCAGGCTGTGACTGGCCGCCCGCGGCGCGTAGCCAGCCTTGATCATCAGGTCCGCGCCCAGCAGATCGGCCTGATCTTCCTGGGTGCGGCCCCAGGCGGTGCTCCAGATGTTCTCCGAAAAACTGTTCATCAAGGCGGTGTACAGCACCGTATTGCTGACGGTCTTCTGGGTGCGCTGGGGGTCCTTGCTGACGAACTTCAACGTGTCCGAGCGATGATCGACCCGGGTATCGGCGACCTTGGCCGCGAGCACGATCGAGGTCGCCACGTTGGTCAGCATCGCGTTCTGTTGCTGGAAGGCCGCGCGTCGGTCGTGGTGGTGCAGCAGCACATGGCTCATTTCATGGCCCAGCATCGCGGCGATTTCGTCTTCGCTCTGGACGTTGTCGAGCATGCCCAGCGGCACGAACAGATTGCCGAACGGATCGGCCGAAGGACCGAAGCCGTAGCTGTCGATCACCTTGACCTGCAAGGCCGGCAGCTCGCCGGGCCAACCCTTGCCCAGGCGGGTGACGATGCCTTGCAGATACGCCTGCAAGGGCGGAATCAGCACCACGTTGTGCTGACGGATCTCGCCGGCCGGGATGGCCATACCGTCGTAGCTCAAGCGCTGCGCCGTGACCCGCTGCGGGTCGAGCTTGTAGTACTGGCGCACGTCGGCGGTATCCAGGTAGCGACCCTGGACCTGGGACTGGGTCGAAGGCCCTACCAGATTCATGAAGGCCGCATCGGCGCCCTTGAGCGTGCCGCAGCCGCCAAGCAGAAGGCAGCCGATAGCGCCGAATACCAGGCCGATGCCATGACCGCGCGGGTGTGTCATTGGCCGGATCATGGCTTGTTGCAGCCTGAACCGAAGCCGATGGTCGAGGCATTGCGGGTGTCGGCTTTCTGGCTGTTGGACAGGCGCTCGCATGGCGTGGTGACGATTTTGCCTTCACTCAAGCGCAGGTCCATGGTGTCCAGCCAGACCTTGCGTCCGCTGATCTCGACCTGCACCAGCTCCAGGTTCGGATTGCTTTCCAGCACCGGCAGAGGCAGCTTGGGCGCGTCCTTGAGGGCCAGCGTACCCTGGGATTTGCCGTGCGCGTCGAGCAGCGTCAGCGGATCCGCCTCGAAAGCCTCCACGGTGGCGGCAAACACGCCGGGGCTGCACAGCGCGGCCAATAGCAGAAAAGTGGTTCTGGTCATCCTTGAGTTCCTTGGGGAAGTGAAATACGGACGCGCCTGCGTCGAGCGAAGCCGCGCAGAAGCGACCGCCATTGCCGCCTGACAAACTGGCTGATCGGCTCTGCAATGATGGAAAGGGACAGCACGGCGATGGCCAGCACGTTGGCCGGACTGATGTTGTTCCTCCACAGCCCCCAGCACATTGCGGCCAGCGCCACCTGGACGACGGCCCACCAGAACAGCGGTGCGCGCCAGCTTCGTGCCCGGCGATGGCGGCGCCGTCGGTACCAGGCGCGCAAGCCGACGATGACGATGACAAAACCCAGTTGCACCAGGTCCAGCCAACTGATCGACAGCCAGGCATAAGGCTGCGGATCGCGTTGATACGTGTCGTGGTAGGTCACCAGGTTGTCCAGCGCCATGGCGTGCAGGTACACCCCCGGCAGCAGGCCGTGCACCGGCGTTTGGGCCAAGTCACCGGCCGACGTGATCTCGGCACCCACCAGCACCAGCTTGTCGCCGAGCATTTGCCGCAACAGCGCGCGATCCTCCGGCGAATTGGCTTCCAGGGCACTGGCCTTGAGCGTGAGGGTGTAGGCGCAGCTGGCTGGGGCGCTGTCGCCGAACTTCCAGAAGATCGCCTGCCACAGCTGGATGTACCAGGCAGTGTCGTCAATCGAACAGTCCGCAACCGAGGTAGACCGCGCTTGCAGGGGCGACAGCGTCGTTCCCCAGCGCAGCGCCATGGGTGGGCGTAGCGCGGCCTCGGCGGCATCCACCGGCAGCCCGGCACAGTCACGGTCGCGGCAGAACTCACGGTACAGGCCCAGTGCTGGGGTTTCGAGCAGTCCTTGCGAAGTCTCGACGGCCAGCGGGTACCTGTCGCCAACATCGCTCCACTTGACCAGGGCGCGACGGGTCATTCCATCCAGCGAGTCCAGGGCATTGGCCTGGCCGTCGACGCCGCGCCGGTCGCCGGTATTGGCCAGCAGCAGCGCGATGCCTTGTTCCCGATAGCGCTCGAAGACATTCACCAGCAGCTGGCTGCCGTTGTCGGCGTCATTCGGTGCATGGTCGTGGCTGTACATCAAGTCCACGAACACCGCCCGTGGCTTGTAGGCGAGCAGGCGCTTGAACAACTGGCTTTGCTGCGCATAGGGCAGAGGCCAGAAGGTGGCGTTGTGCATGAGGTAGGCGTCGTCGATCAGCACCACGACCACCTGCTGTTGACCGGTGTCCGGGTAGCTGCTGGCGGTGATGCGATTGATCCACTGCGAAGACGCAGCATCGCTGGCACTGGACAGCCCGAAAGGATCGAGCAGTGCAATGCAGCCTATGACCAGGCCGAGCAGCACTTGCCCCAGCCAGAAGCGAAAATAATTAGCCTTCATCCGTGGCCTGATAGCGATTCCCTGTGTGTCGGCTTTGTAAAGGAAGTGGACAGATGATGTCAAGGCGATGGCAGGCGGCGTTGCGAACAGTTGAATATGGTTATTCTGTAATCGTATTTAAAATAAATTTCTTATGCACATATAGTCGCTCCCATACATCCCTGATGCCTTGCCTGGAGCGCCTATGTCTCGATCCACTTTCAGCCGTCTGGCTACTGCCGTCGGGCTCGGCTTTAGCCTGTTGGCCGGTGCCGTGGTTGCACCCGCGCAGGCCCATGCCGAGGGCGAAATCCGTATCGCCGAGCAGTTCGGTATCGTTTATCTGCTGCTCAATGTGGTGCGCGATCAGCATCTGATCGAGAAGCACGGCAAGGAAGCGGGCATCGACATCAAGGTCGATTGGACCCAGCTGTCCGGCGGCTCTGCGGTGAACGACGCGTTGTTGTCCGGCGCGATCGACATTGCCGGGGCAGGCGTGGGTCCGCTGCTGACCATCTGGGATCGCACCCATGGACGACAGAACGTGAAGGCCGTCGCCTCGCTGGGCAACTTCCCTTACTACCTGCTCAGCAACAACCCCAAGGTCAAGACCATCGCCGACTTCACCGAGAAGGATCGCATTGCCGTGCCCGCCGTCGGTGTATCGGTGCAATCTCGCTTCCTGCAATACGCGGCGGCCAAGCAGTGGGGCGACAAGGAATACAACCGTCTGGACAAGTACACCATCGCCGTTCCTCATCCCGATGCCACAGCGGCATTGATTGCCGGCGGTACCGAACTCAGTGGGCACTTCTCCAACCCGCCGTTCCAGGATCAGGCCCTGGCCAACCCCAATGTGCATGTGGTGCTCAACACCTACGACCTGCTGGGCCCCAACTCACCCACCGTGCTGTTCGCCACCGAGAAATTCCGCGAGGAAAACCCCAAGACCTACCACGCGTTCGTCGAGGCCCTGGCCGAGGCGGCCGACTTCGCCCAAAAAGACAAAGGCGCCGCTGCCGATACCTACATCCGCGTGACCGGCGCGAAGATCGACCGGGCCGCACTGCTGAAAATCATCGACAACCCGCAGTTCGAATTCTCGATCACACCGAAGAACACCTACCCCCTGGCCGAGTTCATGCACCGCGTCGGCGCGATCAAGAACAAACCGGCCTCCTGGCAGGATTACTTCTTCAAGGACGCCAAGCCGTTGCAGGGGAGTTGAGATCTGATGCCCTGTGCCCCTAACGCGGACGTTCATGCATGTGGCATGACGTTTTCATTGGCCTGCTGAGCAAGCTGGTATTCAAGGGAGGTGCCAAATTTATGGGCGCTGACCACATGGGGCAGAATTGCTGGGCTGATAGCCCAGCGCTGATATTCGCTCCACGTCATACCCAGATAGTCGTGCAGTTCTACTTGGGTGCCCGCTCGACCTTCATGCCAAGCTTCGATGAAGCTGTCGATCTCGTCTTCGCGCGCGTGCCCCTCGATGCAAAGTTCTACGAAGGTCATGTCTATCTCTCAATCGGTTCTGATTCGTCGGCCACGAACTGCGGGCTTCAGCAACCGTCCTGTTTCTGGACACACCGAGCCCAGATGAAACCCACGCCGGTCGAACACCTCGAACTCGCCATGCAACGAATCCCAAGAATAGTATCGCTGAGCTATTGGATCAAAGTAGACCTTCCTGCCTGCTTCAACAAAGGCGACTCTGAAGCCGCTGACGATTGACGGATCTGGCTTCGGCTTGCCTGCCATTGAACACTCCCTGTCTCGGTCCCATGGTGCAGCAGAACGGGCAACGGGCGGAACTATAGCGGTGAGTGCTATAACCAGTGGCTGGCGGCTTCAGGCCAATGGTTTCAAGATGTACGTCGCGCTACCCAGAAATAAAAAAAGCCCCGTCCATCACTGGCGGGGCCTGGGTCGATCGCGATCGAATTACTTTTTCTCGGGCGCCTTGATCTCGTCCGGTACGTCCGAGGACAGCGCCTGATGGCGGTCTTCGGTCACGCGCTTTTCGCGGGCCTTGTCGTGTTCTTCGGCGGCTTCGGCTTTTTCCTCGGCGGCTTGCTCAGGCTTGCCCTCGGCTTGCTTCTGGGCGGCGGCTTCGGTGTGCTCGTTGGCTTTCTGCACGTGGTCTTCGGACGTCTTGTCACAGGCCGCCAGGCCCAGGGCAGAAATCATCAGCAGAGCGAGGGAAAGTTTCTTGGGCATGGGACGCAACCATTGTTCTGAATGAACCCCTTTGAAACCGGCGCACGGCGATTGGTTCACCGCCAACGCCAGGCGCGACGCTCTGCCGCAGGCCATCAGCTCACGTTCAGGCGATCCAGCAGGCTGTACCAGGCCACGCCGGCGCCGATGTAGAAACGTTGCAGCCCGTGCATCGGCAGTTTTTGCAGAGGACTCACCGGGTAGGCGAAGTCGGCCCGGCTGTCGCACAGGCTGGTCGCCAGTTGCTGCCCCAGGCTGGTACACAGGGCAATGCCGCGACCGTTGCAGCCCAGCGCCAACGTCAGGCCCGGCGCGGGTTGATGCACATGCGGCATGAAGTCCCGGGTGATGGCGATGCGTCCGGCCCAGCGGTACTCGAAATCCAGCCTGCCCAACTGCGGAAACAGCAAGGCCAGCGAGCGTTCCAGATGAGCGAAATCCTGGGGCGCACCGGGGTCGGCGAAGGTGCCGCGGCCGCCCATCAGCAGGCGCCCATGGCTGTCCTTGCGGAAGTACAGCAACAGCCGCTGCGCCGTGGAAACCGTTTCCTGTCCGGGCAGAATGCTCTGAGCCGCAGCGCCCTGCAGCGGGCGGGTGGCGACGATGAAGCTGTTCGCCGCCAGGACGCTTTGCGCCATGCCCGGCCACAGGCCATCGCTGTAACCGTTGGTGGCGAGCACCACCTGGGCTGCCTTGACCGTGTGGCCGCTGGCGGTCTGCACCTGCCAGCCCGAGGCGACCGGCTGCAGCCCGATCACCGGGCTCTGCCCATGAATGCTGGCGCCGGCCGCCTGGGCTGCCCTTACCAACCCACGGGCATAGGCCAACGGTTGAATGGCGCCGGCACGGCCATCCAGCCAGCCCCCGGCAAATGCCTGGCTGCCCATGCGCGTCGCCACGTCGGCGGCATCCAGGCACTGCACCGGCACCCCGCGACGTTCCCACTGCGCGGCCCGCGCGTGCAGGCCAGCAACGCCCTTGTGCGAATAGGAGACCTGCATCCAGCCCTTGCGCACGGCAGCGCACTCAATGCCATAGCGATCGATCAGGTCGAACACCAGGTCGGCCGAGCGCGACACGGTGTCGATCAACGGTTCCGCCACGGCCGCGCCGTACAGCCGCACCAGTTCGTCCGGGTCATGCTTCAAGGTCGGATTGACCTGCCCGCCGTTACGTCCCGATGCCCCCCAACCCGGCTCCCGTGCTTCCAGGACGCACACGCTGACACCACGCTCGGCCAGGTGCAGGGCAGTGGACAAGCCGGTGTACCCGGCACCGACGATCACCACATCGTACGTGCCCGATTCCCGCAGTGGCGGTGTCACCCGCGCGGGGGGCGCGGTCGCGGCCCACAGTGAAGGCACGTCGATCATGACTGGCTCCGCGTGCTGGTGGTCGGATGCAACACCCGGCGCAGGAAATCCTGGGTACGCGGATGTTGCGGATTGCCCAGCACTTCTTCGGCCGGTCCGGTTTCCACCAGGTAACCACCGTGCAGAAAGCACACGCGGTCGGCGACTTCCCGGGCAAAGCCCATCTCGTGGGTGACAACGATCATGGTCATGCCCTCGTCGGCCAGGGTGCGCATCACCTGCAGCACATCGCCCACCAGCTCCGGGTCCAGCGCCGAGGTCGGTTCATCGAACAGCATCGCCTCGGGCTTCATCGCCAGCGCGCGGGCAATCGCCACGCGTTGCTGCTGGCCACCGGACAACTGCTCCGGATAGGCATCGGCCTTCTCCGCCAGTCCGACCTTGTCGAGCAACGCCAGTGCCTCGCGGCGCACCTGCGCGGCCGGCTCGTTTTTCACGTAGAGCGGCCCCTCCATCACGTTTTCCAACACCGTGCGATGGGGGAACAGATTGAAACGCTGGAACACCATGCCCATGCGGCTGCGCAAGGTATGCACCGTCTTGCTGCCGCGCTGCACGGTTTCGCCGAAGGCCAGGATCGAGCCGCCTTCATAGGTTTCCAGCGCATTGATGCAGCGCAGCAAGGTCGACTTGCCCGACCCCGACGGGCCGATCAGGCACACCACTTCGCCTTTCTGCACCTGCAGATCCACCCCGTGCAGCACGCGGTGGTCGCCATAGTTCTTCTGCAGTCCACTGATCTGGATCATGCCTTTTTCCTCCGGCTCAGACGCTGCTCCATGCGCCGCAACCCGTACACCAGCGGCAGGCTCATCAGCAGGTACAGCAAGGCCACCAGGGTGTAGACGGTCATGTTCTGGAACGTCGACGAGGCGATGAGCTGGCCCTGGCGGGTCATTTCGGCCACGGTGATGGTCGACACCAGCGACGAGTCCTTGAGCATCATCACCAGCGTGTTGCCGTAGGGCGGCAGCGCGATGCGAAACGCCTGGGGCAGGATCACCCGGCGCATCATCATGAACGAACGCATGCCCAAGGCTTCCGACGCCTCGCGCTGGCCCTGGTCCACGGCAATGATGCCGGTGCGAAAGTTCTCCGCCTGATAGGCCGAGTAGGCGATGCCCATGCCGATCACCCCGGCCTGGAAGGCCGTCAGGTGAATGCCCATGTCCGGCAGCACGAAATAGATGTAGAACAGCTGCACGATGATCGGCAGCCCACGGATCACGTTGATCACCGTGCTCGCCGCCCACGACAGCGCGCGGATCGGCGACAGCTTGAGCAGCGCCAGCACCAGCCCGATGGCGCTGCTGAGCAGAAACGACAGCACCGTGATCTGGATGGTCACCCACGCGCCCTGAAGTAGAATCGGCAGGAAGTCCTGCGCGTTCTGCAAGAAGTCAGCAAGCTTCATGGTCGCTCCTCAGCCTACACGCCCCACTTCTGCACGATGCCCTGCAGCGTGCCGTTGGCCTTGATGGTGTCGATGGCCTTGTTCAGGCGCTCCAGGGTTGCGCTGTCACCCTTGCGCACCACGAAGCACACATCGCCCACCTTGGCCGCCTTGTAATCGGCAGCCAGCTTCACCCCTTTGAAGGTGTTCTGGCGAATCTGGTAGGCGACGATCGGCTGATCGGCCACGGCCGCCTTGATGCGGCCCAGGGACAGGTCGCGGACCATCTCGGCGATCGAATCGTAGGTGCGCACTTCCTTGAAGATGCCCATCTTGTTGACCAGGTCGTAGAACGCGGTGCCCGCCTGGGCGCCGATCACTTCGCCCTTCAACGCAGCCAGGTCGGGGTAGGCGGTGTTGTCGTCGGCACTGACGATCAGGCCTTCGCCGTAGGAATAGACCGGCGCGCTGAAGTCCACCACCTTGGCCCGCTCGTCGGTCTTGAGCATCCCCGCGGAAATGAAGTCCAGCTTGCCCGACGTCAAGGACGGGATAAGCGCCGCGAAGTTGGTCTGCTCCATCTGCGTGCCGAAGCCACCGGCCTCACCGACCGCCTTGGCGATGTCCACCATCATCCCCTGAATGCTGTTGCTCTTGATGTCCAGGAAGGTGAAGGGCGAACCCGTGGCGGTTGCACCAACCTTGTACAGCGGTGCCTCGGCGGCGTGCACGAGGGATGCGCCAAGGGTCAGGCAGATACCGAACGCGAAACGGCGAAACAGAGGGGAGAGGCTGTTCATCGGGTCACTCCAGAAGGAATCGGAAAGTGGGACCGCCAGGCGGACATGACCGAAGTCGCAAGCTCTATGCCATTTCACACCGAAATCATCGATTTTCAGTAAATGCAAATCGATAAATATCACGTTCGTATCGGTATCCGATTTTCAGGCGCGTAAATTGCTGTCTCTTTGCTGTTGTCCGGGTCCATTCGCCGAATATTGCCTTGAGGCTCTCATGTCCGAAGATCGCAACAGCCTGTTCAATCAATCCCTGGAAAAAGGCTTGGCCGTGCTGCGTACATTCAGCGCCAAGCGCCGCAGCATGAGCCTGGCAGAGATCGCCGAAGCCTCGCACATGACCAAAAGCTCGGCCCAGCGCATGGTCTTCACCCTGGAAAGCCTGGGTTACCTTCGGAAACACTCGCGCACCCGGCATTACCAGCTGACACCCCATGTGCTGGAACTGGGCTTCAGCTACCTCGATGCTCATTCCCTGATCGAAGTCGGCAACCCGTTCCTGGCCGAACTCACCCGACTCACTGGCGAGACCGCCTGCCTGACCGAACCCACCGGCGTGGAAATGACCTACATTGCGCGCTTCGTCAGCGCCCGTTTCGTACCCGTGCACATGCCCATCGGCAGCCGCGTGCCGATGTACTGCACCGGCTCCGGCCGCGCCTACCTCAGCGCCCTGCCCGAAGCCGAAGCCTTGGCCCTGGTGCAAAGCAGCACCCGCGTTGCCCACACCCCGCACACCCACACCGAGGTGGACGACATCATGGCTTCGCTGCAAACGGTGCGTGACTGCGGCTACGCCGTGAACACCCAGGAACTGTTCCTGGGCGACATGACCATCGCCGCCCCCGTCATCGGCGGCAACGGCCGACCCGTAGCCGCCGTCCACGTGGTAGCCCCCACCAGCCGCTGGACCCGCGCCGACGCCGAAAACCAACTGGCACCGGCCTTGATGCAGTGCGTGCAGGTGTTGAGCAATTCGGCGCGGAGTTTGGGGTAGGGGAAGATGGAGACGTGGTTGTCCGAGTATCGCCAAATTGGCGATACTGAGCCTTGTAGTGACTGGATCAGGCTGCCGAGGCTTTAGGCGTGAGCGCTCGCAGCATCAGCCGATACAGCAGTGGCCGAGAGACAGTGCCGCGGACCTTGGCGCTGGCGTGCCTGGGGTGGGAAACGCTGGATCATCCAGATGCGGCGTGAAGGGTGGCTAATCTGCTTCCGATTTGGCAGCTACCAAGTGTTCCGGGCATGATCCAAGCGCACGGACACCACTTCGGTTGCCGGTCGTGAGCCGATTAGTGGGGCTATTCGGCTCATTTCATGAGCCGAATACGCTTGGCTGCAGGGCAACAGGATTCTAGATAAGGGATGACTATGTTTGATATCACCAACTTTTGGCTTTTTATAGTTGCCGTTTTTCTGCTTTCCATAACACCAGGTCCCGACATGGCTTACGTGGTGGGGCAAAGTGTTGCAAATGGTCGGCGTGCGGGCGTCATCTCAGCGGCTGGCGTGGCCTTGGGCAGTTGCACTCACGCGTTGGCGAGTGTTGTGGGTCTCACGGCCCTGATTGCGGCCTCGCCTGTCATGTTTACCCTGGTTAAATATGTTGGCGCGATTTACCTGATCTACCTGGGTGGAAAGTTGGTGCTCGAAACCTTTGGTCGCGCACGCGCAGAAACCGCTGAAAGCGCTGACATCAAAAAAGACGCGGATCTCTATGGCCTTCTGTCAAAGGGGTTCATAACGACCTTGATGAATCCAAAAGTCCTGCTGTTCTTCATTTCATTCTTTCCACAATTCGTAGCGCCCGGAGGCGAGCACCACACCGCGTCTTTCCTGGTGTTGGGATTGACCTATGCGCTGGTAGCGTTTCTAACCGACGCAACCTTTGCGATTCTGGCTGGAAGTGCCTCAAGCGGCATGTCACGCAACAGATCGCTGCAGAAATTGATGGATCGTGTCGTCGGAGGTGTGTTCATCGCGTTAGGCATCAGGCTTGCGCTGACTCGTACCTGAAAATGCCGAGGTAATCGCAGGGTTCTGCAGGTGATCACGAATCACATCCCGTGACGGATGCAGGCCATTGTTCGACGCCGCGGACTTATCGACTGCCGTGCATCCCCCAAATGCACGGCAGACTGGGTCATTGCAACGCGAACGTCGCCCCACGCGCATTCACGAACAACGAATAGATCGAGTGACTGCCGGCCATGAACAGCCGGTTCCCCTCGCGCCCGCCGAAGCACACATTCGGGCAGCGTTCGGGCAGGGAAATGTGCCCGATGGCCTTGCCCTGTGGATTGAACACGCGTACGCCGTCGAGTTTTTCCAGGTCGGCTTTGGGATCACCATTGCCACCCCAGCCGCACCACAAATTACCCGCCTCGTCGCACTTGATGCCGTCGATGGCGGCGTAGTCCAACCCTTCGATATGTTTGCGGCGCTCGCCCAGAGTGCCGTCGTCCTTCACATCGATCGCCCAGATCAATCGATTGGGCTTGGCCCGGCCTTCGACGACGTACAGCAGTTTTTCATCGGGTGAAAAACACAGGCCATTCGGCCCGTTGATGTCGTCGATCACCCGCGTGACTTTCCTGCTCTCGCCGTCGATGCGGTACACCGCATGAGGTTGGGTGGGGGTGATCTTGTGGCCTTCGTAGTTGTTGATGGTCTGGAAGGGCGGATCGGTGAACCAGATGGATCCGTCGGTTTTGCAGACGACGTCATTGGGGGAATTGAAGGGCTTGCCGTCGTAACTGTCAGCCAGCACGGTGACGGTGCCGTTGTGTTCAGTGCGCGTGATGCGGCGGCCTTCACTGGTGGTGGTAGAGCCTTCGCAGACGATCAGTCGCCCTTGCCGATCCTGGCACATGCCGTTGGAGAAGTTGGAGTGTTCGCGGTACACGGAGAAGGTGTCCGTGATTTCGTCCCAGCGCATGATGCGATTGTTGGGGATGTCGCTGACCAACAGATAGCGACCAGCACCGATCCACACCGGGCCTTCGGCCCACCGCAGGCCGGTGGCCAGTCTTTCGACACTGGCATTGAACACGCGCAACTCAAGGAAACTGTCGTCGAGCACGTGCAGCAGCGGGTCAGGGTAACGCTGACTCAAGGGCTCGGCGGCACTGGACAGTCGGGGCAGCGCAGCGCTGCCCACGGTGGCGAGCGTGGCGGAAACTGCGAAGGACTGTTTCAGAAAGCTGCGGCGGGTATTGCCCTTTGCTCGGTCGAGCCGTTCGGGCCCGGCGGACGAGAATGAGTCCATGTAGCGATCTCCGTAGTTTTGTTTTTATGAGGAGACGTAGTAATACCTTGTGATAGGACATCGTACAAGTATTCGGCCTTGTTTCGGGTCGCTGCTTTACAGGGATACAGGTTCCCGCGGTCCCGGTTTTTTGCTCAACGCCCTAGTTTTTCAAGTGCCGCATCGGTCAAGAAAGAAGATCGACTTTTGACATTGTGCTCACGAACAAATCGGTCGATCTGCGAAATCACGAATCCAGGCAGTGTGACGTTGACCTTTTCGGTCTTGCCCAAGTAAGGCGTTATATCGATATCGAGCATTCCCCAGCCCATGTCCGTGTATTCGGCGTCGTTACGAAGGACTGCCGTCGCGCTTGGGAGAGGAATACGCTCTCCACGAGCCGCAAGTTCCTCCAGCATGATATGAGCGATCTCGATCGCAGCACCGTAGGCCTCTTCGAACGTGTCGCCAGCGGTGATGGCGCCAGGAATGTCGGGCACCTGAATTCCGACGGCTGTAGTTTCATCGCCCCACTCGATGCAGATTGGGTAGCGCATGGATATCTCTCCTCATGAGTAGGCCGTTGCCTAGATCAAGCCGGCAAGTTTTCGAATTGCTCTAACCGTACCAACCGGCAGATCCTTCTTTGGGTGTGGAACAGGAACTGTTTGCGTACGCCTTGGATGCTTGAACATGTGATGACTTCCGGCGATGCGATCTAGATCCAACCGGCCTGCTCCAGCTCGCGTATTAGCTGTCTGCTCTGCACTCAGCACTCCTTGCGCGCGAGGACTTTATAACTCTAGAGGTATTTTTTCAAGATCGAGGAACTCGTATAGGGTATCTGAGGCTACCGTCCGAGTCGTAAAGCTCAATGGTTACGAAAGTTTCCAATCAGCACCTTTCATTGCAGACCCGACCACCTGCATCAAGTCCACCTCCCCATGGCCGATAGCGAAAGCAATGCAGGCCACGCCCCGCGTGCGCTGTGCAACCTTTCTAGCGAGCCATGTGATGAACCTCTTCAAACGCTTCAACCCCGCCCGCGCACTCAGCCAGGGTGCCGTGAGCCTGAGCTGCACGGCCAGTGAGCTGGACCGCGGTTTGGCCGGTTTGCGCGCGGATCCTGTGCTGGTGACAGGCTTCGTCTCGCCTCACCTGGACATCGACAAGGTCGCGGCCAGCGTTCGGCAGCGCTTCCCCAATGGCACCATCAGCCTGTGCACCACTTCAGGCGAGCTGTGCAACAGCGCGGATGGTCTGTACTGCGCGGCGGGCGAGCACTGGGACCGCATCGTGCTGCAGTGTTTCGAGCGCAATGTGATTGCCTCGGCGGAAGTGGTCATGGTGCCGCTGGAGTGCGAAGACATCCGCAACGGTGGCAAACGCATGGAGATGCGCGAGCGCATCGCGAAGCTGGTCGCCAACATCAAGCGCGTCCAGGTCAGTACGCCCATCGACCACCGCGATACCCTGGCCTACGTGGTTTTCGACGGGCTGTCGGCTTCCGAATCGTTCTTCATGGAAGCGCTTTACGAGTCGGGCCGCTTCCCCTGCCTGTTCGTCGGTGGCTCTGCGGGCGGCAAGTCGGACTTCCAGAAAACCCTGATCCACGACGGCAAGCGCAGCTACCAGAATCATGCTCAGATCGTTTTTCTCAAGACCGCACCGGACATCCGTTTCGGTGTGTTCAAAAGCCAGAACTTCGAGCCGGCCGGACTGACGTTCAGCGTGCTCACCGCTTCCGTCGAAGACCGCACCATCGATCAGGTGATCGACAGCAGCGGCAACATCATGAGCATGGTCCAGGCCCTGTGCAACGCGTTCAAGTGCGACAGCCATTCCCTGGAAAAGAACCTCGCCGAGTACTCTTTTGCCATCCGCGTCGGCAGCGAATTGTTCGTGCGTTCCATTGCCCGTATCGACCATACCCAACAGATCATCCAGTTGTTCTGCGACGTTGCGCCGGGCGAAGAGCTGGTCATGGTCAAGCGCACGCCGCTGCGTCAGGCCACGGAAAAAGACTACCGACAGTTCCTGCAAGGCAAGGGCGGCCAACCGGTGGCTGCCATCCTCAACGATTGCATCCTGCGCAGGCTCAACAACGCCAATGACCTGGGCAGCATGCGCGGCCTGTTTGGCGACGTGCCGGTAGTGGGTTTCTCGACCTTCGGTGAAATCCTCGGCTTGAATCTCAACCAGACCCTGACCGCGATTTTCTTCTTCCGCGTCGCCAAGGGCGCATCCTTCACCGACGAGTATGTGGATAACTTCATCGCCCACTATGGCGAGTTCAAAGCCTTCTTCCTGCGCCGCCAGCTCAAGAAAATGGTCGGCCTCAACCACGTGGTGGTGAAACAGATCGAAGCCTTCAAACGCAACGATTTCACCAGCGCCCTCGACACCCGGGGCCTGGACACCGGCATCCTCCCCGTTTTCAAAGGGCTCGCCGCTCTGGGCCAGGTGCTCGCCGACGCTGGCGAACACCAACAGCAGATGGCCACCCAGATCAACCATTATTCCGGCGAGCTGCACCTCTCCATGGACGACCTGGCGGCCACCATCGACCGGCAGAATACCGTTTCCACCCAGGCCGGCAGCACCGTCGAAGATCTCGCCCGGCAGGCCGACCAAGCGGTGATCGGCGCGCGTGCCCTGGCCAGTTCGAGCCTGCAGATTCAATCCATCGTCCAAGTGATTCAGCAGATCGCCGGCCAGACCAATCTGCTCGCACTCAACGCCGCCATCGAAGCAGCCCGCGCGGGCGATCTGGGAAGGGGCTTCGCCGTGGTGGCCGACGAGGTCCGCAAACTGGCGGAGATCACCCGCAAGAATGCAGCGGACATCGGCGTGGATGTCGATCTGCTGTCGAGCGAGATCCAGCGAGTGGCTCAGCAGATCGAAGATCAGTCCACAGGAGTGAGTGCGTTGAGGGAGATGCTGGACACCTTGGAGGCGTCGAGCCAGGCAACCGAGGGGACGGCGAGACGGACCAAGGGGATTGCGGATACGTTGACCGAGTTGACGCGGCGGTAGGGGAGTTCCAGCAGGTAAACAATGGGCCCACCGCTCAAAGCCTGAACCCTTCGACGATATGCTCGGCCAACGCATCGATCATCGGCGACCGGGTATCGGGGTTGCGCAGCAGCATGATGCTCGCCAATGGCAACAAGGGCATGCCCTCGGCTTCGCCGATGATCCGCAGCCCCGGCGTGATCAGGCTCTGCAGCTGTGCGGTGACCGCCAGGCCAACGCCGACCGCGGCCATTATCGCCGCGAGGCTGGGGCTGGAATAGGCGATCCGGTAGGGCTTCTGCCCGGCGTCCAGGGCATTGCACGCCCATATCCGGCAAAAACAATCGGTATTGAACATCGCCAGTGGCACGGGCGTTTGTTCATGGAGAAAAAAGCCCTCGGCTTCGGCCCACACGAAGCGCTCCTGACGCAGCAACTGGCCCACCTCTCGCCCAGGTTCACGGGTAACGATCGTAAGATCCAGGTCCTTGCGTTGCATCAACTGCCGGGAGCTCTCGCAATGCACTTCCACCTGCACCAGCGGAAACGCCTGAGCAAAGCCGGACAAGATCCCCGGCAGAAAGCGCATGGCGTAGTCGTCCGGAGTGCCTATGCGCACGGTGCCGACCATGTGCGGCTCGCGCAAGGTGGTGAACACTTCGCTGTGCAGTTTGAGAATGCGGCGCGCATAACCCAACAGAATCTGCCCTTCAGCCGTCAGCTTCACCTGCCGGCCATCGCGCTCGAACAGTTGCCGACACAGCACGTCTTCCTCGAGCCGCTTCATCTGCATGCTCACCGCCGACTGGGTGCGGTTCACCCGCTCACCGGCCTTGGTGAAACCGCCCTCATCGGCGATGGCCACGAAGGTACGCAGGACTTCCGAATCGATGCTCTGGTAGTGGGACATTGATCAATCTCTGAGATGCACTGCATTCAAAACATTCGTTGGATTGATGTTAAGCCTGAACAGAGAATCAAGCCATCAACCCGGAGGATGAGCAGATGAAAGGTCAAACAGTGAGTGCCTGTGCTTCGCATAGCTGCTGCACCCAAAGTGAATCAGCGAGATCTTTTGCCAATCCATGGAAGCGCATCACGCGCTGGTATGAACTGGCCCGGCAACGGCATCAACTGGAGCAGATGAGTGACGCCGGGCTCAAGGACCTGGGCTTGAGCCGGGCGGATATCTACAAGGAGATCGAGCGCCCGTTTTGGGATGATCCGTTTTGCAAGTAAGGTCTCGGGCGCTGACGGAATGGCACAAATTGGAATAATCCGCTCGGCCATCGCCAGATCAAGACAAACGACGCCGTCATCCGTCTTATTGGCAACCGAGCGCATTCTCCACCGCGTAGGTTTGCCGGTCGGCTTCTTCTGAGGTCAACGCACTACGCTCACTTGCCTGCATAGTAGGGAACACCCAGAAACATGATCCTTAGATTATTTACCGTATTAAGCGCATGGTTGCTCGGTGCCGCGATGGCCGCTCAGGCGCAGCCGGTTGCGTTGGACGGCACCGAGCAATGGACGATGAAAAGCGAAGGAGGGCTGGAATACCGCATCATGATCAGCCTGCCCGAGGGCGATGTTCCTTATACCGGTGGTTATCCGGTGATTTACCTGTTGGATGGCAATGCCTATTTCCCCGCGTTCCATGCCGCCAAGCGCGCGCAGGCCAAATTGCGCGGCTCGATCCTGGTGGCGATCGGGTATCCGAGTGACACGCCGCTGGACTTCAACAGACGCGCGTTCGATCTGACACCGCCTGCACCGCAGGATCGCAACACGCCGGCACAGGGTGGCCAGGATCTGTTTCTCGACTTCATCCAGAAGCGATTGATGCCCAAAGTGTCCGAACACTTCAAGGTCGACGAAGATCAACGGAGCCTGGTCGGGCACTCATTTGGCGGCATGCTGGGTGTGTACGCAGTGTTCACTCGGCCCACCCTGTTTCAACACGTTGTAGCGGTCAGCCCCAGCCTGTGGTGGCGTGACCAATTCCTGTTGGCGCCCGAACGCGCTTTCGCCGAGCGCGTCCGCGCCGGACAACTCGATATGACGCAGACAAGCCTGAGCATCGTGATGGCCGAGCGCGATTCGGTTCAGGCGATCCAGGATGCCAGCACGTTGTATTCACGCCTGCAAGCATTGTCAGGCTTCGGACTGCGAACCGGCTTTAGGGTCGAAGCTGGCGAAGACCATGCGTCCATACCCTTTCGCATCCCCAACCAGGTGCTGGGTGAGCTGATCGGGGCGAGGCGCTTTTAAGGCAGGGATATACACGGTTGTGTCAATGCGGGCAGGAGCGCGCAAGCGCAAATGATTCTCTTTGTGATATTTTCCTGCCCTTGCCACTCCGCCTTTCAAGGTTGCGTTCATGTCCGGCTCAGATCTCAAGGCGCTGTACCTCGCCCACCGCAGCGAAATCCAGGATTACCTGGATCGTCGCTTGCGTTGCAAAGAGACCGCCGCCGACCTGACTCAGGACACCTTCATTCGCCTGTCCGAACAAATGGGCCGCACCCCGATCGCCAATTTTCGCGCCTATCTGTTCTCCAGCGCCCGCAATCTGTTCATCGACCACACCCGACGTCAGGAGCATCGCAAAGGCGAGACCCTCGATCCCCAGACAACCTCCAGTTTCGAGCCGTCCACGCCCACCCTTGAACAAGCGGCGATTGCCCATCAACAGCTGAACACGTTGAACGACGTGATTCAGAATATGCCCGCGCCGTGTCGCGAAGTGTTTCTGATGGTGCGCGTGGAAGGCCTGACCTACGTGGAAATAGGCCAGCGCCTGGGGATCCCGTCGAAGACCGCCTATAGCCGCATGGTTCGTGCCCTGGACCTGATCAAGATCGGTATGTCCGAATGAGCGCCGAACCCCCACCAGTGTCGCGCGTTGACGACATCAGCCATCAGGCGAGCGCCTGGTTCGCGTTGGTTCAGGGCGGCTCACCTACTGCCGCCGAGCGGGCGGAGTTGGCAGCATGGCTCGATGCCGACCCCCGACATGCCGAGGCCTACGCCCAGCTCGAGCACCTGTGGGCCGCTTCCGCGCAGCTGTACCCTCAGACCTTAGCACCGACCGCCCCACAACTTTCCCGCCGACGTTTCGTCGGCTTGGGCATCGCTGCCAGTGCCGTCGCCGTCACTGCTTGTGCATCGGCGCTATGGCTGAACGATATGGGCCTGCCGTTCGCCGATGTCCGCAGCGCCGTGGGCGAGCGTCGTACCGTCACGTTGCCCGATGGGTCCTCTGTCGATCTCGCCGGCAACACTGCATTGAATGTGGATTTTTCACCGACCCGGCGCGCCGTGGAACTGCTTCATGGCGAGGCCTACTTCAATGTGCTGCCCTCGGCGGCCGGCGAGTTCACGGTCAACAGCCGATCGGGGCAGGTGGTGGCCGCCGACGCTGGATTCTGTCTGTCATGCAATGAAGGCTCGGCGCTGCTAGCGGTGAACCGCAAGACGGTGCGCGTCGTGACGGCCAGCCAGCAGGTCGATTTGGGCGAAGGCCTGTCGATGCGCTTCAGCAGTGATCGTACCGGCGCCATCCAGCATGCCGAGCTTGAGCAGATCCTCGCCTGGCGCAGCGGACGATTGGTGTTTTTCGACAAGCCTTTGCTCACCGTCATCGATGAGTTGCAACGCTGGCGCGAAGGCCGAATCTTCATCATGGACAAGCAACTGGCCATGCGCCGAGTCAGTTTGATACTCAACTTGAACAAGCCCGAGCAGATGCTCGACGCCATCACCAAAGCCCTGGCCGTTCGAGTGGATCGCTACACCGACCTGATCACCCTGATCTATCCCGCCTGATCCCGCTGTAAATAATTCACGCGACCTTAGGGAATTGCGCTCGCTCATGCGTCTTAGCCTGACTGATTGGTATTCGCATCTTCGAAGCACTTCCTGGGGAACGACCGCAATGGCAACGCAACTCAACCATGAATCCAGAATCGACAGCCGCTGGCAGCGTCACGCACTGGGCACCGCATTGGCGTGCACGCTGTTCGTCGGCGCGCTTCAGGCTCATGGGGCGCAGGTCCATGCGGCGACGGCGTCCGTAGAGCGTCTACCCCTCAACATCGCTGCCCAACCTCTGCGTCAGGCCTTGCTGCTGTTCAGTCAGCAATCGGGCCAGAACGTGTTGCTCGACGGCAACCTGGACAGTGCCCTGCGCAGCACCGCAGTGGAAGGTCGCTACTCCACGGAAGAAGCCCTCGCCAGGTTGTTGCAAGGCAGTGGCTACACCTTCGCCCGAACCGATGCCACGACCATTTACCTGGTCCCGGTTCAAGCCACGCAGGCCAACAGTGAAATCCTGCTGGCGCCCACGCAGATCCAGTATCAAGACAACGCAGGCGTCAGCCCAAGCCAGAGCTACCGGGCAAACCCTGTATCCAGCACCACTCGCCTGGGCCTGAGCGACAAGGAAACGCCGCAGGCGATCACCGTGGTGACGCGCCAGCAGATGGACGATTTCCAGCTCAATAGCGTGAAGGATGCGCTACGCAACGCGCCGTCGGTGACCGTCGAACAGTTCGAAACCGATCGCACCGCCTTTACTTCGCGCGGCTTCAAGATCGAAAACTTCGAGTTCGACGGCATGAGCCTGCCGTTCTCCGGCGGTGTGCTGGTCGGCGATCAGGACATGACCGAGTTCGAGCAGGTCGACGTGCTGCATGGCGCCAACGGGCTGATGAGCGGCACCGGCGATCCCTCCGCCACGGTCAACCTGGTGCGCAAGCGGCCTACCGACACGTTCCAGGCCAGGATCGACAGCAGCGTGGGCTCTTGGGACAACCGTCGCTTGGGCTTTGATGTGTCCGGTCCACTCAGTCAAAGCGGGAACGTTCGCGGGCGCTTCATCACCTCCCATGACAAAGGCAATTCCTACCTCGACCAGTACGGCCATGAGGTCAACGTGGCGGCGGGCCTGTTGGCCTTCGACCTGTCCGAGGCCGACACCCTCACCGTGGGCTTCACCCAGCAGAACAGCTACTCCAACGGCAGCACCTGGGGCGCCTTGCCCATCGCCGATTACCAAGGTAACCGCATTCACTACAGCAGCCGCAGTTCAAGTGTCGGCCAGCCCTGGACCTACTGGGACGTGAAGACTCAGCGCGCCTTCGCCGAGCTGACCCACGCGTTCGACAACGGCTGGAACAGCACCCTTACCCTGGCCGGGATGAAGCAAGATTCCGACACCAAGATGCTCTACGCCATCCCCGCCACCGCCGACGAGGCCTACGCCTATATCAACCGCACCACCAGCAAGGAAGAGCAGATCACGGCCGAAGCGAAACTGTCCGGCCCCTTCGCGCTGTTCGGCAGGCAGCATGAGTTGACCCTGGGTGCCAACTACGGACGCACCCACCACGACGAGGTCGGCCATTACAGGAACTCATCTGGCTACCAAATGGAGAGTTTGATCGACGTGCTGTCCGGCAATGTCGTGCAACCGCCGCTGAACTACACCGACGACTTCAATACCCAGCTGTTCACCGACCGCCAAAAAAGCCTGTTCGCCGGCGCGCGCTTCAGCATTGTCGATGACCTGCACTGGATTGCCGGCGCGCGCATGCTCAGCGCCGACGGCGATGGCGCCGGGTATGGATCGCCCCACGATACGCGAGTGCACGGTAAAGTGACCCCTTACACCGGCCTGGTCTACGACCTCACGCCGCAGTGGAGCCTGTACACCAGCTGGACGAAAATCTTCAAACCGCAATACCTGCGCAGTACCGGCGGTGGCTTGCTCCTTCCACTTGAAGGCAAGAGCCTGGAAGTCGGTATCAAGGGACTCGTGCTCGACGAGCGACTCACCCTGACCGCCGCGGCGTTCAAAACCGATCAGCAAAACGTTGCCGAACTCACCGGAGAAATCGTCGGCGGTCAGTACCTGTATCGCGGCACCAACCTCAAAAGCCGTGGCTTCGAGCTGGGTGCATCGGGAGAAGCGTTACCGGGCTTGGACATAGCAGGTGGCTATACCTTCGTGCAGATCGAAGACGCGAATGGCGATGAAACCCGCAAGTACATTCCCACCCATAGCCTGCGCGGCAGCCTGACCTACCGCCTGCCCGAGATGCCCAGCGTCAGAGTGGGCACCCGCTTCCAATGGCAAAGCGCAACCGAAGTGGACACCAACCGCAATGTGCGCCAAGACGCCTACGCGCTGGTGGACCTGATGGCCAGTTACGACATCGACGACAACTGGAGAACGTCGCTGAACCTGAACAACGTCACCGATCGCAAGTACTTGCTCTCGCTGTATCAATCGTCCGGTTCCACCAACTACGGGGCGCCGCGCAATTTGACGGCGTCGGTGACGTGGAAGTATTGAGCTGCTGGCGACCGCTTGGTCATCACCCGGCAAGCGAAACCGTCGACGCTTTCGGTGGGCTAAACGGACTTCTTCGAGGGATGTGGTGAGCGTCTGCAACAGGACGGTCACCACCCGCTCAGCGCTACTGGCCTAGCGCCCGATAACACCCTTCGCCACTTGCACGCGGAGCACCTTGTTGGCAGCGGTGATATAGGCCCAACTGCCTTGTTCATCCGAGCAGAACGTCAGGTTGCTGGTATCGCTCGCGCTTACCAACAGTTTGCCCAGCGACTTGCCGGCTGCGGAAAAGACCTGGATCCCTTCCTTGCTGCTGCTCCAGACGTTGCCAAGGGCATCCACCTTGATACCGTCGGGAATGCCGGATTCTATCTCGGCAAAGACCTTGCCGTTGCTCAAACGACCGTCGCGGACCTGATAGACCATGATGCGGTGAGCCAGCGTCTTGTTGCTGAAGTCATGGGCCATTTGCGAGTCGGCCACATACAACAGCTGTTGATCCGGCGAGAAGGCCAACCCGTTGGGTGAATGCACTTCTGGCGTCTCGAGACGGGTGATCTCACCGGTCTCGGGCACATAGCGATAGACGAACTCACCACCCTGCTCGGGTGTGCCGCCATAGCCTTCGCTTTTGCTCAGCACCCCAAAGGTGGGGTCGGAAAACCAGAGCGTGCCGCTGTTATCGGCCACCACATCGTTCGGGCTGTTCAACCGCTTGCCCTGGTACGTGTCGACCAGAGTCCGCCACTCACCGTTGGCCTCCTGCCGCACGATACCGCGCTTGCCGTGAGACGCCGCGACCACACGGCCCTGCGCGTCCAGCGTATGCCCGTTCTGGAAGTCGGCAGGTTCCAGCCAGCTCGACACGCCATCCTTCGCTTGCCAACCGCTGACCTTGTTCGCCTTGATATCGCTCCATATCAAACGACCATCCTGCAGACACAGCGGCCCCTCGGCCCACTTCGCCTGATCGGTGAGCAGCTCGACCCGGGCCTTGGCGTCGACCAACTGGCTGAACGCCGGATCGGTGACCACTTGCCGGACAGGCGCCGCTGCAGTGGCAGCGCTGGCAGAACCTGCGACCAGAATCGCGCTGCCCAACAACCAGGACGAAGGGCTCAGGAACAGTTTTTTAAAGGTTGGATTCATGTGTTCAGGTCCGTAGGGAATCAGTAGGCATAGCTGCCGTTGGTACGCTTGTCAGCCGCGCCTGGCTTGAGTTTGATGATCAACTGAACATTGGGTTCATCGCCTACGGTGCGGGTCAGGTGGCCTATACGGTCGTCATCCAGACGCGGCCGCGACTTTGTATCGGCGTTGAACTGCATCTCGCCCGGCCCCTGGACCAACACCGTGCCGTCGGTGGTTTCCACCGACCATTTGCCCTGCAGGGTGATCACCCACTGCGGCCCCGGTGCGTGATGCCAGCTGCCGACATAGCCCGGCGGTAGCACGGCATAGGCAATGCTTTCGATGTCGTCGGGAGAAACGCCGATCCACTGTGGCGCAGCCGGTGGTGCGTAGCTCTTGAACTCAAGACCTTCCAAGCGGCAATGGCCCACATGGGTGGCGCCTTTATCATCCGCCCACAATGTGGCGTACGAAATCGGTGGCTGTAGTTGGCCATTGCTGTGCGTCTTTTGCGGAGACTCCTTCGGCACTGATTCCACGGTAGTAGCGGCACCTGCAATGCCAGCGTAGGCGGCGCAGGACAGCGCCAATGCATATAGGGATTTCATGAAGCCACTCCGTCTGTGAGAAATTTCAACACATACTGCATGGCAGCGGCTGTCAGGACTGGTTGGGAAAAGACGACCAGCGTTGCTGCAAGTCGCGGCGTATGACTTCGATCACCCAGATCCACAACAGGTGCCCAAACGTTTCCGACACCCACTCCGCCGCCGGCAGTTCCCACAGTGGTGGTGCCCAGTGAAACACCGGCAGGATCACCCCATGGAACCCGAGCGTGACCAGGAGACCGAACCCAAGCCCCTGCCACACCGACGCACGCGGATACCTGAGTACGAGCAGGCAATAGAACATGGCGAAGACAATCGAAAAGCCATGATGAATAAGTGCACTCCCGTAGTTCACCACGTGCCCGGAGTAGACGTAGGTGAGCTGTTGCGCGTTGATCCCAAGTGAGTCGAGCATTTCCAGGGGCGGCAGCGGACGATCCGGGGTGCGCGGCGGAAAGGGAATTTCCGTGCCCCACTTGATGAAGCTTGAAACATTGCCCGCGATGAAGCCGGCCATTGCAGCTCTTCCATAGTCACGCATGTTCAACGCTCTTCTTCGATGGATCAGGTCGGGCGCCATGTCCCCGACTGCCGATCCACGAAGTATGTGCAAGGCGCAGTGATATGTAACATACTATTTGAATGGCTAATTGATACTAAAAAGATATCAGATGATCGATTTGAAATTGATGCGTCAATACGTAGTCGTCGCCGAAACCCTAAACTTTCGCAAGGCCGCCCAGCGCCTGAATATGTCCCAGCCGCCGCTCAGCGTCGCGATCCGCCGCCTGGAACAATCCCTCGGCGTACAGCTGCTGGAGCGCAACACGCGTTCTACCCAATTGACCCCCGCAGGCATCGTGTTTCTGAACGAGGCGCGGCAGACGCTGGTGCAGGCCGAACGAGCCTGTGAAATGGCGCGCCGCTCTGCCGCCGGTATGATCGGCACCATTCGCTTGGGCTTTGTCGACAGCATCGTCGACGGCTTGCTGCCGTTGCTGTTGCGCCGCTTTCAAGCCGCCAACCCCAACGTCGATATCCAACTGCAGGAGGCCACCCCTCCCGAGCAGATACAGGGCCTGCGTAACGACCGACTGGATGTCGGCATTCTCGTGCTGCCCGCCATGGACCCCGGCAACATCCACCTCGAACCTCTGTTCGAAGACCGCATGGTCGCCGTCGTGCCGCAGGATCACGTCCTGGCTGAACAAGCGTCCATAGCGCTCACCGACCTGGCGGATCAACCCTGGATCCTCTTCGCCCCCCACCACGGGCCTGGCATGCACTCGCGCATCTCCATGGCCTGCGCCACCGCCGGCTTCACCCCCCGAGTGGTGCAGCGCCCCCGGCAGATGCAAACTACCGCCGCACTGGTAGCCGGGGGACTGGGCGTAGCCCTCATGCCCGAACGCTATGCCCGCCGCCAGCCCGGACGGCTGGCCTGCCGAGAACTGGTCGGGCCAGGCACGCCTGTACCCTATGTATTGGCGCTGGCGTATCGTGAGTTATCCCCATGCATGCAGCTGTTGCGTGAAGAAGTGATGGGGTTGGTACAGTCGGAAGAATTCAGGGGGGGGGCGGGGTAATCGTGAATCGTCGCAATTTCATTCTAGACGCCAGCATAGCCGTGCTGATGTTCAAACTGGCGGCCGTCCAGGCCAATGACCCAACGGCTGAAATTGAAAAACTCGAGCTGTGGAAAGGCGCACCGCCAGGGGGAGGCGGCCCGTCGGGCAACCAGGTGCTCACCCCGAAGGGCGCACTCAGCAACGTCTCCCGCCCCTATCTGCAAATCTTCAGGCCCTCCAAACCCAATGGCAAAGCCGTCATCGTCGCTGCCGGTGGTGGATACAAGCGCATGGAGCTGGGTATCGAGGGATGGCCCGTGGCCGCGTGGCTGACGGAACGCGGCTACACCGCGTATGTACTGGCTTACCGCTTGCCTGGTGAAGGCTGGAACGCCGGCAACATCGTCGCACTACAAGACGCGCAACGCGCGCTACGCATTGTTCGCAGCCGAGAAAGCCACGTGACCCTGCTGGGCTTTTCAGCCGGAGGCCACCTGATGGGCATGGCCGCGACGCTCGGCGACTCCCAGACTTACACGGCTCAAGACAGCATCGATTCAATACCCGCCATCGCCCAGGGGGCAGCGTTGATATACCCGGTTATCACGCTGGAACGACCTTACACCCATACCTCAACTCACAAGCTACTGGTGGGGCCTGATGCGTCGGCACAGGAAGAGGCTGAGTGGTCTGTTCAGAATCGAGTGAGGGCCAGTACACCGCCTGAGTTCTTGGTGCAGGCGGAGGACGATGCGGTTTCCGACCCTCATAACACGCTCATCATGGCGGCGGCTTGTGACCGGCAGGGTGTGGCTGTGGAGATGCATCGGTATGTTACGGGAGGACATGGGTTTGGGTTGGGGAGGAGGGGGACGGCAAGTGGGGAGTGGCCTGGTAGGTATGAGGAGTGGTTGGGGAGGGTGGGGTGATATGAGGTGCAGTGCGGCGGGGGGATTATCAGTGGTGGGGCGGCACCAGGAGTCGAATAATTTATTAACTATCTGATTTAAATGAGATTTATGACTTGGCGTGAAGAGAACTATCCCTTCGGCTATCCTCAATCTAGCTATGCAGCGACCAGATACTAGGAGCGCCCTATGCTACCTAATAGCCATGGACGAGATAGTGGCTTTTTGATAAATTGCTTGGGGAGCTGTTTCTTGGTGTCAAGAAACAGCCAAACTAATGAATACTTGTGGTCGTGGTTGTGAGTTGCAGTCATGATGATAGAAATACCGTACACAGCCAAAAATCTCGCCGAGTGTATAAGTTTTCAAGATATTATTAAACTCCCGCATTTGCAAGATCGAGCGCAACGTGCTGAGCTTGCTAAGAAATCATTAAGCCTTATTATGCGTAGTCAGTCCTTTTTAGGCTGCTTGAATCGTATAAGAATTGGCGGTGATGACGGTTATGTATTTACTTCCCTGAAATCAGAGCTGGTGGCGCGACTTGCCTCAAGGAATATAAAGGCAAATTATGGAATAAAGCAGTCTGATAGACAAACAATTATTGCAAACGCGATAACGATTTTTAAGGAGGGCACGCCGTTTGATGTTTATAGGTTTGACATTAAGAAGTTTTATGATAATGTGGATTTAAAAATACTTTTCGAGCGTTTGATGCTTGATGGGAAGTGCTCTTGGCAAACTCTTGTTTTGATAGATCAATTTTTTAAGACGCTTTCTGTTATTGGTGTT
Source organism: Pseudomonas sp. RIT-PI-a (assembly GCF_001187875.1). NCBI lineage: Bacteria > Pseudomonadati > Pseudomonadota > Gammaproteobacteria > Pseudomonadales > Pseudomonadaceae > Pseudomonas > Pseudomonas sp. RIT-PI-a. The sequence goes on from NZ_LGIR01000028.1 coordinate 85,431, forward strand.
TCAGGTTTACCTCGTGGCTTGAGTATAAGTGCTACGCTCTCCGAATTCTATTTGAAAGAGTTTGATCTGGCCATATCATCAATGAATGAGGTTTTTTACTATGCAAGATTTGTTGATGATATTTTAATTGTCGCATCGGGTAGTTCGTCTAGAACAGATTTTGAAAAGAAAGTTGAAGACAATTTGCCGCAAGGTTTAGAGTTTCATGGCGCTGGAAAGCGAGAGTATATCCCCGTGGCTCGTTTGACACAGGGAAGTGGTAAAGCCCTTAAGAAATTTGATTACTTGGGCTATGGCATACAAATTTTTAACGAAGCTTCCCACGAGACTGTAAATGGAGTTCAGCGGCGTAAGGTTGTTTGCGATATTTCGGATGGAAAAGTTGCCAAAATAAAAATGAGGCTTCTCCAGTCTTACACAAGCTATCTATCAAGCTATCAATACCCCAGTGACTTTTTGTTGTTAAAAAACAGAGTTAGAGCTCTAGCGGGTAACTTCTACATTGTCGATCCTATGACTGGGGTGGATATTAAAACCGGGATATATTTTAACTATATCCATAAAAATTCAATAGGGCGCTGCGCCCTCGATGAGTTGGACTCCTTTTCGAGGGGTATTCTTTTTTCTGGTAAACATAAATTGTCTCGGCGAATTTCGGCGGCCTTGTCTTTGAGTAAGCGTAAACAATTGGCCGGTTTTAGCTTTAGGACCGGTTTTGAAAAGGCGCGATTTCACTCCTTTAAATATGACGTGCTTAAGAAAATAAAGGAGTGTTGGCGTAAATGAAAGCTGGATTTAGGCGTGTTAAGAAAGAAGATTTTTCAAGGGTGGTTTTGACGGAGACCTGTCCATATGAAGTACCCATAATATTTAGTAATCTAGGCTTTTATTGGCATCTGAAAAAGCATGAGGCAGGTGAGGGGCTTTTCCCGGATCTTATGGAGCACTTGTTCTGTCGTGATTTGAGCTCGGACTATACGATTCCATTAAGTTATAAAATTCGTAAAGATGAGAGCTCATTTAGAACTCTATCGCTTCTGCATCCTCGCGCGCAATTCAGATTTGTTGAATTTTATAAGACGTTCGGTGAGCAGGTTATCTTCTCGTGTACTAAAAGCTCGTTTAGCATCAGGCATCCAAGTAGTATCGCTAGCAAGTATTACACCAAAAGTGAGAATGGCAACATAAGTAAATATCGATCTAGTCAGGTGGTTGTCTCTTCCGCTGAATCGCGTACAAAATACCTATCATCTTATTTTTCTTATTCTGGTTATACTCGACTATATCGTTTTTTTGAGTCTTATGATTTTCTGCAGCTAGAAAGACAGTACTCATCTTTCTGGTCAGTTGATATCTCTAAGTTTTTTGATAGTATCTACACTCACTCTATTACCTGGGCTTTGAAGACCAAAGAGTTCTCAAAAAACCACTCCGCCGTCAAAAATTCATTCGGGGCCGTGTTTGATCGCCTGATGCAGGCATCTAACTATAATGAGACGGCAGGGATTGTTATTGGTCCGGAGGTTTGCAGGGTGTTTGCTGAAGTCATTTTTCAGCAGATCGATAGTGATATTCAAGGAGAGCTAAGCTCAAAAGGTTTAGTTGTCGGGCGTGATTACACTGTGCGGAGGTATGTTGATGATGTCTTCATATTTGCAATTAGTGATCACGTCGCAAGCAGTGTGTACCATGCTGTTGAGACTCATGCGAAAAAATACAAGCTCAACATAAATAAAGAAAAAACCGTTAAGGCCACAAGGCCATTTGTTACTGAAAAAACGAAATCGCTGAAAGCAGTAAAATACGCGCTCGCTAAGCTTATTGAAAGACTTTTACCCAAGACGGAGTCAGATGAGGATGGAGTTTATGTGCCTCATAGGCTTTATAATAGAAGGCGGGTAGCGGTTGACTTTATTGGGGAGGTTAAGTCTGCATGTATAGGCGATCCAGAATCTTATGGTGTAATGTGTGGCTACTTGATGTCGGCGCTAACCAGGGTTTTAACTCAAGTAACAGAGAAAAATATTTCTCGCTCATTTGATAGTTCTGAAGTTGGTCATAAATTTTTTGGTTTTTATCATGTGCTAATTGAAATAATATTTCACTTCTTCACGGTGAATCCTAGTCATGTCGGGTCGGTGAAAATATTTATAGCCTCAACTCTTTCATGTTCTTTCTTTGAAGCGCATCTACCAAGTGAGTTAAATTCAATAAAAAGTAAGATATATACTTGTTGTCGAGATTTTTTCAAAAGCAGTGAGTATGCAAAAATAGCTGAGGGTAATAATGACCACGCTATGCTTGAAGCATTGAACTTGCTTGTTGTGCTTAAAGGGCTGGGGGGCAATTATTTGTTGCCGCGTGATACGTTGCAGAGAATCGTAAATTTTTCGGCTGGTAGGCAGTTATCATATTTTGAAATTGTTGTATTGCTTTATTATGTTGAGAGCATCCCTTCCTATGCCGTTATAAAAAAACTTTTGTTGGCGTCTATAAAGGAAAGGCTTGATGATCTTTCTGATATTAGATCGAGCGCAGAAAAAATTTATCTCTTTTTGGATGTTATGACTTGTCCCTTCGTTGAGGATAAAGTCAAATCGAGATTTGCAGTGGCTTTGTATAAGCAGATTAACAAAAAAAATCCAACGCCGTCCCAGGCTTCAGATTTTATGTTAAGGCTGAGTAAGTATCCATGGTTTGTTTCGTGGAAAGACGCTGATTTTCTTTCATCACTTGAGAAGAAAGAGTTGCTAAAAGGGTATTAGTAATATAGATTTCTTATCTGCAGGGTGTACCGATCAGCTTTACAGTCTGATTTTGGGCTGGCTAACCGAAACCGATTCCGCTATCAGTCCTGGATGGACTTTTTTCGGGGGGAGGGGAAGGAATCATTTGCTTGTAAGGGAATGGCGGGTAACCGCACACACTATACTGATTGGATGCCCTGCCCTAATTTCTGATTGTTCTGATCCTCCGTAAGGTCCCCGTATCATCAGGGAACATGTGCATCTGGGTATCTTCGCTCAGATATCGATGTGTTCATCAGAACTTCCCGCCCCTAACCTAGCTATCGTCCCCACGTCATCCCGCCAAGAATGCTGAGTGTTATCAGGGATCAAGGCCCCTGCGACCTGTGGGGAATTTCCTCTATGCGGGACCGGCGGCTCCTTACAACCGGGAGCAAGGGCATCTCATGATCTGGCCTCCTGAGCACCGTTACCGGTGGGCGGGTGGAGGCAGTGCTGGCTGACTAAACCAGCGCCTGAAAATCCTGAGCCGGGTGAACGCAGCAATGCGATGACCAGGGCGTGCCTGACTGTCAGTCAGGTGCAGTCCATTCCCTGGTCTGCGGCGCCATCATCTACAAGGCTGTTGCTGGTGACATCGGCGTTTGTCACGCCGATTGTCACGAGGGGGAATGCCGCAAACCCTTGTGCGATCAGGGCTGCAGCAGTGGTAGAAGTGCCCGTCTCTTTCCAGAAGAAAGAGACGGGCACAGGCTGGCGCAATATTCGGCCAAGCGGATAGGTTGCTGCAGGGCAGCGAGGTAAGGTGTATCTGGCGCACGAGCGCAATACGTGTAAAAGCATCCATCACATAAGTAGTGACCGGGCGAGCTGCGAGATGCGAATCGCCATTGGGCAGAACCACCGCGGGAGCGGCGTGACCTTTAATGTTCGGGTCACTTGGGGGGCTTTCATCGACAGCGCTTGCAACTCCCGGTTTACGCCTGTGGACAATATTCGTCAAGCCAAGAGATTTCAGGGATTTAGTGCCTGTGGATAAAACTATCCCCCGGTGGAGATCAGCGGTTTTCCACAGACGTGCGCTGTGCCAGCAGCTTTTTTTAGGAAAGGTCCTTTCAAACTGGGCGGCTTTGCAGCCCCGTTTGAAAGGACCCGTGCGGAGGAGCTTCATGGGGTGCTGTGGGTAACTTCACCGCGAGTTTGAGGTGGCGGTGCGGCGGGTTACGCGGTCCTCTCGGCACTGCGCAGGCGGGTGACGTTCTCGCCAGTCTGCTTGGCAAACTCGTGCGGCGTCACATGGTCCTCGCGGTTCGCCTCCAGAAACCGGCTCCGCCAGGTCATGATCATCCGGCGCTCTTCGAGGAACTCGGCCTTGTGGGTATGAGCGGCCCGTACGTTGTTGCGTTTCTTGTGACTCATCTGCCGTTCGATGGCTGTCTCCTACCACAAGCCGGACTCGATCAGCGCGCTACACGCCATGGTGCGAAAGCCGTGGCCGCAGATGTCCACTTGGTGTCGTAGCCCATCGTCCTCAAGGCAGCGTTCACCGTGTTCTCGGACAACGGTTTCCACGGTTTGGCATCTCCGGCAAACACTAGGTCGAATTTGCCGGTTCTCTTGTGGATCTGCTCCAGCAAGGTCACCGCTTGTGGTGATGAGGGTACAAGGTGAACGTCTCCGCCATTTTGTACCGAGTGTGGAAAAGGGTATGGCGTCTAGCGCTGGGCCGGTGTCGGGGATTTCTTAGATGCCGCGCTTGAGATCGAATTTGTTCCACCTTGCAAAGCGCGGTTGGCTAGGGCGCACAAACATGTAAAGCCATAGTGGCCGAAATTCTGCGCGGCGTTTGCGTGCGGGGGGGCAGGGGGATATTTGATAGGCCCTTTGGACGGCGGTGACTGAACCGACGTCTTCGCGGCCACCGGCCGCTCCTACGGGGGTTGCGTATGGGGCGGACACCCACAAAAACCACAAACAAAAAAGGCCCACCTTGCGGTGAGCCTTTCTCGTCAAACTATGGTGCCGGCACCAGGAATCGAACCCGGGACCTACTGATTACAAGTCAGTTGCTCTACCATCTGAGCTATACCGGCAAGTGAGGGCGCTGATTATAGCCATTCGATCGCCCGAGTAAACCCCCCTGCGGCATAATTTCTTCGTCTTTAGCTCTTAATGCGTCAGTGCTTATGCACATTCGGCGTGCCAACCCGGTCGACCGTTCGCCGATTAGGTCGTTTTGATGACATCGTTCGCAAGCTACTGTTTTCGCTGGCGAATCGGACATGACCGAAAAATGACCAGTCTGCATTCTGGCGTTCCGGTGCAGCACCGATGCGTCGCGTCACACTTCTACCCACAGAGTTATCCACAGGTTGTGCAGGCTTCAGGTGCGTTCGGCGATGATCATCAGATTGCGGGGCGTCAGGGTTTCCGGGCAGAAGGTGCCGACCTGCGCGGTGTACTGGCGCTCTTGCAGGTACAAGGCGCGGTCGAGCACCAGCCACAGCTCCAGGGGCTTGCGGAACAGGCCGCGCAGGAGTTCGAGGTTGCGGACTTGAGCCAGTCGTTGCCAGCCGCGCGCTTCGAGGTTGTCGAAGTCCACACCATGGGCTATGGGTACGCTCTGCAGTGCGGCCAAGTCGCGGCAGTAGTCGGCGAAGGGTTTGTCCAGCCAGGCGGCGGGCAGGGAGGGGCAGGGTAGGTAGTGGTCGGTGCCGCGTTGCTCGCGCTGCAGCAGGTCGAAGGCCAGGCGGCGGGCCATGGACTGGTCGCGCTGGCGGCGCACGCGGGCGCCGGCGGTGACGGTGGCTTCCAGGGGCAGGCCGAGGTCTTCGAGGGTCAGGGAAAGGGCGGAGGGTTCGCTGCACAGTTGGCGATAGGCGCCGTGGGTGCGGTTGTAGCAGCAGGGTGCGAAGGCCAGGTGCTGGCAGCCTGCTTGGGCGGCGCGGCGCATGAGCTGGACGTGCAGGTCGCCGCAGGCGTGCAGGGCGACGGGGGTGATGCAGGCTTGCAGGCGCAGGTCGTCGGCCATGACGGTTTGCAGCTGGTGGTGGGCGGGCAATGCGTGATGGCTGCTGAGTTGGGCGCCGCTGGCGACCAGTGCGGGGTCGTATTCCAGGCAGGTGAGGCGTTGGCCATCGCGCAGCAGGCGGCGGCCGAGGTGGCCTTTGCCGGCGCACCAGTCCAGCCAGTGGCTGGTGGAATCGGCGAAGGGCAGGGCAGCGGCGAAGGCTTCGATCTGTTGCCATTTGCGGCCGGGCACGTCGACGTTGAGTCGGTGGCGGGCGGCGGGCACGTCAGTGGTCGGCAGCGGGCCCACTGCGCTGAGCGCATGTGCCTGCCGGGCCAACGCAGGAAAGGGCGCCGGGGCGTTCAGGTCGAGCAGCGAGTTATGCACAGCCTCGGCGTCGGCCAGGGTGCGGGCGCGCAGCCAGGTGGCGAGCTCGGGATATTGCGCTTCCCAAGGCAAGGTCAGTTGAGTGAAAGGCTTGGGTCGCCAGAGATCGACGTGCGCGGCCAAAAAGGCGTCCAGTGCGTGAAAGCGCTCACGCAGCTGGTCGCCTTGCAGGGTCAGCGGCCCTGACACGCGTCCACGCGCAGCCAGCGCTCGAGCAGTTTGAAGGCCTGCACCAGCACGAACGACATGGCCAGGTAGAACATGCCGGCGGCGAAGAAGATTTCCACCGGCAGGTAGGTGCGGGCAATGATCGTGCGGGCCATGCCGGTGAGTTCCAGCAGGGTGACGGTGCTGGCCAGCGAGCTGGCCTTGAGCATCAGGATCACTTCGTTGCTGTAGGCCGGCAGGCCGATGCGGGCGGCGCGTGGCAGCATGATGTGCACCAGCGCCTTGCTGCGAGACATGCCGAGGGCGCGGGCGGCTTCGATCTCGCCCTTGGGAATGGCTTGCAGGGCGCCGCGCAGGATTTCTGCGATGTAGGCGGCAGTGTGCAGGGTCATGGTCCCGGCGGCGCACCAGAACGGGCTGCGCAGGTAGGGCCATAGGCTGCTTTCGCGCACTGCGTCGAACTGTGCCAGCCCGTAGTACACCAGGAACAGCTGCACCAGCAGCGGCGTACCGCGAAAGAAGAAGATGTAGGCGTAGGGCAGCCCGCTGATGTACCACTTCTTCGAGGTGCGGGCGATGCCCAGCGGGATGGCCAGGATAAGTCCGGCCAGCACCGCGATGGCGACCAGTTCCAGGGTCAGGGTGGCGCCTTGCATGAGGCGCGGCAGCCACTTGATGATCACTTCCCAGTTCATTGCGAGGCCCTCGCGAAGCCGCGCGCGGCGCGTTTCTCCATGAAGTGCAGGGCAACCATGGCGACCACGGTGAGGCTCAGGTACATCAGGGCGGCGACCATATAGAAGGTGAACGGCTGTTTGCTGACGGTGACGGCGTTCTGCGCGTTGCGCATGATTTCTTCCAGGCTGATGACGGACACCAGCGCGGTGTCCTTCATCAGAATCAGAAACAGATTACCCAGCCCCGGCAGGGCGATGCGCCACATCTGCGGCAGCACCAGGCGGATGAAGATGCGCGACGTGCTCAGGCCCAGGGCCAGGCCGGCTTCGCGATGGCCTTTGGGAATGGCCAGGATGGCGCCTCGGAACACTTCGGTGGCGTAGGCGCCGAAGCACAGGCCCAGCGCAATCACGCCAGCGGCGAAAGGGCTGAGCTCCAGGCTGCCGACGCCCAGCGCCAGGCCGAAGCTGCGCAGCCCGTTGACGGTGCCGAAGTAGATCAGCAACACCCATAGCAGTTCGGGGATGCCGCGTACCAGTGTCGAGTAGAACCCGCCGAGCCACTGCAGGGGGCGGTTGCGCGAGGTTTTCGCCAGAGCCCCGGCGAGGCCCAGCAGCAGCCCCAGGCACAGGGCGCTGAGGGCCAGTTTGACGGTCATCAGCGCGCCTGCGGCAAGCGCAGGGCCGAAGCCATAGAGATCGATGTTCATGGGCAGGCTTGTTCAGGGGCAGACGTCGGCCTTGTAGGTCGACGCCTGCCGGGCTGTCAGAGAATGCTGAAAGGGAAGTACTTGTCGTTGATCTTCTTGTAGGTGCCGTCAGCGATGATTTCCTGCAGTGCCGCGTTCAGCTTCTCGCGCAGGGCGTCGCCCTTGCGGACGGCAATGCCGATCTTGTCGCTTTCCTCGACCGCATCGCCCTTGAACTCGAAGTCTTGGCCGGCCTTGCTTTTCAGCCAGTCGTAGCTGGCGTACTTGTCGGCCAGGATGGCATCGAGGCGGCCGCTGCTCAGGTCCAGGAAGGCGTTTTCGGAGGTGTCATAGAGCTGAGCCTCGATACCGTACTTGTCTTCCAGCCAGGTGCCGGACAAGGTCGCGCGCTGGGCACCGATGGATTTGTTCTCCAGGCTTTCGCGGTCGATGGGGAAATCCACACCCTTCTTGGCGATGAACTGCAGCTTGTTGCTGTAGTAGGGGTTGGTGAAGTCCACCACTGCCGAGCGCTCGGGGGTGATCGACATGGACGACACCAGGAAGTCGAACTTCTGCGACTGCAGCGCGGGGATGATGCCGTCCCAGTCGGAGGTGACCACTTCACATTCCACTTCCATCTTCGCGCACAGGGCCTTGCCGATGTCGACGTCGAAGCCCACGACCTGGCCGCTGGTGTCCTTGCTGTTGAACGGTGGGTAGGCCGCCTCCACGCCCATGCGCAGTTTTTCGGCCGCCATGGCCGCGCCGTTGACCAGCAGTGTGGCGGCAACCGCCAGAAAGAGTTTCTTGATGTTCATATTGTTATTGCTCCGTTAGCGGTTGCTGGACATGAACTGCCTGCAGCGCGCCGACAAGGGGTTGTCGAATACTTGCTCGGGCGTACCCTGCTCTTCCACCAGACCTTGATGCAGAAACACCACTTCGCTGGAGACTTGCCGGGCGAAGCCCATCTCGTGTGTCACCAGCAGCATGGTACGGCCTTCTTCGGCCAGGTTGCGAATAACCGAGAGCACCTCCTGGACCATTTCCGGATCCAGCGCCGAGGTCGGCTCGTCGAACAGGATAACCTTGGGCTGCATGGCCAGGGTGCGGGCAATCGCCGCACGTTGTTGCTGACCGCCGGAAAGCTCGTTGGGATAGGCGTGGCGCTTGTCGGCAATACCGACCTTTTCCAGCAGCGCCTCGGCCACCTCGACCGCTTCGGTGCGGCTCTGGCCGAGCACACGGCGCGGCGCTTCGATGATGTTGTCGAGCACGCTCATGTGCGGCCACAGGTTGAAATTTTGAAACACAAAACCGATCTGGCTGCGCAGCCGGTTGATCTGGCGATTGTCGGCGGCAATCAGTTCGCCGTTGCGTGCGGCCTTGAGCTTGAGCGCTTCACCGGCCACCAGGATTTCGCCCTGATGGGGGTTTTCCAGCAGGTTGATGCAGCGCAGCAGGGTCGACTTGCCGGAACCGGATGAACCGAGGATGGAGATCACTGCACCGTCGTTGGCGGCCAGCGATATGCCTTTGAGCACGTCCAGTGCACCGTAGCGCTTGTGCAGGTTACGGATTTCCAGAGCGGGCGTGGCCTGAGCCATGTGCGGTCCTCATATAGGCGTGTGCGGCCTGCCATCGTCGACATGAACAGCCAGGCGCACAGCTAGCATAGCGCGGATGGCGGGACTGAACGTGCAGCTGGGTTCTCGAGTGCCTGATGCACGGTGCAAGGGCACTGTGGTCAGGACTTCGGACGGGCAGGGCGCGGTAAAAAGGCGCGATGTTGCCAGTTTTGCCGGAACGAGGAAAGCGCGAATGCAGGGGATGTTCAACGGCGCGATGAGAGGCAGGTGGCACGAAGTAGCACCTGAGTCGTGCATTGTCCGCGCAAAAGTTGCGCCTTTAGGTTGCACTGTTTTTGTGCGAGGGTGTTACCGGCGTCGTTTTTTGGTGCGGCATAACGACCCAGGCTGAGTAGTTCGGTAATGCGCAGGAGCCACAAGGGCAAACCTCAACGGATTCAATCCCTTGCCATGATCGGTCGAGAGGTCCGAATCAGGGCGGCAGGATATACCTTGGTACAATTTGGCGCAATTTTTGCGTAAAAGATATGGAACGGGGTGTAGCGGACTTTGCACAAGGCTCGCGATCACCGCCGGACAGAACGCTATTTTTCGCAAAGGTAGTTTTATGAGTACGCAGAATTCCACAGGTCTCGCTCAGGGACTCAAGCCGCGTCATGTAACTATGCTGTCGATCGCCGGTGTGATCGGTGCCGGCCTGTTCGTAGGTTCCGGCCACGCCATCGCTGCTGCCGGCCCTGCCGTGCTACTGGCCTATGCTGCTGCCGGTAGCCTGGTGGTACTGGTCATGCGCATGTTGGGTGAAATGGCCGTTGCCTCGCCTGACACCGGTTCGTTTTCCACCTACGCCGACCGCGCCATCGGCCATTGGGCCGGTTTCTCCATCGGCTGGCTGTACTGGTGGTTCTGGGTGCTGGTAATCCCGCTGGAAGCCAACGCCGCCGCCTCGATTCTGCACGCGTGGATTCCCGACGTTGCGCATTGGGTGTTCGCGTTAGTGATCACCCTGGTGCTGACGGTAACCAACCTGTTCAGCGTGAAGAACTACGGTGAATTCGAGTTCTGGTTCGCGCTGATCAAGGTGCTGGCGATCATCGCCTTCATCGTCGTGGGCCTGGGCGCGGTGTTCGGCTTCATGCCCAACAGCCAGGTCAGCGGTGTCAGCCACCTCACCGACACCATGGGCTTCATGCCCAACGGGCTGGGCGCCGTCGTCGCTGCCATGTTGACCACCATGTTCTCGTTCATGGGCACCGAAATCGTCACCATCGCCGCCGCCGAATCGAAGAACCCCGGTCAGCAGATCTCCAAGGCCACCAACTCGGTGATCTGGCGGATATTCCTGTTCTACCTCGTATCGATCTTTCTGGTGGTGGCCCTGGTGCCATGGAACGACCCGCGCCTGGCCGAGCTGGGTTCCTACCAGACCGTGCTGGAGCTGATCGGTATTCCCAACGCCAAGCTGATCGTCGACATCGTGGTACTGGTCGCCGTAACCAGCTGCCTGAACTCGGCGCTGTACACCGCTTCGCGCATGCTGTTCTCCCTGAGCAAGCGTGGCGATGCGCCGGCTGCCGCACAGAAAACCTCGAAGTCGGGCACCCCATCGGTAGCCGTGCTGATGTCCACCGCCGCGGCCTTCGTGGCGGTGATCGCCAACTACGTCGCGCCAGCCGCCGTGTTCGATTTCCTGCTCGCCACTTCCGGCGCCATCGCGTTGCTGGTGTACCTGGTGATCGCCGTGTCGCAACTGCGCATGCGCCGCAAGCGCGAGATCGCCGGTGAGAAGATCGACTTCAAGATGTGGCTGTTCCCCGGCCTCACCTATCTGGTCATCCTGTTCATCGTTGCGGTACTGACCACCATGGCGCTGCGCGAAGACCACCGCGTGGAAATCCTCGCCACGGGCGGCCTGGCTATTGCCGTCGTCGTCGCTGGCCTGATCGTCTCCAGCCGCCGCAAGGCCGGTAATGCGCGAGTAGCGCTGAGCCGCTGATCGATTGGACCGTTGGAATGCAAAGGCCGCTGTCAGTGATGACAGCGGCCTTTGTCGTTTCAGGATGGACAGGTCACTGCCCTGACGGTCCTCGCAAACTGTGTTCTTTTTGCGCCATGTCGCTGTTCTTCGGGCCTGCCGGAGGCTTGAAGATATCCTGCTTCCAACTTGGCCAGCGAGCGACAGCTTGTCGACACATGGATACGTGGTTTAGAAATTCCTGCTTCTTGGTCGTCATTTAGGTTCCCTCTATGTAGGTAGACAGCAGATTCGCTGCTGCTGCTTCACGATCCATGTAAGAGCACGGAAGCATCTGGGTCCTGAGCTTTGCACTTTCTTCTTTCCACTCGACGATTTCGCCGTCGTCGTTCTTGCGTGCCACCGGGTAGCCGCTGCCGAGATTCGTCGAGAATAGGTTGAAAAAGCTCCGCGGGCCAACCCCGATGAAAGGTTCGAATACGACATTGTCCGGGTTGTTCCCGAGCGAGATGGCGTCGGAGTGAAATTCCAGAGCCTTGCTCTTGGGGTAGGGTTCTACGTAGACCACCCGTTTGATACCTGCAGCCACAATGTGCTTGGCGCAGTTGTGACAGGGGAAAGTCGTGCAGTACAAGTCGCTGCCCGAGCAGTTCACACCCGAGCGGGCGCTCGACAGCAAGGCCTCCATTTCGGCATGCACCACCCGGCCATATTCGGTGATGTCCTTGATCTTGCTCCTTCTGATCAATGGCGCGAGTTCCTGGTGATACTCCTGGGGAACCACCGCAAGGATATCGTCGATGATCAGCCTTTTCTGGATGGCATTGGAGTCTTGACCGCGCATGTAATCACGCCCGTCAGGCGCATCTACGATGCCGTGGGTGTCTGGATCCTTTTCGGGCCAGTAAAGGCCTCCGTGGGCCTTGGGAACATCATTGGCCCCGGTGGCGATAATGCAGCGGTGCTTGGTCAGGACTGCCCCTACCTGACGCGAGAGGTCGGCAGACCTCAACGAGGCGGAAAACGCCATGAACATCGCGTACTCGTCGAACGTCGGGGTGATGTAGGGGCGACCGAAAAGCAGGTCGAGAATACGCCACGTCTGTTTCTTCAACGAGTCGGAGTTGCCATTGTAGTCAATGAAGAAGTCGGAGAGATGGTAGGTGTTGCGGGTGTGCTGACCATGTTCGTCGCGCTCGTCCGCATCACGCTCGATCAGGCGCGATGCCTGTTCCTCCGTCATGGACAGGTCCTTCACCAGATACTCATGGCGTCGTGTCAGATCGGCGTGGACGCCGACCAGAAAAAAGCCATCCGAATAGATCTTGCGCAGACGCTCGACTTCCGCAGGGCTTTTCAATGAGTTGATGATGAACGCCCGGCGACGCATGGGGGCCGACTCGCTTCGCAGCTTGTTGATTTGCACCGCCGCGCCCAATGCCAGTATGGCGTTGTCCTTGCTCTTCCCGCGCAGCCGGTTCCCTTCTTCCATGAAGCTGCTGATGCGGTCGTACTGATGGGTGGTGTCGGCAGGGGAGCCGATGCTGGCAATGACATCCGTAGAGACTTTGATGGTGCAGGTTTCGTAGCCGAAAATCTTGAGCCGGTCGCCGATCAGCTTCGACACCTCTGGAAGGTCGGTTCCGATCGTCCCGACCAGCCCGATGATGAGCTCGGAATCGGAATAGGTATCGTCGATGAAATAGGATGTGTCCGATGCAGGTTCCTGGGAAAGCTCTGCCAGCATTAGCGCTGCATCGTCAGGTTGCGTGTGCTGCGCTCCGTAATGGCTATTGAGCAAAGGCTCGACCATTTCCTGGAGCTTCGACGCCGCGTGGGGTTTGCCTTGAAAGTGCAGGGTGCCAGTAGACGGGTACCAGTTGAGAATGCCTTTGCTGCGGGTCTTGAACTGATGCTGGTTTTCGTTGATTACCCGCCATTCGCCAGCGGGCAGAATGCTTTCGAGCTTTATCTTGAGTTCTTCGAACGTGCCATCAAAGCGCATGGTGACTCCTTGTTCTTGCTGCCGATCAATCCGTTGATCGAGGGGACTCTCGGTGACTTTCGAGAGGTGGGACGTGAAGCGAATAAAGATAGCCCATCAAGACGCGAGCGTACGGTAACCAGTCCTGCGATAGGTAACAACATGTGTGAGTCACCCAAGCCATTCCCGAACTGGCTCAACGAGGCCACGAGAATCTTCAAACCCAAAACGACTTAAATGGAAATGCGAATCACTCCATGCTAGATTCTCCCGCTTTTTGAGATATGTCGACACAAAAAAACGGCTGGTCTTCGCAGGATCTTCAGGGGAGAGGATGGTAGATGGCTCGCAATAACAAGATTAATTCCAGCGCGAATTCTGTGGCTTTACTCGTTGCCACACTCAGTTGGCAGGGCATTGCCGCTGCTGACCAGGCGCCTGCCACACCTGCAACCAAAGATGCAGTTCTACAGTTGCAGAACCTGGTCATTACCGAACAAGCACCGGAAAGCCAGCAGAGCACGGGTTATCAAGTACAGAACAGCACGGCGGGCACCAAAACCAGTACGCCTTTGTCCGAGACTCCACGTTCTGTCTCGGTGGTCACGCGCCAACGTATCCAGGACCAAGGTTCTCAGTCGCTCACCGATATTCTTGGCTACGTGCCGGGAATCTTCGCGCCGCCTTTCGCCGTGGGCGATGGTTTGGCCGGTGATCTGTTTTCCATCCGCGGCTACAACGCCACGGACTATGGCTATGGTTTGCTGAAAGATGGTTTGCGCCTGCAAGGCAACCGTTACGACACCACCACCGAGCCCTATGGGCTGGAGCGTACCGAAGTCTTTCGAGGCCCAAGCTCGATTCTTTACGGGGAAAACGCGCCGGGCGGACTGGTCAATCTGATCAGTAAAAAGCCGACCGAAACCGCGCAGGGCGAGGCCAAGTTTACCTATGGCAGCAACAATCGCCGCCAACTCGGACTCGATGTTTCGGGTCCGTTGATGGACGACAACCGTGTTCTGGGCCGGCTGGTGATGCTGGGCCGAAATGCCGATACGCAAGTTGATTCGGTGCCGGATGACCGCCTCTACATCGCGCCGTCGATGACGTTCAACTTCAGCGAAGACACCGCACTGACCTTGCTGTCGACTTACCAGCGCGACCGCACCAAGTTGCTGTTGGGCTATCCGGCAGCAGGAACGCTGCTCAATAACGTCAATGGCAAGATCGGCAAGGACCAGTTCAACGGCAATCCGAACTGGGACGATTTCGAGCGCGAAACCTGGACCTTGGGTTATGAGTTCAGCCATCAGATCAACGACGTCTGGCAGTTCCGTCAGAACTCGCGCTACATGGAATCGCGCTTGAATCGTCATGAAACCTGGCCAAACAATCTGAACCGGGCCGGCTTCGGCAGTACGTTGAGCAGCACGGCTTATGATCGTGACAACAAATCGATCACCTATTCAGTGGATAACCAGTTCGAAGGCCACTTCACTTCGGGGGCGTTGGATAACACAGTGCTGCTCGGCGCAAGTTACGATCGCACCTCGTTCAACCAGGATTGGAACGCAGGCTTGGGCGGTACTTACAACGTGTTCAACCCGGTGTTCTCGGCGGTGCAACCGAACGCCTCGCAATACGTGCAGAACTCCCAGCTCGATCAGCACATGTACGGCGCGTATGGCCAATTGCAAAGCAAGTATGACAACTGGATCTTCCTGTTGGGCGGGCGCCAGGACTGGGTGCAGAGCGAATACCGCAACCGTGCCAGCGCGGCGCGTCCAGGCAGCGCAGCAATATCGGCCACGGACCTGGATGGCTGGGATCATCGGTTCAGCTGGCAGACGGGTTTGATGTACCAGTTCGAAAACGGCATCTCGCCCTATGTCAGCTATTCCACGGCATTCACCCCCGTACAGCAATCGTCCCAGCCCAACGGCGATCTGCTCGATCCGATTCTCAGCAAGCAGTATGAAGTGGGTGTGAAGTTCGAGCCCAAAGGGTGGAACACGACCTTCAGTGCGGCTGTTTTCGACCTGACCAAATCACGCGACGTGGTCGCAGGCAGCAGCGGCTTCAGCCGGCAAGTGGGCGAGAGCAAGTCCCAAGGCCTGGAGCTTGAGGTCAACAGTGACGTGACGCCCAATCTCAGTCTGGTTGCGTCGTACACCTACACGGACGCGCGGGTGACCAAAGATGCGCCAGGCTCATTGTTCGAAGACCATCAACTGACGGGCATTCCACGCAACCAGGCGTCGACCTGGGCGACGTACCGCTTCCTGGATGGCGCGCTGAGCGGTCTACGCCTGGGCGGCGGCGTGCGCCACTTCGACAACACCTTTGCCTACACAGCGCCGACGCTGTACGGCAAGCTGAAAACTGGCGATGTGACGCTGGTGGACGCCTTGGTGGGGTATGACATCAACGAGCATTGGTCGGTGGACGTGAACGCGAAGAACCTGTTCGACAAAGAATACGTGTCGGGCTGCAACAACGCGGGTCGCTGCTATTGGGGTGAGGAGCGAACGGTGCTGGGGACCGTGGCGTTTCGCTGGTAAGCCACCCAGCCCGGCCAGGGAGGGCGCGCTGGGCCTGTGAGTGGATCCGAGGACCGAACTTGATCCATTCGCATGCCCACGGGCTTTCACAAGGTGTGAAACGCCAGACAACAAAAAGCCCGCACTAGGCGGGCTCTCTGTGTGTTTTCAGGTACTGCATGCACCACCTGAAAACGAAAGGTGGTGCCCAGAGACGGAATCGAACCGCCGACACGGGGATTTTCAATCCCCTGCTCTACCGACTGAGCTATCTGGGCAACGGGGCGCATTAAACTGGTTTTTCGACGGGTCGTCAAGCGTGATGTCGAAAAAAATTTTAATTAATACCGTCGCTTACGATTTTGCTGGGTTATTCGGCGGGTGGCACGTAGCCGTCGGCCTTGGCGTATTCGTCGCCGGACAGGTACTTGTCCATCTCGCCCTGCAGGAATTTGCGGTCTTCGGCGTTCATCATGTTCAGGCGGCGCTCGTTGATCAGCAGCGTCTGGTGTTTCTGCCAGTCGCCCCAGGCTTGCTGGGAGACATGGTTATAGATGTCCTCGCCCTTGGCGCCGGGGTAGGGCGGGCGCTCAAGGCCGGGCAGTTCTTCTTTGTACTTGCGGCACATTACGGTGCGGGTCATTACAGATCTCCTGCGTTCAAGGCGTCGGCTGCGTGTTGCAGCAGCTTCTTCACCGGGGCTGCCAGGCCCAGGCGCGGCGGTGTGGCGAGGTTATACCAGAGCCAGTCGGCCTCGGCCACGTGGTGGGCGGTCTGCTCGACCTGCACCAGCCACGGGTCGATGGCCAGCTGGAAATGGCTGAAGGTGTGAGTCAGGGCGGGTAGCTGGCGCCGGCCGAGCAGATGCAGCGCGTGCTGGTCGGCGAGGTGGTCGAGGTCGTTCAGGTCGTCGAGCTGGGGAAGGCTCCACAGGCCGCCCCACAGGCCGCTGGAAGGCCTGCGGTAAAGCAGGATGGCGCCTTCGCGGTTGGCGAGCAGAGGCATCAACGTTGCGCGTTGCGGAACGGCCTTGCGCGGCTTGGGCACCGGGTAGCGGATTTCCAGGCCGAGCATGTGCGCTTCACAGCTTTTTTCCAGTGGGCAGAGCAGGCAGCTGGGCTTGCTGCGGGTGCACAGGGTAGCGCCCAGGTCCATCATCGCCTGGGTGTAGTGGTTCACTCGAGTCTGCGGGGTCAGGCGCTCGGCGGTGGTCCACAGCGCCTTGGCCACCTTGGGCTCGCCTGGATAGCCTTCCTGCGCCGTGTAGCGGGCGAGCACGCGCTTGACGTTGCCGTCGAGGATCGGCGCGCGCAGGCCCATGCTGATGCTGGCGATCGCCCCGGCCGTGGACAGGCCGATGCCGGGCAGTTCGAACAGTTTCTCCACGTCGCGGGGAAACTCGCCGCCGTGCTCGGCCATCACGATCCTGGCGGTTTTCTGCAGGTTGCGGGCGCGGGTGTAGTAGCCCAGCCCGGTCCACAGGTGCAGCACTTCGTCTTCCGGCGCCTCGGCCAGCGCCTGCACGGTGGGCAGCGCTGCCATGAAGCGATCGAAGTAGTTCAGCACCGTGCTGACCTGGGTTTGCTGCAGCATGATTTCCGAGACCCACACCCGATACGGGTTGATGTCCTGCTGCCACGGCAAATCATGCCGGCCGTTGCGGTCGTACCATTCCAGCACGGCGCTGGAAAACTGCTCGGGACTCATCGGTTGAACAGACCTCGCAACGCGTCTTTGAGTTTGGGGTCGACCTTGTCGCCCAGTTTTTCTTCGAGCTTCTCGTCGATCTTGTCGCGAATACGGTCGCCGGCCAGCTTGGCAGCCACCTGGCCCAGGCCGTCACGGTCGATGCGGCAGGCCTTGGCGCCCATCTCCAGCGGGCCACGGCAGCGTAGCGGCAGTTCCACGCCGACGAAACGCTCGCCCACCTGGCAGGCCGGATCGGCGCTGGTGCCCTGTTCGCCTTCCACCACCACGCCCACGCGGTAGTCCATGCCCAGTACGCGCAGATCGACGTCGCCGTCGCCTTTGACGGTCAGGCCGGGAATACGCACGAGCAGGTCCTGGTTGCTGGCCACGCCATTGCGGAACACCAGGCTGCCCTTGAGCTCCTTGAACGGTGTGTCCTTGCCACGCGGTTCGCCGTTGAGGGTCTTGCGGTTGAGCACCGAGATGCCGCGGCAGATCTGCTGCTCCAGGTTGGCGTTGACCAGTACGCCGTCGTTGAGGACGAAGCTGGCGGTGCCGTTGAGCGATTCGACCAGCGCTTTCTGGCTGTTGCCCGAGCCGCTCAGGTTGCTGTTGAGGTTCAACAGGCCCCTGACCGGCGGGTTGGCGTTCTGCGATTTGATGAAGTTTTCCACAGGCACCTTGTCGATGCGCGTCTGCAACGCCAGCAGCGGCGTTTCCGGACGCACGTCCAGGGTGCCCTGGGTGGTGAAGGTGCCGTTGTAGAGGCCACCGGCCAGGGTTTGCAAGGTCAGCATGCCGCCCTGGCCCTGGGCCTTGAGGGTGGCGTTGCGCACCGGCAGGCCCTTGAGGGTCAGTTGGCCGATGGCGAGGTCGGCTTGTACGTCCAGAGCTCGCAGGCGCTCGACGGGCAGCAGGCGATCGTCGCTCCAGGCGCCGCGGGTTGGCGCGTCGGGCAGCGGCGATTCACCGGATGCCACGGCGGCCGCTTCGCTGTTCTGCACCTCGGCCTGGCGAGCCGCGCTGGCGTTGGCGGCCTTTTCGGTCTTGGCCGGCAGGTAGCGGTCGGCGTTGAAGGTGTCGCCCTTGAGCTGCAGGCGCAGTGCCTGGCGGGCGAAATCTTCCACGGCGATGCGGCCGGTGAAGGTGCTCTCGTCCAGTTTCAGCGTCAGGTCTTCCAGGCCCAGGCTGTCGCGGGTGCCCTGCAGCCGGCTAACCAGTTCGAACTTGCCGAGGCTGCCCGGGGCCATCGCTGGCAGCGGTTGGCCGATGCTGTCGAAGAAGGCACGCAGATCTAGCTCGGCAATCGACAGGCCGCCGGTGAGCTGAGGCTCGCTGTCCAGATTGCGCACGCGCAGTTCGCCCAGCGCACGCATCTGGTTGGCGGCCAGCTTGAGGCCGGTCCATTCGGCGATGTTGGCGGACTGGTCCAGCAGCAACTGCCCCTGGGCGCTGAAGGTGACCGTCTTGCCTTGCAGCGGATCGCCCGAGGCCTCACCGCTCAGGCGCATGTCCTCGAGCTGGTAGCGCTTGAGCACGCGGTCGAAGCGAAGCTCGCCGGCCAGTTCGGTACGGGCCCGCACCACGGGCTGGTTGGTGCCCAGGAACGCGGTCAGTTTCAGCGGGATGTCGGCGCCTTCGTGCACAGCGCCGGTGCTGAGCTGGATGCTCTCGGCGGTGTACATGCGGCCGGTGCGCGCGTCGTGGTACTGCACGCGGGCGTTGTTCACGGTGAGGCTGTCGATGTCCAGCTTGACCGGGCGCGACGGTGCCTGGGGCTTGCCGGGTTCGGTGACTGCCGGGGCGTTCGGGTCGTTGGGGTCTGCCGTGGTGGTGGGCAGGGGCTTGCCGATGTCTTCCCAGTTGCCGTGGCCGTTGGCGTCACGCTCCAGGGACAGGTTCAAGCCCTCGACCCGCACGTCGCTCATCTGCACTTCCTTGCGCAGTAGCGGCAGCACGCGCACCGAAAGGCCGAGCATCTGCAGGTCGGCGAAAGGCGTCTTGGGGTTGGCGAGCGTGGCCACGCTGGCGTCGTGCAGTTCCAGACCCAGCCATGGGAACAGGCTCCAGCCGATGTCCCCGTTGAGGGTCAGCTCGACGTGAGCCCTGTCCCGTGCCAGTTGGCGAATCTCGTCCTTGTAGTCGTTGGGGTCGAAGAGGTGGGTGAGGGCGAAACCCAGGGCCACCAGAATCAACAACAGACCGAGAATGCACAGGCCGAGGATTTTGCCGAACGCTTTCATGGGCGAGTCCTTTAGTCCGAAATTTGGAAGTTAGCGGGAGAGTATAACGTTGTGCGTCTGGTGATGTGGGCGGTCTGTCGGTGCCGTTGCATCGGGCGTTCGCCGCTGCCTTGCGAGGGCGTCGCGAGCGCTTTGGCGCGCAGGTTTCGGCGATCCGGAGGAAATCCTCGGGACCGTTCGGAAGGTTTTGCCAACCATCCGGCAGATCATTGAAATAAAGGGATAGCAGTTTGCTTCCATTGGTTACATCTGGTGGTAATCTTCTCGCCTTCGACTGTCCGCTGCGACTTTATGTCGCGATTTGCCAAATGCTGCCGATAAAACAATCGATCGCCAACGTGCATGAAGGATGTGGGCGCATTTGTGTGCAGACAGCTGAACTACAAAAATCAACGGGGGTTACGAAATGAGCAGTAGTCTTTCGGGCGGCGGCGTGGGTGCCCAGCCAGGATTTCTGTCCAAGGAGCGGATCATCGCCAAGCCTGGCTTCAACCGCTGGCTGGTTCCACCAGCCGCGTTGGCCATTCACTTGTGCATCGGCATGGCGTACGGTTTCTCGGTGTTCTGGTTGCCGCTGTCCAAGGCAATCGGCATCACCGCACCAGTGGCGTGCGCGCCCGACCTGAGTTTTTTCAGCCAAGTGTTCTCATCGTCCTGTGACTGGTCGGTGTCGATGCTGAGCTGGATCTACACCCTGTTCTTCATTTTCCTGGGCTGCTCGGCAGCCATCTGGGGTGGCTGGCTGGAACACGCCGGGCCGCGCAAGGCCGGTGTCGTGTCGGCTCTGTGCTGGTGCGGTGGTCTGGTCATTTCCGCGTTGGGTATCTACACCCACCAGATCTGGCTGATGTGGTTGGGCTCGGGCGTGATCGGCGGTATCGGCCTGGGGCTGGGCTACATTTCCCCCGTATCGACCCTGATCAAGTGGTTCCCGGACAAGCGCGGCATGGCCACCGGCATGGCGATCATGGGCTTCGGCGGCGGTGCCATGGTTGGCGCCCCTCTGGCCGCTGCCTTGATGGGCCATTTCGCATCCCCTACCAGCGTTGGCGTGTGGCAAAGCTTCCTGGTGATGGCGGCGATCTACTTCGTCTTCATGATCGGCGGCGCGCTGTCGTACCGCGTCCCACCGACCGGTTGGAAGCCTGAAGGCTATGTTCCTTCGGCGAAGAAGGCCAAGGGCATGATCACCAACCGCCACGTGCACGTTAACGTGGCCTGGAAGACCCCTCAGTTCGCACTGGTCTGGCTGGTGCTGTGCCTCAACGTTTCCGCCGGTATCGGCATTCTGGGCATGGCTTCGCCACTGCTGCAGGAAGTGTTCGGCGGCAAGCTGCTGGGCGTGGACCTGGCGTTCAACCAGCTGGACTCGGCGCAACTGGCGCAGATCGCTGCCATTGCAGCGGGCTTCACCGGCCTGCTCAGCCTGTTCAACATCGGTGGCCGGTTCTTCTGGGCTTCGTTCTCCGACTATATCGGCCGCAAGGTGACCTACTTCGTGTTCTTCGCCCTGGGCGTGGCGCTGTATGCCTCGGTACCGACCCTGGGTCATTCGGGCAACATCGCGCTGTTCGTGGCGGCGTTCTGCATCGTGTTGTCGATGTACGGCGGCGGTTTCGCCACCGTGCCGGCCTACCTGGCCGACCTGTTCGGGACGCAGATGGTCGGCGCCATTCACGGTCGCCTGTTGACCGCCTGGGCCGTGGCCGGCGTGTTGGGCCCGGTGCTGGTGACCAACCTGCGTGACTACCAGCTGGCCCACGGCGTGGCCCGTGCGGCGGTGTACGACACCACGTTGTATATCCTCTCCGGCCTGCTGGTGCTGGGTTTCATCTGCAACGCGCTGGTACGTCCGGTGGCCGACAAGTACTTCATGACCGATGCCGAGCTCAAGGCCGAGCAGGCGCTGGGCCATGACAAGGGCACCGATGGCACCACCGTGCTGGAGTGGAAGGCCAATCCTGCGTCCAAGCCTCTGGCTGTCGCGGCCTGGCTGGCCGTGGGCATTCCGTTGGCGTGGGGCGTGTGGGTGACCCTGCAGAAGACGGCGGTGCTGTTTCATTGATGTAGACGTTTGAATCGGTGGTGCGGCCTTCGCGGGCAGAGCCCGCTCCCACACGGTGTACGTGGGAGCGGGGCGGGCGGCTGAGCCCTCTGCCTGCGAAGGCCGCACCGCCAATCCCCCTCTGAACCTCTTCTGTTCCTGTTTCCCGCCCGCGTGCCTATAATGATCACCTTTTTCGCCCAACGATTTTGCGGAGCTGGTGATGGCCGAACGTATCGCGTTCGTCGAGCGCAACACTCTGGAAACCCAGATCAAAGCCTCGATCAACCTGGATGGCACCGGAAAGGCCCGATTCGATATCGGCGTTCCTTTTCTTGAGCACATGCTTGACCAGATCGCCCGGCACGGGCTGATCGACCTGGACATCGAGTGCAAGGGCGACCTGCACATCGACGACCACCACACCGTGGAGGACGTCGGCATCACCCTGGGCCAGGCGTTCGCCAAGGCCATCGGCGACAAAAAGGGCATCTTTCGCTACGGCCATGCCTACGTCCCGCTGGACGAAGCGCTGTCGCGCGTGGTCATCGACTTCTCCGGCCGCCCCGGCCTGCAGATGCACGTGCCCTATACCCGCGCCACCGTAGGCGGCTTCGACGTCGACCTGTTCCAGGAATTCTTCCAGGGCTTCGTCAACCACGCCAATGTCTCCCTGCACATCGACAACCTGCGTGGGCACAACACCCATCACCAGATCGAAACCGTGTTCAAGGCCTTCGGCCGCGCCCTGCGCATGGCCGTCGCCGTCGACGAACGCATGGCCGGTCAGATGCCGTCGACCAAGGGCGTGCTCTGATGCAGACCGTCGCGGTAATCGACTATGGCATGGGCAACCTGCACTCCGTGGCCAAGGCCTTGGAGCACGTGGGTGCCGGCAAGGTGCTGATCACCAGTGACGCCAACGTCATTCGCGAAGCCGACCGCGTGGTTTTCCCCGGTGTCGGCGCGATCCGCGATTGCATGGCCGAGATCCGCCGCCTGGGCTTCGATGCGCTGGTGCGCGAAGTCAGTCGGGACCGGCCGTTTCTGGGGATCTGCGTCGGCATGCAGGCGCTGATGGAGCACAGCGAGGAAAACGCCGGCGTCGACTGCATCGGCGTGTTTCCCGGCAAGGTGCGCTTCTTCGGCAAGGACCTGCACGAAGACGGCGAACACCTGAAAGTCCCGCACATGGGCTGGAACGAAGTGCAGCAGGCGGTGGACCACCCGCTGTGGCACGACATCCCCGACCTGGCGCGCTTCTACTTCGTGCACAGCTACTACATCGAGGCCGGCAAGCCGGGCCAGGTGGTAGGGCGCGGCCATTACGGTCGCGACTTCGCTGCGGCACTGGCCGAAGGTTCGCGTTTCGCCGTGCAGTTCCACCCCGAGAAAAGCCATACCCATGGCCTGCAGCTGCTGCAGAACTTCGCAGCCTGGGATGGACGCTGGTAATGGCCAAGGCCAGCAAGCCGCCCATTCTGACCCTGACGCCGGAGCAGGAAAGCGAAGCGGCCGACAAGATCAAGCGGTTCATGCGCGACCGCTTCGACCTGGACCTGGGTTCGTTCGAGGCCCTCGAGGTGCTCGAGCTGTTCACCCGCGAAATGGCTCCACACTATTACAACAGGGCGATTTTCGATGTGCAGGCGCACCTCAGCGAGAGGTTCGAAAGCATCGAGAGCGACCTGTGGGCGCTCGAGAAGAACTGACTTCCGAGCATCGCCGTTCACCGACCCCGAAGGTTTTTGCAGATGCTGATTATCCCCGCTATCGATCTTAAAGACGGTGCCTGCGTGCGCCTGCGCCAGGGCCGCATGGAAGATTCCACGGTGTTCTCGGACGATCCGGTGAGCATGGCGGCCAAGTGGGTCGAAGGCGGCTGCCGTCGCCTGCACCTGGTCGATCTCAACGGTGCGTTCGAAGGCCAGCCAGTGAATGGCGAGGTGGTCACCGCGATCGCCAAGCGCTACCCGCACCTGCCGATCCAGATCGGCGGCGGCATCCGTTCGCTGGAAACCATCGAGCACTACGTCAAGGCCGGCGTGAGCTACGTGATCATCGGTACCAAGGCGGTCAAGCAGCCCGAGTTCGTCGCCGAGGCCTGCCGTGCGTTCCCCGGCAAGGTCATCGTCGGCCTGGACGCCAAGGACGGCTTCGTCGCCACCGACGGCTGGGCGGAAGTGAGTACGGTGCAGGTCATCGACCTGGCCAAGCGCTTCGAGGCCGACGGCGTGTCGGCGATCGTCTACACCGACATCGCCAAGGACGGCATGATGCAGGGCTGCAACGTGCCCTTCACCGCTGCCCTGGCGGCCGCGACCAGGATCCCGGTGATCGCTTCTGGCGGTATCCACAACCTGGGCGACATCCGTGCCCTGCTGGACGCCAAGGCCCCGGGCATCATCGGTGCCATCACTGGCCGGGCTATCTACGAAGGCACCCTGGACGTCGCCGAGGCCCAGGCTTTTTGCGATTCGTACAACGCGTAATGGCTAAACGCGGCCCGCGCCCCGGCTCCCTGTAGCAGCGGCGCAAGCCGCGTCCGCCGGCACCTTGCTCCCAATCCGATCGGAGAACCCCCATGGCCCTGGCCAAACGCATCATCCCTTGCCTGGACGTGGACAACGGCCGCGTGGTCAAGGGCGTCAAGTTCGAGAACATCCGCGACGCCGGTGACCCGGTCGAGATCGCCCGGCGCTACGACGAGCAGGGCGCCGACGAGATCACCTTTCTCGACATCACCGCCAGTGTCGACGGCCGTGACACCACACTGCACACCGTGGAGCGCATGGCCAGCCAGGTGTTCATCCCTCTGACCGTAGGCGGCGGCGTGCGCACGGTGGCGGACATCCGTAACCTGCTCAATGCCGGTGCCGACAAGGTCTCGATCAACACGGCGGCGGTGTTCAACCCCGAGTTCGTCGGCGAAGCGGCCTCGCGCTTTGGCTCACAGTGCATCGTGGTGGCCATCGACGCGAAGAAGGTGTCCGGGCCGGGCGAAGAGCCGCGTTGGGAAATCTTCACCCACGGTGGTCGCAAACCGACCGGGCTGGACGCCGTGCAATGGGCGCAGAAGATGGAAGGCCTGGGAGCCGGTGAGATCCTGCTGACCAGCATGGATCAGGACGGCATGAAGAATGGCTTCGACCTGGGCGTGACCCGCGCCATCAGCGATGCGCTGGGCATTCCGGTGATCGCCTCCGGTGGGGTGGGCAACCTGCAGCACCTGGCCGATGGCGTGATCCAGGGCGGCGCGAGCGCGGTGCTGGCCGCCAGTATCTTCCACTTCGGCGAATACACCGTACCCGAAGCCAAGGCCTTCATGGCCAAGCAAGGCATCGTCGTCCGCTGACCCTGTAGCTGCGGCGCGAACCGCATCAAACGTCACCGCGTTGCGCCAATTCCAACGCGGTGCCCGCCGACGCGGCTCGCGCCGCTGCTACAGGAAATCGCAGTGCCTGTAACCGCATTCTGAGTCACCGCAACCCCCGTAGCAGCGGCGCAAGCCGCGTCGGCGGGCGCCGCGGTAGGCCTGACGCAACGCATTGAGGCCTGACGCGGCTTGCGCCGCTGCTACGGGGAGCAAGGAGTTGTGTATGTACCATGGCGAACGAATGAACGCCTGGACCCATCTGGTGGGCGCCGTGCTAGCGGCGGTCGGTGCTGTCTGGCTGCTGCTTCTGGCGGCGTTTGGAGGTGACCCCTGGAAGATCGTCAGCGTGTGCATCTACGGCGCTACGCTGATCGTGCTCTACAGCGTGTCCACGATCTACCACAGCGTGCGTGGGCGCCGCAAAGCGATCATGCAGAAGCTCGATCACCTGTCGATCTACCTGCTGATCGCCGGCAGCTATACGCCGTTCTGTCTGGTGACCCTGCGCGGGCCCTGGGGCTGGAGCCTGTTCGGCGTGGTCTGGGGGCTGGCGGTGCTGGGCATGTTGCAGGAGATCAAGCCTCGCTCCGAGGCCCGCCTGCTGTCCATCGTCATCTACGCGGTGATGGGCTGGATCGTGCTGGTCGCGGTCCAGCCGCTGCTGCACCTGCTCGGGCCAGCTGGATTCGCCCTGTTGGCCGCTGGCGGTGTGCTGTACACCGTGGGCATCATCTTCTTCGCGCTGGACAAGCGTCTGCGCCACGCCCACGGTATCTGGCACCTGTTCGTGATCGCGGGCAGCGTGCTGCACTTCATCGCGATCTTTTTCTACGTCCTCTGAAGCCTAGAAATCCCCCCACAGCTGCTGGGCCACCGCCAGGGCGACCACCGGCGCGGTTTCGGTGCGCAGCACGCGGGGACCGAGGCGGGCAGCGTGAAAGCCGCCGGCCTTGGCCTGCTCGACTTCGGCATCGCTGAGGCCACCTTCGGGCCCGATCAGGAACGCCAGGCTGGCAGGCTTGGTGTGGCTGAGCAGCGGCTCTGCGACAGGGTGCAGCACCAGCTTGAGCTCAGCGTTGCTCGCGGCAACCCAGTCGGCCAACACCTGCGGCGAATGAATGACCGGCACGCTGGAGCGACCACATTGCTCGCAGGCGCTGATGGCCACCTGTCGCCAGTGGGCCAGGCGCTTGTCGGCGCGCTCGTCCTTTAGGCGGACCTCGCAGCGTTCGCTCACCAGCGGTGTGATCTCGCTCACGCCCAGTTCGGTGGCCTTCTGGATCGCCCAATCCATTCGCTCGCCACGGGACAAGCCCTGGCCCAGATGGATGGCCAGCGGCGAGTCGGGTTGGCCGGTGAACTGTTCGTCGAGGGTGACGCTGACGCGTTTCTTGCCCACTTCCAGCAAGGTGCCCAGGAATTCCTGACCGCTGCCGTCGAACAGCTGGACCTTGTCGCCGGTGGCCATGCGCAGCACGCGGCCGATGTAGTGGGCCTGGGCTTCGGGGAGTTCGTGTTCGCCCAGGCTCAGGGGGGCGTCGATGAAAAAGCGGGACAGTCGCATGGGGGGTGTCTCTGATGATTTTGTGGTGTTTATTCTGCCCTCTTCGCGGGCAGAGGGCTCGCCGCTCGCCCCGCTCCCACAGGAAGTTTCGGTCGCTCATGCGGTCCTTGTGGGAGCGGGCTGTGCCCGCGAAGAGGCCGGTACAGGCACTGAACACCCTCAACCCGGATCGCGAAACCCAGGATGGAAATCTTCGGCCACCTGCACGCTCACGCTGCTGCGCGTGGCGATATCGATTCCCTCGCTGGCCACCTCGGCCAGGAAGTCGATCTGCTCCGGCGTGATCACATAGGGCGGCAGGAAATACACCACGCTGCCCAGCGGCCGCAGTAACGCTCCACGTTCCAGGGCGTGGTTGAACACCTTGAGTCCGCGTCGCTCCTGCCAGGGATAGGCGGTCTTGCTGGCCTTGTCCTGGACCATTTCGATGGCCAGGACCATGCCGGTCTGACGCACCTCGGCCACGTGGGCATGGTCGGCCAGGTGCGCGGTGGCAGTGGCCATGCGCTGGGCCAGGGCGCGGTTGTTCTCGATGACGTTGTCCTGCTCGAAGATGTCCAGCGTGGCCAGAGCCGCAGCACAGGCCAGCGGGTTGCCGGTGTAGCTGTGCGAATGCAGGAAGGCACGCAGGGTCGGGTAATCGTCGTAGAACGCGCTGTAGACGTCATCGGTGGTCACGCAGGCCGCCAGCGGCAGGTAGCCACCGGTCAGCGCCTTGGACAGGCACAGGAAATCAGGACGGATGCCGGCCTGCTCGCAGGCGAACATCGTCCCGGTGCGACCGAAGCCCACGGCGATCTCGTCGTGGATCAGGTGCACGCCGTAGCGGTCGCACGCCTCGCGCAACAGATTGAGGTACACCGGGTGATACATGCGCATGCCGCCCGCGCCCTGAATCAACGGCTCGATGATCACGGCGGCCACGCTTTCATGGTGCTCGGCCAGGGTCTGTTCCATGGCCTGGAAGAGGGTGCGCGAGTGTTCTTCCCAGCTCACCCCTTCGGGCCGCAGGTAGCAGTCAGGGCTGGGGACTTTCAGGGTATCGAGCAGCAGCGCCTTGTAGGTCTCGGTGAACAACGGCACGTCACCGACCGACATCGCGGCGATGGTTTCGCCGTGGTAGCTGTTGGTCAGGGTGACGAAGCGCTTCTTGTTCGGCTGACCGCGGTTGACCCAGTAGTGAAAGCTCATCTTCAGCGCGACTTCGATGCACGAAGAGCCGTTGTCGGCGTAGAAGCAGCGAGTCAGCCCTTCGGGCGTCATCTTGACCAGACGCTCCGACAGCTCGATCACCGGCTGATGGCTGAAACCGGCCAGGATCACGTGTTCCAGCTGATCGACCTGATCCTTGATGCGTTGATTGATGCGCGGGTTGGCATGCCCGAAGACATTGACCCACCAGGAGCTGACCGCGTCCAGGTAGCGCTTGCCCTCGAAGTCCTCCAGCCACACGCCTTCGCCGCGTTTGATCGGGATCAGCGGCAGCCGCTCGTGGTCTTTCATCTGGGTGCAGGGGTGCCACAAGACCTCGAGGTCTCGTTTCATCCACTGGTCGTTGAGTCCCATCTTTCTCTCCCGCGGCAACACGCTTGGCAAACAGTCGCGCAAGCCTATGCAATGAGGCCTCGGCTAACAACCCAAACATGCTCGATGGCGACACTGGCGGGCACTATGCCGCTGGCGTATGCTGCGCGGCAATTTGCCACTGCCGGGGCTCGATCCGGCCATTTCGCTTGCTCTGCCGGAGTTCTCTGCATGTCTGCTGGTTGGTTGCGCGCCTGGGCGCTGATAGTAGTAGGGCTGTTCAGCGCGCAGGCGTTGGGCAATGACAAGGCACAGACGGCGATCGTCGTCGGCGGCGGTCTGGCGGGGCTGACAGCCGCCTACGAGCTGCAGGCCAAGGGCTGGCAAGTCACCTTGCTGGAAGCACGACCCAGCCTCGGCGGCCGCTCGGGTCTGGCCACCAGCGAATGGATCGGCGGCAGCAAGGTCCAGCCGGTGCTCAATGGTTACGTGAACACCTTCAAGCTGGCCACCCAGCCGGCGCCGGAATTCGTCCGCAACCCTGGCTACCTGATCGACGGCGAATACTTCACCGCTGCCGACCTGGCCACCAAGCAGCCAGCGACTGCGGAAGCCCTCAAGCGCTACGAGAAAACCCTGGATGACCTCGCCCGCTCGGTCAAGGATCCGGAAAACCCCGGCGCGACCAGCACCCTGTTCGCCCTGGACCAGATCAACGTGTCCAACTGGCTGGATCGCCTGCAACTGCCCCCTACGGCACGGCAACTGATCAACCAGAAGATTCGTACTCGCTACGACGAACCGTCGCGTCTGTCACTGCTGTATTTCGCCCAGCAGAACCGGGTCTATCAGGACATCGACGACCGTGATCTGCGCGCCTCGCGCCTGATCGGTGGCAGCCCGGTGCTGGCGCAGGCGTTCGTCAAGCAGATCAAGACCATCAAGACCGATTCACCGGTGTCGGCCATCAGCCAGGACAAGGACGGCGTGACCGTCAAAGTGGGCGCCGTGGGCTACCAGGCCAGCTACGTGGTCCTGGCCGTCCCTCTGCGCGCATTGGGCAAGATCGCCTTCACCCCTGCACTGGACAACCGCCAGCTGGCGGCAATCAAGGGCACCAACTATGGCTGGCGTGACCAACTGCTGCTCAAATTCAAGACGCCGGTGTGGGACAGCAAGGCGCGGATGTCCGGCGAGATCTACAGCAACACCGGGCTGGGCATGTTGTGGATCGAGCCAGCCTTGAAGGGTGGCGCCAATGTGGTGATCAACCTGTCCGGTGACAACGCCCGCCTGCTGCAGGCCTTTGGCGACAAGCAGATGGTCGACCAGGTATTGATCCGCCTGCACGCGTTCTACCCACAGGCACGCGGTGCCTACACCGGCTACGAGATCCGTCGCTACAGCACCGATCCTTCGTATGGCGGCGCGTACCTGGCCTACGGACCGGGGCAGATCAGCAAGTTCTGGAAGGTCTGGGAGAAGCCTCAGCAGCGCATCGCCTTCGCGGGCGAACACACCGACTCGCTGTACCCCGGCACGCTGGAAGGCGCGCTGCGCAGCGGTCAGCGTGCTGCCGGCCAAGTGGTTGATCTGGCGGCAGGCAAGTCCTTCGAACCGGTCAAGGTCGCCCCGCCTGCAGCAGCGCCGGTCAAGGCTGCCGAGAGCAAGCCTGGGTTCTTCTCCAAGTGGTTCGGCGGCGGCGAGACGCCAGCGGCCAAGCCCGTCGAGCCTGCACCTGCGCCAGTACCGGCGCCTGCACCTGCTCCCGTTCCAGCGCCCACGCCTGCACCTGTTCCGGTGCCCGCCGTCGTGCCCGCGCCCGCACCGGTCAAGGCGGAGCCTGCGAAGAAAGCCGCGCCGGTGAAGAAGGTGGAAACGAAAAAACCGGAGCCCAAGAAGGCGGAAACCAAGAAGCCTGTGGTCAAAAAGCCAGCCGAAGCGAAAAAACCGGTTGAATCCAAAAACAAGGTTGAAGTAACCAAACCTACAGTGCAGCCGTAGGTTTCGCACCGCAGCCGTCGGCCTTTTCACGGGTCGGCGGCGCCTTTACGCGTATAAAACCGCGTGCCTGGCCTCATAGCAGTCCGCTTAATACTGTCTTAATCAACTTTATCGATATTTCAAAGCGAGATTTTCCGCTTTAATCCGATAGATAAGTCAGTCATCTTGAGCGCAGTTCTTACAAGGTCCAGGCACATGCAACTACGTAATTCCACTTCACGCTATGGCTGGGTCAGCATCGTCCTGCACTGGGGCGTCGCGCTGACCGTATTCGGGCTTTTCGCTCTTGGGTTGTGGATGGTGGGCCTGGGTTACTACGACCCATGGCGCAAGGCCGGCCCTGACCTGCACAAGAGCATCGGCCTAGTGCTGTTCTTCTTCATGCTTGTGCGCGTGGTCTGGCGCTTCATCAGCCCACCCCCGCCGCCCACACCCAACCAGGGCAAGCTGACCCGCACGGCGGCTCATCTGGGGCACCTGTTCCTCTATGCGGACCTGTTCCTGGTGATGAGCGCCGGCTACCTGATCTCGACCGCAGACGGGGTAGGCATTCCGGTTTTCGGGCTGTTCGAAATACCGGCGCTGGTCAGCGGCCTGCCCAATCAGGCGGAAACCGCCGGTACCGTGCATTTCTACCTGGCGTGGGTACTGGTGATATTCGCCGTACTGCACGGCTTGGCTGCATTGAAACACCACTTCATCGATCGTGATGCAACCCTCATCCGTATGCTGGGTCGCAAAGCTTGACTGCCGTACCTATCAAACTTCAAGAGGAATACTCCCCATGTTGAAAAAGACCCTCGCTGCACTCGCCATTGGCACTGCCCTGTTCACCGCAGGCCAGGCCATGGCCGCTGACTACACCATCGACAAGGAAGGCCAGCACGCTTTCGTCGACTTCAAGATCAGCCACCTGGGCTACAGCTTCATCACCGGTACCTTCAAGGACTTCGACGGCAAGTTCAGCTTCGATGCCGCCAAGCCCGAAG
Source organism: Pseudomonas sp. RIT-PI-a (assembly GCF_001187875.1). Taxonomy (NCBI): domain Bacteria; kingdom Pseudomonadati; phylum Pseudomonadota; class Gammaproteobacteria; order Pseudomonadales; family Pseudomonadaceae; genus Pseudomonas; species Pseudomonas sp. RIT-PI-a. The sequence goes on from NZ_LGIR01000028.1 coordinate 116,633, forward strand.
ACGCCAAGATCGACGTGACCCTCAAGACTGCCAGCGTGTTTACCAACCACGCCGAGCGTGACAAGCACATCAGCAGCAAGGACTTCCTGGACGTGGCCAACTTCCCGGAAGCCACCTTCAAGTCCACCAGCGTCAAGCCGACGGGCAAGAGCGCCGATGGCAAGACCACTGCTGACGTGACCGGTGACTTGACCCTGCATGGCGTGACCAAGCCCGTCGTGATCAAGGCCACCTTCCTGGGTGAAGGCAAGGATCCATGGGGCGGCTACCGTGCCGGCTTCGAAGGCACCACTTCGATCAACCGCAAGGACTTCGCACCCAAGTCCATGGACCTGGGTCCACAGTCGGACACCGTCGAGCTGTACTTCACCTTCGAAGGTGTGAAAGCGAAGTAAGCGATTCGCTGACATGAAAAAACGCCGCAGCCTGTGAGGGCTGCGGCGTTTTTTTTTGTATCCGGCATGGGCGCCGTGGTGAAACCTTCGCAGGCAGAGCCCGCTCCCACAGGGCAGCGAGCCTGCCTACCTCATGCTCAGCCTTCGCGATTGCGCGTCAGCAGTGCAGGTTTTTCACCCCGCGGGCGGCTCGGCAATTGCTCCAGTTGCTCGGCAGTCGGGAAACGATCGATCTTCGATTCCTTGTGCACGATCACCGGTTGGCTCGGGTTGCGCGAGTTGCTCACCGCCGGTTCCTGGCGTGGCTGCTCGTCGCGTGCCGGACGACGGTTGCGCGGGTTGCTGTCACGACGTGGCTGGCCGTCACGAGCGCCACCCCCGTTGCTGCGCGGACCGCGCTTGGCGCCGGCGTTGTCGCCAGTGCCGGCCGAACGTGCGCCTCCACCGTTGCGCGGTGCGCCACCGGCAGGGCGACCCTGGCGAGGCGCTGCTGCTGGAGCAGTACCACCGGCCGGTGCAGAACCTGCAGGACGACGACCGCGACCCTGGTTCTTGCCCTGATAGGGGCTGACGTAATCCGCACGGTTGCCGAAGTTGTCCACTTCGTCATCGAGGAATTCGTCCGGCGCACGGTTGGCGGAAACCGCCGGTTCTACGGCCGCGCGTGCAGCCTGTGGCTGACGTGGCTTCTGGTCACGGGGTTGGCGTTCAGAACGCGCCCCGGCGGGCTTTTCCTTGCCTTTGTCCTTCCCTTTGTCCTTGCGACCGCTGCTGGCGTTGCTGGTGCCATCGCCGCGAGGTGCGCGAGCACCGCGGGCATTGTTGGCCTGAGGACGCTCGCGCACCTCGGGTTTTTCCGCTTCCACGGTGCTGGCATCGAACCCCATCAGATCACCGTCCGGGATCTTCTGCTTGGTCATGCGCTCGATGCTCTTGAGCAGCTTCTCTTCGTCTGGCGCAACCAGCGAGATCGCCTCGCCACTACGACCGGCACGACCGGTACGGCCGATACGGTGCACGTAGTCTTCGTCGACGTTGGGCAGCTCGAAGTTGACCACGTGTGGCAGCTGGTCGATGTCCAGGCCACGCGCGGCAATGTCGGTGGCGACCATGATGCGTACGGAGCCGGCCTTGAAGTCGGCCAGGGCCTTGGTGCGCGCGTTCTGACTCTTGTTGCCGTGGATCGCCACGGCGCTCAGACCGTGCTTCTCCAGGTACTCGGCCAGGCGGTTGGCGCCGTGCTTGGTACGGGTGAACACCAGCACCTGCTCCCACGCGCCCTGAGTGATCAGGTGCGCCAGCAGCGAACGCTTGTGGCTGGAGGCCAGGCGATAGACGCGCTGCTCGATACGCTCGACCGTGGTGTTGGGCGGCGTGACTTCGATGCGCTCGGGGTTGTGCAGCAGCTTGCCGGCCAGGTCGGTGATGTCCTTGGAGAACGTCGCCGAGAACAGCAGGTTCTGACGCTTGGACGGCAGGCGCGCAAGGACCTTCTTAACGTCGTGCACGAAGCCCATGTCGAGCATGCGGTCGGCTTCGTCGAGCACGAGGATTTCAACGTGGGACAGATCGACGCTGCCCTGACCACACAGGTCGAGCAGACGGCCGGGGCAGGCCACCAGCACGTCGACGCCGCGGGACATGGCCTGTACCTGCGGATTCATGCCGACGCCGCCGAAGATGCAGGCGCTGACGAACTTGAGGTCGCGGGCGTAGAGCTTGAAGCTGTCGTGAACCTGGGCAGCCAGTTCGCGAGTGGGGGTCAGGACCAGTACGCGCGGTTGGCGCGGGCCGTGACGTTGGGATTTGTCCGGGTGACCACCTGGGAACAGCCGCTCCAGAATCGGAAGGGCGAAGCCGCCGGTCTTACCTGTACCTGTCTGAGCGGCGACCATCAGGTCGCGGCCTTGCAACACGGCGGGAATGGCCCGCTGTTGCACCGGGGTGGGCTGGGTGTAGCCCGCTGCCTCGATGGCGCGGACTAGAGCCTCGGAGAGACCGAGGGAAGCAAAGGACATGAGTAATCCTGTTCTAGTAGGGGCTTATGCCCGAGGGATAATCTTGCCTGGCGCGACGGGTGTGGGGTGACACTGTCGCGTCCGGTCCTGCTGGGGTTGCAAAGTGCGCTTCACGAAGCGGTGCGCGGGCTCAGGCCCAGCTGGCAGGTGCTTCGGGAGGCCTTGGCAAGGCCGAGCGGCCGGACGTAAGCCTGGCACAAGGGCCGAGTATAACAGAGCAATCACATTGCGCTGCTTTCACGCTGCCCAGCGGTGCCTGCGGGCGATGGCTGCAGTGTCTGCGGCGCAGCGGAAGGTATCGTTTTACCACTCATTGGCTCGACGGCATAGCGAGCCAGCAGCTGTGCATAGGCTGGCTCCTGCTTGAACCGGCGCAGTTCGGCGGCGAAGCGCTGCACCAGCAGATCCATTCCGGCACCTCGGCGCACCGCCAGAAACTGCGGATTGTTACCGATCTCCATGGGCAGGGGACTGACCCGCTGTTGCAGGCCCAACCGCTTGACGGTGTACTCGCCGACGCGGCGGTCGGTGATCAACAGATCGATGCGTGCCTTGGCCAGTTTGCCGAAGTTGGCTTCCTGGCTGGGCCCGCTCTCGCGAACGACACCGGGCGCCTGTTCGAATGCGTCGCCGTAGTCGTAGCCAGCGGTGATGCCCACGGTCAGCCCGTCGAGGTCGGTCATGCTGTGCACCGGGTGCGGTCGGTCATTGGCCTGGTAGAACACCCATTCCACTTCCGACAGCGGTTCCTTGGCATAGAACAGGCTTGCGTCGCGTTCGTTGGTCTGGAAGATGTCGAGGATCCCATCCGCCTGGCCCTGGTCGAGCATCGCCAGGCAGCGTTTCCATGGCAGGAATTGCCACTGCACCTGGATGCCCAGGCGTTCGAAGATCAGCGCCGTGATGTCATAGTCGATCCCTTGCGCGGTGCCGTTCTCTTCAAAGGCATAAGGTGCCCAGGAATCGGTAACGATGCGCAGCGTTTCGCCATGGGCCTGCAGGCACCAGCAAAGGAGAAGCGCAGAGGGCAACGAGCGGAGGATGGCAACCATGGGCCGGAGATTACGACGCCTTGCCGCGCTTGAAAAGGTCTATGCCGGGCTTCAGGCACCACTGACCTGATTCTATTGCGACTGATCGATACAAAAAGGCCCCGGCAGAATGCCAGGGCCTTGAGGCTGTGCGAGAAGACTCAGCGGCCCAGTTTCAGATTGTTCCATACCGCCAGGCTGGGTTCTGCCTGGTTCAGGGTATAGAAATGCAGGCCGGGGGCACCGCCCTGCAACAACCGCTCGCACATCTGCGTGATCACTTCCTCGCCGAACGCCTGGATGCTTTTCACGTCATCGCCGTAGGCTTCCAACTGCTTGCGCACCCAGCGCGGGATTTCCGCGCCGCAGGCATCGGAGAAGCGCGCCAGCTTGCTGTAGTTGGTGATCGGCATGATGCCCGGCACGATTGGAATGTTCACGCCCAGCTTCTGCACGCGCTCGACGAAGTAGAAGTAGCTGTCGGCGTTGAAGAAGTACTGGGTGATCGCACTGCTCGCGCCGGCGTTGGCCTTGCGCGCGAAGTTGACCAGGTCGTCTTCGAAGTTGCGTGCCTGCGGGTGCATCTCGGGGTAGGCCGCCACTTCGATGTGAAAGTGGTCGCCGGTTTCGGCGCGTATGAACTCGACCAGGTCATTGGCATGGCGCAGTTCGCCGCTGGACATGCCCATGCCCGACGGCAGGTCGCCGCGCAGCGCGACGATGCGCTTGATGCCGGCCGACCGATACTGGTCGAGCAGGCCGCGCAGGTCTTGTTTACTGTCGCCCACGCACGAAAGGTGCGGGGCGGCGGGGACGTTGACTTCGTTTTCCAGCTGCAGAACGGTGTTCAGGGTACGGTCGCGGGTCGAACCGCCGGCGCCGTAGGTGCAGGAAAAGAAATCGGGTTTGTAGGCAGCCAACTGGCGGGCGACGCCCATCAGCTTTTCATGCCCGGCATCGGTCTTGGTGGGAAAGAACTCGAAGCTTAAGGGACGATCGTGAGACATGGCAGTTTCTCGGTAAACCCATCGAGCGGGCCAGCGTTGACTGGCCCGCCGTATCAAGAGCCTGAACGCTTAGTAGCGGTAGGCTTCTGGCTTGAACGGACCTTCGACGGTCACGCCGATGTAGTCGGCCTGCTGCTGGGTCAGTTGAGTGACCACGCCGCCGAAGCCGCGGACCATTTCCAGGGCCACTTCTTCGTCCAGTTTCTTCGGCAACACTTCGACGGTCAGGCGGGCAGCCTTGCCGTCGGCGTCCAGGTCGGCGTACTTCTGCTCGAACAGGAAGATCTGCGCCAGCACCTGGTTGGCGAACGAACCGTCCATGATGCGGCTTGGGTGGCCGGTGGCGTTGCCCAGGTTCACCAGACGGCCTTCGGCCAGCAGGATCAGGTAGTCGTCGTTCTGCGCGTCGAAGCTACCGGCACCGGTACGGTGGATCTTGTGGACCTGTGGCTTCACTTCTTCCCATGCCCAGTTCTTGCGCATGAAAGCGGTGTCGATTTCGTTGTCGAAGTGGCCGATGTTGCAGACCACGGCACGCTTCTTCAGCGCCTTGAGCATGTTGGCATCGCAGACGTTGACGTTACCGGTGGTGGTGACGATCAGGTCGATCTTGCCCAGCAGCGCCTTGTCGATGCTTGCTTCGGTGCCGTCGTTGATGCCATCGATGAACGGCGAAACCAGCTCGAAGCCGTCCATGCAGGCCTGCATCGCGCAGATCGGGTCGACTTCGGAGATCTTGACGATCATGCCTTCCTGACGCAGCGACTGAGCCGAGCCCTTGCCCACGTCACCATAGCCGATCACCAGTGCCTGCTTGCCCGACAACAGGTGGTCGGTGCCGCGCTTGATGGCGTCGTTGAGGCTGTGACGGCAGCCGTACTTGTTGTCGTTCTTGCTCTTGGTCACCGAGTCGTTGACGTTGATGGCCGGGATCTTCAGCTCGCCCTTGGCCAGCATGTCCAGCAGGCGGTGCACGCCAGTGGTGGTTTCTTCGGTCACGCCGTGGATCTTGTCCAGCATGGCCGGGTATTTCTTGTGCAGGATCTCGGTCAGGTCGCCGCCGTCGTCAAGAATCATGTTGGCATCCCATGGCTGGCCATCCTTGAGGATGGTCTGCTCGATGCACCACTCGTATTCTTCTTCGGTTTCACCTTTCCAGGCGAACACCGGGATACCGGCGGCGGCGATGGCGGCGGCGGCCTGATCCTGGGTGGAGAAGATGTTGCACGAGGACCAGCGAACTTCGGCACCCAGGGCGACCAGGGTTTCGATCAGTACGGCGGTCTGGATGGTCATGTGAATGCAGCCCAGGATCTTCGCGCCCTGCAGCGGCAGCTGGCCGGCGTATTTGCGGCGCAGGCCCATCAGTGCGGGCATTTCCGACTCGGCAATGATGGTTTCGCGACGGCCCCAGGCAGCCAGGGAGATGTCGGCGACTTTGAAATCGGAAAAACCAGCAGGCGTAAGTACAGCGCTCATTAAGAGCCTCCATTCGTAGGTTCGAATGGGCGCCGTTGTATGCGTTTGGCGTCCCCAGGCAAGACCTGTAGGGACAACGCCCCATCCGAGCCTGACAGGTCGAACCTGCTGCAGCGCCCCTCGGACGGGTGGCGGGAACGGCCGGGAAATGAAGAAGGCCGTTGAGTGAATCGCTGGCGATTATATAGAGGTGTGGCCAGCTTCCAAAGTATTTCTGACGATTACCGCCGGATGGATAATGGTATTCATAGGCAAAGCTCAATGGAGGCGGGCGCTGTGGTCTGCCATGATTCGACACACTTAGGTGAAGAGCAGAGGAGCCAGCATGAATTTTCATACGCGCAAATGGGTAAAACCTGAAGACCTCAATCCCAACGGCACCCTGTTCGGTGGCAGCCTGCTGCGCTGGATCGACGAAGAAGCGGCTATCTACGCCATCGTGCAGTTGGGCAACCAGCGGGTGGTGACCAAGTACATCTCCGAGATCAATTTCGTCAGCGCCTCGCGCCAGGGCGACATCATCGAACTGGGCATCACCGCCACTGAATTCGGGCGGACCTCCATCACGCTGACCTGCGAGGTGCGCAACAAGATCACGCGCAAGAGCATCCTCACCGTGGACAAGCTGGTGTTCGTCAACCTGGGCGAAGACGGCCTGCCGGCACCCCATGGGCGCACCGAAATCCGCTACATCAAGGATCAGTTCGAAACCATCGACTGAACCCGGCCCATGTAGCGCTCGTCCCGTTCCAGGCCGCGTGTGGCCTGGCTTCTGGCCGACCGGCGGCGTTGATGAAGTGCATGTATTTCTGTACTGTACATAAAAACAGTATCGGGAAATTTCATGCAATTGATCGATAAGCTCAGCATCCTCGCCGACGCCGCCAAGTACGATGCCTCGTGCGCCAGCAGCGGTGCGCCCAAGCGCAGCTCCGAAGGCAAGGGCGGGCTGGGTTCGACCAACGGCATGGGCATTTGCCACAGCTACACGCCGGATGGTCGCTGTGTATCGCTGCTCAAGATACTGCTGACCAATTTCTGCCTGTTCGACTGCCAGTACTGCGTCAACCGCCGTTCCAGCGACGTGCCACGGGCGCGTTTCACGCCTGAGGAAGTGGTGCGCCTGACCGTGGACTTCTATCGGCGCAACTGCATCAGCGGCTTGTTCCTGAGCTCCGGCATCATCCGTTCGGCCGACTACACGATGGAACAGCTGATCCGCGTGGCGCGCCTGCTGCGCGAGGAACATCAGTTCCGCGGCTACATCCACCTCAAGACCATTCCCGAAGCCGACCCGGCACTCATCGAAGAGGCGGGTCGCTACGCCGATCGTCTGAGCGTGAACATCGAGCTGCCCACCGATGCCAGCCTGCAGACCCTGGCGCCGGAAAAGGATGTGAAATCGATCAAGAAAGCCATGAGCACCATCTACACGGGCCAGCAGACCGTGCTCAACGAACCGCGCGCGCCACGCTTCACACCGGCTGGGCAAAGCACGCAGATGATCGTCGGTGCCGACCAGACCGACGACAGCACCATCCTGCACAGCGCCGAATCCCTGTACGGCAACTACGGCCTGAAGCGGGTCTACTATTCGGCGTTCAGCCCCATCCCCAACAGCCCCAAGAGCGTGCCGCTGGCAGCACCGCCGCTGATGCGCGAGCACCGCCTCTACCAGGCCGACTGCCTGCTGCGCAGCTATGGCTACAAGGCCGACGAGCTGCTCTCCGGCCCGGGCGACCTGGCGCTGGATATCGACCCCAAGCTGGCCTGGGCGCTGGAAAACCGAAGCGTCTTCCCATTGGATCTGAACCGTGCGGAACCTGCGCTGATCGCCCGCATTCCCGGCATCGGTCTGCGTACCACCAAGCGCCTGGTGGAGCTGCGTCGGCAGCGGCGAATCCGCTATGAAGACCTGACCCGCCTGCGTTGCGTACTGGCTAAGGCCAAGCCGTTCTTCATCACCAGCGACTACCACCCACAGCAGGCAGAAATCTCTACTTTGCTGCTGCGCGACCAACTGCGTGATCGCCCCCAGCCCCAGCAATTGGGGCTCTGGGGATGATATGTCTGGACTGCGACGACCTGTTCGCCACCTGGCGGCAGCAGGCGCGTTGGCTGCTCAGCCATCAGATCGATCCGAGTCATGTGGGCTGGAACACCGTAGCGGACCTGTTCGCCACGGACGAGCATTACCCGGAGGAAATCGGTCCTTTCCAGGCGCGCATTCCCGTGGCCCTCATCGAGCTGCTGCAAAGCGCTGCGCAGTACCGTGGCGAGCAACGCTGGAGCCTGTTGTACGAAGTGCTCTGGCGCGTCAGCCATGGCGACCGCACGGCCATGCTGGCCGGTGATCGCCTGGGCAGTGAGCTGCACCGGCGTATCAAGCAGGTTCGGCGCGAGAGCCATCATCTGCATGCCTTTCTGCGCTTCGTCGAGATGCCGGTCGCGACCGCGGGTCCCCCCGGTCCTGAATACGTGGCTTGGCACGAACCGGCGCACGACATCCTGGCCTTGGCCAGCGAGCATTTCATCGGGCGCATGGGGCGCAGTCGCTGGCTGATAGCGACGCCTCAGGACGGTGTGTATTACGACGGCACCCAGTTGATCCACGAACGGCGATGCCCATTGGAGTGGCAGCAACTCGCGCAGCAGGCCCATGACCCCCAGGGCGAGCTGTGGCTGACCTATTACAGCCACATCTTCAACCCGGCGCGCTTGAACCCCAAGGTCATGCAAGGCCACTTGCCCACTCGCTTCTGGAAGAATCTGCCTGAAGGCGCGTTGATTCCCGGCCTGATCAGCGATGCGCGTACCGGCAAGCAGCGCGATGGCCAGGCTCGCGACATCGGCAAACGCCAGGGCAAGCGCATCGGGCGTTCGGTTTAGCGCTCGCTAGACCCCCTGCAGACGAACCTCACCCAGCGTGCTGCCCAACGGGCCAAAGCTGCGCTCGATCATTTCCCGATGACCCTCGGCGTTAACGATAACCACCGTGCTGGCCCGCGTTCCGTAACTGGCGCCGGTGATGAACACGCTCGACAGCAGCCGCTCGGTGGCCAGGCCCACGCCCGTATCGGGTAGCGCATGTTCCGGTGCCTGGTCGGCATCAGCCAGCATTGCCAGTAATGCGTCAGGCTGGCTACCGGCGACCTCCAGCCCGTGACGGGCTTTCACCAGCTTGGGCCATGGCGTGTCGAGGCTGGCATTGGAAAGCCCGTAGGTGCCTGCCTCCAGGTACTGCGGCGTGCCTGCAGCGGAGTGCAGATAGCACAGGCGCTGACCATCACCGAGCAGAAGATTGAATCCGGCGTATTGGTCCAGGCGATCCGTGGCGGCCTGCAGGTAAGCCTCGATCGACTGTTCACCGGTCAGAAAACCCGCCACCAGATCACCACGGGAGCGCCGCGCCGGTGGCTGACCGGGACGACGGATATTGGTCAGCGCGGCGATACGCCCGTTCGGCCCGATCCCCAGCCAGCTACCGCCTGCCTCCAGGTCCCGACCGGCGTACACCCCGCAAGACTCCCGCCACTGGGACAACGGCGCCGTGGGTCGGGCGTGGAATTCGTCACGGTTGCCTGCCAGTACCAGGGGTTGGGCATGGCCGGGCTGCCAGGTGAAAACGATCAGACACATACGGAAAGATCCTTGTAGTTTGACTTCACTCTACCGGTCCATCGTTGTCCTATCCATCGCTGCGAGGTGGAGCGCCAGGCATGGGTTCCGGTACCATGCCGCACTTGCTTGCGGGTGCAATCGTGAAATTGCGATGTACCAGCCGCTCGGTGCCTGCACGGGTGCCCTGGCCCAGCGTATAGTTCCGAATTCGTCCATGCGCCCGCCTTGGCATGCATCGCCATCACCGTCTGGTTTCTTCAGATACGCGGCGCGCCGGGCGCCCAGATTATCGTTCAAGGTGCTCAAACACCTGCTCGCCGCGCTGCTGTTCAGCGTCGGCATGAGTTTTTTGCTTAGCTGAGGAATTGCAATGCTGCCTTACCCGCAGATCGACCCGGTGGCACTGGCCATCGGACCGCTGAAAATCCACTGGTACGGCTTGATGTACCTGGTGGGCATTGGTGGCGCCTGGTTGCTGGCCTCGCGCCGGCTCAACGGGTTCGACCCGACCTGGACCAAGGAAAAACTCTCGGACCTGGTGTTCTGGTGCGCAATGGGGGTGATCCTCGGCGGCCGCCTCGGCTACGTGCTGTTCTACGATCTGGAGCAATACATCGCCAACCCCACCTTGATATTCGAGGTGTGGAAGGGCGGCATGTCGTTCCATGGCGGGCTGCTGGGCGTGATGCTGGCCACGTGGTGGTTCGGCAAGAAGAACAACAAGTCGTTCTTCCAGCTGATGGACTTCATCGCTCCGCTGGTACCCATCGGTCTGGGTGCCGGGCGTATCGGCAACTTCATCAACGCCGAGCTGTGGGGCAAACCCACCGACGTGCCCTGGGCCATGATCTTCCCGCCTTTCAGCGATCCGGCGCAGTTGCCCCGTCACCCTTCGCAGCTCTACCAGTTTGCGCTGGAAGGCGTCGCGTTGTTCGTCATCCTCTGGCTATTCTCGCGCAAGCCGCGGCCGACCATGGCCGTATCGGGCATGTTCGCCCTGTTCTACGGCATCTTCCGCTTCATCGTCGAGTTCGTCCGCGTGCCCGATGCGCAGTTGGGCTACCTGGCGTGGGGCTGGCTGACGATGGGGCAGGTGCTGTGTCTGCCGATGATCCTGGGCGGTCTGGGGCTGATCTGGTTAGCCTACCACCGCGCGCCGGCGGCTCCGCGCCCGGCTGTTTGATTCTTTTTTGCCTGGGCGTGACCAAGGTTGCGCCCTGAACGATGCAGGTACGTCATGAAGCAATATCTGGAACTGGTCGCCCACGTCATCAAGAACGGCACCTTGCAAAGCAACCGCACCGGCGTGCGCACCATCAGTTTCCCGGGTGCCATGCTGCGGTTCGACCTGCAGGAAGGCTTTCCGGCGATCACCACCCGGCGCCTGGCCTTCAAGTCGGCCATCGGCGAAATGGTCGGGTTCCTGCGCGGCGTCAACAATGCCGCCGAATTCCGCGCCTTGGGCTGCAAGGTCTGGGACCAGAACGCCAACGAGAACGCCCAATGGCTGGCCAACCCCTTCCGCCAGGGTGAAGACGACCTGGGCGAGATCTATGGCGTGCAGTGGCGTCAGTGGCCAGCCTACAAACGCATCGCCCTGAGCAACCCGGCAGCGATCGAACTGGCCACCAGCCAAGGCTATCAGCAGATTGCCCAGGCCGAGGAAAACGGCGAGAGCTTCGTGGTGCTGTACAAGGCCATCGACCAGATTCGCCAGTGCGTCGACACCATCATCAAGGACCCGGGCAGCCGTCGGATCCTGTTCCACGGCTGGAACTGCGCCCAGCTCGATGAAATGGCACTGCCGCCGTGCCATCTGCTGTACCAGTTCCACCCCAACCCGGAAACCCGCGAGATCTCGTTGACGCTGTACATCCGCTCCAACGACCTGGGTCTGGGCACGCCGTTCAACCTCACTGAAGGCGCCGCGCTGCTGTCGCTGGTCGGGCGCCTGACAGGCTACACGCCGCGCTGGTTCACCTACTTCATCGGCGACGCCCATGTGTACGAGAACCATCTGGACATGCTCAACGAGCAGATGAAACGCGAGCCGTTACCGGCCCCTAAGCTGGTGATCTCCGACCGCGTGCCTGAGTTCGCGAAGACTGGTGTGTACCAACCAGAGTGGCTGGAGCTGATCGAACCCAGCGACTTTACCCTGGAAGGCTACGAACACCACGCGCCACTGACTGCACCGATGGCGGTGTGAGCCTGACAAACCGTGGAGTCTGTTTCGCGGCCACTGACCGCTCCTACGCCATCGCAGACCTCGTAGGAGCGGTCTGTGGCCGCGAAACGGACACCGCAGTCTGCCTGCTGCACCGCGGCCAGGCGTTTCAATGCAATTACCCTGACGCTTTGGTGAAGATGTTCATCCCCCCAACGTCAGTCTCGATCTGCTCCCAGCCAAGCCGACGGTAGTACGCCGACTTTTCCTCGACGGCACATAGATAGACCCGCTCGACACCCTCAGCTTTCGCTTTCTGCATTCCGGCTGTGAGTAATGCCGCCCCGACGCCCTCATTGCGGCTCTCGGCCTCCACCCACAGCGCCGCCAACCAGGGCGAGTACTGCACTCGTTCATCCATGTCCGAAACGATCAGCGATACCGTGCCCATGAACCGCTCGCCTGCATGAGCGACCAAAGTGGTGGGAATGGGCTTGGAACGCAGGCTGTCTTCCAGAAGCGTCAGCACATCTTCCAAAGTGTGGCCGTCGTCCTTCCACCAGGCTTGCCACAGCCGCTCGCCCACGACGGCAAGAAAACCAGGTTCAGTGCGCAGATCTGATATTTGAAAGGGGGTTGCGGTGCGATTCATGACAGGTTCTTTTTGATGGACATGTGCAACGAACCTATAGGCAGGCTTTGCAATAGCGAAACTAGGATTGTTTCAAAACCTTGCTCGCTGATTCAGTTAATAGATCCGAAAGTCCGCATGCAGCTGTTGCCAATGCTGGCGCAGGATCGCTTGCTGGTTTGGCTTCATGGCGCTGGCGGCTAGGGCTTCAGGCCACAGCGTTCGTGCTGCGTCCAGTGTTTCTCGTAGATGAACGAGCACGGGTCGCCAAGGTATTCCAGAGGTCTCGGCCCATCGTTTGAAGTGTTCGAGCGAGACGTCATACCAGGCTTTGGTATCGGCCATGTTCAACGCAAACTGGCTCTCGCCGGGAATAAATACCTTGGTCGCGACGATGTCGTAAGCCGGGGACAGTTCTGCGCTGAAAGTGTCTGGATAGATCAGGCTCCAGTTCTTCAGATGCGCGTCGCCGTTGGCCAGCAGCACATTGACCAGCAAACGCACAGCCATTTGCGTGACATCGCGTTGCCCATGACGGGTCTGGGTGTAGAGCAATCTGGCGATCTGTTCATAACGGCCGCTGCGGTATTTATCGTGGGCGTAAGCGTAAAGCACCTGGGCGAAGTCTTCTGAATGAACGCGCTGACCTCCGGCAAGCCGATCATAACGACGAATGCCGTAGGCCCACTGCTCGTCGGGCAGGTTGATTGCGGGCAAGCTGTCGATCATGTCCATGCCGATCAGGCGTATTTCAGGAATGTCGACGCCTGCCAACTGTGCCAGCTGCATGCAGGTGTATTCGTTGAGCGGCACGAATGGGTGAACGGTGGAGGGCGTCTTGATGATCCAGTCTCCCGGCGCCGCAGGATCGGCGGTTATGTAACGGCCATCCCTGTTGTGCATGGAGAATTTCATCTGTACGCCGGCCAGCGAGAAGTGCGAGCGATGATCGGATGTGTCGATGGATACTGGACTGATCTTACCGTGGTTGCCCAGTGCATAGGCTGGGATATGGTCGGCGGATACCGGGGTTGCGACCAATGCACCCGGCAAGTCCAGACCGAGCCAGCTCAATAAGGGAAATTCACTGTCTGGGTGCACTTTCATGGCTTGTGCAACCAGGCTACGCAGCGCGCCTTCCGGAAGTAGATTGCTCAACACGGGGTGAAGCCGGTGATGGGTGACGTAAGGGTGCTTGTCTGCCAGTTGACGTCTGAATACGTCCGGATTGAGGTGAGACAAAGTCAGCGTGCGTCGATGTGGATCAGCGATGTAATCCGGCGCCAAGGTGAGTACATTCTTGCCATTCGAATGGCCGGTAACGTAACCGACCAATTGCGAATGCAGCGTCAGCTTCAAGGCCGCTACGGTTTCTACACTCATGGCAGATCATCCCAAGGATTTTCCGGATAGTTATCCACAGGTCGATCATCCTCTAAATACACCGGCGCGCCTGCGAGGATCTTTTCGATCAGTTTGAGTTGGTCCTTGGGCACCAGGACCATGCTTGCATCCAGACCTTCGGCAATCAGGTCCAGGGTGTTGAGGCGCGGGTTGCCGTTCTTTTCGATCTTTCCGTATTGCTGGCGGGTGAGGCCAGTGCGCAGGGGCATGTCCTGAATCTGAAGACCCAGTTGTTGGCGGCGGTTGCGGATCTGTTGCAGAAGTGTGGTTAACATAGGCTGAGTATGAGCCTGATATGGTTCATGTCAAATAGAATGAGTCATATATTATTCATATTTCTTGGGCGATTCGAATGCCAGGGTATATCTGCTGAACCGCGACGTATTTTTTTCAATGCCCGTGACTGCGGCCCACATGTGAGTGCTCAGCATCGGGAACGGTGACGGCGCCGCTGACTTCCAAACGCTGGAGAATCGCGCAGTGCTCTTCGGCGGTACCGCCGTGGCATTTCTGGCGCAGAGCAACGAGCTGCTCCTGCAAGGCTACCAGGCCGTCTATCCGCGCCTTGACGTGATGGATGTGTTCATCGATCAGGTCGTTGACGCTCTGGCACTGGTCCTGGGGGCTGTCGCGCAGGGTCAACAGGTTGCGGATCTCGTCGAGGGTCATGTCCAGGATGCGACAGTTGCGGATGAACGTCAGCCGTTCCACGTGAGCCTGGGTGTAGAGGCGATAGTTGCCTTCGCTGCGGGCAGGGGGCGGCAACAGGCTTTCGCGTTCGTAATAGCGGATGGTTTCGACCTGGCAGTCGGTGATTTTCGCCAGTTCGCCGATTTTCATGCTCATAACCCTTGGAAGATGCTTGACCCTATAGTGGCTACAGGGTGTTCACTTGGCAACCTGCACTTCAGGAAATTGCGACCAATGAGCCACCCCACTTCCGGCCATGTCCACGATCATAAGCACGAGCACGAGCACGAGCACGAGCACGAGCACGAGCACGAGCACCAGCCAAGCTCCGCACCGTCGAGCCACTGCTGCTCGAGCAAATCGACCGCGCCGTCGACCGTCCAGTTGGCACCCGGCGACAGCCAGGATGCCCGGCTGAGTCAGTTCCGCATCGAGGCGATGGACTGCCCCACCGAGCAGACGCTGATCCAGAACAAGCTGGCCAAGCTGACAGGCGTGCAGCAGCTGGATTTCAACCTGATCAATCGGGTGCTCGGCGTGCGCCATTCGCTGCCCGATACCCAGGCGATCGAGAGCGCCATCAAATCACTGGGCATGCACGCCGAACCCATCACCGGGGACGAACCTGCTACCAACGACCTGCCGGCGCCGCGCAAACCCTGGTGGCCGCTGGCGCTTTCGGGTGTGACGGCAGTGGCGGCCGAAGTGGTCCACTTCACCCAGGCGGCGCCGACCTGGGTCGTGGCATTGCTGGCCCTGGTGTCGATCGCCAGTTGTGGTCTGGGCACCTACAGCAAAGGCTGGATCGCACTCAAGAACGGCAACCTCAACATCAATGCGTTGATGAGCATTGCGGTGACCGGCGCGGTGCTGATCGGTCAATGGCCGGAAGCGGCGATGGTGATGTTCCTGTTCACCGTAGCCGAATTGATCGAGGCCAAATCCCTGGATCGCGCCCGCAATGCCATTGGCGGTCTGATGCGCCTCACGCCGGACACGGCCACCGTGCGCCAGGCCGATGGCCAATGGCTGGAACAGGACGTCAAGAGCGTCGCCCTGGAGGCCATCGTGCGCGTGCGTCCAGGGGAACGCATTGGTCTGGATGGTGAAGTGATTTCCGGTCAATCCAGCATCGATCAGGCGCCCATTACCGGTGAAAGCCTGCCGGTCGAGAAGAGTGTGGGCGACAAGGTGTTCGCCGGGACCATCAATCAGGCCGGCTCGCTGGAATACCGGGTCACGGCCGCCGCCGGCCAATCGACACTGGCGCGCATCATCCACGCGGTCGAGCAGGCCCAAGGTGCGCGTGCGCCTACCCAGCGCTTCGTGGATAACTTTTCACGGGTCTACACACCCGTGGTGTTTGCCTTGGCCCTGCTGATCGCGGTGGTCCCGCCGCTGGTGGGGTTGGGCGCGTGGTTCGACTGGATCTACCGCGCGCTGGTGCTGTTGGTGGTCGCCTGTCCGTGTGCGCTGGTGATTTCCACGCCCGTCACCATCGTCAGTGCCTTGGCCGCTGCTGCGCGCAAAGGCATCCTGGTCAAGGGGGGCGTGTACTTGGAAGGTGGTCACAAGCTGGACCATCTGGCGCTGGACAAGACCGGCACGCTTACCCATGGCAAGCCGGTGCAGACCGACTACGCGCTGCTCGATCCCGCCTTCGAAGGCCGGGCACAGGCGATTGCCCAGACGTTGGCGGGACGTTCGGACCATCCTGTGTCGCGAGCCATTGCTGCTGACGCCAATGGGGCGGCCCTGACCTTGGACAACTTCGAGGCCTTGCTTGGGCGAGGCATCAAGGGTCAGGTGGAAGGGCAGACCTATCACCTGGGCAACCATCGCCTGGTGGAAGAGCTGGGTCAGTGCTCCCCGGCGGTGGAAGCGCAACTCGATCAGCTGGAGCGTGAAGGTAAATCGGTCGTGGTATTGCTGGGCCCGCAAGGGCCGGTGGCCTTGTTCGCGGTGGCCGACACGGTGAAGCAGACCAGCCGCGAGGCCATTGCCCAGCTGCATGCGTTGGGCATAAAGACCGTGATGCTGACCGGAGACAACCCGCATACCGCCAAGGCGATCGCAGCTCAAGTGGGCATCGATCAGGCGATTGGCGACCTGTTGCCTGCCGACAAGCTCAAAGCTGTGGAGCAGTTGTACGCTCAGGGTCACCGGGTCGGCATGGTGGGCGACGGGATCAATGACGCGCCAGCACTGGCACGGGCGGAAATCGGTTTCGCCATGGCGGCCGCAGGTACCGATACCGCGATTGAAACGGCCGATGTCGCCTTGATGGACGATGATCTACGCAAGATACCGGCGTTCATTCGGCTGTCGAGGCAGACCCGTTCGGTGCTGTTGCAGAACATCGTGCTGGCCCTGGCGATCAAGGCAGTGTTCCTCCTGATGACCGTGGCCGGCATGGCGACGCTGTGGATGGCGGTGTTTGCCGACATGGGGGTGAGCCTGCTGGTGGTGTTCAACGGGCTGCGGTTGCTGCGCAAGTAACCGCCTACCATGCTGCTCCTGCGGCATCGAATCCGTAGGAGCGGTCATCGGCCGCGAAGATGCCACTGCGGTGTACCTGTAGCTGCGCGGTGTTCCTTTCGCGGCCACTGGCCGCTCCTACATTGCTCTGTGATACCGCAAACCTTCTGTAGGAGCGGTCATCGGCCGCGAAGGGCTACAGCGTGGCCATTGGTCGATTAAGGCGTCAGAGCTGCTGGGCCAGGGCTTCGATCTGTTCTTCACGCTCGCGCTGGGCCAGGTGCTTGTGGCCGTTGAGCGAGGACCATTGCGGGTAGGCTCGGGCCTTGTTCAGGGCTTCGGGCAGCTTGCCTTCGCGCCAGGTCTGCTCCTGTGGCGCCGCCACCTCGATGGTGCCCATGGCGGCATGGCCACGGGCATCGAGCGCTTTCACCAGTTGCTGCTGACGCAAGGCCAGCAGCCGCAGCACGTTGTCGTCCACGGTCAGTTCGCGCTCGCCCTTGAACTTGCCCAACAGGCGCGCGCCATAGCCACGGGCGGTCTGCAGGGCGCCGCCGGCAATGGCGCCGGCGATGGCTGCCATGCCCAGGGTCAAGCCGCCCACCAGCAGATCGACGCCAGCGCCCGCCGCAGCGCCGGCCGCAATGCCGCCGCCGACCTTCACGCCCAACTGCTTGAGCGTATCGGGATTGAACAGATCGTCGCCCCAGCGCCCATCTGACAGTGGCAAGTCGCCGGCCGACGCATCCTGGCTGCGAAAGGCATACAGCTTGAGCAAGGCTTCCACGCAGCGCTGCTCACGCTTGCGTACCGCCTGGCGAAGTTCTTCGATGGCGCCTGCGGCCGCTTCGCTGGTCACGCTGCGGCGACAGGCCGCGCAGTCGATCAACAGTTCGGCGATCAACCGCCGTGCACTCCCCTGACGCGCCAGTCGTTGCGCCTGTTGATCATCGATCAGCCGTTGCAAAGCCGGGCGCGAATGTTCCAGCAGCAATGCCAGGCTTTCATACAGCCGCCGCTCGCCATCCTCGGGCGGTGCCACACTGTCGAAGCGAACCAAGGCGTGCAGACCGAGGCGAGCCAGCGCCTCGCGCCAATCCCCCTCGCGTTGCTGGCTGCTGCTGACGAAGTTGAGCACCGGCAGCAACGGTTTCCCGCAGCTGGCCAGCACTTCCAGTTCGTCGCGGTACTTGGCCAGCACCGGCTCGCGCGCGTCGATCACATACAGGCCGGCATCGCTAGCCAATAGCTGGCGCAGCACCTTGGCCTCCTGCTCGAAACGTTGGCGCGCCTCGGTGCCCTGCAGGAACCGCTCGACCCGCGCCGGACCGTCGAGCCGCTCGCCGGGGCGGTCCAGGCGCTCGAGGAAATCCAGCAAGGCGATGGCATCTTCCAGGCCAGGGGTGTCGTAGAGTTCCAGCAGGGCGTCGCCATCGACCGAAAGGCGTGCGCCTTCCACATGACGCGTGGTGCTGGGCCGGTGCGACACTTCGCCGAAGCCTACGTCGCGGGTCAGCGTGCGCAGCAGGGAGGTCTTGCCGACATTGGTATGGCCGACTACGGCCAGGGTCAGGGGCTTACTCATGGCCGGTCTCCAGCCAGTGCAGTGGGGTCGATTCATCAATGGCCAGGCCCAGTGCATCCAGACCGGTCCGCCAATCGCCAAGCCGTTGCGGGTCGAGCACCTGGCCGGGCGGTGCCGGCAACAGCCACACGCGGGTGACCGTGGCGCAGCGGGCCATTTCGGCGATCAGGCCGAGGCTACCGCGGTCGGGCGAGCGCCGCGGATCGCAAGCGATCACCAGCCGCGCGGGCGGGAAGCGGGTCATCTGTTCCAGCAGCCGCTGGCGCGACTCGCGGCTGTCGAGCACGCCAGCGTTCTGAATGCCGGTGGCCAGGGCGGGCGGCCATGGGTGCTGGCCGTCGAGCTCCAGACCTACCAGCACCGCGCCATCACTCGGCTCGCTGGCTGGCGCCGTCGTAACCTGGGGCAGGGCGTCGGGCGCCTCATCGCGCACACCAAGGCGCTCGCTGCTGGGCATCAGCCGTTCACGCAACTGGCTGTAGCCCGGCAGGGTGGTATCCAGCGTCAGGCGTGCCCGGCCTTGGCGCCAGCGCCACTGGCAGAAGGCGGCCAGCAGCAGGCGCGGGCCGATTCCATAGACCAGCAGCACGCCGACCAGCCAGCCGGCCCAGGCCTGGCGTGCCCCTTCGACGTTGGTCGCTTGATCGCCACTGGCGCGGATCATGGCGATGTCCGGTACGCTGAAACCCAGCAGCGCGGGCACGGCGCCCAAGGTCTGGGTCAGGCTGATGAAGGTGTCCGCGCCAAGAATGGTGGTCTCCCAGACGAAGCCGTAGCGACGGGTGGCCAGCAGCAACAGCAGCACGGCCAGCGCACTGAGCAGGGCCAGCAGCCACAAGCCATGCACCAGCGTGCCCAGTGCCCAGCGGTTGAGCCGACGACGTTGCAGCAGCAGTACCAGCGCCGGCGCCAGGTGCACGGCCTGCGCATCACGCGCCAGTTTCTCGCTGAGCCACAACCACAGCCGTCCCAGTACCGCGCCGTGGCCACCGGCGGCGACCAGCCCCAGCAACCAGCTGAGCAACAGAATGAGATTGAGCCCCAGCAGGCTGCCCAGCGCCCAGAACACATTGACCGGCTGCAGCCCATCGCCCAGCGCCGCGAACGCCAATCCGGCCCCGCTGAATACCGCCAGCACGGCCAGCAGCAGCACCGCCAGCCGTGCGCCCTGCAGCCAGTGGCGCAGGGCCTGGCGCTGTCCATCGCGGTCGGCCAGTATCAGGGCGCGATGTTCGATGCGTGCGGCCAGGTCGCCCCCCTGTTGCCGCGCTCGGCGGTTGGCTTCCAGGTCTTCCAGGGGGCCTGCCTGTTCTTCGCGCAGGCGGATGGCTTCACTGAGCCAGAGTGTGTGCAAGGGAGTGGGTGCGCTCACGCGTTTTTCCAGGCGGCGGATTCGCCATGAGCATAACCCAAGGAGGCTCTGCTATTCTGCCGGCCATGAAGACATCTCTCCCTTTAAGCCTGATCGCGGCACTCGCCGAGAACCGCGTGATCGGCATCGACAACAGCATGCCCTGGCACCTGCCGGGCGATTTCAAGTATTTCAAGGCCACCACCCTGGGCAAGCCGATCATCATGGGTCGCAAGACCTGGGATTCGCTGGGCCGACCACTGCCCGGCCGTCTGAACCTGGTGGTCAGCCGCCAGCCGGATCTCGACTTGCCGGGTGCGGAAGTGTTCGCTTCGCTGGACGCGGCCATCGAGCGGGCCGAAGCCTGGGCTCACGAACAGGGCGCGGACGAGGTAATGCTCATCGGTGGTGCTCAGCTGTACGAGCTGGGCCTTGCTCAGGCGGACCGCCTGTACTTGACGCGAGTCGCCTTGCAGCCGGAAGGGGACGCCTGGTTTCCCAAGTTCGACGAGAACCAGTGGCAAAAGGTGTCGAGCGTGGCGAACGAAGCGGTCGATGACAAACCGGCCTATGCGTTCGAGGTGTGGGAACGCAGGTGATCGGGTTGCCTGTTCGCGCTGCCTTTACCAGAAGGCACCCGCGAACAGGCAACACTGGTTAGGCCGAGGCCAGCTCCTTGTGCTCATCGGCCGCCAGCAGCGCCTTGTCGGTCTGACCCATCACCTGGCTGGTGATGGTGCCCGCCGCCATCGAACCGCTCACGTTCAGGGCGGTGCGGCCCATGTCGATCAACGGTTCGACTGAAATCAACAGCGCCACCAAGGTGACCGGCAAGCCCATGGCCGGCAGCACGATCAACGCTGCGAACGTCGCGCCGCCGCCGACCCCGGCCACACCGGCCGAACTCAGGGTGACGATGCCCACCAACGTGGCGATCCACAGCGGATCCAGTGGATTGATCCCAACCGTGGGCGCGACCATCACCGCCAGCATGGCCGGATAAAGACCGGCGCAACCGTTCTGGCCGATCGTCGCGCCGAACGATGCCGCGAAGCTGGCAATGGCCTGAGGCACGCCCAGACGCCGGGTCTGCGCTTCGATGCTCAGTGGAATGGTTGCCGCACTGGAGCGGCTGGTGAAGGCGAAGGTCAGCACCGGCCACACCTTGCGGAAAAACCGCAGCGGGTTGACCCCAGCCAGGCTCAGCAGCAGCCCGTGCACTGCGAACATCAGCGCCAGGCCGATGTACGACACCACCACGAAACTGCCCAGCTTGACGATGTCCTGCACGTTGGAGCTGGCCACCACCTTGGCCATCAGGGCCAGCACACCATAGGGCGTCAGCTTCATCACCAGGCGCACCAGGCGCATCACCCAGGCTTGCAGCACGTCGATCGCGCCGAGCACTTTCGTGCCCTTGTCCGCATCGTCCTTGAGCAGTTGCAGTGCCGCCATCCCGAGGAACGCAGCGAAGATCACCACGCTGATGATCGAGGTAGGCTTGGCTCGCGCCAGGTCGGCGAAAGGGTTCTGGGGAATGAACGACAGCAACAGTTGCGGCACGTTGAGGTCGGCGACCTTGCCCGCGTAATCGCTCTGGATCGTGGCCAGACGCGCAGCTTCCTGAGTCCCGGCCACCAGGCCTTCGGCGGTCAGGCCGAACAGGTTGGTCAGGCCGATGCCGATCAGCGCGGCGATGGCGGTGGTGAACAGCAGCGTGCCGATGGTCAGGAAGCTGATCTTGCCCAGCGAGGATGCGTTGTGCAGACGCGCCACGGCGCTGAGGATGGACGCGAAAATCAACGGCATGACGATCATCTGCAGCAACTGCACATAGCCGTTGCCGACCAGTTCCAGCCAGCCGATGGTGCTCTTGAGCACGGGGTGCCCGGCGCCGTAGACGGTGTGCAGGCCAATACCGAACAGCACGCCCAGACCCAGACCCAGCAGGACCTTCTTGGCCAGGCTCCAATCGGTGCGACGCGTTTGTGCCAAACCCAGCAGCAGCGCTGCGAAGATCAGCAGATTCAACAAGAGGGGCAGGTTCATGTCAGCTCCGGAAAATGAAGGACCGCACCTCTGCGGGCGCTGGTCAATCGCGGATGCTAACACCTTGAATCGAAAGCCGATTAATACCGGAATGGAAGATGCTTAGGTATTTTTGGAATAAGCGCCAGGCACATTTCCAAGGCCTGGAGTGGATCTCCACACTAGCGCTGTGAAGACCCACCCATAGCCATGAAACGGCGTGTGCTTACAGCCCGTCGAGCATCGCCTTGTTGCGCACGGCACCTTTGTCAGCGCTGGTGGCCAGTAGGGCGTAGGCCTTGAGCGCGGTGGTCACCTTGCGTGGACGCACCTCGACCGGCTTCCAGCCCTTCTTGTCCTGCTCGGCACGACGGGCTGCCAACTCGGCATCGTCCACCAGCAGGTTGATCGAGCGATTGGGGATGTCGATCAGCACCTTGTCGCCGTCCTGCACCAGACCGATGGCCCCACCGGCGGCTGCCTCAGGCGAAGCGTGACCGATGGACAGGCCCGAGGTACCGCCCGAGAAACGGCCGTCGGTCAGCAATGCGCAGGCTTTGCCCAGGCCCTTGGATTTCAGGTAGGAGGTGGGATACAGCATCTCCTGCATGCCCGGGCCACCCTTGGGGCCTTCGTAGCGAATGATCACGATGTCACCGGCCTTCACTTCGTCGGCAAGGATGCCGCGCACCGCGCTGTCCTGGCTTTCGAAGATCTTGGCATTGCCTTCGAACACATGGATCGACTCATCCACACCGGCGGTTTTCACCACGCAACCGTCCAGCGCGATGTTGCCGTAGAGCACGGCCAGGCCGCCTTCCTGAGAGTAGGCATGTTCGAAGCTGCGGATGCAGCCGTTCTCGCGGTCGTCGTCCAGCGTGTCCCAGCGTGTCGACTGGCTGAATGCGGTTTGTGTCGGAATGCCCGCCGGGCCCGCCTTGAAGAAGTGATGCACCGCTTCGTCGGTGGTCTGGGTGATGTCCCACTTGGCGATGGCTTCGGCCATGCTGCGGCTGTGCACGGTTGGCAGGTCGGTGTGCAGCAGGCCGCCACGGGCCAGCGAACCGAGGATGCTGAAGATGCCACCGGCACGGTGCACGTCTTCCATGTGGTATTTCTGGATGTTCGGCGCCACCTTGCACAGCTGCGGCACGCTGCGCGACAGACGATCGATGTCGCGCAGGTCGAAATCAATCTCGGCTTCCTGGGCTGCGGCCAGCAGGTGCAGGATGGTGTTGGTCGAACCGCCCATGGCGATGTCCAGCATCATGGCGTTTTCGAACGCCTTGAAGTTGGCGATGTTGCGCGGCAGCACCGATTCGTCGTTCTCGCCGTAGTAGCGTTTGCACAACTCGACGATGGTACGGCCGGCCTGCAGGAACAGCTGCTCGCGGTCGCTGTGGGTCGCCAGTGTGGAACCGTTGCCCGGCAGGGCCAGGCCCAGGGCTTCGGTCAGGCAGTTCATCGAGTTGGCGGTGAACATGCCCGAGCACGAACCGCAGGTAGGGCAGGCGCTGCGCTCGTACTCGGCGACCTTTTCATCCGAAGCGGTGGCGTCGGCGGCGATCACCATGGCGTCGACCAGGTCCAGGCCATGGCTGGCCAGTTTGGTCTTGCCGGCTTCCATCGGCCCGCCGGAAACGAAGATCACCGGCACGTTCAGGCGCAAGGCGGCCATCAGCATGCCCGGGGTGATCTTGTCGCAGTTGGAGATGCACACGATGGCGTCGGCGCAGTGAGCGTTGACCATGTACTCGACCGAGTCGGCGATGATCTCGCGGCTGGGCAGGGAATACAGCATCCCGTCGTGGCCCATGGCGATGCCGTCGTCCACCGCAATCGTGTTGAATTCCTTGGCCACGCCACCCGCGCGCTCGATCTCGCGTGCAACCAGCTGACCCAGGTCCTTGAGGTGCACATGGCCCGGTACGAACTGGGTGAACGAGTTGGCGATGGCGATGATCGGCTTCTTGAAATCGTCATCCTTCATGCCAGTGGCGCGCCACAGCGCGCGGGCACCGGCCATGTTGCGGCCGTGGGTGGATGTTTTCGAGCGATAGTCAGGCATGGAACGACTCCGGGCGGCTAATCGGGTTTCAGTGAGGGAGTGAGCTTTTCCTGGTCCGCGGCACGCTCGGTCGGTGTGTTGCCGTGCTTGCGGATGAGGCCGGTAACGCTGCGGGATCGCCACGCGTACGGCCGAGCTCATAAACCCGCCGGGGGATGATTGGCGAAGAGTAGGGCGATTCTACACCCATGGGGGAAGGATGGAACGTGGGGCAGGGCAAGTAATCGCCAGTAGGGCCTGACGCGGGCAGGCCCTCTTGATTATCCGTAGGAGCGGTCCGTGGCCGCGAACCAGGCGCCGCGGTGCATCAGCGAGTGCGCGTCGTCCTTTTCGCGGCCGATGACCGCTCCCACGGGCGACACAATTCCCTGTACCAGCGGCGCGAGCCGCGTTAAAAGCGCCGTTGCATCAGCTGTTGGGCAACAACCGGCACGTAATGCTCTTGATGTACCGCGTTTCCGGAATCGCTGGATGCACCGGATGGTCCGGGCCTTGGCCGCCGCGTTCCAGCAGTTGGATGTTGCGGTCCAGGTGGCGGGCGCTGGTCAGCAGGATGTTCTGCAGGTCGTCCTCGGGCAGGTGCATGGAGCACGAAGCGCTGACCAGGATGCCGTCCTTGCTGAGCAGGCGCATGGCTTGCTCGTTGAGGCGGCGGTAGGCGCCTTCGCCGTTCTTCAAGTCCTTCTTGCGCTTGATGAACGCAGGTGGGTCGGCGACGATCACGTCGAAGCGCTCTTCGGCGGCCTTGAGTTCTTTCAAGGCCTCGAACACGTCGCCTTCCACGCAGGTGACTTTCTCGGCGAAGCCATTGAGCGCGGCATTGCGCTCGACGCCATCGAGGGCGAAGCCCGAAGCGTCGACGCAGAACACTTCGCTGGCGCCGAATGCGCCGGCCTGCACGCCCCAACCGCCGATGTAGCTGAACAGGTCGAGCACGCGCTTGCCCTTGACGTACGGCGCCAGGCGCGCGCGGTTCATGCGGTGGTCGTAGAACCAGCCGGTCTTCTGGCCTTCCATCACGGGGGCTTCGAACTTCACGCCGTTCTCTTCCAAAGCGACCCACTCCGGGACCACGCCGAACGCGCTTTCCACGTAGCGCTCCAGGCCTTCGGCATCGCGGGCGGCGGAATCGTTCTTGAACAGAATACCGCTGGGCTTGATCACCTGGATCAGCGCGGCCATGACATCGGCCTTGTAGCGTTCCATGGTGGCCGAAGCGAGCTGCACCACCAGAATGTCGCCGAAGCGATCCACGACCAGGCCCGGCAGCAGGTCGGAATCACCGTACACCAGGCGATAGAACGGCTTGTCGAACAGCCGCTCGCGCAACGACAGGCAGACGTTTAGGCGATGCACCAGCAACGACTTGTCCAGGCTCAGCTTGACGTCGCGCGACAGCAGGCGGGCGCAGATCAGGTTGTTCGGGCTCAGTGCGACGATGCCCAGAGGCTTGCCGCCGGCCGCTTCGAGAATGGCCTGGTCGCCCGCCTGGAAACCGTTCAGCGGGGTCGCGGCCACGTCGATCTCGTTGCTGTAGACCCACAGGTGGCCGGCGCGCAGGCGGCGGTCGGCGTTGGCTTTGAGGCGAAGGCTGGGCAGGGACATGAAGTCGCTCCGGGTAAAAAAGAGCGGGAGTATACCCCTTTGGTCCCGGCCTCGAATGGAGGATTCGACAAATGACCCGCCGCGCACGGTGGGCGCTAGGGGCCGCAGCGGTTAGAATCCGCGCTGTCCGAGGCGTCGAGCCTGGGGCATGCTTGCCTATCGATCCGCGTTTCCAGTCAGGAGCCCCATGCCTGAATTACCCGAAGTAGAAACCACCCGTCGCGGCATCGCCCCGCACCTGGAAGGGCAGCGTGTGAGCCGCGTCATCGTGCGCGATCGACGCTTGCGCTGGCCGATTCCCGAAGACCTGGATGCGCGCCTGTCCGGGCAACGGATCGTGGCGGTCGAGCGGCGGGCCAAGTACCTGCTGATCAACGCCGAAGTGGGTACCTTGATCAGCCATTTGGGGATGTCGGGCAATCTGCGCCTGGTCGAAGCCGGCTTGCCGGCGCTCAAGCACGAGCACGTCGATATCGAGCTGGAGTCGGGCATGGCCTTGCGCTATACCGATCCTCGGCGCTTCGGCGCCATGCTCTGGAGCCAGGATCCGCTAAACCACGAACTGCTCCTGCGCCTGGGCCCCGAGCCGTTGACCGAGCTGTTCGACGGCGAAAGGCTGTTCCAGCTGTCGCGTGGGCGCAGCATGGCGGTCAAGCCGTTCATCATGGACAACGCCGTGGTCGTGGGTGTGGGCAATATCTACGCGACCGAAGCGCTGTTCGCCGCCGGTATCGATCCGCGCCGCGCGGCAGGGGGCATATCCCGTGCCCGCTACCTGCGCCTGGCGGTCGAGATCAAACGCATCCTGACCTATGCGATCGAGCGCGGCGGCACCACGTTGCGTGATTTCATCGGCGGGGATGGCCAGCCGGGCTACTTCCAGCAGGAGTTGTTCGTCTATGGTCGCGGTGGGCAGCTGTGCAAGGTCTGCGGTACCACCCTGCGCGAGGTCAAGCTGGGCCAACGTGCCAGCGTGTATTGCCCGCGTTGCCAGAAATGACGGTGCTGCACGGACGGTGTCGAGAGGGGCAGGGATAGCCAAGCCTTCGGCTCTTCAAGAAGCGGCTCGCCCCTGTCCTGCACAATCCCGAGCAACTGATATAGTTACCGCATCGCAAATCGCAGTCGCCCACGTGAGCAGAAGGATTGTGCCATGAACCTGTTTCGAACCCTGTCGCTGGCGCTGATCGTCAGTTTCGGCCTGCACGCCGTGCCGGCCATCGCTGCCGACTCGAGCATGAGCGCAAGCAGCGGTGACCCGACCTACCAGATCCAGAATCCTCCGGCCTACGCCATGATCGGCGACCTGCTGATCGCACGGCCGTTGCTGGTCGCCGCCACCATCGTGGGCGCAGGTCTTTTCGTGATCTCTTTACCGTTCACCGCAGCCGGTGGCAACGTCGGGGCCAGCGGCAAGGCCCTGGTGGTGGATCCAGGCAAGGCAGCGTTCGTGCGTTGTCTGGGCTGCACGCAGAGCGGCTATAACAACGCCGGCAATTAAGCCAGGCATTGGCATGGGAACTCAGTGCTTGCCAGTGATCTGGCGGTACTTAGCCATCAGCTGTTCCTGGGATTCAGGGTGCGCTTCGTCCAGTGGAATGCAATCCACCGGGCAGACCTGCTGACACTGTGGCTCGTCGTAGTGGCCTACGCACTGGGTACACAGGTTGGGATCGATCACGTAGATCTCCTCCCCCTGGGAAATGGCAGCGTTCGGGCACTCGGGTTCGCAGACGTCGCAATTGATGCAATCGTCGGTGATGATCAGGGACATGAAAACTCCGGCCCGAGACTGCGGCCCAGGCATGTGAAAACCAATGGCCGCAATTGTGCCGCATTAGCGCCCGCAGTGCACGCGGGCGCAACACCGGATGCCTACTTCTTGCTGAAGCGCTGGGTCAAGGCCTCAGCCACGGCCGGGTGAACGAACTTGGTGATGTCTCCGCCCAGCGCGGCGATTTCTCGCACCAGCGTCGAAGAAATGAAGGAATAGCGTTCCGAAGGCGTGAGGAACAGGCTTTCCACGTCCGGCGCCAATTGCCGGTTCATGTTGGCCAACTGGAACTCGTATTCGAAATCGGACACCGCTCGCAGGCCACGCAGCAGCACGTTGGCGTTCTGCTCCTTGGCGAAGTGCGCGAGCAGGGTCGAGAAACCGACGACTTCGACGTTCGGCAAGTGCCGTGTCACTTCGCGCGCCAACTCCACGCGTTGTTCGAGGGCGAACAACGGATTCTTCTTGGGGCTCGCGGCGACCGCGATGATCACGTGATCGAACAGGCGCGAAGCGCGTTCGACCAGATCACCGTGACCCTTGGTGATCGGGTCGAAGGTACCTGGGTACAACACTCGGTTCATCACGGCGTCCTGGCGGGAATCGGTTGGGGAGTGCGATGGTATCGCAGCCGGAGAGGTCGGCCAAGCCTGCATCGTGGGCGCAATGCAAGGGTGATCGCCTGTGGCACGCTGTCGCGGTACGCGCGCGTCCGCGGTAGGATGACGGGCAGGCCAGGTGTGCCGCGTGCGCCGACGTGCCTGCTGCTACAGTGAATCATGCCGCGATGGATGCTGTCTGAGCTGTTCCAGCGAAGGGCAAGTCCATCATTCATTCACCGCTGGAGTCCTTCATGCCCCTCGCGCAACTGATCAGCCCGCAAGCACTCGCCGAACACCTCGACTCCCCCGAATGGGTCCTGCTGGACTGCCGCTACAGCCTCGAAGACGCCGACTATGGCCAGCGCAGCTATGCCGAAGGCCATATCGCCGGTGCCCATTTCGCCGACCTGGGCCGCGACCTCAGTGCGCCGGTGATCAAGGGCGTGACCGGGCGTCATCCGTTGCCCGAACCTGCACACTTGCAGGAACGGTTGCAGCGCTGGGGCATCGATGCAGACAGCAAAGTCGTCGTCTATGACGACGGGCCCGGCGCCTATGCGGCGCGGGCGTGGTGGCTGCTGACCTGGCTGGGCAAGCGCGATGGCGTCTTTCTGCTCGATGGTGGGCTGGCCGCCTGGCACGCCGCCGGGCTGCCCTTGAGCCTGGATGCTGCGCCCACTGAGCCCGGCGATTTTGTCGGCACACCGGATGGCGCACGGGTGGTCGATGCGACCGATCTGCAGGCACGCCTGGAAGATCCACAGTTGACCTTGCTGGATGCACGCGCGTTGCCCAGATTTCTGGGCGAGGTGGAGCCCATCGATCCTGTCGCCGGGCATATCCCCGGTGCGCAGTGTGCGGCCTTCACCGAAAACCTGGGGCCCGATGGCCGCTTCCTGCCGCCAGCGCAATTGCGTGAGCGCTTCGCCGCCCAATTGCAGGGCCGGACCGCGGAACAGGCGGTGGCTTATTGCGGTTCCGGCGTCACCGCCTGCCACAACCTGTTCGCCATGGCCCTGGCCGGTTACCCGTTGGCGACACTGTATGCAGGCTCCTGGAGCGACTGGATCACCGATCCGCAGCGACCTGTGCAGAAGGGCTCATGAACTCGATCCACTGATTCAGCCATTGCGGTATGCGCCGCTCCAGGTAATAGCCGGGTTGGCGCAGGCTGCCCTCGACGAAACCGACATGTCCGCCCCGTGCATGCAGTTCGAATTCTATGCAGGGCGACATCTCTTCGGCGGTCGGCAGGCTGTGGGTGAACACGAATGGATCGTCCTGCGCCTGGATGATCAACGTGGGTTTTGCAATGCCACCCAGGTAGTACCGACTCGAAGAGCGTCGATAGTAGTCGTGCGCGTCCTTGAAACCGTGCAGCGGCGCCGTGACCTGGCCATCGAAGTCCCAGAAGGTCTTGATGCCCTGCAGTGACCCAAGCGCCTCCAGCGCCGCCAGCCCTTCGTGATGGCCTTCCTGCTGGAAGCGACTGCGCTTGTCGGTCAGGTAGGCGAGCATGGCGCGCATGAAATGGGCCTGGTACACCTTGGAGAAACCTTGGGTCATGCGGTCGGCGCACTGATCCAGGCGAAACGGCACAGAGACCGCCACGGCCGCCTGCAACGGGCTGTTCAGCCCGCTTTCGCCCAGGTGCTTGAGCAGAATGTTGCCGCCCAATGAGTAGCCCACGGCGAACAGCGGCGCCTGGGGTCTCTGTGCGCCCAGGTGATCGAGTACGTGCTGGAGGTCTTCGCTGGCGCCCGAATGGTAGCTTTGCGCGAGCAGGTTGGGCTCGCCGGAGCAGCCGCGCCAGTTGACCGCCACGCTTGCACACCCGTACTCGCCCAATTGCCTTTGCAGGCCGGCGACGTAGGGCGAGTTGGATGATCCGGTCAGCCCGTGCAGTACCACCACCAACGGGGCGTGGGGTGTGTGGGGGCCGTGCCAGTCGAGGTCGACGAAATCACCGTCCGCCAGCCACAGACGCTCGCGCTCGCGCGGCAACGCCGGTTGCTTGCGCCACAAGGGGCCCCACAACGTCTGCAGGTGTGGGTTGCCCAGCCCGAGGGCTGGGCGAAAGCGAGGATGCGCTGCGTTCAACATGAATGCCCTGACAAGCCGGTGTCAGCCACGCTGCCACAGGGAGTAGTAGACCTGCCCGGCTTTCTTCTCGCGGTGCAAGCGCCAGGTAGCCGGCATCTGCAAGGCCGAAGGCGGTGTCTCGCTCTCGGTGTAGATCCAGGCGCGCTCTGCCAGCCAGCCTTTTTCTTCCAGCAGCGTGCAGGTCGCCGGCAGCAGGTTCTGGTGGAAGGGTGGGTCGAGGAATACCAGATCGAATGCGCTCGGAGTCTGGGTTTCCAGGTACTTCAACGCATCGCTTTGCAGCAACTGGCCCGTGGCGCAACCGAGCAGGTCCAGATTGTGCCGAAGGCTGGAAATGGCGGTGGCATTGGCATCCAGCGCCAATGCCATGCTGGCGCCACGGGACAGCGCTTCGAGGTACAGGGCACCACTGCCGGTGAAGGCATCCAGCACCTTGGCACCTTCGATGTGCGCTGCCAGCCAGTTGAACAGCGTTTCGCGCACCCGATCAGGCGTTGGGCGCAGGCCGGGTGCTTCCGGGAAGCCCAGCTTGCGGCTGCGCCACTGGCCACCGATGATGCGCAGGTGACCTTGGCCACCATGGGGTTGCTTGGGTTTGACGCTGGCCATCAATGCTCCGGTACGCCGAGCGGTTGCTCGGAGGGTTTGTCCGTGGGGGCCGGCAAGGGTTGCTGCGCAACCTTGGGGCCAGCCGTGACGATCACCAGTTTATCGGCATCCAGGTGTTTGTTCATCGCGGTTTTCACCTGCTCCACGGTCAGCGCCTGTGACTGCTGCAGGAAGTCTTCCATCCAGGTCAGCGGCATGTCATAGAACCCGGTGGCACCTAGCTGCGCAACGATGCTCGCATTGCTGGCATTGGACAGCGGGAAGCTGCCGGCCTGTTCACGCTTGGCGTTGTCCAGTTCTTCCTGAGTAGGGCCGGTCTTGAGGTAGTCGCGCAGGATGTCCTGCACCAGCTTCAGGGTGCCATCGCCGAGTTCGGCGCGGGTCTGCAAGTTGATCATGAACGGTCCACGGACCTGCATCGGGGTGAAAGCCGAGTAGACGCCGTAGGTCAGGCCGCGTTTCTCCCGGACTTCGCTCATCAGCCGCGTACCGAACGCGCCACCCCCAAGGATCTGGTTGCCCATGGACAGCGCGGCGAAATCCGGATCCTTGCGATCGATGCCCAGCTGCGCAATGAACATCTGCGTCTGCTTGGACGGAAAGTCGATGTGGGTCACGCCAGCCGCGGGCACGGCTGGCTGTGCCGGCTTGGCCAGGGCAGGGCCCTTGGGCAGGGCGCTGGAGACTTGTGCGGCGATCTGCTCGGCTTCGTTTCGCGACAGGTCGCCGACGATGGCGATGACCGCATTGCCGGCAGCATAGGCACGCTTATGGAAGGCACGCATCTGTTCGATGCTCAGGCCGGGCAGGCTCTTGGCGTCGCCTTCGCTGGGGTGTGCATACGGGTGGCTGCCATACAGGCGTGTGAACAGCTCGTTGCTGGCCAGCTTGGCGGGGTTCTGCTTCTGGAACTCGAAGCCGGCGAGCAGTTGGTTCTTGATGCGAGCCAGCGCATCGGCCGGAAAGGTCGGCTTGCCGACGACTTCGGCGAACAGCTTGAGGGCCGGGGTGCGCTTGTCGGTGTCGCTGAGGCTGCGCAACGAGGCCACGGCCATGTCGCGATAGGCACCGTTGGAGAAGTCCGCGCCCAGGCCCTCGAAGCCTTGGGCGATGGCGCTGACGTCCTTGCCGGCCACGCCTTCGTTGAGCATGGCGTTGGTCAGCAGAGCGATGCCAGGGTGGTTCTGATCCTGACTGCTACCGGCGGCGAAAGTCAGGCGCAGATCGAACATCGGCAATTCGTGAGCTTCGACGAACAAGACCTTGGCGCCTTCGGCGGTTGTCCAGTTCTGGATGTCCAGGCGGCGATGGCTGGGGGCGGTGTTGCCCAACTCGCTCACCGATTGCAGGCCGCGCGCGGGTTGGCTGGCGCTGGCAGTGTCTGCGGCCTGGGCTCCGAAAGTCACGAGCCAGCCGGCCAGCACCAGAAGGGTCGAGCCAGCCAGGAGGCGACGGGGGGTGATGGGCTCACTCATGAGCGGCTTCCTCGGGCAGAACGTGGGCGATGCTCAGGCGATCGCGGGTGAAATAGGTACGGGCGGCGCTCTGGATGTCCTGCGGCGTCACGCTCTTGAGATCTTCGAGTTCGCTGTCCATCAGCTTCCACGACAGCCCCACGGTTTCCAGCATGCCGATGGTGGTGGCCTGGCTGCTGATGGAGTCGCGGCTGTAGACCAGATCGGCGATGACCTGGGCCCGCACGCGCTCGAGCTCCTCGGCCGAGGGCGGCGTGGTCTTGAGCTCATCGAGCAGCTTCCAGATGCCTTTCTCGACATCGGCCAGGGTCTTTTTCTTCTGCGCGTTGGCGGTTGCGGAAATGAAGAACAGGCTGTCGCCGCGGGTGAAAGGGTCGTACTGGGCGCCGCCGCTGGAAATCAGCTCCTGGCCGCGCTCCAGGCGTGTCGCCATGCGTGCACTGTAGCCACCGTCGAGCAATGCCGAGATCAACCGCAAGGCCTGGACATCACGCGGCTTGTCGGCAGTGGCCAGGGCCGGAACGTTGAAACCGTACATCAGGCTCGGCAGTTGGGTGCGCACATGCAATGTGGCAAGGCGCTGGCCAGGGGTGGCCAGTTCCAGCGGGATCTTCGCCGGTGGCGTGGCACGGCTGGCGATGTTGCCGAAGAAACGTTGAGCCAGCGCCTTCACCTCGTCAGGCTGGACGTCGCCCACCACCACCAGAGTGGCGTTGTTGGGCACGTACCAGGCCTGGTACCAGTGGCGCAGCTCTTCGACCTTCATGCGATCGAGGTCAGCCATCCAGCCGATGGTGGGCGTGTGGTAGCCACTGGCCGGGAAGGCCATGGCCTTGAACATCTCGTAGGCCTTGGCGCTGGGCTTGTCGTCGGTGCGCAGGCGGCGTTCTTCCTTGATGACTTCGATTTCACGCGCGAATTCTTCGGCGGGCAGGCTCAGGCTGGCCATGCGGTCGGCTTCGAGGTCGAACGCCACGGCCAGGCGGTCCTTGGCCAGCACTTCGTAATAGGCGGTGTAGTCGTCGCTGGTGAAGGCGTTTTCCTCGGCGCCGAGGTCGCGCAGGATGCGCGAGCCTTCACCGGGGCCCAGTTTTTCGGTGCCCTTGAACATCATGTGTTCGAGCGCGTGGGACAGGCCGGTCTGGCCCGGCGTTTCGTAGCTGGAACCGACCTTGTACCAGATCTGGGACACCACCACCGGGGCGCGGTGGTCCTCGCGCACGATGACCTTGAGGCCGTTGTCCAGGGTGAATTCGTGCGTGGGCTGTGTATCGGCGGCAAAAGCTGCCAAGGGCAGGCTGAGCGTGCAGAGCAGCAGGCCTGCAGCGCGGCGGGCGAGGACATTCATGGGATTCAGAACCTTGAGAGCTACCCGCTTGGCCTTAGCGTCTACGGGCGAGGAGGTGCTAGGATACTGATCCGGTTCGCTGGGGGCCATGCCTGGTTGGCATGAACCTGCCCGGGCAACTCGACAAAATGTTGCGCGTGAACGAGCCGGCGTAAAAGCAGTCTGTGTTGCGTCTTCGAATTTTTTCCGACAAGCCGCCTGGCGTGTCGCTACCTTGAGATAGCCGTCTTCCATGTTTGGTTCCAACGACGACAAAAAGACCCCGGCCCCGGCCGGTGAAAAGAAAGGCCTGTTCGGATGGCTGCGCAAGAAGCCGCAGACACCTGTCGCCGAACCGCCACCGACCCCCGAGGCCCAGGAGCTGCGGACCGAAGCCGAGACGGCTGCGCAAGCCGCCGTGGCGCTCGCCCCGGAGCCGGTGCTGCCGCCCAAGACCGAAGCCGAACCTGAGCCCGTACCGACGCCAACCGAGCAGCCCGTTGCGCACGGGTTGGTGCTGCCGGTGCCCGAGGAACCGGTGGCGCTGGTCGAGGACGATGCGCCGCAGACACCGCCGGCCATCGCCCCACGGCCGGAAGTGTCGGCCCCAGCCGCGGCAGAGCCGGTTGCCGCTCCTGTTCCGCCACTTGCTCCTGCAGCGCCCAGCGCACCAGCCCCGGCACCTGCTCCAGCTCCGGCTCCAGCGCCTGTGGCAACCATCGTGCCGCCCGTTATCGAAGCATCGCCCCCTGCCGTCGTTGCCTCGCAACCTGCAGGGCAGGCCAGGACCGGCTTCTTCGCGCGTCTCAAGCAGGGCTTGGCCAAGACCAGCGCCAGCCTCGGCGAAGGCATGGCCAGCCTGTTTCTGGGCAGCAAGATCATCGATGACGATCTGCTCGAAGAACTGGAAACCCGCCTGCTGACCGCCGACGTCGGTGTCGAAGCCACCTCGGTGATCATCCAGAGCCTGACCCGCAAGGTCGCGCGCAAGGAGCTCACCGATGCCGCCGCTTTGTACAAGGCGCTGCAAGGTGAGCTGACGGCACTGTTGCGTCCGGTCGAGCAACCGCTGGTGATCAAGGCCGAGCACCAGCCGTTCGTGATTCTGGTAGTGGGCGTCAACGGCGCCGGCAAGACCACCACCATCGGCAAGCTGGCCAAGAAGCTGCAGCTCGAAGGCAAGAAAGTCATGCTGGCGGCGGGCGACACGTTCCGTGCCGCGGCTGTGGAGCAACTGCAGGTGTGGGGCGAGCGCAACAAGATCCCGGTCATCGCCCAGCACACCGGCGCCGATTCCGCTTCGGTCATCTTCGACGCCGTGCAGGCTGCCAAGTCGCGCGGCATCGACGTGTTGATCGCCGACACTGCCGGCCGTCTGCATACCAAAGACAACCTGATGGAAGAGCTGAAAAAGGTCCGCCGCGTGATGGGCAAGCTCGACGAGCAGGCGCCGCACGAAGTGCTGCTGGTGCTCGATGCCGGCACCGGGCAGAACGCGATCAACCAGGCCAAGCAGTTCAACCAGACGGTGGCCCTGACCGGCCTGGCCCTGACCAAGCTCGACGGTACCGCCAAGGGTGGGGTGATCTTCGCCCTGGCCAAGCAGTTCGGTTTGCCCATCCGCTACATCGGCGTGGGGGAAGGTATCGACGACCTGCGCACCTTCGAGGCAGAACCCTTCGTCCAGGCATTGTTCGCCGAGCGGGAGCCTTCATGATTCGATTCGAACAGGTTGCCAAGCGCTACCCCAATGGCCATGTCGGTCTGCATGAACTGAGCTTTCGGGTCCGGCGTGGCGAATTCCTGTTCGTTACCGGTCATTCCGGCGCGGGCAAAAGTACCCTGCTGCGTCTGTTGCTCGCGATGGAGCGACCCACCAGCGGCAAGCTGCTGCTGGCCGGCCAGGACCTGGGGCAGATCACCAACGCGCAGATTCCGTTCCTGCGTCGGCAGATCGGCGTGGTGTTTCAGAATCACCAGTTATTGTTCGATCGCACGGTGTTCAACAACATCGCCCTGCCGCTGCAGATCCTTGGCCTGAGCAAGCCGGAAATCGCCAAGAAGGTCGATTCGGCGCTGGAGCGTGTGGCGCTGGCGGACAAGGCCGAGCTGTACCCCGGCGACTTGTCCACGGGCCAGCAACAGCGTGTGGGCATTGCCCGCGCCATCGTCCATCAGCCAGCCTTGCTGCTCGCCGATGAACCTACCGGCAACCTCGATCCGCGTCTGGCGGCCGAGATCATGGGGGTCTTCGAAGACATCAACCGGCTTGGCACCAGCGTCTTGATTGCCAGCCACGATCTGGCGCTGATCGCGCGCATGCGTCATCGCATGCTGACTTTGCAGCGTGGGCGTCTGATCGGTGACGGAGAGGCAGGACAATGAGTGCGACACGCAGTCCCAAGGTCGCGGACCGGGTAGCGCCCAAGGGAGGCGAGCCCCAACCGCAGAAGCCGAAGAAACGTCGCAATGACGACGATGACGGGCCGGATTTCAGCAGCCTGCTGCGCGCCTGGATCGAAAGCCATCGGGCCAGTTGGACCGACAGCCTGCGCCGTCTGGGCAAGCAGCCGATCGGCAGTTTCTTTACCTGCCTGGTCATGGCGGTGGCCCTGAGTTTGCCCATGGGGCTGTCCCTGCTGCTCAAGAACGTCGAGCGTCTGGGCGGTTCCTGGCAGCGTGCGGCGCAGATTTCGCTGTACCTGGACCTCGACGCCGGCGAGCGGGAAGGCCAGGCGTTGGTGACCCAGATCAAGGGGCTGTCGGGCGTGGCCCAGGCCGAGTTCGTCAGCCGCGAGCAGGCGCTGAGTGAGTTCCAGCAGCAGTCCGGGCTGGGCGAGGCGCTCAAGGAGCTGCCTGAAAACCCGCTGCCCGGCGTGGTGGTAGTGACGCCTCTGGAGATCGACAAGGCTGCGTTGGAGAGCCTGCGCCAGCAGCTCGCCGAGTTGCCGAAGGTGCAGCAGGCGCAGCTTGATCTGGTATGGGTAGAGCGGCTCGCAGCCATTCTGAAGCTGGGTGATCGATTCGTCTTCGGTCTGACCCTGCTGCTGGTTTCAGCGTTGTTGCTGGTGATCGGCAACACCATTCGTCTGCATATCGAGAACCGCCGCATCGAAATCGAGGTCATCAAATTGGTAGGCGGCACGGACAGCTATGTGCGTCGGCCGTTTCTGTACATGGGTGCGCTGTACGGCTTCGGTGCAGGCATTTTCGCCTGGGGCATCCTGGCCTTCGGCCTGGATTGGCTCAACGATGCGGTCACTGGATTGTCCGGCTTGTACGGCAGTGACTTCGCCCTGGGCGGTGTACCTGTGGCGGACGGATTGTCGCTCTTGCTAGGCGCGGTATTGTTAGGGTATATCGGTGCATGGATTGCGGTCTGGCGGCACCTGCGCGAACTGGCGCCGCGTTAGCCCGCAGTATCTGTGCAGTACCTATGTAGGCTCTTTGAGTGTGTAGTTGAGTTAACTTTATTGTCATGGACCGTTAAAGCGTCATAGGGAACTTGTCAACTGGTTCCCGGTCTATTTTTCGCAGTGCCTACGGGCACGAGTCATGTGAGTCGGAGGTTTTTTCGTATGACCACTTCTTTGCAACCTGCTTATGCGCTGGTCCCGGGTGCGAACCTGGAAGCCTATGTGCATACGGTGAACAGCATTCCCTTGCTGACGCCCGAGCAGGAGCGTGAACTGGCCGAGAGTCTCTACTATGAGCAGGATCTTGGAGCGGCTCGGCAGATGGTGCTCGCTCACCTGCGTTTCGTCGTGCATATCGCACGCAGCTATTCGGGCTACGGCCTGGCTCAAGCCGACCTTATCCAGGAAGGCAACGTCGGCCTGATGAAGGCCGTGAAGCGTTTCAACCCTGAAATGGGTGTGCGCCTGGTGTCGTTCGCCGTGCACTGGATCAAGGCTGAAATCCACGAGTTCATCCTGCGCAACTGGCGTATCGTCAAAGTGGCGACCACCAAGGCCCAGCGCAAGCTGTTCTTCAACCTGCGCAGCCAGAAGAAGCGTCTGGCCTGGCTGAACAACGAAGAAGTCCACCGTGTGGCCGAAAGCCTGGGCGTGGAGCCGCGTGAAGTACGCGAAATGGAAAGCCGTCTGACCGGCCATGACATGGCCTTCGATCCGGCTGCCGAAGCCGACGACGACAGCGCGTTCCAATCGCCAGCCAACTACCTGGAAGATCATCGCTACGATCCGGCGCGTCAGCTCGAAGACGCCGACTGGAGCGACAACTCCAATACCAACCTGCACGAAGCTCTGCAGGTGCTGGACGATCGCAGCCGCGACATTCTCTACCAGCGCTGGCTTGCCGAGGAAAAGGCGACGCTGCACGAGTTGGCCGAGAAGTACAACGTGTCGGCCGAGCGTATTCGTCAGTTGGAAAAAAGCGCGATGAACAAGCTGAAGGTCTCTATCGCTGCCTGATGTGAGCCGTTGACGCGCTGCATGCAAAAGCCCCGACTGGTTCGGGGCTTTTTGTTGTCTGGCAGGGCGTGATCGCGGCCTAATCGGCCCAGGGTGCGGGGCGTGGCTGGTCAAGGCGCAGGAGGTAGTCATGGCCGCCCAATTGACCCATCTGCTGACGAATCCAGCCAGCGCGACGGCTCACGTAGGGGCTGGGCCGACTGGCGCTCCAGTTGCGCGGATTGGGCAGTACGGCGGCGAGCAGGCTGGCTTGCTGCTGGGACAACCGCGCCGCGTCAACGCCGAAATGATGGCGCGCCGCTGCTTGCGCGCCGAACACACCGTCGTCCCATTCGGCGCTGTTGAGGTAGACCTCGAGGATGCGCTGCTTGGACCAGAAGATTTCGATCAATCCGGTGAACCAGGCTTCCAGGCCCTTGCGCAGCCAACTGCGCCCCGACCAGAGGAATACGTTCTTCGCCACTTGCTGGCTCAGGGTGCTGGCACCGCGCAATGAACCGCCTTCCTCGTTATGGGCGAAGGCTGCGCGGATGGCGGCGATATCGAACCCCCAGTGCTCGGCAAAGCGTTGATCTTCACCGGCGATGACCGCCACCTTCAGATCGTCGGAAATATTCGCCCAGGATTGCCAGTCTCGCTGCAGATCGATTGGCTGACCGTCGGCCCAGGACTCGATCTTGCGTTCGACCATGAGCATGGTGCCCGGCGGCGGGATGAAGCGAAAGATCACCACCAGAGCCACACTTGCGGCGACAAACCAGAGCAGTGCCTTGCACAGACGACGGAAAAGGGATTGCAGCATGAAGGGCTTGGCCTGGCCGGGTGAGGGGGCCATTATACAGACCCTGCGATGCAACACGGCTTTATGAGGACAAACCTGGATGCTGCGTACGTTCATGATGCTGGCCGCGTTCTTCGGCTTCACCGGTGTGGCGCTCGGCGCGTTTGCCGCACACGGGTTGAAGAACCGGCTGAGCGCCGATTACCTGGCCATTTTCCAGACTGGCGTCAGCTACCAACTTATCCACACCCTGGCATTGTTCGGCGTCGCGCTGCTCAGCGTCCATGTGCCAGGGCGTCTGGTAGGGTGGGCAGGCGCGCTGTTCTGTCTGGGCATCGTCCTGTTCTCGGGCAGCCTCTACCTGTTGACCCTGACCGGCTTCAGCAAGCTGGGTATCGTCACCCCGTTCGGCGGTCTGGCCCTGCTGGCCGGGTGGCTGTGCCTGGGCCTGATGGCCTGGCGCCTGGGTTGATCGCGCGCGTGGTCGGCTTGGCCTTGGGAATCCTCGGCGATCGGGCTAGAATAACGACCCCCAAAAAATGATGGCTGCCGACCGCATGCGCATTCAATTGAACGGCGACCCTTTCGAACTCCCCGACGGCGAAACCGTTGCCGGGCTGCTTGCCCGCCTCGAACTGGTCGGGCGTCGCGTCGCCGTCGAGCTGAACCAGGACATCGTCCCGCGCAGCCAGCACGGTGACACCGTACTGGGCGAAGGTGACCAGATCGAGGTGGTTCACGCCATCGGCGGCGGCTGATCGAGTCGCCAGCACCTTCCACGTCCGTATCTTTACCTCAGCAGAGGAATTCCGATGAGCAATGCTCGCATTGACAAGCCATTCACCCTGGCCGGTCGCACCTTCGAGTCGCGCCTTCTGGTCGGCACCGGCAAGTACCGCGACCTGGAGCAGACCCGCCTGGCCATCGAGGCTTCGGGTGCCGAGATCGTCACGGTTGCCGTGCGCCGCACCAATATCGGCCAGAACCCTGGCGAGCCGAACCTGCTCGACGTGCTGCCGCCGGATCGCTACACCATTCTGCCCAACACCGCTGGCTGCTATGACGCCGTGGAAGCGGTGCGCACCTGCCGCCTGGCCCGCGAGCTGCTCGACGGTCACAACCTGGTCAAGCTGGAAGTCCTGGCCGACCAGAAGACGCTGTTCCCCAATGTGATCGAAACCCTCAAGGCCGCCGAAGTGCTGGTCAAGGACGGTTTCGATGTGATGGTCTACACCAGCGACGATCCGATCATTGCCCGCCAACTGGCCGAGATCGGCTGCATCGCGGTCATGCCGCTGGCTGGCCTGATCGGCACGGGCCTGGGCATCTGCAATCCATACAACCTGCAGATCATTCTGGAAGAAGCCAAGGTGCCCGTGCTGGTGGATGCCGGCGTGGGTACTGCGTCCGATGCCACCATTGCCATGGAACTGGGCTGTGAGGCCGTGCTGATGAACTCGGCCATCGCCCACGCGCAGGATCCGATCATGATGGGCGCAGCCATGAAGCACGCCATCATTGCCGGGCGCATGGCCTATCTGGCCGGTCGCATGCCGAAAAAACTCTATGCCAGCGCCTCTTCGCCGCTGGATGGTCTGATCAAGTAAGAGCCCCCGATGACTGACTCGCAAGAAACGCCAACGGCCGACGAAGGCGAACCGCGCCAGCACCGTGCTATCAAGAGCTTCGTGATGCGCGCTGGGCGCATGACCGAAGGCCAGCAACGCGGCCTTGACCAAGGCAAGCCGTTGTTCGTGCTGCCGCTGACCGACGCACCGACGGACTTCGACCAGGTGTTCGGTCGCAGTGCCCCGCGCACCCTGGAAATCGGTTTCGGCATGGGCCATTCGCTGCTGGAGATGGCAGCGGCCTCGCCGGAACTGGATTTCATCGGCGTGGAGGTGCACCGTCCCGGCGTTGGCGCACTGCTCAACGGCGTGCTGACTCAAGGTCTGAAAAACCTGCGGGTCTACGACTGCGATGCCATCGAAGTGCTCAAGCAGTGTGTGGCCGACAACAGCCTGGATCGCCTGCTGCTGTTCTTCCCGGATCCTTGGCACAAGGCGCGCCATCACAAGCGGCGCATCGTCCAGCCGGCGTTCGCCGAGCTGGTCCGCAGCAAGCTCAAGGTGGGGGGTGTGCTGCACATGGCGACCGATTGGGAGCCCTATGCCGAGTACATGCTGGAAGTCATGAACGTGGCGCCCGGTTACCGCAACCAGGCGGCCGACGGTGGCTGCGTACCGCGTCCGGCCGAGCGGCCGGTCACCAAGTTCGAACGCCGCGGCGAGCGGCTCGGGCATGGGGTTTGGGATTTGAAGTTCGAGAGGGTTGACTGAGGGTTATGTAGTGGTCTGGCGGGCCTCTTCGCGGGCAGAGCCCGCTCCCACAGGGGCTTGCACAAAACCCACCTTGTGGGAGCGGGGCGGGCGGCGAGCCCTCTGCCCGCGAAGAGGCCCGCATGGCTCACGCATCACTTGCGATCAGCGACAATCCCTAGCAGCACAAGCACCACCAACAGCACCGGCGCCAGGCTGTAGTTGTTGAACTGGCTCAACCCCTTCAGCACCCAGGGCGTGGCATAGATCAATGCCGCGCCACTGCCGATCACGCACATCAGGGCAATCAGTGGTACTCGCAGCGCGCCCGAAAGCGAGCCCAGACGGCCCTCGGCCCACGCCTTCACATCGGCGCCAAACAACACCAGCACGCAGCCTACCAAGGCCAGGGAAATCTCCGAAAGGTTGCCTCGGCCCCATCGTGACACGGTGGCGAGCAGATCGAGTACGAAATCCATCAGGACAATCCTTATACCAGGAAGTATTGCAGCAGGTCGTTGAGGAACAACTGCCCGCGGGCGGTGGCGACCAGGCGCGTCGGTTCGACCTGTAAAAGGCCTTTTTGTTCGGCCTCGGCGCGTGCTGCGGCCAGGGTCTGCAAGGGCAGGCCGGTCCGCTGCGCGAACAGCTCGGCTTCAACGCCCTGGGTGAGGCGCAGCGCGTTCATCAGGAACTCGAACGGCAACTCGTCGGCAGTCAGGGTTTTCTCGCCCGCCTTGAACTGCTTGCCAGGGTTCAGGTAATCCTTGGGCAGACGGGTTTTCCAGGTGCGCACGATGCGGCCGTCGGGGTGGCTCAGCTTGCCGTGGGCGCCGGCGCCAATGCCGATGAAGTCGCCGAAGCTCCAATAGTTGAGGTTGTGACGCGCGGCCTTGCCCGACCGGGCATAGGCCGACACCTCGTATTGGCTGAAGCCATGCTCGGCCAGCAAGGCCTGGCCGGCTTCCTGGATGTCCCAGAGGATATCGTCCTCGGGGAGCTCGGGCGGCTGGTTCCAGAACACTGTGTTGGGCTCCAGGGTCAGCTGGTACCAGGACAGGTGCGTGGGCGCCAGAGCGATGGCCTGGCGCAGGTCGTCCAGGGCTTCTTCCAGGGACTGGTCGGGCAGGCCGTGCATCAGGTCCAGGTTGAAGTTGTCGAAACCGGCGCGACGCGCCATTTCAGCGGCGCGCAGCGCTTCGTCTCCGGTATGGATACGCCCGAGGGCTTCGAGCTTATTCGGCTGGAAACTCTGGATGCCGATGGACAGGCGGTTGATCCCCAGCTTGCGATAGGCGACGAACTTGTCCTGTTCGAACGTGCCGGGGTTGGCCTCCAGGGTGATCTCGATATCCGCCGTGAACGGGATGCGTTGTTCCACGCCCGCGAGCAGTCGGCCCAATGCCGCAGCACTGAACAGGCTGGGCGTGCCGCCGCCGAAGAAGATCGAGCTCAGTGGCCGTCCGTAGACCGCTGCCAGGTCCTGATCCAGGTCCGCCAGCAGTGCGTCGACGTATTCCTCTTCCGGCAGTACGGGACTGGCCGCGTGGGAATTGAAGTCGCAGTACGGGCATTTGCGCACGCACCAGGGGATATGGATGTACAGCGCCAGCGGCGGCAGCTGCGTCAGCACCTGGCTGGGAGGCGGCGCCGCTGGGTAGATCAGTGAATCGTTCATGCCAGGCTCAGGCGTTGACGCAGCAAGGCCATGGCGCGGGCGCGGTGACTCAGTTGGTTCTTTTGCGTGGGGTCGAGCTCGGCGCTGGAGCAGTTGCGCTCGGGCACCCAGAACAGTGGGTCGTAGCCAAATCCATGGGCGCCGCTGGCGGCGTGCAGGATGCGACCGTGCCAGAGGCCTTCGCAGAGGATCGGCAACGGATCCTCGGCATGCCGGACCAGCGCCAGCACACAGACGAACTGCGCGCCGCGCTGTTCGTCCGGGACGCCCTGCAGGGCATCGAGCAGCTTGGCGTTGTTGGCGGCATCGCCCTGGCCATCGGCGTAGCGCGCCGAATAGATGCCGGGGGCACCGCCGAGAAAGTCCACGGCCAGGCCGGAATCGTCGGCCAGCGCAGGCAAACCTGAGAGACGCGCAGCGTTGCGGGCCTTGAGGATGGCGTTCTCGACGAACGACAACCCGGTTTCCTCAGGCTCGACCTGGCTGAATTCGCCGACCGAACGCAGCTGCACCGCGCCGCCGAGCATGGCCTGGAGTTCCTTGAGCTTGCCGGCGTTGTGGCTGGCGAGGACGAGTTGAGTGAAATTGATCATGGTTGTGAATGGGTTCCGAAGGGTTCAAAGAGCCAGTTCATGCGGGCGGCCTGACGAATCGGGTCGCCTGCTTCGCGGGCAGAGCCCCGCTCCCACAAGGTGAGTTTTGCGCACGATCCTGTGGGAGCGGGGCTCTGCCCGCGAAGAAGGCGCCATGGTCGTCGAGTGTTACACCGCCACCCGATGCTCCTGCAGACCAGGGCTGCTGACCCGGTAGATGCCGATTTCACCCAGAAGGTTAGGCCAGATCTTGCTCGCCCACCCGTGCCGGTGCTGTTGATCCACCGCCAGGCGATTGAGGACCTGCGCCCGGCGCTCGCTGCACAGGGCTTCGAAGTCGGCGAAGGTGCAGAAGTGGATGTTCGGCGTGTTGTACCAGGTGTACGGCAAAAACTCGGACACCGGCATGTGGCCCTTGCTGGCCAGGTACCAGCGGCAGCGCCAGTGACCGAAGTTGGGGAAGGTGATGATGCACTGCCGACCGACCCGCAGCATCTCGTCGAGAATGCGATCCGGGTATTCCACGGCCTGCAGCGCCTGGGTCATGACCACGATGTCGAAACTGTTGCTGGCGAAGTTACCCAGGCCCTTGTCCAGGTCCTGCTCGATGACGTTGATGCCCTTGCGCACGCACTCGGTGATGTTGTCGGCATCGATTTCCAGGCCGTAGCCGGTGACCTGCTTGTGGTCGCGCAGCCAGGCGAGCAATTCGCCGTTGCCGCAGCCCAGGTCGAGCACGCGGCTGCCGGCGGGGATCCAGTCCTGGATGATTTCTAGGTCAGCTCTCATGGATGCCTCACAGTGCAATGCGGTTCATGTAGCTGCTGAACGCCTGCAGATACCGTGGAATGGGGATCAGAAAGGCGTCGTGGCCCTGTGGTGCATCGATTTCCAGGTAGCAGACGTCTTTCTTGGCGGCCATCAATGCATCCACCAGTTCGCGCGAGCGGGCCGGCGAGAAGCGCCAGTCGGTGGTGAACGACATCACGCAGAACTTGGCCTTGACGTTGGCAAAGGTCGCGGCCAGGTCATCGCCATGGGCAGCGGCCGGGTCGAAGTAGTCCAGCGCCTTGGTCATCAGCAGGTAGGTGTTGGCGTCGAACCGACCGGAAAACTCCTCGCCCTGATAGCGCAGGTAGCTTTCAACCTGGAACTCGACGCTGTGGAAGTCGTAGTTGAGCTTCTCGCTCTTCAGGCCACGGCCGAATTTCTCGCCCATCGAATCGTCCGACAGGTAGGTGATGTGCCCGACCATGCGAGCGAGCATCAGGCCGCGTTTGGGAATCACGCCACGGGCCTGGAAATCGCC
Source organism: Pseudomonas sp. RIT-PI-a (assembly GCF_001187875.1). Taxonomy (NCBI): domain Bacteria; kingdom Pseudomonadati; phylum Pseudomonadota; class Gammaproteobacteria; order Pseudomonadales; family Pseudomonadaceae; genus Pseudomonas; species Pseudomonas sp. RIT-PI-a. Next base: position 161,193 of record NZ_LGIR01000028.1, read on the forward strand.
GCCATGGAATTCGGGGTCGGACAGGATGGCCTGGCGGGCCACTTCGTTGAAGGCGATGTTCTGCGCGCTGAGCTTGGGCGCCGAAGCGATCGCCAGGCAGTGGCGGACGCGGTCGGGGTAGGTGATGGTCCACTGCAGCGCCTGCATGCCGCCCAGACTGCCACCGACCACCGCCGCCCACTGGGCGATTCCCAGCGCGTCCGCCAGACAGGCCTGGCTGTGCACCCAGTCCTCCACGGTCAAGACCGGGAAATCGGCGCCGAACGGCTTGCCGGTCTCGGGATCGATGCTGCTGGGGCCGGTGGAACCGTTGCAGCCGCCGAGGTTGTTCAGGCTGACCACGAAGAAGCGGTTGGTGTCGATGGGCTTGCCGGGGCCGATGCAGCTGTCCCACCAGCCCGGCTTGCGGTCTTCGGTGGAGTGGTAACCGGCTGCATGGTGATGGCCCGACAGCGCGTGGCAGATCAGCACCGCGTTGCTGGCGCTGGCATTGAGCTGGCCGTAGGTCTCGTAGATCAGGTCGTAGGCGGGCAGCGACCGGCCGCAGGCCAGGGCCAGGGGTTCGCTGAAGTGGGCAATTTGTGGAACGACCAGACCGACGCAATCATCGGGAAAGACAGTGGACATCGACCCTGCTCACGCTTGAATGAGGCGTAAGTCTAAAGAGCGCAGGGCAGAGGGGCAAGCAGCGCTTGGCGGGGGTGCAGGCGAGTGTGCAGGCAGTCTTGCCAGCTGCGCCAGCGCTCGTTGTAGCGCTCGCGCAGCTGGCGTGCAGCGGTCAGATCAGCAGGCGCAGAATCTGCGGCATGCCGGTGGTCATGGCCAAGTTGTTGATGACCAGCATGTCCAGCAGTTTGAGCACCATGAAGGCCAGGATCGGCGAGATGTCGAGGCCGCCCAGGTTGGGTACGATGCGCCGGAACGGCGCCAGGGCCGGTTCGCAGATCTGGTTGACCAGCTCGGCGCCGGGGTTGTGGCTCTGCGGCGCGACCCAGGAGAGGATCACGCTGATGATCATGGCGAAGAAGAAGATCTTCAAGAACAGCGCCGTCACCCCTATGATCGCCCACACCAGCAATTGCAAGGGGTTGCCCGTGGTGCCGTAGGCCAGCAGCAGGGTCAGCGCCATGATGATCATCTGGATGACGATGGCCAGCAGCAGTGAGGACATGTCCAGCCCGAACAGGCTGGGAATGATGCGCCGCACCGGTTTGAGCAGCGGCTGCGTGGCGCGCACGATGAATTGGCTGAGCGGGTTGTAGAAGTCGGCACGCACCAGTTGCAGCACGAAGCGCAGCAGCATGATCAGCAGGTACAGACTGCCCAGGGTTTGCACGACATAGATTGCCGCAGTATTGAGACCGTACATGAAAGCTCCTTATTGACCCAGCTGCTCGGCCAGTTCGGCCGAGCGCCGGGCTGCCGCGTTCAGGGCGTTCTGCACCAGGGTTTCGAAACCCTCGGACTGGAATGACTGGATGGCCGCCTCGGTGGTGCCGGCGGGTGACGTGACGCGACGGCGCAGCTCGGCGGCATCGACATCGCTGGCAACCGCCATGTGTGCGGCGCCCAGCGCGGTCTGCAAGGTCAACTTGGCTGCCGTCTCGTGCGGCAGGCCGAGTTTTTCCCCGGCGGCGGTCATGGCCTCGATCAGCAGGAAGAAGTACGCCGGGCCGCTGCCGGACACGGCGGTGACGGCATCCAACTGCTGTTCTTCTTCCAGCCACAGGGCCAGGCCGACGGCGCCCAGCAGGTCTTCGGCCTGTTGGCGTTGTTCGGCGTTGACGTCGGCGGTGGCGTACAGTCCGCTGGTGCCCTGGCGCAGCAGTGACGGTGTATTGGGCATGCAGCGCACGATCGGCTGTTGCTTGCCGAGCCAGCGTTGCAGGCTGGCGCAGTTGATGCCAGCGGCAATCGAGACCACCAGCTGACCGGGTGCGAGGCTGGGCGCCAGTGCCTGGCAGACCTCTTTCATGCCCTGCGGCTTGACCGCCAGCACCACGACGTCAACCCCTTCGATCGCCTGGGCGTTGTCGGCGAACACGTCGATGCCGTGTTCGGCCGCGACCTTGTCACGCTGCTCGGCGCCGCGATCGCTGGCGCGGATGTGGCTGGCTTCGACACCCTGCGCACGCAGGCCGCCGATCAGACTGGCGGCCATGTTACCGGCGCCGATGAAGGCAATACGAGTCTTGCTCATGAAGGATCCTTGGTGAAAGGCGAAGGGGCCGCGCCCGTGTCCGCTGGTGGAGTGTGCTGGCCGTAGTCGCGGGCGCCGAACAATGCCGTGCCGATGCGCACCCAGGTGGCGCCCTGGGCGACGGCAGCCTCAAGGTCGTGGCTCATGCCCATGGATAACGTATCCAGCGGCAATTGCAGGTCGTGTTGCAGCGCGCGAACGTGGGCAAAGGCAGCGTTCTGCGCCGCCGGATCATCGGTGGGTTCCGGAATCGCCATCAGACCACGCAGGTGCAGGTTCGGCAGCGCTGCAATGGCCGTGGCCAAGGCGTGCACATCGTCGGGCGCGCAACCGGACTTGCTGGCCTCGCCGCTGACGTTGACCTGAATGCAGACGTTGAGCGGCGTCAGCGTGCTCGGGCGCTGCTCGCTGAGCCGTTGGGCGATCTTGAGGCGGTCCACGGAATGTACCCAGGCGAAGTGTTCGGCGATGGCTCGCGTCTTGTTCGACTGAATGGGGCCGATGAAATGCCAGATCAAGGGCAGGTCGACAAGTTCTTCCTGCTTGCTCAGCGCTTCCTGCAGGTAGTTTTCGCCGAAATCGCGGACACCTGCAGCGAATGCCTCGCGGATGGCCGTGGCCGGTTTGGTCTTGCTGACCGCGAGCAGGCCGACTTGGCTCGGCTCCCGCTGCGCCTGCCGGGCAGCGGCTGCGATTCGGGCACTCACTTGCGAAATGTTGTCTGCTATCGTGGACATTGAATTCGTGCCGGCGGGTTTCAGGTCTGCGGCATTCTACCTGCTTGTCTGTATTTGGGGAGTCTCATGGACATTACCGAGCTGTTGGCCTTCAGTGCGAAACAAGGCGCATCCGATCTGCACCTGTCCGCAGGCCTGCCGCCGATGATTCGGGTGGATGGCGACGTGCGCCGCATCAACTTGCCGGCGCTGGACGACAAACAGGTCCAGGCGCTGATCTACGACATCATGAACGACAAGCAGCGCAAGGACTTCGAGGAGTTCCTGGAAACCGACTTTTCCTTCGAGGTGCCGGGTGTGGCGCGCTTTCGGGTCAACGCGTTCAACCAAAACCGCGGCGCCGGTGCGGTGTTCCGGACCATTCCGTCCAAGGTGCTGAGCATGGACGACCTGGGCATGGGAGATGTGTTTCGCAAAATTACCGAAGTGCCGCGCGGGCTGGTGCTGGTCACCGGGCCGACCGGTTCGGGCAAGTCGACCACTCTGGCTGCCATGATTGACTACCTCAACAGCAACAAGCACCACCATATCCTGACCGTTGAGGATCCGATCGAATTCGTCCACGAGTCGAAGAAGTGCCTGGTCAACCAGCGTGAGGTGCATCGCGACACCCTGGGCTTCTCCCACGCCTTGCGCTCGGCGCTGCGCGAAGACCCGGACGTGATCCTGGTAGGCGAGATGCGTGACCTGGAAACCATACGCCTGGCCTTGACCGCGGCCGAGACCGGGCACCTGGTGTTCGGCACGCTGCACACCACGTCGGCGGCGAAGACCATCGACCGGGTGGTCGACGTGTTCCCGGCGGAAGAGAAGTCGATGGTGCGTTCGATGCTGTCCGAATCGCTGCAGGCGGTGATTTCCCAGACCCTGCTGAAGAAGATCGGCGGCGGGCGGGTGGCGGCGCATGAAATCATGATCGGCACGCCGGCGATTCGTAACCTCATCCGCGAAGACAAGGTCGCGCAGATGTACTCATCGATTCAGACGGGCGGGTCGCTGGGCATGCAGACGTTGGACATGTGCCTGAAGAACCTGCTGGCCCAAGGTGTCATCAGCCGCGACTCGGCCCGTGAAAAGGCCAAGTCGCCGGACAACTTCTGATCTGCATCAATCCGGCTGGACGGCGGTGTTCCTTTCGCGGCCACAGACCGCTCCTACGGGGTACCTCAGCATCCCGGGGGAGCGGTCAGCAGCCGCGAAGGACTCCTGTAGGAGCGGTCAGCGGCCGCGAAGGGCGCGCCGCAGTCGATGGAGATCAGCGTTGCACGATGCGCAGCGCAGGTTCCTTGGGCAGGACGCGCTTGGCGACGGCGTAGTGGGTGTTCCAGTACGGCTTCTTCAAGGTGTCGATGGTCACGGCCTTGCCGCGGCGCGGGGCGTGGATGAAGCGGTCGTTGCCCAGGTAGATGGCAACGTGGTTGACCTTGCGGCTCTTGATGTTGAAGAACACCAGGTCACCCGGCTTCAGGTCCTTGCGCTCGACCTTGATGCCGTGGCCAGCGGCCATTGCGTTGGACGTGCGTGGCAAGTCGACGGCCTTCACATCGTTGAAGGCATACTTGACCAGACCGCTGCAGTCGAACCCCTTGCTCGGGCTGCTGCCGCCCCAGCGATAGGGGGTGCCGAGCACGTTGACGGCGCGGCTGAGTACATCGCTGCTCTGCCTGGAGGCCGAGGTGCCAACCTTGACGGTGGTGACCTTGGCCAGGGCCTGGTTGTTACCGGCGGGGCGGGTCACGACGATGCGTGGCGCACGTTGCGATTGTTCGGAAGCGGGCTTGGCGGTGTAGCCATTGAAGCCAGCGGGAAGTCGTTGCTCACGATTGGTGGCGTGGGCGGCCAGGGGCAATAATAGGCAGATGGTCAGCCATGTCTTGAAAAATGGACGCATTCGGCAGGGCTCATATGGGTAGGCGCGCGACTTTATAACAGCTTTTTGTAGGGTTTTTAATCCGCTGGTCGAGGCTCGAAGGTCGCAAATGGCACCATTTCGGCGCAGAATTGTCCTTTGTGCGGCACGCAAGTCAGGTGCTGCAAGGGTTCAGCCGATGTCGGTCACAGAAATGCCATACGTCGGGACGGGACAAAAAAGTCACAAATTTGTTTAGAAAATTTTTATATCAGAGGACTTGCATCGAGAATGAACACCTATCGGATCCATGATACCCACAGCAAGATCATGGGCTATCTGCTGTGGATTTTGGGCTTCACCGGCGCTCATCGCTTCTATTACGGCAAGCCGGTCACCGGAACGATCTGGTTCTTCACCCTGGGCCTGTTCGGTATCGGCTGGATCATCGACCTGTTCCTGATCCCGGCCATGGACCGGCAGGCCGACATGCGCTTTCACAGCGGCGATACCAACTACAACGTGGCGTGGGTGTTGCTGACGTTCCTCGGTTTGTTCGGTGTGCACCGCATGTACCAAGGCAAGTGGATCACGGGTGTGATCTACCTGCTGACCGGGGGATTGTTTCTGGTGGGGGTGCTGTATGACTTCTGGACCCTGAATGATCAGGTGTCGATGAAGAACGCGCAGCGTCGGTAGTTGGTGACAAGGCCATATGGTCTGTGTGTGATGTATCAGGTAGATTGCAGGGAGGCCTTCGCGGGCAGAGGGCTCAGCCGCCCGCCCCGCTCCCACAGGGTACGCCGCCCTGCCCGCGAAGGGTGCGCTGCGGTATCAGTGACTGAAGCTGATATGCCCGTCCACCAGGGTGTAACGCACGGCACCCGGCAAGGTGTGACCGAGGAACGGGCAGTTGGCGCCCTTGGACAGCCAGCGCTCCCCGGCCACCGTCGAGACGTTTTCATCGAACAGCACCAGATCCGCCGCCGCGCCCACTTGCAGGCGCCCAGCCGGTAGCCGCATGGCGTCGGCCGGGCCTTGGCCCAGACGGGCCAGCAGGGTCGGCAGGTCGAGCAGGCCGTCCTGTACCAAGGTCAGTGCCAAGGGCAACAACAGTTCCACACTGCTGATGCCTGGCTCGGTCGCACCGAATGGCGCCAGCTTGGCGTCGCGATCGTGCGGCTGGTGGTGGCTGGCAATCGCCTGCACCACGCCCTTCTTCACCGCCGCGCGCAGGCCTTCCCGATCCGCTACGGATCGCAGTGGCGGTTGCACGTGGTACAGGCTGGAAAATCCGGTCAGCGCTTCGTCGGTCAGAATCAACTGGTACAGCGCCACGTCAGCCGTGACCGGCAGGCCGCGCGCCTGCGCCTGTTCGATCAGCTCCACACCGCGGGCGGTGGTCAACTGGCTGAAGTGCGCGCGCACGCCGCTCTGCTCGACCAGCAGCAGGTCGCGCGCCAAGGCGACGGTTTCTGCGGTGGCGGGAATGCCCGCCAGGCCCAGAAAGGCAGCGGTTGGCCCGTCGTGGGCAAGCCCGCCCGCAGACAGATCACGGTCCTGAGAATGGAAGATCACGGTCAGGTCGAAGGTGGCGGCATATTCCAGCGCGCGGCACAGCGTGCGATTGTTGCCGAAGCTGTTCAGGCCGTTGCCAAAGGCAATGCAGCCGGCATCGCGCAGGGCAATCAGCTCGGCCAGTTGCTCCCCTTCCAGACCCTTGCTCAAGGCGCCGATCGGGAACACCTTGGCATGGCCGGCTTCGCGGGCGCGATCCAGGATCAGTTCGGCCACCGCCGAGGTATCCAGAATCGGTTTGGTCAGCGGCGGGCAGCACAGGCTGGTGACACCACCGGCTGCGGCGGCACGGGTTTCGCTGGCGATGGTGCCCTTGCGGCTGTAGCCGGGCTCGCGCAGCGACACGCTGAGGTCGACCAGGCCTGGGGCGGCGACCAGGCCAGTGGCGTCCACGCGCTGGCTGGCGGTGAAATCGACGGGTGCGTCGCCGATCGCCACGATCCGGCCCTGGCTGATGTGCAGGTCGCTGATCTGGTCCAGGCCGCTGGCCGGGTCGATCACCCGGGCGCCAAGAATACTGAGGCTCACTGGGCGTTCTCCTGCTCGAATTGACGCTGGGCTGTCTGCCCGCTCATGGCCATCGACAGCACCGCCATGCGGACCGCGATGCCGTAGGTGACCTGGTTGAGAATCACCGAATGGGGGCCGTCGGCGACGGCCGATTCGATCTCGACGCCGCGGTTGATCGGTCCGGGGTGCATGACGATGGCATCGGGCTTGGCGCCAGCCAGGCGTGCGGTGGTCAAGCCGTAGAGCCGATAGAACTCGCCTTCGCTGGGCAGCAGGCCGCCGCTCATGCGCTCACGCTGCAGGCGCAGCATGATCACCACGTCGACGTCCTTGAGGCCCTGTTCCAGGTCGGTGAACACCTTGACGCCATACTGCTCGACGCCCACGGGCAGCAGCGTCTTCGGCCCGATCACGCGGATGTCCCGGCAGCCCAGGGTCTTGAGTGCGATCATGTTCGAGCGGGCCACGCGCGAATGCAGGATGTCGCCAACGATCGCCACCGACAGGTTCTCGAAGCCGCCCTTGTGCCGACGAATCGTGAGCATGTCGAGCATGCCCTGGGTCGGGTGGGCGTGGCGGCCGTCGCCACCGTTGATGATGGCCACTTCCGGGCTGACGTGCTCGGCGATGAAGTGTGCGGCTCCGGAGTCGGCATGGCGCACGACGAACATGTCGGCGGCCATCGCTTCGAGATTGCGCAGGGTGTCGAACAGGGTTTCACCCTTGCTGGTCGAGGAGGTCGACACGTTCAGGGTGATCACGTCGGCCGACAGGCGCTGGGCGGCCAGTTCGAAGGTGGTGCGGGTGCGCGTGGAGTTCTCGAAGAACACGTTGCACACGGTCTTGCCGCGCAGCAGCGGGACTTTCTTGACCGCGCGCGCGCCGACTTCCAGAAACGAGTCGGCCGTGTCGAGCACTTCGGTCAGCAGTTCGCGGGACAAGCCGTCGAGGGAAAGAAAATGGCGTAGCTGGCCCTGGTCATTGAGCTGCAGCGGGCGCTTGGCGTCGATAGGCGTCATGGCGGGGGCTCTTAAAGGCTGGAGGCGGAAGCGAGGTCCTGGCGCTCGAGGGCGAGCGGGGACGGGCCGAGCAATTTTACCCGCTCATGGGCGGCCAGTGACAGGGTGGCGCCGACGATGTCGGGACGAATCGGCAGTTCGCCGGCGTCCAGGTCGAGCAGGCAGACCAGGGTCACGCTGGCGGGGCGCCCGTAGTCGAACAGCTCGTTGAGGGCTGCGCGGACGGTGCGGCCGCTCATCAGTACGTCATCGATCAGCACCAGATGCTGGCCCTCGATCTCGAAGGGCAGGGCCGAGGGCCGTACCTGTGGGTGCAGGCCGTTCTGGCTGAAGTCGTCGCGGTAGAACGATACGTCCAGGGTGCCCAGCGGTGCTTCGCTGTCCATGGCCTGCAGCAACGCTTGAGCGACCCAGACACCGCCGCTGTGAATGCCGATGTAGCGTGGCTCGGCAATGGAGCGCCTGGCCAGATGGGCCTTGAGGTCGACTGCCATCGCGCCGATCAGCTCGGCCGGGTTGGGAAGGCTCATGTGTGCTCCTGTGGTTGAGATCGTCCGAAGAGAGGGGTGCAACGTGGCGCGGCTTGCACCGCACCTGTAGCAGCGGCGCAAGCCGCGTCGGCGGTCGTGCGGTGTATCTGGAAGAATGCGTCGAGGCCGGACGCGGCTTGCACGGCACCTGTAGCAGCGGCGCGAGCCGCGTCGGCGGTCGTGCGGTGTATCTGGAAGAATGCGTCGAGGCCGGACGCGGCTTGCACCCCACCTGTAGCAGCGGCGCGAGCCGCGTCGGCGGTCGTGCGGTGTATCTGGAAGAATGCGTCGAGGCCGGACGCGGCTTGCGCCGCTGCTACAGGGGGCTGGGGTACGGCGGCTGTCATCTTCAGGCGTTGTCACCCAGCGCGTTGGCCTCCAGCCAGCCTTGCAACAGCAACTTGGCGGCGATGGCATCGACCGGGTTGTCACGGTAGCTGCCACGCTGGCCACCGCGGGCCATGCGTTCGCCCTTGGCTTCGAAGGTGGTCAGGCGTTCGTCGTGGGTGTGCACCGGGATGTTGAAACGGCCGTTCAGGCGGCGGGCGAACTTTTCCGCGCGCTCGCTCATTTCGCTGGGGCTGCCGTCCATGTTCAACGGCAGGCCAACGACGATGGCGTCCGGCTGCCACTCCTTGATCAGCGCTTCGACACGAGTCCAGTCAGGCACCCCGTTCTGGGCCTTCAGGGTGCACAGTTCGCGCGCCTGGCCGGTGATCACCTGGCCCACCGCGAAGCCGATCTGCTTGGTGCCGTAGTCGACGCCGAGCAGCAGTCTGGGGGCGGCCATCAGGCGTGACCCGCCTGGCTGGTGAGCAGGCTGAGATTGATGCCCAGGCGTGCGGCGGCGGCGCCAAGGCGCTGCTCGCTGTCGGTGTTGAACAGGATGTCGGGGTCGAACGGGCAGGTCAGCCAGGCGTTGTCGGCCAGCTCGGCCTCCAGCTGGCCGGCTTCCCAGCCCGCGTAACCCAGGGTGATCAGGCTTTGCGCGGGGCCTTCGCCGTCGGCGATGGCGAACAGGATGTCCTGGGAGGTGGACAGCGAAACCTCGCCCAGGTCCACCGTGGCCTGGAACACCGGGCCGCTGGGATGCAGGACGAAACCGCGGTCGGTCTGCACCGGTCCGCCATTGTAGATCGGCACCTGTTGGCAGGAGGCTGCGGGTTCGGTTTCCGGTCGCAGTTGCTCGAGTATATCCGCCAGGTTCAGGTCCTGCAGGCGATTCACCACCAGGCCCATCGCGCCATTGGGCGTGTGCTCGACGATGTAGGTCAAGGTATGGGCGAAATTGGGGTCCGCCATGTGTGGCATGGCGATCAGGAACTGGTTCCTGAGGTAGCTGGTTTCGAGGTTTTTCATACTTTGTAGTGTGGCGTTGCCTCGTCGGCCTGACAAGCGTGGGGGCACAGTTTCATCCGCTTCAGTTGCTTTGCAGACGGTCGCCCTTGGCGAAGCGCCAGGTACGGATGATCTCCAGGCGATCGACGTCGGCCAGATCGCCGGTAAACGGTGCGAACGGCGCAGCCAGGCGTACGATGCGCTGAGCGGCCTGGTCGAGCAGCGGCTGGCCGGACGACTCCAGCACCAGCACCTCGTAGAGCGACCCGTCGCTGTTGATCGAGACCATCAGGCGCAGGCTGCCGTAGATCTGCTGGCGCCGCGCTTCGTCGGGGTAATTGAGGTTGCCGATGCGTTCGACCTTTTTGCGCCAGTCGTCCTTGTACCAGGCGCCCTTGTCGCGCATGGTCGAGGCCGCACTCAAGCGGTGGATGCGCGGGCGCTTGGCGTAGGCCTGCTGTTCATGGGACAGCTCGGCTTCCAGGCTGGCGATCTCGCTGGACAGCTGCGAGCTGTCGAATTCGGGGGTGGCGGCCTTGGGCTTGGGCTCGGGCTTGACCGGCGGCGGTCGTGCCTCGGTCTTCACGGGTTTGGGCGCCGTGGTGGCGATGGCCTTCTTGACCGGCGCAGGCTCGGGCTGGGTGACCGGCTTGGGCGCGGGCGGTGGCGTCACCTTGTTGATCTTGTCGTCCTGGAAGGGCGCCACTTCGGTGGTCTTGGGCACCGCCTTCTTATCCAGGGTGCCGCTGCCCTGCTGGTTGTCCTGGGCCAGAAAGTCCGCATCCTTGGGCGCGGTCTGGCTCTTGAGCGGTGCCAGGGTCACTTCCAGCGTCTTGCTGATCTGAGTCGGTGGCTGGATGCCGAAGCCCACCCCGGCGATCAGGGCGACGTGCAGCAATGCCGCAAGAAAGAGGGTAAAACCCAGCCGATCCGCAGGGCGAGCACCGATGCGGGTCAGTTCAGCAGGGAGGTCGGCGGGCAGCGTCATGAAGAATCCGGCAGGCATGCAACCCGGGCGACAATGCGCGCCCGGCAACTGAAAGGGCGTGCATCATAACCCGTAGCAGGGACGTAGGGTCAGCGTGCCTTGAGCTTGCGATCGATGGCTTCCATCAATTGGCCACCGATATCGGTGCCGAAAGCCGCGTCGATTTCGCGAATGCAGGTGGGGCTGGTGACGTTGATTTCGGTCAGGTGCTCACCGATCACGTCCAGGCCGACGAACAGCAGGCCCCTGGCGCGCAGCGACGGACCGACCTGTTCGGCAATCCAGCGGTCCTTGTCGCTCAGCGGGCGCGCTTCGCCGCGACCACCGGCGGCCAGGTTGCCGCGGGTTTCACCGCTGGCCGGAATGCGCGCCAGGCAGTACGGCACCGGCTCGCCGTCGATCATCAGGATGCGCTTGTCACCGTCCTTGATCGCCGGCAGGTAGCGCTGCGCCATGATCTGTTGGGTGCCCATGGCCGTCAGGGTTTCGAGGATCACCGACAGGTTCGGGTCGCCCACCCGATGGCGGAAGATCGAGGTGCCGCCCATGCCGTCCAGCGGCTTGAGAATGACGTCGCCATGCTCGGCAGCGAACTCGCGCAGGATGTCGGCGCGGCGGCTGACCAGCGTGGGCGGAGTCAGTTGCGGGAACAGCGTGGCGAACATCTTCTCATTGCAGTCGCGCAGGCTCTGCGGCTTGTTCACCACCAGCACGCCAGCGGCTTCGGCTTGTTCGAGCAGGTAGGTGCTGTAGACGAATTCGAGATCGAAGGGTGGGTCCTTGCGCATCAGGATGACGTCGAGATCGGCCAGCGGTGCGTCGAATTCCGACTCGAACTCGAACCAGTGCTGCGGATCGGCGAAGACCTTGAGCGGACGCATCCGGGCGCGGGCCTGGCCCTGGCCTTGATACAGGTCCTGGATTTCCATGTGGAACAGCGACCAGCCACGCGCCTGTGCGGCCAGCAGCATGGCCAGCGAGCTGTCCTTCTTGTAGGAGATGTTGGCGATCGGGTCCATGACAATGCCGAGGCGAACGCTCATGGGGTAGCTCCTGTACGCGGGACGTGCCGCTTGCGAATGGGTCTTGGAAAGTGGCGTCAGGGTGGCGCCGCGTGGCCCGCAGGTCAAGGGGCAGCGGCCATGGAACGCCGTGGGAGAGTGTGCTAAAAAGGCTCGGGCATCTCTATTGGCCGGATGGCCCTTTCGCGAGTCGTCTGCCCGCGAACGGGCCCATCGGAAAAATCGCACACCAGAGCCTCCATGAAAACGCCTGACGCCTTCAAGATCATGGTGATCGACGACTCCAAGACGATTCGTCGCACCGCCGAGCTGTTGCTCGAACAGGCAGGCTGCCAGGTGATCACGGCCCTCGATGGTTTCGACGCCTTGGCCAAGATCGTCGACGAGCGTCCCGATATCATCTTTATCGATGTCATGATGCCGCGCCTGGATGGCTACCAGACCTGCACGCTGCTCAAGAGCAACAGTGACTTCAGTGCGATTCCGGTCGTGATGTTGTCGTCGCGTGATGGCCTGTTCGACAAGGCCTGCGGCCGCACCGCAGGCTCGGATCAATTTCTGACCAAGCCTTTCAGCAAGCAAGAACTGCTCGCCGCGATCCGTGCCCATGTGCCGGGTTTCGCCGCGTAGCGAACGATGTCCGGCCCTGGCGCGTGCCAGGGTCTTCACCGCATGGGGAACAGCATGGCTCGAATCCTGATCGTCGATGATTCGCAGACGGAAACCTACAAACTCACCGGCATGCTGGAAAAGCACGGTCATGAAGTGCTCAAGGCTCAGAACGGTGCCGATGGCGTGGCCCTGGCCCGGCAGGAAAAGCCCGACGCGGTCCTGATGGATATCGTCATGCCGGGCCTGAACGGCTTCCAGGCGACACGCCAGTTGCATAAGGATGAAGAAACCGTGGGCATTCCGGTGATCATGATCACTACCAAGGATCAGGAAACCGATAAGGTCTGGGGCACCCGTCAGGGCGCCAAGGGCTACCTGACCAAGCCGGTGGATGAGGAGACCCTGATCCAGACGTTGAACACCGTACTGGCCGGTTGACCCGCGCCGATGCTGGAGTCACGCACCGCATTCGACCTGCTGCTGGATATCGACCAGCGCTGCCGTTTGCTGGCCGCCGAATTGCCTTCTCAGGAACTGCGTCTGCAGACGTGGAGCGGCATTGGCTTTCGCCTGGCCGGGCACTGGTACGTCGCGCCGATGGGCGAGGTCGCCGAAGTGCTGCCCGAACCACGCAGCACCCGCTTGCCGGGCGTCAGGCCTTGGGTCGTGGGTGTGTCGAATCTGCGTGGGCGCCTGCTGCCGGTCATCGACCTGGGCGGCTTCTTTGGCCATGCCCTGTCGCCGCAGCGCAAACAGCATCGAGTATTAGTGGTGGACCGCGCGGACATCTTCGTCGGCCTGCTGGTGGACGAAGTGGCCGGCCTGCAGCACTTCGGTTCCGCCAGCCACGAGCCTTCAGTGCCTGACACGGCACTCCCTGCGGCCGTGCCGTTCCTGCAAGGGCACTTCGTGCGTGAACACCGCTGGTGCGTGTTCAGCCCGGACCGCCTGGTACAAGCCCGCGCTTTTCTGGATGTAGCACTCTGAGCATGCCTATGCGTATCTCCATCTTTTGCACCGAATTCTTCCTGCGCAGGTTTGCACGATGATCAAGCGCTGGCCAGGCAACTCCCTGCTGGGCTCCCGAGCCGGTGCGCAGATCATCGGGCTGTTCGTGGCCCTGGTGATCTTCATCGTGTTGTTGTTCGCCAACTTCACCTACCTCAACACCCAGTCCACCTACGACAAGCAGTACATCGGCCATGCTGGCGAGTTGCGCGTGTTGTCTCAGCGCATCGCCAAGAACGCCACCGAGGCCGCCGCCGGCAAGACCGCAGCGTTCAAGCTGCTGGCGGATGCGCGCAACGATTTCGAGCGGCGCTGGGGCTTTCTCAAGGAAGGCGACAGCGCCACCGGGCTGCCTGCAGCCCCCGCGGCGATGCGTGAGCAGATGCGCCTGGTGCAGCGTGACTGGGACGAGTTGCGACAGAATGCCGATGCCATCCTGGCCAGCGAACAGACCGTGTTGTCGCTGCACCAGGTGGCCGCGACCCTGGCCGAAACGGTGCCGCAGCTGCAGGTCGAATACGACAAGGTCGTCGACACCCTGCTGCGCGGGGCAGCGCCTGCCAGCCAAGTGGCCGTGGCGCAACGTCAGTCGCTGCTGGCCGAGCGCATTCTGGGGGCCGTCAACACGGTGCTGTCCGGCGATGAAAGCGCGGCCCAGGCAGCGGAGAGCTTTGGTCGCGACGCCAACCGCTTCGGTCAAGTGCTGGGCGGCATGCTCGACGGCAATGCGCTGATCCGGGTGACCCAGGTGCAGGACCCGGAAGCCCGTGCCCGTTTGCGCGAGATCGCCGAGCTGTTCCAGTTCGTCTCGGGCAGCGTCGACGAGATCCTGGAAACCTCGCCCGAACTGTTTCAGGTACGGGCTTCGGCCAGCAACATTTTCAACCAGTCGCAGACCCTGCTCGAAGAAGCCTCGCGCCTGGCCAGCGGCTTCGAGAACCTGGCCAACGGCCGTTCTGCCGGCACCGTCGGAGGCTATATCCTCGGCCTGTTGGCGCTGGCTTCGATCATTCTGATCGCGCTGGTGATGGTGCGTGAAACCAAGCGGCAACTGCGTCAAACGGCCGAGAAAAGCGAGCGCAACCAGGCCGCGATCATGCGTCTGCTCGACGAGATCGGCGGGTTGGCCGATGGCGACCTGACCGTGACCGCCTCGGTCACCGAAGAATTCACCGGTGCCATTGCCGACTCGATCAATCACTCCATCGACCAGCTGCGCGACTTGGTCGCCACCATCAACCTGACCGCCGAAGAAGTGGCGACTGCCGTCCAGGACACCCAGGCCACTGCCCACCAACTGGCACGTGCGTCGGGGCATCAGGCGCAGCAGATCAGCGATGCGTCGGTGGCGATCAGCGACATGGCCCAGTCGATCGACCGGGTGTCGACCAACGCGTGGGAATCGGCCAAGGTCGCCGACCGTTCGGTAACCATCGCCAACAAGGGCAGCGAGGTGGTGAACAACACCATCCAGGGCATGGACAACATCCGCGAGCAGATTCAGGACACCGCCAAGCGCATCAAGCGGCTGGGTGAATCGTCCCAGGAAATCGGCCATATCGTCAGTCTGATCGACGACATTGCCGACCAGACCAGCATTCTCGCCCTGAACGCGGCGATTCAGGCCTCCATGGCGGGCGAGGCCGGTCGTGGTTTTGCCGTGGTGGCGGATGAAGTGCAGCGCCTGGCCGAGCGCTCGTCCTCTGCGACCCGGCAGATCGAGACGCTGGTGCGGGCGATCCAGGCCGACACCAATGAGGCGGTCACTTCCATGGAGCAGACCACCTTCGAGGTGGTGCGCGGTGCGCGCCTGGCCCACGATGCCGGCATTGCCCTGGAAGAGATCGAAGGCGTATCCCAGGATCTGGCCGAGCTGATCCAGATCATTTCCAGCGCGGCCCAGCAGCAGACCAGCTCGGCAGGGCAGATCTCGCACACCATGTCGGTGATCCAGCAGATCACCGAGCAGACGTCCTCAGGCTCCAGTGCCACGGCTGAAAGCATCGGCAACCTGGCGCAGATGGCCAGCGAGATGCGCCGTTCGGTGTCCGGCTTCACCCTGCCTGCGCCCAGCCCCGATGCGAACCCGGAGTGATCATGGCCGAACGGCACGAATACGTACTCCCGGCCTTGTGCGAGGAGTTGCTCAAGGTCAAGGCTCAACTGGACCTGTTCGTGCGCGGCGGGCGCGAGTACACCCAGGAATTGAACGCCCTGATGGCACCGTTGCGGCAGATTGCCGACGCCTTGGCGGTGCTGGGTTTCGGTCAGCCACGCAAGGTGATCATCGATCAGTTGGCAGTCATTCAGGGTCTGGTGCAGGGCACGCGCGAACCCAACGATGCGGTGTTGATGGACGTCGCCGGAGCCCTGCTCTATGTCGAGTCCACACTGGCCGGAATGGCCGGCCCCAGCGATGCGCCCGGCCGCGACGAGCCGCAGGCGTCCAGCACCGACCTGACGCAGATTCGCCAGGTGGTGATGCGCGAAATTCGCTTCGGGCTGCAGGAGGCCAGGGACGTCCTGACCGACTCCACCGACGGGCAATGGGATCTGCCACGCCTGCGGACACTGGCCCCGCTGCTGACGCAGTTGCGCGGCGCCCTGGTCATGCTGGCGCTGCCCCGGGCGGCTGCCGTGCTGCAAGCCTGCAACCAGGCCGTTCAAGACAGCCTGCTGGCCGGCCCGCAGGCTTCCTGGGAACGGGTCGTGACCGGACTGGCGGCCGTCGAGGACTATCTGCAACGCACCAGCGAGGCACCGCAGCTCGCCCACGAGCCTGTGCTGGAAGTGGCTGAGGCGGCGTTGGCAATGACGGCTCCGCAAGCCGAGCCACTTGCCATCCCAGCAACCCAGCGGGGCCTGGAGCCCGAACCGCTGGATACGCAACTGCTGGAGATCTTTCACAGTGAAGCCCTGAGCCACCTGAGCGGTGTCGAGCGGTTTCTCGCGCTGGACGAGCAGGGCAGCGATGTAGCGATCACCGACGAGTTGCAGCGGGCCTTGCACACGCTCAAGGGCAGTGCGCTGGTGGCCGGTGTCACGCCGTTGGCCGAGTTGGCCACCGCGTTCGACGTCATGGCCCGCGAGCTGCGTGCCCGCCGGCTACCGTTCCAGGCCCGGGAATTGAGCCTGCTGGGCGACGCCCACTATCTGATGCGGCAGAAGCTGCTGCAGTTGCCCGCGCAACCGTTGACGCCCATCCCAGGCGCTGTCGAGTTGATCCAGCGTGTGCAGGAACGCACCGCCGAGCGTCTGCAGGGCGTGCAGGCGCAAGGTGATGCCCGGCAGGTCCAGGCGCCGCAACTGATCGAGCGGCTGCTGGACGAGGGCATGGATATCCTCCTGGATGCCGAGCGTCTGCTGCAGCGCTGGCAGCAGCACCCGGACAGCCGTCAGGAGTTACCGATTCTGCTCGACCAACTGACGCTGCTGGGCGAACAGGCGCAATTGACCGATGTGCAGGCGCTCGACGAGCTGTGCGAGGCCTTGCTCGACCTCTACGGTGCGGTCGAAGAAAGCAGCCTGAGCGTCAGTCCCGGCTTTTTCCAGGAAGCCGAGCAGGCCCAGGAAGCCATGATCGGCATGCTCGACCAGTTGGCCGCAGGCCAGGAGGTCAAGGCGCAGCCCATCCCTGTGCGCGCCCTGCGCACGTTGCTGCAGGGGTCTCTGGATCCGCACGCCATGGGCGTAGTGCCGCGCGACGGTGGGGCGATGATCGATCTCGCCCGGCTTGGCAGCGGGGTTGCCAACGCTGGCGACGAAGAATCGATTGAACAGACCCAGCGGCGCTGGCTGAGCGAGTCGGACGCTGACAGCGAGGCCGAGGACGCCGACGACGGCGAGTTGTTGAGTATCTTCATCGAAGAAGGCCTGGACATCGTCGAAAGCGCCGGCGCTGCGCTTCTGCGCTGGCAGGCCGAGCCCGCCAACCACCTCGAAGCGGAAAACCTGCTGCGCGACCTGCACACACTCAAGGGCGGGGCGCGGATGGTGGAGATCGGTCCGCTGGGCGATCTGGCCCATGAACTGGAATCGGTCTACGAACGCATCTCTCAAGGCCAGCTGCAGGCCTCGACGCAGTTGTTCGGCTTGCTGCACAAAGGTCACGACCGTCTGGCGCAGATGCTCGATGCGGTTCGCTCCGGGCAACCCTTGCCGGCGGCCGGGAAGCTGATTGCCGCGATCGCCGAGTTCGCTACGGGCAGTGAGCCAGCGCCTGCCAACCTGCCCAAGCCTGCGGCTGCCGAACCGGTGGCGGCGGAGCGTGGTCCGGTCGATGTGATCAAGGTCGGCGCCGAGCTGCTCGACGAGTTGGGCAACCTGGCTGGCGAGACATCCATCTTTCGCGGGCGCATCGAACAGCAGGTCAATGACGCTCAGGTGGCGTTGCAAGAAATGGAAACCACCATCGAACGCATGCGCGACCAGTTGCGCCGTCTGGACACCGAAACCCAAAGCCGCATCCTCAGCCGCCAGCAGGTGGAGGGCCAGGGTTACGAAGATTTCGACCCATTGGAAATGGATCGTCATTCGCAGTTGCAGCAGCTGTCACGTGCCTTGTTCGAATCGGCGTCGGACCTGCTCGACCTCAAGGAAACCCTGGCCGGACGCAACCTGGAGGCGCAGACCTTGCTGCAGCAGCAGGCGCGGGTCGACAGCCAGTTGCAGGAAGGCCTGATGCGTACGCGCATGGTGCCGTTCGAGCGCCTGGTGCCGCGCTTGCAGCGGGTGGTGCGGCAGGTCGCCGAGGAATTGGGCAAGGAGGTCGAGTTCGAAGTCAGCGAGGCACAGGGCGAGATGGACCGCAGTGTGCTGGAGCGCATGATCGCGCCGCTCGAACACATGCTGCGCAACGCCGTCGACCATGGCTTGGAGCCGGTCGAGATGCGAATGGCGGCCAGCAAGCCCGCTGTGGGGCACATTCGCCTGGCCTTGCTGCACCAGGGCGGCGACATCGTCATCGAAATGAGTGACGACGGTGCCGGGGTGCCCCTGGCTGCGGTGCGAGCCAAGGCGATCAAGCGCGGCTTGCTGGATCCGCACAGCGAGCTCAGCGATCACGACGTGCTGCAGTTCATCCTGCAACCCGGTTTCTCCACGGCCACCAAGGTCACACAGATTTCCGGCCGGGGCCTGGGCATGGACGTGGTCCATGAAGAGGTCAAGCAGTTGGGCGGCGCCATGAGTATCGACTCGCGGCCAGGGCAGGGCGCACGGTTCCAGATTCGCCTGCCGTTCACTGTGTCGGTCAATCGTGCCTTGATGGTGCAGTGCGGTGAGGAACAGTACGCGATCCCGCTGAACAGCATCGAGGGCATCGTGCGGGTCTTGCCCGGCGAGTTGCACGACGCCTACCAATCCGCTCCACCGCGCTACGGCTACGCCGGGCGGGTCTACGACCTGCGCTACCTGGGTACCTTGCTGCATGGGCTTGCCGTGCCCTCGCTGACCGCGCAAAGCCAGCCTTTGCCGGTACTGCTGGTGCGCGCCTTCGATCAGCAGGTGGCGGTACAGGTCGATGCCCTGGCCGGCTCCCGCGAAATCGTGGTGAAGAGCCTGGGCACTCAGTTCGCAGCGGTACCAGGCCTGGGTGGGGCGACCATTCTCGGCGATGGCAGCGTGGTCCTGATTCTCGATCTGCTGGCGCAGCTGCGGGCCCGCCAGGGGGTGCACGTGCCCCGTACCGGCTACCAGCACGGCGCGCAGGTGCGGCGCTTGCAGGTACTGGTGGTGGACGACTCGGTGACCGTGCGCAAGGTCACCAGCCGCCTGCTGGAGCGCCACGGCATGCAGGTGCTGACGGCCAAGGATGGGGTCGATGCCATGGCGCTGCTGCAGGAGTACAGCCCCGACATTCTCCTGCTGGACATCGAGATGCCGCGCATGGACGGTTTCGAAGTGGCGCGCCGGGTTCGCCAGCATCCTACGCTCAAGGATCTGCCCATCATCATGATCACGTCACGCACTGGGCAGAAGCATCGTGAGCGGGCGATGGCCATTGGCGTCAACGAATACCTGGGCAAGCCCTATCAGGAGAATCAGTTGCTCGAATGCATCGAACGCTGGGGTGACTCCCATGCTTGACCGGGCGATCGGTCGCCGCGACAGCCTCCCCGCGCTGATGCTGCCCCTTGCCGACCGCAATCTGCTGCTGCCCAACGTGGCGGTGGCCGAGCTGATCGACTACCTGCCCGGCGAGCCGGTGCTGGGAGCCCCGCGTTGGCACCTGGGGATGATCGAGTGGCGCAACCTGCGCCTGCCGCTGGTCAGCTTCGAGGCCGCCAGTGGCGGCGAGGCGGTGATCGGCGAGCGCGCACGCATCGTCGTGCTCAACGCCTTGGGCGAAACCTCGATGCGTTTCATCGCCGTGTTGATCCAGCACGTGCCTCGCTCGTGCCGGGTCGACAGTCAGTTGAGCTACGTGGACGTGCCGCTCAAGCCGCTGGAAATGGCCGCCGTGCAGGTCGGCGAAACCGTGGCCCGGGTGCCGGACCTGGCCGCTCTGGAAAACCTGCTGCACAGCGCGTTGTAGACACATTGTCGCGTAATCGTTGCAGCGCTTTACAGCAGTCGATGCGCCCGGCACTCTGGCCATTGTCATTGCTGCAGAGACCTCGTAATGCTCGACCGCACCTTTCTCGCCTTCGCCTTCTGTGCTGCGCTGTTCAGTGGCAGTGCCGTGCGCGCCGAAGTTCCGGCGGGCTACTCGATGGTGTTGCTGACCGAGAATTTTCCGCCCTACAACATGGCCAGCAACGACAAGAACTTCGCTCAGGAAGACAACATTCGCGGGATCGCGACCGAGTTGGTGCAGGAAATGTATCGGCGTGCCGGGATTCCCTACAGCATGACCCTGCGCTTTCCCTGGGACCGTATCTACAAGCTGGCCCTGAACAATCCCGGCTATGGGGTATTCGTCACCGCCCGTCTGCCCGAGCGCGAACAGGCCTTCAAGTGGGTCGGTCCTCTGGGGCCGGATGACTGGATCATGCTGGCCCGGGCAGACAGCTCGATCACCCTGGAGAATCTCGACCAGGCCCGGCCCTATCGGATCGGCGCCTACAAGGGCGATGCCATCGCGCAAAGTCTGGCCGAGCGGGACATGCGTCCGATCCTCGCGCTGCGCGACCAGGACAACGCGCGCAAGCTGCTCGACGGGCAGATCGACCTGTGGGCCACGGGTGACCCGGCGGGTCGATACCTGGCTCGTCTGGAAGGGATCAATGGGCTCAAGACGGTGCTGCGTTTCAACAGCGCCGAGCTGTTTCTGGCGCTGAACAAGGAGACACCGCCGGAGGTGGTCGAGCGCCTGCAGCGAGCGCTCGATGACATGCGTCGCGAAGGCGTGGTCGACCGGGTCTTCGCCAAGTATCTATGACACTCGGCAAGCGTGGATCAGTGGTAGATCCCACCCTTGCCGTGAGCGGCCGTCGCGCGGTTGCCGCGCTCGCCGATCATCTGCCGGACCGGTATCCACTCCACTCCCTTGGCCTTCAAGTGCGGTAGTTCGCGCTCCAGCACTTCCAGGGTCTGTGGATAAGGGTGGCCGATGATCACCACCGTGCCCTGCTTTTGCGCCAGGGCAATGGCTTTCTCGAGCTGGCCAGCGATGGCCTCGACGGTACGCGTGTCGTCCAGGAAGACATCCCGCGACAGGCTGGCCAGGCCAATGCTCTGGGCCTTGGCGGCGGCCACGGTGGCTGCGCTGGTGCGGCTGTCGACGAAGAACATGCCGTGCTGCTGCAATTCGTTCATCAGCAGGGCCATGGCCTCGGGCTGCGACGTCATGCGGCTGCCCTCGTGGTTGTTCAGGCCGGCGGCATAGGGTACGGCCCGCAAGGCAGCCTGCAGTCGGCCGAGCAATTCACTGGCAGGCATGTCGGGACGCCAGGCGAACGGGCCGGTCGCGGGGTCCATGGGCATGTGCACCATCACGGTCTTGCCGGCTTTGTGCGCCTGACGAGCGAAATCGGCCGCATGCGGGGTATCGGGCATGATCGCCAGGGTCACCGGACCGGGCAGGGCCAGGGTGCGACTGTCTCGGGCAGGTGACTGGCCAAGGTCGTCGATGATCAGGCTCAGGTAGGCCGGACCGGCGAAGGCCGGTCCGGCCGTCAGCAGAAACATGGCCAGCAACAGAATGCGGCGCATGTCAGTTGCCGCGCGTCACGCTCAGGCCCTTGAGCAGGCTGAGCGCCTGGCTGATCTGGAAGTCATCGTCCTGCGGCCGCGCCTTGCGGGCGCCGATCGCTGTCTTGCCCGATGGCCGGTCGGCGCCACCGTTGCCGTTGCCGAGGTGACCTTGCAGGTCGGCCTCCTTGAAACTTTCGGTATCGGCGTCGCGGGTCACCTTGCCCTGGCGCACTTCGACGTCCGGGACGATGCCCTGGGCCTGGATCGAGCGGCCATTGGGTGTGTAGTACAGCGCCGTGGTGATCTTCAGGGCACGATCGTTGTTGAGCGGCAGCACGGTTTGCACCGAGCCCTTGCCGAAGCTGTCGGTGCCCATGAGGATGCCGCGCTTCTGGTCCTGCAGCGCACCGGCAACGATTTCCGCCGCCGAGGCGCTGCCGCCGTTGATCAGCACGACCAGAGGCACGCGCTCGCTGGCGTCTGCCGGATCGGCGGAGAAGCGCAGTTCCGAGTTGGCGATACGGCCCTTGGTGTACACGATCAGGCCCTTGGTCAGGAAGTGGTCGGCCACCTCCACTGCGCTTTGCAGCACGCCGCCGGGGTTGTTGCGCAGGTCGAGGATCAGCCCCTTGAGCTTACCGTTGTTGTCCTTGCGCAGCTTCGCCAGGGCCTTGCCGACTTCTTCGCCGGTTTTCACCTGGAACTGGGTGATGCGCAGGTAGCCGTAGCCGTTTTCCAGCAATTGCGCCTTGACGCTCTTGACCTGGATGGTGGCGCGCGCAAGCGTCACGTCGAATGGCGTGCCACCGTCGCGGACCAGGGTCAGGGTGATCTTCTCGCCGAGCTTGCCGCGCATCAGGTCGACAGCCTCGGTCATGCTCAGGCCCTGGGTGGGCTGGTTGTTGATCTTGACGATCAGGTCGCCCGCCTCGATGCCGGCCTTGGAGGCTGGCGTGTCATCGATGGGCGAGACCACCTTGATCATGCCGTTGTCGCTGCCCACTTCGATGCCCAGGCCGCCGAACTCGCCGCTCGTGCTTTCCTGCAGCTCCTGGAAGTCCTCGGGGCCCAGGTAGGCCGAGTGGGGATCCAGGTTGCTGAGCATGCCCTTGATGGCGTTCTCCAGCAGGGTCTTGTCATCCACAGGCTCGACATAGGCCGCCTTGATGCGGTCCATCACCTCGGCAAAGGTCCGCAGCTCGTCCAGCGGCAAAGGCGCTGCGGCCGGGGCCGCACTCGCTGCCCGGGCGGGCTGGGGGGACAGATCGGCAGCGACCACCGCAGGGGCGGCGGTGGCCACGGCGATCGTCAGGGCCAGCGAGGTAAGGCGGGACAGATGCGGCATGTCTAACAGACTCCTGATACGGGTTCGCGCCTTTGAGGGCTGCTTTTGAACGACTGCGCCAGTCAACCGCGACACCACTGCGAAGGGTCGGTCGGTTTACCTTGCTGGCGTATTGCAAAATACAGCGCTGGCGTGCTCTGCCCGCCGCTGGTTCCTACGGTGGCGATGGCATCACCGGCCTTGACCACGTCGCCGGCCGATTTGAGCAGGGTCTGGTTGTGACCGTACAGGCTGAGATAGCCATTGCCATGGTCGAGAATGACCAGAAGCCCGGCGCCGCGCAACCAGTCGGCGAAGACCACACGGCCACCATGCACTGCATGCACCTGGCTGCCGGCCGAGGCACTGATCATCACCCCATCCCATTTGGTACGAACGTCGTCACCGCGGGTTTCCCCGAAGCGTGCCAACAGTCGACCATCGACAGGCCATGGAAGTTTTCCCCGCGCCGAGGCAAATGCACCGCCGAAGCTCTCGCCGCTGCTCGACACCATCGGGCCCGACGGCGCACGAGGCGCCTGGGGCGCGGGTGCCGGCGCCTCTCGAGCTGCGGCTGCAGCCGCCTCACGCTGGCGACGCTGCTCGGCCTCCTGAGCGGCGAGCAGGGCCTTCTGCCGCGCTTCCTCGGCCTCGCGTGCCTGGCGGGCCAGGGTTTCCTCGATGGTCTTGAGCACCTTGGCCAGGTCTTCCTGATCCTGCTGGCGGGCCTGCAGTTTCTGATCGCCCTGCTTGTACTGGTCGTTGAGCTTGGCCAGAGCGACCTGGCGCTCCTTGCGCACCTTGTCGAGGTCTTCGCGCTGGCTGTCCAGGTTGCCTTGCTGCACCAACAGCTGCGCCTGTTGCAGGTTGATGTCCTTTTCCACACCGGCCAGCTTCTGCAGGGTCTGGTTGAAGCGTTTCAACTGTTCCAGGCGGGCCTGGCTCAGGTAGTCGTAATAGGTCAGGGTGCGGGCGAACTTCTCCGGGTTCTGCTGGTTGAGCAGAAGCTTGAGGTATTCCTGACGCCCGCTCTGATAGGCCGCGCGGGCCTGGATGGCAATGAGGCGCTGCTGTTCGACCCGGGCGGCCTGGAGCTTGGCTTTCTCGCCATCGAGACGCTCCAGCTCGCCCTCAGTCTTTTTTAGTTCTTTCTGCAGGGCCTCCACCTGCTTTTCCAGCTTGCCCATCTCGGTTTCGGTCGTGCGCAGCTCTTTCTGCACCCCGGATCTTTCTGCCTGCAGCGTGCCAAGGGTTTTCTGCAGCTCGGCGATGTCCTTGCGGGTGGCATCGATCTGCTGCTGGGTTTGCGCGCGCTCGTCGGCGAAGGCCGGGCCGAGCAGGCAGGTCAGGGTTAGGAACGTCAGGGCGCGGAGCATGGGTCAGCCTTGTACCAGGATCGAGGTGCCGGTCATTTCTTCGGGCTTGGGCAGGCCCATCAACCAGAGCATGGTCGGCGCCACGTCGGCCAGCACGCCGCCTTCGCGAACCTTGACGTCGCGCTTGCCGACGTAGATGAAGGGCACCGGCTCGGTGGTGTGCGCGGTATGTGCCTGACCGGTGCAGACGTCTTCCATCTGCTCGCAGTTGCCGTGGTCGGCGGTGATCAACGCTTCGCCACCGACCTTGTCGAGTGCGGCGGTGATACGGCCCACGCAGGTGTCCAGGCACTCTACCGCCTGGATCGCGGCGGCCATGATGCCGCTGTGGCCAACCATGTCGCCGTTCGCGTAGTTGACCACGATGACGTCATAGCGCTGCTGCTCGATGGCTTCGACGATGCGGTCGGTCACTTCCGGCGCGCTCATTTCCGGCTGCAGGTCGTAGGTTGCAACCTTCGGCGAAGGCACCAGAATGCGTTCTTCGCCAGGGAACTCTTCTTCGCGGCCGCCGGAAAAGAAGAACGTCACGTGGGCGTACTTTTCGGTTTCGGCGATGCGCAGCTGGGTCTTGCCGTTCTTCGCCAGGTACTCGCCCAGCACGTTGTTCAGGCCGGTAGCGGCAAATGCCGCCGGTGCCGGGATCTTCGCCGAGTATTGGGTCAGGCCGACATAGCCGGCCAGCTTGGGCTGGCGTGCGCGTGGGAAATCGTTGAAATCGTCTTCGACGAATACGCGGCTGAGCTCGCGCGCGCGGTCGGCGCGGAAGTTCATGAAGATCACGGCGTCGCCGTCTTCGACACGGACAGGCTCGCCTACCGTGGTGGCCTTGACGAATTCGTCGCTCTCGCCACGCTCGTAGGCGGCCTGCAAACCCTGCACGGCAGTGGCGGCATGGAATTCCGACGCGCCGTCGACGATCAGGTTGTACGCGGCGCTGACGCGATCCCAGCGGTTGTCGCGATCCATGGCGAAGTAACGCCCGATCAGGCTGGCGGTGCGGCCGTGGCCGAGACGGGCGAAGGTCGCGTCCATCAGTTCCAGCGAGGCCTGCGCGCTCTTGGGCGGTGTGTCGCGGCCGTCGAGGAAAGCATGCAGGTAGAGCTTCTGCGCACCGCGACCGGCGGCCAGCTCGGCCATGGCGACCAGGTGGTCCTGATGGCTGTGCACGCCACCGTCGGACAGCAGACCCATGAAGTGCACCGCCTTGCCGGCTGCGACGGCCTTGTCCACGGCCGCGCAGATGGTGGGGTTGGTGAAGAACTCGCCATCGCGGATGGCCTTGGTCACGCGAGTGAAGTCCTGATACACCACACGCCCGGCGCCCAGGTTCATGTGGCCGACTTCCGAGTTGCCCATCTGCCCGTCGGGCAGGCCGACATCCATGCCCGAGCCCGAGATCAAGCCGTTGGGCTGGCTTGCCGTGAGTGCATCGAGCACCGGCTTGCGCGCCGAATAGACCGCGTTGTACTCGTGGTTTTCGCTGTGACCGAAACCATCGAGGATGATCAGGACCAGGGGTTTGGGCGTGGTTGTCATGGATCCCACTCGCTATGTCAGAAGAGCATTCAGGAGAAGCCCGGCATTTTAGGGCATTGCGGGGCTGTGTGACGAATCATGGCGGTTTATTTCATCGCGGACGCAAGAACAACAAGCACAGACCCGCAATGAGGCCGAGCGGTTCCGTCCGGCGGGCTTTGGCCGGACTTGGCGGCTGTGTATACTGGCCGACATTTTAACGCCCTGGAACCCGCTGATGGTTGCTCACCTGATTGAATTCGCCACAAATCACTATCTGCTCGTGACCGCGTTCGTGGTCCTGCTGGTCATGCTGATCATGCTGGAAATGAGCAAGGGTGCCAAAAGCCTCAGCCCCCGCGAGCTGACTGCGCTGGTCAACAGCGAGCAGGGCGTGGTCGTGGACATCCGCAACAAGAAGGAATACGCCGCCGGCCACATCGTCGGTGCCTTGAGCATTCCTCAGGACAAGCTGGCCAGCCGCGTCGGCGAGCTGGAGAAGTACAAGGGCAAGACCCTGATCGTGGTCGACGCCATCGGCCAGCACGCCGGCACTGCCTGTGCCGAGCTGGTCAAGTCCGGCCACACCGCCGCCAAGCTGGCCGGTGGCGTATCGAGCTGGCGTGCCGACAACCTGCCCGTGGTGAAGTGACATGAAGCCGATCGTCGTCTACTCCAGTGACTATTGCCCGTACTGCTCGCGCGCCAAGTACCTGCTGGAAAGCAAGAAAGCGAAGTTCACCGAGATCAAGGTCGACGGCAAGTCCGATCTGCGCCGCGAAATGGCCGCCAAGGCCGGCCGCACCTCGGTGCCACAGATCTGGATCGGCGACTTGCACGTCGGCGGCTGCGACGATCTGTTCGCCCTTGAGCGCGCCGGCAAGCTGGACGCGTTGCTGGGGGCCTGATTCGGTCCCCTTTACCCCCACACCTCTGAAGATCACAAGGATCAGCGATGACCGATCAAGCGAACAATGGCGCTGCCGCCGAAAACGAACCGCAGTTCTCGCTGCAGCGCATTTACGTGCGTGACCTGTCGTTCGAAGCCCCGAAAAGCCCGGCGATCTTCCGCCAGCAGTGGGAACCCAGCGTTTCCCTGGACCTGAACACCCGCCAGAAAGGCCTGGAAGGCGACTTCCACGAAGTCGTGCTGACCCTGTCGGTCACGGTCAAGAACGGCGAAGAAGTGGCGTTCATCGCCGAAGTGCAACAGGCCGGTATCTTTCTGATCAAGGGTCTGGACGAAGGCTCGATGAGCCACACCCTGGGTGCTTTCTGCCCCAACATCCTGTTCCCGTATGCGCGCGAGACCCTGGACAGCCTGGTAACCCGCGGTTCGTTCCCGGCGCTGATGCTCGCTCCGGTGAACTTCGACATGCTCTACGCGCAGGAACTGCAACGCATGCAGGAATCGGGCGAAGCGCCTTCGGCCCAGTAAGCATGGCCGTGCTGTGAACAAAAAGCGCCTTTCGGGGCGCTTTTTTGTGTGTGCGTGCTGCCTCTTTCGCGAGCCCTCTGCCCGCGAAGAGGCCCTCAGGCCCTACTCAAACCCCAACTGTCGCCAGGCTTCATAGACAGCCACCGCCACCGTATTGGACAGATTCAAACTGCGGCACCCCTCGCGCATCGGCAGGCGCAACTTGTGCTGGCTGTCCAGCGCGTCCAGCACCTCGGCCGGCAGCCCACGGCTTTCCGGACCGAACAGGAACGCATCGCCCTTCTCGAAGCTGGCATCATGAAACGGCCGCGAACCCTTGGTGGTGAACGCGAACACCCGTGGCTGCCCCAGGCTTTCCAGGCAACTGGCCAGATCGGCATGGCGCTGCAGAGTGGCATATTCGTGATAATCCAGGCCGGCCCGACGCAAGCGCTTGTCGTCCAGCTCGAAGCCGATCGGCTCTATCAGGTGCAGGGCACAACCGCTGTTGGCACACAGCCTGATAATGTTGCCCGTATTGGGCGGAATCTCTGGTTGAAAAAGGATCACGTGAAACATGCGCGGCACCGAACTGAAGGACGGGCAGCATTCTACTCCTGATCCGAGCGAGCGTTCGCAACTGTGGCCACGGGTCTTGGGCTCGCTAGCCCTGTTCGGCCTGCTGATCGGCCTGATGATCGGCCGCCTGACCAATCCCGAGCCTGCTCGCCTGGACAACATCGAAGTGCACCGCGACCAGCTGGTGCTGTGGTTCAACGACGAGCCGAAGGTGCATGCCGAGGTGGTGGAAGGAACGGTGGCGATGCTGTTCGACGCCACGGGTGCGCCGGCCAGCGGGCGGTTGCTGGTGGACGGCAAGCCGGTAACCTGGCGCATTCAGCGCAGTGAGGAGGGGTTGTTGTTGACCGCCGTGGCGGCGCGCCCCTTGCAGATGCAATGGCGCGCGGTGCAGGTCGATGAACGTTGGCAAACCACCATCGAGCTGGGCGAGCAATAAAAGAGGGGACTCCAGCCTGCCTGTACCGGAGCCCCCCAAGCGGGGATGAAATACCTGGCGCGGGGCCAGGTGTTTCGGTGTAAAGAAGGGGAGTCCCGGCCTGCCTGTACCAAGGTCCCCAAAACAGTAGTGCGGTATTCCAGCCTTGGCTGGAGTCGCGGTGTAAAGAGGGAATCCCCGGCCTGCCTGTACCAAGGTTCCCGAAACTGGGTAATGATTAGTACATTGCAGCGCGCGTGCCAGTTTTGTTGCAGAAGCTTTCTGAGCACCCCAGAAATTTTTATATGCTTTCTATCTGATTGAAATATAAGAAAAAATAATTTTTCTCGGATATCGGTCTTTTAGCTCATTGAAACGAACGAGGTTTTATCCGAACGGTCAGCGATGTTCAGCAGCGCATCGTGTGGGTGCACTGCACAAGGCCAATGCACAAAAGCGGAGAGTTTCTACAAGCCCCTGTAGCAGCGGCGCGAGCCGCGTCGGCGGTATATGCGGTCTATCTGACCCACCGCGGTGAGGCCGGACGCGGCTTGCGCCGCTGCTACAGGGATCGGGTATGCCATGGGGGGTGTGGAGGGCATCTGACGTACGCCTGTAGCAGCGGCGCAAGCCGCGTCGGCGGTATGTGCGGTGCATCAGACTCACTGCGGTGAGGCCGGACGCGGTTTGCGCCGCTGCTACAGGGATCGGGTATGCCCGAGGCGGTGTGCGGGACGTCAGGCTTCCTCGACTTCGTCCTCGTCGGCGCCATCGACCTTCATGCCCAGCTCCTTGATCTTGCGCGTCAGGGTGTTGCGGCCCCAACCCAGGAGCACGGCGGCGTCGCGACGGCGTCCGGCGGTGTGTTTCAGGGCCGTCTCGATCATGATCCGCTCGAAACTGGGCACGGCGCTGTCGAGCAGGCTCGACTGGCCGCGTGCCAGGGCCTGGTCGGCCCACTGGCGCAGCGCCTGCTCCCAGTTGGTTACCGGTGCCGCGTCCTGCGGCAGGCTCAGCAGTTCGGGCGGCAGATCGCTGGTGTGCACTTCCCGACCCGACGCCATCACGGTGATCCAGCGGCAGGTGTTCTCCAACTGACGCACGTTGCCGGGCCACGGCAGGTTCTTCAGGTATTCCTCGGTTTCGCTCTTGAGCAGCTTGGGCTCGACCGCCAGTTCCTGGGCGGCACGGCTGAGGAAATGGCGGGCCAGGGTCGGGATGTCTTCACGGCGGTCCGACAGGCGCGGGATGTGGATGCGGATCACATTGAGGCGATGGAACAAGTCTTCGCGGAACTTGCCGGCGTGCACCAGGGTTTCCAGGTTCTGGTGGGTGGCGGCGATGATACGCACGTCGACCTTCACCGGAATGTGCCCGCCAACGCGATAGAACTCGCCATCGGCCAGCACGCGCAGCAGGCGCGTCTGGGTATCGGCCGGCATGTCGCCGATTTCGTCGAGAAACAGCGTGCCGCCGTCGGCCTGTTCGAAACGGCCACGGCGCAGGTTGGCCGCGCCGGTGAAGGCGCCCTTTTCATGGCCGAACAGCTCCGACTCCATCAGGTCCTTGGGGATCGCCGCCATGTTCAGCGCAATGAAGGGAGACGCGGCCCGTGGGCTGTGCCGGTGCAGGGCGTGGGCGACCAGTTCCTTGCCGGTGCCCGACTCACCGTTGATCAGCACGGTGATGTTGGAGTGGCTGAGTCGGCCGATGGCGCGGAAGACTTCCTGCATGGCCGGCGCTTCACCGATGATCTCGGGCGTGCGGGTCAATGCCGGGACTTCGGTCAGGCCCTGCTGTTCTTGGGCATGCTGGTTGGCGCGCTTGACCAGCGAGACCGCCTCGTCGACGTCGAACGGCTTGGGCAGGTACTCGAAAGCTCCGCCCTGGTAGGAGGCCACCGCGCTGTCCAGGTCCGAATGGGCGGTCATGATGATTACCGGCAGGCGCGGATGCTGTTCGCGAATGCGCGCCAGCAGGTCCAGGCCGCTGGCGCCGGGCATGCGGATGTCGGAGATGATCACGTCGGGCTGCTGGCGTGCCAGCCGGCTCATGACGCCATCGGCGCTGTCGAAGCTCTGGGTGGTCATGCCTTCTTGCTGCAGGGCCTTTTCCAGTACCCAGCGGATGGAACGGTCGTCATCGACGATCCAGACAGTTTCACTACGGCTCATGACGAAGCGGCTCCTTGTTCCAGCGGCAGGAAGATCGAAAAGGTGGTGTGGCCGGGGTGGCTTTCACATTCGATCAAGCCTTGGTGCTGACTGATGATGTTCTGGGTAATGGCCAGCCCCAGGCCGGTGCCGTCGGGACGGCCACTGACCATGGGGTAGAAGATGGTTTCCTGCAGTTGGGCCGGAATGCCCGGACCGTTGTCGGTGATCTCGATCTTGCTCACCAGGCGATGGCGCACGTGGCCGATGGTGAACTGGCGCATGGCGCGGGTGCGCAGGCTGATACGGCCCAGGCGCAGCTCGTTCTGGCCGCTGATGGCCTGCATGGCATTGCGCACGATGTTGAGCACCGCCTGGATCATCTGTTCGCGGTCGATCAGGACATCGGGAATGCTCGGGTCGTAGTCGCGCACCAAGGTGATGCAACCCTGGCTTTCAGCCTCGACCAGATTGGCCACGCGCTCCAATACCTCGTGGATGTTGGTCATGGCCAGCGAGGGCAGCTTGTTCGAGCCAAGCATGCGGTCGACCAGGTTACGCAGGCGGTCGGCTTCCTCGATGATGACGTTGGTGTAGTCCTTGAGACTTTCCTCGGGCAGCTCGCGGGCCAGCAGTTGGGCAGCACCGCGGATGCCGCCCAGCGGGTTCTTGATCTCGTGGGCCAGGCCGCGCACCAGCATCTTGGTGGTTTCCTGCTTGGACAGCTGCGCCTCCTCCTTGGTGATGCGCAGCAGGCGATCGCGCGGATGCACTTCGAGCAGTAGCCAGGTCGCGCCGTTGCTGAGGATCGGCGTCACGGCATAGTCGACCGTCAATGTCTGGCCGGCCAGCGCGGTCAGCATCGCTTCGCGCTTGGTGAAGGGGTGCGCCTGCTCGACGGCCTGGCGCAGGGAATTCAGGGCTTCGGTCGATTCGGTGAACAGTTCGCTGATGAACTGACCATGGCTGCGCTGGCCGCTGATCGCCAGCAACATCTCGGCTGCGGGGTTCATGTACTCAAGGCGCAGGTCGGCATTGAGCAGAATGGTGGCAGTGGTGAGGTTGTCGAGTAACAGTCGGTGCAGGGCATCGCTGATGGTCATGGGGACAGGTGACCTCTTTTGGCACAGGGCGCCCGCGGCAATGCCCGGGTTCGCGCGCGAAACAAACTCGCTGGTGCAGGGAAAATGCAAGAACCAAACCAAGGCTCCGAAAAGAAGCGCCGATCGTACAAATGAGTGCCACAGGTGCTCAGCGTCTGCGCGAAAACCCGTGGCATGTCGCCAGGACGAACCAAAATGGCACGTTCCGACTCTCGGCAGCCGTGATAGTGCACCAATCGAGTGCGCCAGTGTTAGCCGCCGGGTCGCGGCTCAGTCGTCTTCGGGTTTGTCTTTGAGCGGGCATTCCGGACGTACGCCGTAATCGGCAGTCCGGCAAGGATGGACACGGCGCTTCTGGATCAGCGAGATGCGCTGCAGATGAACCGGCTGGGCAGGTGTGCGTTCGATCACATGGTCGTCCTGATCGATGATCTCGGCAGCCAGGGTATGGGTACCGCGGTCAACGTTGCTCAGGGCGAATACCGGGCTGCGGCCCGGAGCCTGCGCGATTTCACCGTCCAGCAGCAGGCGGTAGCGATGGTTCGGCTGCAAGGCCGGCTCGCTGGTGAGGGTGACGATCAGTGAACCGTCTTCCTCGCGCACGGCGGTGTCCGGCAGCGGGCCGAGGATGCGCAGCATCTGATAGCGCATCACCGTCGATTTAGTCGGAACGGCCACCTTGCCGGTGCGTGGCGGTGTGGCGGTCGCCGGTGCGCTGGTGCCGGAGCGTGTCGGCATCGGCACGCGTTCGGCGCCTTTGCCGGGCTGGTCGGTGAACACGCGGTTGCCGTTGGCGTCGACGTAGGTGTACACCGCAGCCTGGGCCGACGCGGTGCTCAAGGCCAGCCAGAGAAGTGCCCAATACCTCATGGAAGGTGGACCCGCTGCACCGTGAAGGTAACGGTGGCGCTTTCCTGGATGACCGCTTCCTGGCTGTCGACCACTTGCACCGCCAGGCTGTGATCACCACGATCGACGTTCACCAGTTGCAACCGCGGCACGTTGGTCGGCTGGCCATAGGGCTGGCCGTCGAGGACCAGGCGCAGCCGGTCCCCCGAGCGCAGGCGGGGCACGATCGCTACGCCGACGTCGAAGGTACCGTTGTTGGCGCGCAGGGCTTCGTCGCTCGGCAGGCCGGTCAGCTCCAGTTGGCTGTACTGAGTCTGCGGCACCTGGACGGCCGTGCTGGGCAGGGTCACCGGCGCCGACTTGCGCGGCGACTCGACGCTGTTGAGCGGCGGCAGTTCGACCGTCTGGCTCGCACGCCCCTCGGGAGGCTGGTTGCTGTAGGCGGTGTTGCCCTGGGCATCGGTGTACTTGTAGATCTGCGCGGCGGCAGGCAGCGAACACAGCAGTAAAAGAGAGGCTAGGGGTGAGCGCATGGAAACTTCTCTGAGTGGCGCTTGCATGGAGGCCAGCATAGAGCAAATGGCAGGTCGGGTGCACCGCGGCTGTGGCAACCGCGCAACGAAAAAAGGCCACCCGAGGGTGGCCTTTCTGTCACATCACAGGGATCAGACGCTGTAGTACAGGTCGTATTCCAGTGGGTGTACGAAGGTACGAACCTTGATTTCTTCTTCGCTTTTCAGAGCGATGAAGGCATCGATAAAGTCGTCGCTGAACACGCCGCCCTTGGTCAGGAACGCACGGCCCTTGTCCAGCTCTTCCAGGGCTTCCTTCAGGCTGCCGCAAACCTGCGGGATTTCCTTGGCCTCTTCAGGCGGCAGGTCGTACAGGTTCTTGTCGGCGGCATCGCCAGGGTGGATCTTGTTCTGGATGCCGTCCAGGCCAGCCATCAGCAGCGCTGCGAAGGCCAGGTACGGGTTGGCTGCCGGATCCGGGAAGCGGGCTTCGATACGACGGCCCTTAGGGCTGTTGACGTAAGGAATGCGGATCGAAGCGGAACGGTTGCGAGCCGAGTAGGCCAGCATCACTGGGGCTTCGAAACCTGGGACCAGACGCTTGTAGGAGTTGGTCGACGGGTTGGTGAAGCCGTTCAGTGCCTTGCCGTGCTTGATGATGCCGCCGATGAAGTACAGGGCGGTATCGGACAGACCGGCATAGCCTTCGCCAGCGAAGGTGTTCTTGCCTTCCTTGGAGATCGACATGTGCACGTGCATACCCGAACCGTTGTCACCGTACAGTGGCTTGGGCATGAAGGTCGCGGTGCGGCCGTAGGCGTCGGCAACGTTGTGCACGACATACTTCAGGGTCTGCACTTCGTCGGCCTTGGCGACCAGGGTATTGAACTTGACGCCGATTTCGTTCTGGCCGGCAGTCGCCACTTCGTGGTGGTGAACTTCGACGACCTGACCCATCTCTTCCAGTGCGTTGCACATGGCAGTACGGATTTCGTGGTCGTGGTCGACCGGTGGCACTGGGAAGTAGCCGCCTTTCACGCCTGGACGGTGGCCCTTGTTGCCGCCGTCGACGTCCTGGTCGGTCATCCAGGAAGCCTGTTCCGAGAAGATCTTGAACATGGAGCCGGAGATGTCCGACTTGAACTTCACTTCGTCGAAGATGAAGAACTCAGGCTCGGGACCGACGAACACGGTGTCACCGATACCGGTCGACTTCAGGTATTCCTCGGCACGGTGGGCAATGGCGCGCGGGTCGCGATCGTAGCCTTGCATGGTCGACGGTTCGATGATGTCGCAGACCAGAATCAGGGTCGGCTCTTCGGTGAACGGGTCGAGCACGGCGGTGCTGTCGTCGGGCAGCAGGATCATGTCGGAGGCTTCGATGCCTTTCCAGCCTTCGATGGAGGAGCCGTCGAACATCTTGCCGACTTCGAAGAAGTCGTCGTCCAGTGCATCGCGCGCTGGCATGGTCACGTGCTGCTGCTTGCCTTTGGTATCAGTGAAGCGCAGATCAATCCACTTGACGTCATGATCTTTGATGAGTTGAACCGACTTCGACATGTTGTCCTCCGGGGTGGAATAGGGCCGATTATGGTGAGGGCCCCAAATATGAGTGATGCCGGGCCCGATAGTCGGCCAAGGCAACCTGCCTCACAAGGGAGCAATTTGCATGCCAGTGCCCCGTGATGGGCGCAACGCCGATGTGCACGATCCCTATGTTCGAGCACATTCCCCTGTAGCAGCGGCGCAAGCCGCGTGATGCTTTGTTTCAGGCATCGATGCGTATAAAGGCGGGACGCGGCTTGCGCCGCTGCTACAGGGGGCGGTGGTGAATGTGGGTGCGCTGGTTTGGTGCGGGGTGTTTGCGGGCGGTCCAGAATGGTGCATTCGGCCGTTCGTACGATAACTGGTCAAACCTTGAGCAATTTCCGCTATAATCCGCGCCCCTCTTTTCAGGCTGGCATTTCGCGCGCTGTTTTCATGAAACTTATCGTAAAAGTCTTCCCAGAGATCACCATCAAGAGCCCGCCGGTGCGCAAGCGTTTCATCCGCCAGCTCGCCAAGAACATCCGCATGGTGCTCCGTGACCTGGACCCGCAGCTGGTGGTCAATGGCGTGTGGGACAACCTTGAAGTCCAGACCAAGCTGACGGACGCCAAGGTGTTGCGCGAGATGACTGAGCGCCTGAGCTGCACGCCAGGTATCGCGCATTTCCTGCAAGTGGACGAATACCCGCTGGGCGATATGGATGACATCGTGGCCAAGTGCAAGGCGCACTTCGGCCCGCTGCTGCCTGGGAAGATCTTTTCGGTGCGTGCCAAGCGTGCCGGCAAGCATGCCTTCAGCTCGATGGACGTGGAACGCACCGTCGGCAGCCAGTTGCGCCGTGAGTGCGGCGCTGCCGGCATCGACCTGAAAAAGCCCGACGTCGTGGTGCGCCTGGAAATCCGTGACCAGCGCCTGTTCGTCATCCATGACCAGCACGATGGCCTGGGCGGTTACCCTTTGGGTGCTCTGGAACAGACCATGGTTCTGATGTCCGGTGGTTTCGACTCCACCGTCGCGGCCTACCAGATCATGCGTCGCGGCCTGATGACCCATTTCTGCTTCTTCAATCTGGGCGGTCGCGCCCATGAACTGGGCGTGATGGAAGTCGCGCACTTCCTGTGGAAGAAGTACGGCAGCTCTCAACGCGTGCTGTTCATCAGCGTGCCGTTCGAAGAAGTGCTGGGCGAGATTCTCGGCAAGGTCGACAACAGCCACATGGGCGTGATCCTCAAGCGCATGATGCTGCGTGCCGCCACGCGCCTGGCCGACCAGTTGAAGATTCCTGCGCTGGTCACCGGCGAGGCCATCTCCCAGGTCTCCAGTCAGACCCTGCCCAACCTGTCGGCGATCGACAGCGCCACCGACAAATTGGTGTTGCGTCCACTGCTGGCCAGCCATAAACAGGACATCATCGATCAAGCAGTTGAAATTGGGACTGCCGATTTTGCCAAACACATGCCAGAATATTGCGGCGTGATTTCGGTCAACCCGACCACCAGCGCAAAACTGCCGCGCGTTGTCCATGAAGAGAAGTCTTTCGACATGGCCGTGCTCGAGCGAGCGCTGGAGCGTGCCAAGCTGGTGTCCATCGATGAAGTCATCGACCAGCTGGGCCGGGATATCGAAGTCGAAGAGGTCAGCCAGGTGCTGCCCGGACAGGTCGTCATCGATATCCGCCACCCCGATGCCCAGGAAGACCAGCCATTGTCACTGGCCGGCATCGAGGTCAAGGCAATGCCTTTTTATGCCCTGAACAACCGCTTCAAGGAACTGGACTTCACACGCCAGTACTTGCTGTATTGCGACAGGGGCGTCATGAGCCGACTGCATGCTCACCATTTGTTGAGTGAGGGACATGCCAATGTGCGCGTTTATCGTCCGACATAGAGTTCCGGGGTTGAATGGCGGATCCATCCGCCATCGCCCTCCCGATTGCAGGCAGCGCGGGAGTCACTGCGCCGCTTGACCGAATTCGCTGTTTATTAATATTCGCCACGTAGAATGCGCGGCAACCGAATCCTCTGATCGAGATACACAAGTGATCGAAAATCTACGCAACATCGCCATCATTGCTCACGTTGACCATGGTAAAACCACCCTGGTAGACAAACTCCTGCGTCAGTCCGGCACTCTGGAGCGCAACGAGCTCAACGACGAGCGCGTGATGGACTCCAACGACCAGGAAAAAGAGCGCGGCATTACCATTCTGGCGAAAAACACCGCCATCAACTGGAACGGCTACCACATCAACATCGTGGACACCCCGGGCCACGCCGACTTCGGTGGTGAAGTAGAGCGCGTGATGTCGATGGTCGACTCCGTTCTGCTGCTGGTCGATGCCCAGGACGGCCCTATGCCGCAAACCCGTTTCGTGACCAAGAAGGCGTTCGAAGCCGGCCTGCGTCCGATCGTCTGCATCAACAAGGTAGACCGTCCGGGCGCGCGTCCTGATTGGGTTCTGGACCAGATCTTCGATCTGTTCGACAACCTGGGTGCCACCGAAGAACAGCTGGACTTCAAAGTCGTCTACGCCTCGGCCCTGAACGGCATCGCCGGTCTGGACCACAACGACATGGCCGAAGACATGACCCCGCTGTACCAGTCGATCGTCGACAACGTTCCAGCGCCAGCCGTGGACCGTGAAGGTCCATTCCAGATGCAGATCTCCGCTCTGGACTACAACAGCTTCCTGGGCGTCATCGGTGTTGGCCGTATCGCTCGTGGTTCGGTCAAGCCGAACACCCCGGTTGTGGCCATCAGTGCCGACGGCAAGAAGCGCAACGGCCGTATCCTGAAGCTGATGGGTCACCACGGTCTGCACCGTGTGGACGTCGAAGAAGCCGCTGCTGGCGACATCGTCTGCATCAGCGGTATGGACTCGCTGTTCATCTCCGACACCCTGTGCCACCCGGACACCGTCGAGGCGATGAAGCCACTGACCGTCGACGAGCCGACCGTTTCGATGACCTTCCAGGTCAACGACTCGCCTTTCTGCGGTAAGGAAGGCAAGTTCGTCACCAGCCGTAACATCAAGGACCGTCTGGACAAGGAACTGCTCTACAACGTGGCTCTGCGCGTTGAAGAAGGTGACTCGGCCGACAAGTTCAAGGTCTCCGGCCGTGGTGAGCTGCACCTCTCGGTACTGATCGAAACCATGCGTCGCGAAGGCTTCGAAATGGGTGTTGGTCGTCCGGAAGTGATCATCCGCCAGGTTGACGGCGAGAAGCAGGAACCGTTCGAGAACGTCACCATCGACACCCCTGAAGAATCCCAGGGCAAGGTCATGGAAGAAATGGGTCTGCGTAAAGGCGACCTGACCAACATGGTGCCGGATGGCAAGGGCCGTGTTCGTCTGGAATACAACATCCCTGCTCGTGGTCTGATCGGTTTCCGTAACCAGTTCCTGACCCTGACCAACGGTGCTGGCATCCTGACCTCGATCTTCGATCGCTACGCTCCGATGAAGTCGGGCCACATGTCCGGCCGTCAGAACGGCGTACTGGTTTCGGTCGAAACCGGCAAGGCGCTGACCTACTCCCTGGAAACCCTGCAAGCGCGCGGCAAGCTGTTCGTCGAGCACGGTCAGGAGATCTACAACGGTCAGATCGTCGGCCTGAACAGCCGTGACA
This sequence comes from Pseudomonas sp. RIT-PI-a, assembly GCF_001187875.1. Taxonomy (NCBI): domain Bacteria; kingdom Pseudomonadati; phylum Pseudomonadota; class Gammaproteobacteria; order Pseudomonadales; family Pseudomonadaceae; genus Pseudomonas; species Pseudomonas sp. RIT-PI-a. The sequence continues at coordinate 199,146 of NZ_LGIR01000028.1, forward strand.
CCGACATGGGCGTCAACCCAACCAAAGGCAAGAAGCTGGACAACATGCGTGCCTCGGGTAAAGACGAGACCATCGCTCTGGTTCCACCGGTTCGCTTCACTCTGGAACAGGCCCTGGAATTCATCCAGGACGACGAGCTGTGCGAAGTCACGCCGAAGTCGATCCGTCTGCGCAAGAAGATCCTGGACGAAGGCGAGCGTACCCGCGCTGCCAAGAAAGCCAAGAACTGATTCGTAGTTCCGGTTGATTGAAAAGCCCTCGGCGCGAAAGCGTTCGGGGGCTTTTTTATGGCAGTGCGTTGGCAGGTCTGGCCTCTTCGCGGGCAGAGACCCGCTCCCACAGGGGGCTTGGGTGTGTCAGGGAGGCCTTCGCGGGCAGAGGGCTCGCCGCCCACGGATGATCGCCACCACTGTGGGAGCGGGTCTCTGCCCGCGAAGAGGCCGGCTTTGGCACCGCAAAGCCCTCTATCGTTCGCCCTCCAGTTTTCCACCCCCAGGCCGATAGCGCAGGCAATATCGATTCCCTCCGAAGGGGGCCCCATGCGCCTGCTACCCACCAAGATCATGTCCCGCTTCAGCCTGGGCATCGTGTTTATCCTGCTGGTAACTGCGGCCGCCATCTATGCGGTCATGGTGCTCAGCGGCGAGCCCAAGCTGATCCAGTCCAACACCAAGAGCGCCGAGCAGTCGGCCACGGCCATCGCGCGGCAACTGTCGGTCGAACTGGCCGAGATCGAAGGCCGCGTCGCTGCCCTGGCGAGCCTGGGAGCGACGCTGCCAGCGGACGTCGAGCTGGTGAAAAGTACCTTGGCTCCAATCATCGATTCCCAAGGCAATACCGCCATCGCCGGCGGTGGCCTGTGGCCCGAGCCGGACGCATTCAGCGCAGGCGTGGCCCGTCGCAGTTTCTATTGGGCGCGCAGCGGCCAGAGCCTGGGGTATTCGGAGGAGTACAACGCCAGCACTGTGGATGACTATCACACCGCCGACTGGTACGTGCAGGGCAAGGCCTCCACGCCCGGTCGCTGCGCCTGGTCGGATGCCTACGAGGACCCGGTCAGCAAGATTCTGATGACCACCTGTACCGTGCCCTACAGCCACGACGGCCGTTTCGCCGGCGTGGCGACCATCGACCTGACCCTCACGGGCCTGGCCGACTTCCTCAAGTCCAATGGGCAGGTCACCGGTGGCTATGCCTTTGCGATCGATCCGTCCGGCAAGGTCCTGTATTTCCCGGCCACCGGCGAGCAACCGGCGCCTGCTGACGAAACGGCACTGCTCGCCGCCTATCCCTGGTTCAAGGCCGTCACCCAGTGGCGCAGCAGCGGCCAGCGTGAGGCGCAGACCTTTCAGGTGGATCATGATGCGCAGCTGGGTGGGGCAGGTTACATCAGCCTCACGCGGGTTCCGGCCAGTGGCTGGACAGTGGGCCTGGCCACGCCCCAGGCACACATGACCGGCATTGCCAGCAAGTTGACCATCGATATCCTCACCACCCTGCTGCCGATCCTGGCACTGGTGTTTGGCCTGGCTTGGCTGGCCGGACGCGCGGTGTTCAGTCAGATCAACGAAACCACGGCACAGATCGACAAATTGGGCGAGCAGGGCGGTGGCACCAGCGCAGAACTGGACGTGGCACGGGCCGATGAGATCGGCCAGTTGCGCGGAGCGGTCAACCGCTACGCCGGCAACCTGCGCAACATGCTCAAGGCGATTGCCGATGAGGCGCTGCGCTTGCAGCAGCAGTCCGATGATGTCGCGCGGCTGTCAGTGATCATGGCCGAGCGCGCGGAAACCCAGCGCCAGGACAATACCTTGCTGGCCACCGCGATCACCGAGATGTCGTCCAGCGCCCAAGAGGTTGCCTCCAACACCACGGAGTGTTCCGACACCGCGCAGCTGTCGCTGTCGACGGCGCGCGAGAGTCAGGGGCATGTGCAGCAGAACAGTCAGACGATCGATTCTCTGACCGGCGATATTGCCAGCGTGGCTCAGGCCATCACCCGCTTGGGTCAGGACATCGAGAGCGTCAGCGGTGTGCTCGACGTGATCAAGTCGATTTCCGCGCAGACCAACCTGCTGGCGCTCAACGCTGCCATCGAGGCGGCTCGCGCGGGCGAGCAGGGCAGAGGCTTTGCGGTGGTCGCCGATGAGGTGCGCACCCTCGCCGGGCGCACCCAGACGTCGGCCGACGAGATTCAGCAGATGATCGGCGAGCTGCGTCAGGCGTCGGTAAAGGCGGTCGATACCATGGTGGCGGGCGAGGACCGGACGCGCACCGTGGCGCAGCAGGCCGGTGTGCTGAGCGTATCGCTGGGCAGCACGGTGGTGGGTTTCGACGACATCGTCCAGCGCACCCAGCAGATCGCCGTGGCGGCCCAGGAGCAGAGCCATGTCACTCAGGAGATCACCGAGCTGGCGGTGCGCATTCACGCGGCCAGTGAGGACGGCGCGCGTGACGCGTCCAGTCTCAGCGAACTGAGCCAGGGTATGCAGGCGCTGTCGACGCGGCTGGCGGGGGTGAGTCGGCAGCGGTGACCGGCGGTCATTCGGCGGCGCCCCCTTCGCGGGCAGAGACCCGCTCCCACAGATGATCACCGCCTCTGTGGGAGCGGGTCTCTGCCCGCGAAGAGGCCGGCATTGGCACCCCGCTCCCGCATTGAGCTGGGGTGGGTCAGCCTTGGCGCGATATCGGTTTGGGCTGGTAGGCGCAGTAGCCGGGGCGAGGTCCGATCTTGGGGTGGTTGCGGCAGGTGTCCGGGCGCTTTTCGTAGATCGTGCACAGGCGGCTTTTCTTGTCCAGGTACAGACAATCGTTGTTGCTCATGCGCGTCAGGGTGAAAATGCCCGACTTCTGGTTGAAGCGCTCGACGATGCCTTCCTTCTGCAACCGCTTGGCGACGTTCTTGGGTGGATCGCCTTTCTCGAACTCGTCCACCACACCGATACGGATCAGGTCTTTGATCTTCACTTCCACCGGCAGCGTGCAGCAGGTCGAGATACAGGCGCCGCACATCGGCGCAGAATATTTCTGCCAGGTGTCCAGGCGGTCCACTTCGGCGGCGGCAATCAAAGAGCTTTTCATCGTCAGGTCATCAGGCAAGATGGATCAGGGCGCGCGATCATACCGGCATTGGTGAAAAAGTGAACAACCTTCTGCCCGAAACCCCGCGAATGGTGCAAAGTTACGAACCTGAGCATTGAGTGTGTGTCGAAGCGTCTAGGCTCAGGTATTCCATCCAGTATCGTCAATTTCCCCGAGGACGCATTGCATGTCTCAGGAACCGCTTGTCCGTGACGCCGAGGTGGCCGATTTTCGCGCTGCTGTACTCGCCAAACTCACCTACGCGGTGGGCAAGGACCCCGATCACGCATTCGACCATGACTGGTTCGAGGCCATTGCCCTCGCGGCGCGCGACCACATGGTCGAGCACTGGATGGATCACACCCGGCAGATCTACCGCAAGGGCCAGAAACGGGTCTATTACCTCTCCCTGGAATTTCTCATTGGTCGGCTGCTCTACGACAGCCTGAGCAACCTCGGCCTGCTGGACATCGCACGTGAAGCGTTGACCGACTTGGGCGTGGATCTGGAGCGCATTCGCCTGCTCGAGCCCGATGCGGCGCTGGGCAACGGCGGCCTTGGACGCTTGGCGGCCTGCTTCATGGAAAGCATGTCGACCTTGGGCGTCGCCGCCCATGGCTATGGCATCCGCTACGAACACGGTCTGTTCCGTCAGGCCATCGTCGATGGCTGGCAGCAGGAGCAGACCGAAAACTGGCTTAATTTCGGCAACCCCTGGGAGTTCGAGCGTCCCGAGGTGATCTACCCGATCAGCTTCGGCGGCCATGTGGAAACCGTCACCGACAGCGAAGGCCAGCAGAAGCAGGTCTGGTGGCCCAGCGAAACCGTACGCGCGATCGCCTACGACACCCCGGTGGTCGGTTGGCGTGGCTCCAGCGTCAATACCCTGCGCCTGTGGCGCGCACGGGCGATGGAAGACCTGCACCTGGAGCGCTTCAATGCGGGCGACCACCTCGGCGCCGTGGCCGAAGTGGCCCGTGCCGAGAGCATCTCGCGGGTGCTGTACCCGGCCGATAGCACCGAAGCCGGTCAGGAGTTGCGTCTGCGCCAGGAGTACTTCTTCGTTGCAGCCTCCCTCCACGACTTGTTGCGTCGTCACCTGAACGGCAACGACAGCCTCCTCAACCTGGCCGACAAGGCCGCGATCCAGCTCAACGATACCCACCCCTCCATCGCCGTGGCGGAATTGATGCGTCAGTTGGTGGACGAACATGGTCTGGCGTGGGAAACCGCGTGGGAAATCACCGTCAACACCCTGGCCTACACCAACCACACGCTGTTGCCCGAGGCGCTGGAAACCTGGCCGGTGGGCCTGATGGAGCGTGTACTGCCGCGCCACATGCAGATCATCTACCTGATCAACGCCTATCACATCGACTCGCTGCGCGCCAAAGGCCAGCACGATGTCGACGTGCTGCGCGCGGTCTCGCTGATCGAAGAAGACAACGGTCGCCGTGTGCGCATGGGCAACCTGGCGTTCCTCGGTTCGCACAGCGTCAACGGCGTATCGGGCCTGCATACCCAGCTGATGCGCAGCACGGTGTTTTCCGAGCTGCACAAGCTCTATCCCGATCGGATCAACAACAAGACCAACGGCATCACCTTCCGCCGCTGGCTGTATCAGTCCAACAGCGAGCTGACCGCGATGCTGGTCGACAAGCTCGGCCCGGAACTGCTCGACAATCCGGAAGGGCTGCTCAAGAACCTCGAGCCGTATGCCGAGCAACCCGAGTTCCGCAAGGCCTTCGCGGCGCAACGACTGAACAGCAAGAAAGCGCTGGCTCGCATCATTCATGAGCGCGTCGGCGTAACGGTCAATCCCGAGGCGATGTTCGACGTTCAGGTCAAGCGAATCCACGAGTACAAGCGTCAGTTGCTCAACCTGATGCACACCGTGGCGCTCTATCAGGCGATTCGCGCCGAGCCGGAAACGGCCTGGGTGCCGCGGGTGAAGATCTTCGCCGGCAAGGCGGCGGCCAGTTATCACCAGGCCAAGCTGATCATCAAGCTGGCCAACGACATCGCTCGGGTGGTGAACAACGATCCGACCGTACGCGGTCTGCTCAAGGTGGTGTTCCTGCCCAACTACAACGTCAGCCTGGCCGAAAGCATCATTCCGGCGGCCGACCTGTCCGAGCAGATTTCCACGGCCGGCTACGAAGCGTCGGGCACCAGCAACATGAAGTTCGGCCTCAATGGCGCGTTGACCATCGGTACGCTGGACGGCGCCAACGTGGAAATGTGCGACTTCCTGGGCAAGGAGAACATGTTCATCTTCGGCATGACTGCTGCCCAGGTCGAAGAGCGCAAACATGCCGGGGGCTTCAGCGCCCATGGTGATGTCGCTGCTTCTCATCGTTTGAACGACGTTCTGCAGGCCATTCGTGGCGGTGTGTTCTCGTCCGACGATCCATCGCGCTACGCTGGTCTGGTCGACTCGTTGACCAGCTATGACCGCTTCCTGCTGTGTGCCGATTTCGATGCGTACTGGGATGCGCAGCGCAAGGTCGAGGAGACCTGGCACGACGCCGACAAGTGGTGGCGCATGGCCGTGCTCAACACGGCGCGGATGGGGTGGTTCTCGTCTGACCGGACCATTCGCGAGTATGCGCAGGATATCTGGCAGGCGCTGGAGTAAGGCCAGGAACCGCGGTGTTTCCTTCGCGGGCAGAGCCCGCTCCCACACCTGCCAATTGTGGGAGCGGGCTATGCCCGCGAAGGGCGTGCGGCGGCGCACTTGATACATCCTGCTCCCACACCTGCCAACTGTGGGAGCGGGCTCTGCCCGCGAAGGGCATGCGGCGGTGCACCTGATACACCCCCTTACCGAACTATCTCCATTGATAGCCATCTGATAGCTGCCGCGGCGTGGCTAGCGCTCGCTAGGTTTGACCGCACCCGTGTAAACTGTGCGGGCTTTCCCCAACCCCCTTTTCTACTCCGGAGTCGTCCATGTCCCGCGTTACCCTGAGTCGCTACTTGATCGAGCAGACCCGTAGCAACAACACGCCGGCCGATCTGCGCTTCCTGATCGAAGTGGTGGCGCGCGCGTGCAAAGAGATCAGCCATGCGGTGTCAAAGGGCGCCCTGGGTGGCGTGCTTGGCAGCATGGGCACCGAAAACGTCCAAGGCGAAGTGCAGAAGAAGCTGGACGTGCTGTCCAACGACATCCTGCTCGAAGCCAACGAATGGGGCGGTCACCTGGCCGGCATGGCGTCCGAAGAAATGGACAACGCTTACCAGATTCCCGGCCAGTACCCCAAAGGTGCGTACCTGCTGGTGTTCGACCCCTTGGACGGCTCCTCCAACATCGACGTCAACGTCTCGGTCGGCACTATCTTCTCGGTGCTGCGCTGCCCTACCGAGCACCTGAGCCAGAACGACAGCCTCAAGGAACAAGCCTTCCTGCAGCCTGGCACCCAGCAGGTCGCTGCCGGTTACGCCATCTACGGCCCGCAGACCATGCTGATCCTGACGCTGGGCAACGGCGTGAAGGGTTTCACCCTGGACCGCGAGATGGGCAGCTTCGTGCTGACCCACGAAAACATTCAGATCCCGGAAACCACCGCCGAATTCGCCATCAACATGTCCAACAAGCGCCACTGGGAAGCCCCGGTGACCCAGTACGTGGACGAGTTGCTGGCCGGTGAAGAAGGCCCGCTGAAGAAAAACTACAACATGCGCTGGATCGCTTCGATGGTCGCCGATGTGCACCGCATCCTGACCCGCGGTGGCCTGTTCATGTACCCACGCGACAGCCGCGAGCCGGAGAAGCCAGGCAAGCTGCGTTTGATGTACGAAGCCAACCCGATGTCGTTCCTGGTGGAGCAGGCCGGCGGCGCTTCGACCGACGGCCGCCAGCGCATCATGGACATCAAGCCCGAAGGCCTGCACCAGCGTGTGGCGGTGTTCCTGGGCTCCAAGCAGGAAGTCGAGCGCGTGACCGGCTACCACACCAAGTAAACGTCGCGCGGCTAGCAAGCTTCAGCAGATTCCCGCCCCCCCTTTTGTGGGAGCGGGCTCTGCCCGCGAAGGCTTCACCTCGATCTGCCTGATATACCGCGCTGCTCTCTTCGCGGGCAGAGCCCGCTCCCACAGGCCACAACCCACAACCCCCAACCCCCAACCCACAAGCCATGAGGGTCGCAATTGGAACCCACGCGGTCTGCGCTCTTCTAAGCAGCACACACCCTGTGTCTGTCGTTCAAGGAGAGCCCCCATGTCGTTGCGCAAGTTCGCCTTGCTACCCCTGTGCCTGTCGCTGATGATCGCCGGCTGCAGCAACGCCCCCGACGCCAGCATGGCGCCACGCACCGTCGACAGCGTAGACCTGCAACGCTATCAAGGCACCTGGTACGAAGTGGCCAGATTGCCCATGTTCTTCCAACGCAACTGCGCCCAGTCCGAAGCCCACTACACCCTGCAAACCGATGGCAATATCGGCGTGCTCAACCGTTGCCGTACCGAAAGTGGTGGATGGAGCGAAGCCAAGGGCACGGCGTCGCCACAGGTCCTGGGCAAGACCGACAAGCTGTGGGTAGTGTTCGACAACTGGTTCTCCCGGATGGCGCCAAGCCTGGCCAAAGGCGACTACTGGGTCTTGGACGTGGACGACAGCTACCAGCATGCGCTGGTCGGCAGTCCGAGCCGCAAGTACCTGTGGCTGCTGTCACGTACTCCCCAGGTGTCCACCGCAGTGCGCGAGCGGATGTTGGCGAAGGCACGTCAGCAGGGCTATGACACCAGTCGCCTGATCTGGCGCGCGGCGGATGCCGATATCGGCAAATAAGGCCTGTCGCGACTTGCGCCCGGCACGAGTGGCGTTACAGCCCAGGCGCGAGTCGCGTTACAATGTCGCTCGCTGTGCCCTACGAATCAATCAAGGAATTCCCGTGCCGACTCCGCCTGTTGTCCCTGCGCTGGCTGCCCAGATGGGCGAAAGTCCGGCGCCCTTGTATGCCCGCGTCAAACAGATGATCGCGGTGCAGATCCTCAACGGCACCTGGCCACCGCACTACCGGGTGCCCTCGGAAAGCGAGCTGGTCAATCAGTTGGGCTTCAGCCGAATGACCATCAACCGTGCCCTGCGCGAGCTGACGGCCGAAGGCCTGCTGGTGCGCATGCAGGGCGTGGGTACGTTCGTGGCCGAGCCGAAAAGCCAGTCGGCGCTGTTCGAAGTGCATAACGTCGCCGACGAGATCGCCGCTCGCGGCCATCGTCACAGCAGCCGCCTAGTGCTGCTGGAAGAAGAGGCGGCCGGTGCCGAACGCGCCTTGACCCTGAACATGCGCGAAGGCCAGCGGGTGTTTCATTCGATCATCGTGCACTACGAAAACGACATCCCTGTGCAGATCGAGGATCGTTACGTCAACGCACAGATCGCCCCGCAGTACCTGCAGCAGGATTTCGTCGAAGAAACCCCCTATGCCTACCTGACCCGTGTGGCACCTTTGACTGCCGGCGAGCACGTGGTCGAAGCCATGCTGGCCAACCCCAGCGAGTGCGAGCTGCTGCAGATCGAGCGTGGCGAACCCTGCCTGCTGATCCTGCGGCGTACCTGGTCGGGCAAGACGCCCGTCACCGCCGCGCGCCTGATCCACCCCGGATCACGCCATCGCCTGGAAGGCCGCTTCACCAAATAGGCCTCCCCACGGCACAAATATGCCAATCTGCCGTTCGTCGCGCAGAACAATGGCTCATCGTGCGGTCACACCCATAGATCGCCGTGACCATGGCCTATGTGGAGCAGGACCCGATGAAACTGAACAAGACCCTCCTGGCAACGACCCTGTCTCTGGGCTTGCTGGCCGGTGCCACCAGCAGCCAAGCCGCTGGCTGGTGCGAATCGGGCAAGCCGGTGAAATTCGCCGGCCTGAACTGGGAGAGCGGCATGCTGCTCACCGACCTGCTGCAATTCGTCCTCGAGCATGGCTACGACTGCAAGACCGACAGCTTGCCCGGTAACTCCATCACCATGGAAAGTGCTCTGGGCAGTAACGACATCCAGGTGTTTGCCGAGGAGTGGGTCGGCCGCAGCGAAGTCTGGAACAAGGCCGAGCAGGCGGGCAAAGTGGTCGGGGTCGGCGCACCGATCACCGGCGCCGTGGAAGGCTGGTACGTGCCGCGCTACGTGATCGAAGGCGACGCCAAGCGCGGCCTTGACGCCAAGGCCCCCGATCTTGCCGCCATCGCCGACCTGGGCAAATACGCCAAGGTGTTCAAGGACCAGGAAGAGCCGAGCAAGGGCCGTTTCTACAACTGCCCGGCAGGCTGGACGTGCGAGCTGGAAAACAGCGAAATGCTCAAGAGCTATGGCTTGCAGGACAGCTACACCAATTTCCGCCCCGGCACCGGGCCAGCCTTGGATGCGGCTGTGCTGTCGAGCTACAAGCGTGGCGAACCGATCCTGTTCTACTACTGGTCGCCGACTCCGCTGCTGGGTCAGGTCGATGTGGTCAAGCTGGCGGAAAAGCCCGGTGTGGACAAGACCATCAGCATCAAGGTGGGCCTGTCCAAAGCCTTCCACGAAGGTGCACCGGAATTGCTTCCCGTGTTCGAGAAGGTCAACCTGCCCATCGACCTGCTCAACCAGAACCTGGCGCGCATGAGCCGCGAGCGTATCGAGTCGCCCAAGCTGGCGCGCTTGTTCCTCAAGGAGCACCCGGAAGTCTGGAAACCGTGGGTCAGTGAAGCGGCAGCCAGCAAGATCGAAGCGGCGCTGTAACGTGCCCCTTGTATTGAAGCCCCTTGCACCGAGAGCGCTCCATGTTTCCTGAGAGTTTCACCTTCTCCATCGCCGACTGGGTCAACGACGGCGTCGATGCGCTGGTCACCCGCTACGGCGATGTGTTCCGGCAGATCTCCGACACACTGCTGTGGGCCATCGTCAACCTGGAAAGCCTGCTGCGCATGACGCCTTGGTGGCTGATGCTGGCCATCGTCGGCGGCATCGCCTGGCATGCCTCGCGCAAATGGCTGACCACCGTGGTCATCGTTGGCCTGCTGTTTCTGGTGGGAGCCGTGGGCTTGTGGGACAAGCTCATGCAGACCCTGGCCTTGATGCTCGTGGCCACGGTGATTTCCGTAGTGATCGCCATTCCCCTGGGCATTCTTGCTGCGCGTAGCGACCGGCTGCGTGCGGTGTTGATGCCGCTGCTCGACATCATGCAGACCATGCCCAGCTTCGTGTACCTGATCCCGGTGCTGATGCTGTTCGGCCTGGGCAAGGTGCCTGCCATCTTCGCCACCGTCATCTACGCGGCACCGCCGCTGATTCGCCTGACCGACCTGGGTATTCGCCAGGTGGATCGAGAGGTCATGGAAGCGATCAACGCCTTCGGCGCCAACCGCTGGCAACAGCTGTTCGGCGTGCAACTGCCGCTGGCCTTGCCCAGCATCATGGCTGGTATCAACCAGACCACGATGATGGCGCTGTCCATGGTGGTGATTGCCTCGATGATCGGCGCGCGCGGCCTGGGCGAAGACGTGCTGGTCGGCATTCAGACGCTGAACGTGGGCAAGGGCTTGGAGGCGGGGCTGGCGATCGTCATTCTGGCGGTCGTAATCGACCGCATCACTCAGGCCTATGGTCGTCCCCGTCACGAGGTAGGCCGATGAACCCACCCAAGATCGAAGTGCGCAACGTCTACAAAGTATTCGGCAAGCGCGAGAAAGAGGCGCTGGCGCTGAGCCAGCAAGGCCAAAGCAAGGAACAGGTGCTGGCCGCAACCGGTTGCGTGGTTGGCGTCGATGACCTGTCGTTGTCGATCGCAGCGGGGGAGGTGTTCGTGATCATGGGGCTGTCCGGTTCGGGCAAGTCGACATTGGTGCGGCATTTCAACCGACTGGTAGACCCTTCCAGTGGCCAGATTCTGGTGGATGGCGAAGATATCCTGCGCTATGGCATGCCAGCGCTGCGCGAATTTCGCCGCCGCAAGATCAGCATGGTGTTCCAGAGCTTCGGCCTGTTGCCGCACAAGAGCGTGCTCGACAACGTTGCCTATGGGCTCAAGGTTCGCGGTGAGAGCAAGGCGCTGTGCCAGGAGCGGGCGCAGCAGTGGGTCGAGGCGGTCGGTCTCAACGGCTACGAGCGTGCCTATCCCCAGCAGCTGTCCGGCGGCATGCGCCAGCGCGTGGGCCTGGCGCGGGCACTGGCGGCGGACACCGACATCATCCTCATGGACGAAGCGTTCAGCGCTCTGGACCCGTTGATCCGCGCGGAAATGCAGGACCAGCTGCTGGAGCTGCAGACCCGCCTGCACAAGACCATCGTGTTCATCACCCACGACCTGGACGAGGCGATTCGCCTGGGCAACCGGATCGCCATCCTCAAGGATGGGCGCTTGATCCAGGCCGGGACTGCCAGGGAAATTCTGCACAACCCGGCTGACGATTACGTCGACCGGTTCGTGCAGCGTCGCAGCGTTGCGGTTTGAGGCAACCGGTGGTGGGGTCTCGAAAGCGTCTGCCGACATTGCTGTCAGACATTTCTGTCGGAAGTTTCTGAAAAGTGCCTCTTTCAGAAACTTCCGATTGTTGTCCCGCAATACCCTGCCTAGCGTGCAGGCATCCGTTCAGGAACAAGGAATGCCTGCATGCCCGTCACCAAGCACTACCTCAGCCATGAAGCCATCCACAAGGCGTTGCGCATTGCCGACTTGACCGATGCCTGCGAACCGCCCCACGCGGTACGCCTGCTGGTCAGGGATCTGCTCGCGGGTCTGGTGCGCCAAGGCTGGCCCCTGGCCGAAGTGCACAAGGGACCGCGGATCATCTCCGCAGTGGAAAACTTTCAGCTGTGCGGTGACGATCCCCAAGTGATGGATGAAGTCAGCACTCACAGCTGTTGGGTCGATGATGAATTGCTGCTGCGCACCCAGACCAGCAGCGCGGTCATCACCGGCCTGCAGGCGGCGGCGGGGCGTCGCGCGCCGGGCGAAACCATCATGCTCGCCGCGCCCGGCATCACTTTCCGTCGCGACATCCGCGATCGCTGGCACTGCGCCGAACCGCACCAGATGGACATCTGGGTAGTGGGCGACGCCGCGCTGGGCAATCGTCAGGAGCTGCTGCGGCTGGTAGGCGACGTGCTGGACATCGCCGTGCCGGGACGCATGTGGGCGCACAGCTCGGGCGTCTGCGGTTTTACCCGCGATGGCCTCAATGTCAGCCTGGTCACCCGCCAGGCGCCGGTGGATATTCTGGCTTGCGGTTGCATCTGCCCGGCGTTCCTGCAACGCCTGGACGTCGATCCCCAGGCCCATGGCGGTCTGGTGCTGCGCCTGGGGCTGGATCGCCTGGCGATGCTGCGCAAGGGTGTTCCGGACATTCGTCTGCTGCGTGACGGCCATCCCCAGGTCCAGGCGCAGATGGGCGACCTCAAGGCCTGGCAACCGCTGTATCGCCAGCCGGCCATCAGCCGTGACCTGTCGCTGGCGGTGGAACCGGGATTGGGCATCGAGGACATCACAGAGCATGTCCTGCAGGTGGCCGGCTATCGCGCCGGCTGGATCGAAGAACTGCACATACGGGGCTGCTGGTCGTTCGAGGAATTGCCTTCCCTGACCATCAAGCGTCTGGGTATCGTGCGTGGCCAGCACAACCTGGTGCTGCAGGTGGTGCTGCGCGACCATGCCCAGTCCTTGACCGCGCAACAGGCCGATGACCTGTACCGGGACATCCGCGCGGCCCTTCATCGAGGCGTGCCCGGTGGCGCCTATCTGGTAGGAGAGCGCTTGTGAAACCCTGCAATGGATAGGGAGAATGCGCCAAGTGGCCATTCGGGTTTATGATGGCCGACGGCAGAGACCCAACTTCCAACGGAGCGCACGATGCAAACCCTGTACCCGCAGATCAAACCCTACGCCAGGCATGATCTGGCCGTGGAAGAGCCGCACGTGCTGTATGTCGACGAGAGCGGTTCGCCGCAGGGCCTGCCGGTGCTCTTCATCCACGGCGGTCCGGGTTCGGGGTGCGACGCGCAGAGCCGTTGCTACTTCGATCCGAACGTCTATCGCATCGTCACCTTCGACCAGCGCGGCTGCGGTCGTTCCACGCCCCACGCCAGCATCGAGAACAACACCACCTGGCGGCTGGTGGCGGACATGGAGCGCATTCGTGAACACCTTGGCATCGACAAGTGGGTCCTGTTCGGCGGTTCCTGGGGCTCGACCCTGGCACTGGCCTATGCGCAGACGCACCCCGAGCGCGTGCATGGCCTGATTCTGCGCGGAATCTTCCTGTGCCGCCCTCAGGAAATCGAATGGTTCTACCAGTGCGGCGCCAGCCGCCTGTTCCCTGACTACTGGCAGGACTACGTCGCCCCGATCCCGCTGGAGGAGCGCGGCAACCTGTTGCAGGCCTTCCACAAGCGCCTCACCGGCAATGACCAGATCGCCCAGATGCACGCTGCCAAGGCGTGGTCCACCTGGGAAGGCCGTACCGCGACCCTGCGACCCAACCCGTTGGTGGTCGACCGCTTCTCCGAGCCGCAACGTGCACTGTCGATTGCCCGCATCGAGACCCACTACTTCGTCAACAACGCTTTCCTGGAGCCGGATCAATTGATCCGCGACATGCCGCGTATCGCCCATTTGCCGGCGGTGATCGTGCATGGCCGCTATGACGTGATCTGTCCGCTGGACAACGCCTGGGCGCTGCATCAAGCCTGGCCCAACAGCGAACTGCAGGTGATTCGCGACGCCGGCCACGCCGCCTCCGAGCCGGGCATCACCGATGCGCTGGTGCGTGCCGCCGAACAGATGGCGCGCCGTTTGCTGGATTTGCCTCTGGAAGAGGCATGAAGGGGCTGCTGCAACGGGTCAGCCAGGCCCGTGTCGAGGTCGCCGGGCAGACCATAGGCGCCATCGATCAGGGTTTGCTGGTACTGGTGGCCGTCGAACCGGACGACACCGCCGCCAGTGCCGACAAGCTGCTGCATAAGCTGCTCAACTATCGAGTGTTCAGCGATGAGCAGGGCAGGATGAATCTGTCGCTCAAGGACGTCGGCGGCGGGTTGCTGCTGGTGTCGCAATTCACCCTGGCGGCGGACACCCGCAGCGGCCTGCGCGCAGGCTTCTCCACCGCAGCGCCACCGGCCTTGGCGCAGGCGCTTTTCGACCACCTGGTCGAGGCTGCAAAAAAAGCGCATGGGCAGGTTCAGGTAGGGCAATTCGGTGCCGATATGCAGGTAAGCTTGACCAATGATGGGCCTGTAACCTTCCTGTTACAAAGTTAGTGGCCTATTGATGGCGAGTTTGCGGTCGTCGACCTCTCTTCGTAGCATAAATACTTGGGCTACCCTGATGCGTTGTGACGCGACGTACTAGATAATCGCGCGCCAGGGGGGCCACGTTTTGCTACCCGGTATTTCCAGTTTGAAGCGTGTCTGGCTCCGCTTGGGGAATCATTAAGCCCTTTTGGAGTCGGAACAGTGCTCGCCAACCCGGCGCAAGATTGCTGGCCGTTGGTTTTTCGATATGTTTTCGGCGAGGGTTGCTCGTGATTGTTAGTCCTTTAAATGCTTCAAGAACACCCCGCACTCGGTTGCGCAAAGCGATGCTGGCCGGGTCTGCACTGTTCTGCCTGTTCAGCGCCAGCCAACTCTGGGCCTTCAGCCTGGACGATGTTGCCGGACGCGCCAAGGAGCTTGCCGGTCAGAAATTCGAAACCCCGCGCAGCAACTTGCCCAAAGAGTTTCGCGACATGAAGTTCGCGGACTACCAGAAAATCCGTTTCCGCAACGAGAACGCAGAATGGGCTGATGCCAAGACCCCGTTCAAGCTGTCTTTCTATCACCAGGGCATGCATTTCGACACGCCGGTGAAGATCAACGAAGTCACCGCCACTGCCGTCAATGAAATCAAGTACGACCCTGCGCGTTTCGATTTCGGCGACCTGCAGTTCGATCCCAAGTCCACCGAGCAGTTGGGCTACGCCGGTTTCCGCGTACTGTTCCCGATCAACAAGGCGGACAAGCAGGACGAGATCATGACCATGCTGGGCGCGAGCTACTTCCGCGTCATCGGCAAGGGTCAGGTCTATGGCCTCTCGGCCCGCGGCCTGGCCCTGGATACGGCACTGCCGTCGGGTGAAGAGTTCCCGCGCTTCCGCGAATTCTGGGTAGAACGGCCAAACGAAGGCGACAAGCAGCTGGTAATCTTTGCCCTGCTCGATTCGCCGCGCTCCACCGGCGCCTACAAGTTGACCCTGCGTCCTGGCAAGGACACCACCGTCGACGTCGAGTCGCGGGTGTTCCTGCGTGACCGTGTCAGCCGCCTGGGTATCGCGCCGCTGACCAGCATGTTCCTATTCGGCTCCAACCAGCCGTCCCGTGTGCAGAATTATCGCCACGAGCTGCATGACTCCACCGGCCTGTCCATCCATGCCGGCAACGGTGAGTGGCTGTGGCGCCCGCTGAACAATCCCAAGCACCTGGCCGTGAGCAGCTTCACCGTCGAGAACCCCAAGGGCTTCGGTCTGCTGCAGCGTGGCCGCGAGTTCTCCCGCTACGAAGACCTCGACGACCGCTACGACAAGCGCCCAAGCGCCTGGATCGAGCCGAAGGGTGATTGGGGCAAGGGCACCGTCGACCTGGTGGAAATCCCCACTGCGGACGAAACCAACGACAACATCGTGGCGTTCTGGAACCCGGAGAAGATCCCGGAGCCGGGCGTGGCGCTGGAGCACAACTACCGCCTGCACTGGACGATGGACGAAGACGAGTTCCATTCGCCCGACATTGCCTGGGTCGACCAGACTCTGCGCTCGACCGGCGACGTGAAGCAGTCCAACCTGATTCGTCAGGCCGATGGCAGCATCGCCTTCCTGATCGACTATCAGGGTCCGGTGCTGGCCGCTCTGCCTGAGGACGCCGCCGTTCGCAGCCAGGTCAGCGTCGATGACAACGCCGAGCTGGTCGAGAACAACGTTCGCTACAACCCGGAAACCAAAGGCTGGCGCCTGACCCTGCGGGTCAAGGTCAAGGATCCGAACAAGGCCGTGGAAATGCGTGCGGCGCTGGTCAAGGATCTGCCGGTGGAGCCCGTCAAGGCTGCCGAACCGGTCGAAGACAAGGCTGCGCACAAGCATGACAAGGCGCACGGCAAGGCCGAGAAGCCAGCCGAAGTGGCCCAGGCCCCTGCAGCGACCGCGCCGGAAGCCGCTGCCGAAACCGCTCCTGTCACACCTACCGAACCGGTCAAGACCGAACAGGTCCTGACTGAAACCTGGAGCTACCAGTTGCCCGCCGATGACTAATTCTCCAGCTCGGCCAGAATCGCTTGGCGAATACCTGGCTCAATTGCCCTTGGGGGACGCGCAGCGCGCAGAACTTGCCGACTGCACGTCCTTCACCGAACTGCACGAGCGCCTGTCCGGGCGCCCGGCGCACGATGCCGTGCTCGGCGCACAGAACTCGGTCGAACAGCGCCTGCGGCTGGATTCGGCTGTCGAACTGGAAGAGGCCGAGATGTTCGGCGTCGACGCCAGCGGTCGCCTGCAGCTCAAGGCCACGCCACCGATCCACCGCACGCTGGTGGTTCCCGAGCCTTGGCGCACCAATGTCCTGGTTCGGGCATGGCGCAAGCTGACCGGCAAGGCCAGCAAGCCCGAGCCGACCAGCGACAAGCGCGAGCTACCGAAAGCGCGCTGGCGCTGGGTCGGTTCGATGCGTCGCTACATTCTGCTGGTGCTGATGCTCGGCCAGACCATCGTCGCCGGCTGGTACATGAAAGGCATCATGCCGTACCAGGGCTGGGGCATGGTCGACCTCGACGAAGTGGTTCGTCAGCCGATCATGCAGACCGCCACCCAGGTCCTGCCGTACTTCCTGCAGACCAGCATCCTGATCCTCTTCGGTATCCTTTTCTGCTGGGTATCGGCGGGGTTCTGGACGGCGTTGATGGGCTTCCTCGAACTGCTCACCGGTCGCGACAAGTACCGCATTTCCGGTGCCAGCGCGGGCAATGAGCCGATCGAAGCAGGGGCGCGTACCGCGCTGGTGATGCCGATCTGCAACGAAGACGTGACACGCGTCTTCGCCGGTCTGCGCGCCACGTTCGAATCGGTGAAGGCGACCGGCGATCTGGATCGCTTCGATTTCTTCGTGCTCAGCGACACCAATGACCCCGACATCGCCGTTGCCGAGCAACAGGCGTGGTTGCAGGTGTGCCGCGAAGCCGGTGGTTTCGGCCACATCTTCTATCGTCGCCGTCGTCGTCGGGTCAAGCGCAAGAGCGGCAACCTCGACGACTTCTGCCGTCGCTGGGGCAGCGAATACCGCTACATGGTCGTACTCGACGCGGACAGCGTGATGAGCGGCGAATGCCTGACCAGCCTGGTGCGCTTGATGGAAGCGACGCCGGACGCCGGCATCATCCAGACTGCGCCGAAGGCGTCGGGCATGGACACCCTGTATGCACGCATGCAGCAGTTCGCCACGCGCGTGTACGGTCCGCTGTTCACGGCCGGTCTGCACTTCTGGCAGTTGGGCGAATCGCACTACTGGGGCCACAACGCGATCATTCGCATGAAGCCCTTCATCGAGCACTGCGCCCTGGCGCCGTTGCCGGGCAAGGGTGCGTTCGCTGGTGCGATCCTCTCCCACGACTTCGTCGAGGCGGCCTTGATGCGCCGTGCCGGCTGGGGCGTGTGGATTGCCTACGACCTGCCAGGCAGCTACGAAGAGTTGCCGCCCAACCTGCTCGACGAACTCAAACGCGATCGCCGCTGGTGCCACGGCAACCTGATGAACTTCCGTCTGTTCCTGGTCAAGGGCATGCACCCGGTTCACCGGGCGGTGTTCCTGACCGGCGTGATGTCGTACCTGTCGGCACCGTTGTGGTTCTTCTTCCTGGTGTTGTCCACGGCCCTGCTGGCGGTGAACACGCTGATGGAGCCGACCTACTTCCTGGCGCCACGACAGCTGTACCCATTGTGGCCGCAATGGCACCCCGACAAGGCGGTGGCGCTGTTCTCCACCACCATCGTGTTGCTGTTCCTGCCCAAGCTGTTGAGCATCATCCTGATCTGGGCCAAGGGTGCGAAGGAATACGGCGGTCGCTTCAAGGTCACCCTGTCGATGCTGCTGGAGATGCTGTTCTCCATGCTGCTGGCGCCGGTGCGGATGCTGTTCCACACCCGTTTCGTGCTGGCCGCGTTCCTGGGCTGGGCGGCTACCTGGAACTCGCCGCAACGCGACGACGACTCCACTTCATGGAGCGAGGCGATCAAGCGTCACGGCTCGCAAACCCTGCTGGGTGCGGCCTGGGCTGCCCTGGTGATCTGGTTGAACCCCAGCTTCCTATGGTGGCTGACGCCAATCGTGGGTTCGCTGATGCTGTCGATTCCGGTATCGGTGATTTCCAGCCGGACCAACCTGGGTGTGCAGGCTCGGGAGGAGAAGCTGTTCCTGATCCCGGAAGAGTACGACACGCCACAGGAACTGGTTTCCACCGATCGCTACACCCAGGAAAACCGCGACAACGCGCTCAAGGACGGTTTCGTGCGTGCGGTCGTCGATCCGCGCCAGAACGCCCTGGCCTATGGTTTGGGTACAGCACGGCATGGCAAGGCCGCACCGATCGAGAGCATGCGTGCGCAGTGGGTCCATCAGGCTTTGCAAGGTGGTCCGCAGAAGCTCGATAACAACACGCGCATGTCGCTGCTCAGCGATCCGGTGGCGATCTCGCGTCTGCATGAGCATGTCTGGGCCGATCAGAACACGGCCTGGCTGGATGCCTGGCGCCAGTCCAAGCAAGCGGAACGCCCGGCTCAGCCTGAGCAACCGCTCGGTGCTGTACCGGCAACAGGCCTGCAGAACGCCTGACCGCACTTGACCTTTTCACGGCCGCTGACCGCTCCTACAGGAATCTCTAAACACCTGTAGGAGCAGTCAGTGGCCGCGAAGGTCGCACCCCAATATCCCCGCCATGCCCCCCAACAGTGCCATCCGGCACTAATTTCAGTACCAAACTTTGTCCAGCCCCCCGTTTGAGTTAGGATCGCACCCCGAAATGGTGCGCCCAGGCCGGGTCGTGCCCGAAGTTGGCTAGGGGAATTGGTGATGAACAAGTATCTGTCGATGCTGCTGCTCGGCGTCATGGCCATGGCGGCCGTGGGTTCGGCGCACGCGGGCGCTATCGATGAAGCGGTCAAGCGCGGCACACTGCGCGTGGGCATGGACCCCACCTACATGCCGTTCGAAATGACCAACAAGCGTGGCGAAATCATCGGTTTCGAAGTCGACCTGCTCAAGGCCATGGCCAAGTCCATGGGCGTCAAGCTGGAACTGGTATCGACCAGCCTGGACGGCATCATTCCCGCCCTGATGACCGACAAGTTCGACATGATCGGCAGCGGCCTGACCCTGACCCAGGAACGCAACCTGCGCATCAACTTCAGCGATCCATTCATCGTCGTCGGCCAGACCCTGCTGATTCGCAAGGAATTGGCCGAGAAGATCAAGACCTACAAGGACTTGAACTCGGAGGACTACCGTATCACTTCCAAAGTAGGCACCACCGGTGAGTTCGTGGCGCGCAAGCTGATCGCCAAGGCGCAATACCATGGCTACGACAACGAGCCCGAAGCGGTACTCGATGTGGTCAACGGCAAGGCCGACGCATTCATCTATGATTCGCCCTACAACGTGGTGGCGGTGGACAAGGTCGGCAACGGCAAGCTGGTCTACCTCGACGAGCCCTTCACCTACGAACCGCTGGCGTTCGGCTTGAAGAAGGGCGACTACGACAGCCTCAACTTCATCAACAACTTCCTGCGCCAGGCCCGTGAAGACGGCAGCTACGATCGTATCCACAAGAAGTGGTTCGTGAACAAGAACTGGCTCAACGAAATGCAGTGACTGCGCCTCTGGCCAGACTCTCCCTGACGCGCGGGCTTGCCCCGCGCGTCGGTCTCCTAGCGGATTGAACTCCCTGTGATCAAACACCACAAAGCCCAATGGCCCTGGCACGGGCTGACCGCGCTGGTGCTCATCGGCCTGGCTTTCAGCTTGTACGCCGCGACCTCGCGCATCTCCTACGAGTGGCACTGGAATCGGGTGCCGCAATACTTCGTCTACCAGGCCGAACAGCCGCAGCGCGCCGAAGGCTACGGCAGCGTCGAACAGATCACTCGGGAGGGCGGGCG
>NZ_LGIR01000019.1:0-213186 GCF_001187875.1 Pseudomonas sp. RIT-PI-a
GGAACCGGCCCACCCCGCGCGCGCGGTTCGCGCCGCGCCTCCGACAGCCCCCACTCCCGGGAGGACGCGGACACTACCCGCGAGGACAGCGCAGTCCCCTGTAGGAGGGATCTCTGCCCGGGAAGGCCCCTCTGCGGTGACTCAGCCAGGCCGCTTGCAACCCGGACGCGGCTTGCGCCCCCTCCCCCGCTAAACGCCCACCCCCCGGCAGAACGGGGCCAAACGCCTCACCCGTACACCCCATTCTCCAATACATATCGCAGCGAGGCAGGCAGCATCGGCCCATGCCCTAGCCCGGGAAATACGTGGTAATCGACGCGCAAACCGGGCACGCCGCGAACACCTTTCAACAACCGCTCCATGGCCACCCCCGGCCCCTGCGTCGAGCGCCCCGGCCCACCCGGCCCAGCTGATTCGGCGTCACCCCGCATCAACGTCAACCCCACCTCGCTCTGGCCGACTCGGTCCGCCAGGCCGTCCAACGGCTCGAGCGCCGCACCGTTTCCCCACCACAGCGAAGGACTGGCCGCGGCGTAATGCTGAAACGCCCCAGGCCGGGTCAGCAGGGCATGCAGCACCAGCAATCCGCCATAGGAATGCCCCCACAACGTTTGCCGTTTCACATCCACCGGTACGGCGTGCTGCACCAGCGGTTTGATTCGCTGCTCCAGCAGGTCGAGAAACTGATCGGCACCGCCGCTGGGCAACCCGGAGGGCGCATCGATCTGCGTGTCGCCGGTCACTTGAGGCGTGTAATCGAAGGTTCGCGCCGGACGGTCGATACGCAGCGGCGTGGTCGAGCCGATGGCGACGATCAGCGGTGCGTCCGCGCCTTCGTTCAAGCGCCGTAGCAGTGTCTGGTCCAATGAACCCACGGCAGCATTGCCATCGAGCAGGTACACCACCGGGTAGCCAGCGGCCGGGGCGGGCTGGTCCGGGCGGCCGATGTACAGCCGGTAATGCCGCTGCCCGTCCGCCGAGTCCAGGGTTCGGGTGGTGAACCCATAGCCAGTGTCGGGCCGTTCCAGCACCGGGGCCACCATGGGCTGCTGCGGGTCCGGACGTGCTTGCGCGGCGCCGTGTGAAATCAGGGCGGCCATTGCCAGTTCGCTGATGATCGTATGCTTCATCAGAACGACGCCGTCAGGCTGGTGTAGAGCGTGCGGCCCGACTCGTTGTAGGTGGCGGCACCCGCGCCTTCGATGTTGTTCACACCCTGGGCATTACCCTCGCGGTACAGGCGCTTGTCGAACAGGTTGTCGATGCCCGCCGTCAGGCTCAGGTGCTGAGTCAGCGCGTAGGTGCCACTGACGCCGACCAGCGCGTAGGGCGACAGCTGATTGTTGGATGTGCCGGTCACTCGTGCACCGTGGTAGTCGTATTTCTTGGGCTTCTGCTTGCCGTACCAGGCCACATTGGCCTGCAGCGACAGCGCTTCGCTGGCCTGCCAGTCGAGCATCGAATTCAGGGTGTACTTGGGCGTCACCGAAAGCACATCACCGGTTTCCTTGTTCAACGAACGCAGCATGTAGGTGAAGTTGTTGGTCCAGTTCAGATCATCCGTTACGGGCAAGGTCAGGTTGCCTTCCAATCCCTCGACCAAGGCCTTGGGCACGTTTTCCCACTGGAAGATGCTGGCGTTGGCAGTCGTCCCGCTGCCACCGATGGCGGTGCCGACCGGGGTCAGGCCCGATTCGATCTTGTTGCGGTAGTCGTTGCGAAAGTAGGTCAGGCCGGCCACCACGCCGTCTTTGCGATATTCCACGCCCAGCTCCTTGTTGACGCTGGTTTCGGCTTCCAGGTCGGCATTGCCCTGCAGGTAGCAACTGGTGGTCTGGCCGTAGCAACCCTGACCGTTGCTGTACAGCAGGTAGTTGGGGTTCAGTTGGTAGAGGTTCGGCGCTTTGTAGGCACGGGCGATGCCGGCCTTCACGGTCACAGTGTCAGTCAGCACCTGGGACAGGTTGAGCGACGGACTCCAGTTGTCGCCGACGATGTCGTGATGGTCCAGGCGCAAGCCGGGGGTCAGCTTGGTGCCGGGGAACAGCTCGATGTTGTCCTCGACGAACAGCGAAGCGATGCGTGCCTCCGAACTACCGCTGCGGTTGCTGCTGGCCAGGCCCGGTATGGCGCCACCGGCCGTGGTGGTCTGCACGTTGGAATTGGGGTCGCCAAGGCTCTGCTCGACCCACTCCGTGCCCAGGGTCAGCATCTGATCGACGCCCCAATGCAGCGGCAGGCTGACCTCGCCGTGGGCAGTCAGGTCGCGCACCACGTTGGTGGTGAAATCAGTGCTGGAAAAGATGCCCTCGGTGCCACCTGCCAGGCCTTCCTTCACGCGTCGATTGCGGGTCTTTTCATACTGCAGATAGGCCAGCGAGGTGCCGAAATCCCAGTCGCCGCGGTGGGTCAGGGCGTAGTTCTCGCGATAGAGAATGTTGGTTTCATGGCCCACCAGGCTGCGCACCGTGGCGTTGCTGTTGGTGTTCTGGGTATCACCGGTGTAGATGTTGCCCTGGCGGCTGTAGCCCGCTTCCAGATCTACAGTCTGCTCGGGGCTGAGCTTCCAGCTCAGCAGCCCGTTGATGTCCTTGTTGCGCACGCCTTCGCGCCCGGCCGGCAGGGTGCCGATCTGGTTGCCGGTGCGCCGCGACTCATGGCCGCTGTTGATGTCCTGATCGTCGGCATCGCTCTTGGCGACATTGCCGAACACGCGGTAGCTCAGCGCATCGGTCAGCGGCCCGTTCAGGCCGAAAGTGACCCGCTTGGTGGCGCCTTCCGCGCTGTGTTGCGAAAAGGATTGGTAGACCGTCGCCGAACCGTGGGTCTGGGTACCCGGCTGCTTGGTGATGATGTTCACCACGCCGCCCGCCGCGCCATTACCATAACGGGCCGCGGCCGGACCCCGAATGACTTCGATACGCTCCACCTGGTCCGCGGGCACCCAGTTGGTGTCACCGCGGCTGTCGCGCTCGCCGCGCCAGCCATAACGCACCGAATTGCGGCTGTTCACCGGTCTGCCGTCGACCAGGATCAAGGTGTTTTCCGGCCCCATGCCGCGAATATCGATCTGCCGGTTGTTGCCGCGCTGGCCGCTGCTGGAGTTGCCGGTCAGGTTGACTCCCGGCATGGTGCGGATGATCTGCGACAGGTCGTTGGCCGGCGGACGCTTGCGAAGGTCTTGCGCCGTGATAATCGACACACCGGGCGCCTGCTTGATCTCTTCTTCGGCCGTGGCCACCACCGAAGACGCTTCCAGCTCCACGGGCTCGGCTGTCGTGTTGTCGGCCAACGCGGTTGCGGGGAGCAGATGGCAAGCGCCCAGAAGTACGGCGAAATAGGGCAGGGGCGGCAGGCGCAGGCGCATCGTTGGATCTCCATGAACTGGCCAGGGTGGCCGGAAGATCGAAGATGATAATAATTGCTAAATGATAGTAAAGCGCATTAACTTTCTAAACACTTGGCGTCTGGCTCGACGAGTCATGGGCCAACAGACGCAGGTTCATGCGCAGACCGTGATCCCCGCGGCTGGCCCACAGCTGGCCGCCCTGCAACTCGATGGCACGGCGAGCGATGCTCAAGCCCAGGCCGAAGCCCTTGCCCGGCGTGCCATCCAGGCGCAAAAACGGCTCGAAGATCCGCTCCAGGTCGGCGACGTCGACACCGGGCCCTTGGTCCTCTACGCACAAATGCCAGAAGAGGCCATCACGGTGGCCATGAAGTGTCACCCAGCCTTGCGCTGGCGAGTGCCGGACCGCATTGCGCAGCAGGTTTTCCAACGCCTGAGCGAGGCTGTTCAGGTGGGCCTGCACCACGCAGTCGTCCGGCACCTCGCAGCGCAAGCGATGGGCCGGCCAGTGGCTCTCGAACTGTACGTCTTGCACCAGCGCCTCCCATACCGAACGTACCCGCACCTCTTCTCGGGGCAGGTCGGGCCGTTCGGTATCGAGCCAGGCCAGATCCAGCGCGTCCTCGACCAGTCGCTGCATCTCGTCGACTTCGCGCGACACGCGCGCCTGCAATTGCCCGTCCGGCGGGCCGCTGTCGCTGGCCACACGCAGACGGGTCAGCGGAGTACGCATCTCGTGGGACAACGTGCGTAACAATTGACGTTGCTGTTGCAGGCTCTGCCGCACACGCTGGGCCATGTGCTCGTAAGCCTGGGCCAGTTCGCCCAGTTCGTCTCGCCGTTGCGCGACCGCACTGCTGGCGACCGGCTCGAGGTCGTCGGCACGCAGCGCGTTGGCGCGTTCGCGCAGTTCATTGAGCGGCACCACCAGATGCCGATAAAGCAACAGCCCCAACAGCAGCGCCAGCGCAGCCGGCATCAGGCCGTGAGTGACGATGTGGGTCCAGGGCGTGAGCCCCTCCGGTAGCAGCCGTTCCGGCAGTTGCAGTACCAAGCGACCTTGTTCGGGATGCCGAGGAAAGGCGATGCTGACATACGGCAGTTCGTCGTCCAGGCGTCGGCTCATGGGCCAGTCGAGCTTGCGCATGAAGGTCAGGTGGCTGGATTCATCGTGGCTCAAGGCGCTGGTGCCCAGGCTTTGCAGTTGCGGACCGATCACCGCTGCCCAGGTTCGCTGATCGGCCATGAACCGTTCGCGCCATCGCTCCACACCGTCTGCGCCTTCGTTCAGCCAGCGCTGTTCGGCCTGCTCGGCATGGGCCGCCAGACCCTGTCGGGTGGCAGGGTCTAGAAAATAACTGCGCCGCTCCACGTGCAGGCCCCAGAACCACACCAGCCACACCAGCAGCAGGCAGAAACCCGTCTGCAGCAAAGCCAGCTTCCACAGCAGCGAATGACGCCGACGCATCACCCTGCGACCACCAGTACGTAACCCTGGCCGCGTACTGCCTGGATCTGCACATGGTCGGCACCGATCTGGCCCAGCTTGCGCCGTATGTTGCACACATGCACATCCAAGCCGCGGTCCAGCCGTGTGTAGCTGCGGTGCAGCACCTGTTGATAGAGGAACGCCTTGCTCAAGGCCTCACCAGCGTGGTCGAGCAGGGTGCACAGCAGCCGGTACTCGGAGCTGGTGAATCCAGCCGGGCGTTGGTGGTAGTGGATGTCCTGAGCATGGCCGTCACGGATCAACCCGGCCATATCGGTTTCAGCGCGGGTCGGCGTGGCGCGGCGGTCCAGGGCCACTCGGCGCAGCAGCGCGTCGATACGCGCATCCAGCTCGGCCAGGCTGAAAGGCTTGGGCAGGTAATCGTCCGCGCCCTGGGTGAAACCGCTGATGCGATCCTGCTCGGCGCCCAGGGCCGACATCAGCATGACCGGCGTACCGTGAGCCTGGCGCAATTGGCTCAAGACCTTCAGCCCGTCGAGGCCGGGCAGCATGATGTCCAGCAGAATCAGGTCGAACGGTTCACGCTGCGCCAGCAGCAAGGCTGCGTCACCGCGTTCGCACACCTGCACCACCAGACCGCGACGTTGCAGGTGCAGGCACAGCTGTTCGCGAAGCTCGGCGTCGTCTTCGACCAGCAGTACGCAAGGGGGGGGTTGATAGTCATTCACAATTGCGCAATTGTTGCATCCCGAAGACTGCATCACAATCGCGCAATGCAACGCTGCTTCAATGACCGCGCGGTGGCAGGTCCTCGCTGAACAGCTCGTCCTCGGCATCCGGACTGACCGGAATCTTGTGTTCCTCGGCCGCCCAGGCGCCCAGGTCGATCAGTTTGCAACGGTCGGAACAGAACGGCCTGTTCACATTCGCTGCCGTCCATTCCACCGGCGCCCCGCAAGTCGGGCAATCAACGGTCAAGGGTTGGCTCATTCTCGGCCTCCACGCAAAGTCAGGTAAAAAGTATGCAGCCGCTCGACTTCCGAGTGCAGCCAGGCCAGATCACGATCGTTGACCAGCACATCGTCCGCCAGCGCCAGCCGCTGCTCGCGGCTGGCCTGGGCTTTGAGAATCGCCTGGACCTGCTCCGGCGTAGTGTGGTCGCGCAGGAGGGTCCGCGCGACCCGCACCGCCTCGGGCGCATCCACCACCAGCAGGCGCTGAGTGATGCGGTATTGGCCGGACTCGACCATCAAGGGTGACACGAACACCGCGTAGGGCGACGTCGCCGATGCCAGCGATTGCGCAATTTCCTCGGCGATCAGTGGGTGCAACAACGCTTCGACCCAGCGCCGCTCCTGCGCATCCTCGAAGATCACCTTGCGCAGCGCTCCGCGATCCAGGCTGCCATCGGCCTGCAACAGCGCCGCGCCATAGCGCTCGACCAGCGCCGCCAACGCCGGACGCCCCGGCTCCACCACCCAGCGCGAGGCCTGGTCGGCGTCCACCACGTGCACGCCCAAATCGGCAAAGCGCTGCGCCGCCGCGCTCTTGCCGCTGGCAATGCCACCGGTCAGACCCAGCACCCACGGTTTATCCACAGCTGTTGTCATCGGAACCCGGCAAACTGCATGTATGAAGTGGTTATTTGATCACCCCACAGCAATGCAATCCACCCCGCGATGGCCAGATAAGGTCCGAACGGGATCGGCGTACTGGTTTGCGCGTTGCGCATCCGCAGCATGATCACCCCCAGCACCGCCCCCACCAGCGACGACAGCAGAATGGTCAGCGGCAGAATCTGCCAGCCACCCCAGGCCCCCAGCATGGCCAGCAACTTGAAATCGCCGTAGCCCATGCCTTCCTTGCCGGTGATCAACTTGAACGCCCAATACACCAGCCACAAGCTCAGATAACCGGCCACCGCGCCCCACAGCGCGTCATACAAGTTCGTGAACAAGCCCTGCCCATTGACGATCAACCCCAGCCACAACAGCGGCAGCACCAGTACATCCGGCAACAACTGGTGATCGGCATCGATCAGACTCATGGCCAGCAGCCCCCAGGTCAGCACCAGAAACGCCGCCGCCTCCCAGCCCAGGCCGAAGTGATACACCACGAACGCACTGAGAATGCCCGTGGCCAACTCGACCAGCGGATAACGCAGACTGATCTTCGCCCGACAACTGGAGCACTTTCCCCGCAGCATCAGGTAGCTCACGACTGGAATGTTCTCCCAGGCGCGGATCTTGTGCGCGCAGTGCGGACACTCGGAGTGGGGGAGCAGGAGGTTATAGGTGGCGCCCGCGGGCTCCGGTGGCAGGCCGAGCATTTCCCGGGACTGCGTGGTCCAGTCGCGGTCGAGCATGATGGGCAGGCGATGGATAAGGACGTTGAGGAAGCTGCCGATGATGAGGCCGAGGAGGAGGGCGCTTGGAAGCGAAATGAATTGTGAGTTGAAGAGCGATTCTGGAAAAGGCATGTTAAACAATGGCACCGAGTTTGAAGATAGGTAGATACATAGCGATGACCAAGCCGCCCACGACCACGCCCAAGACTGTCATGATCATCGGCTCCATCAGGCTCGTGAGACTGTCAACCGCGTTGTCTACCTCAGCCTCGTAGTAAGTTGCCACTTTCTCGAGCATTTCATCAAGCGCACCAGATTCTTCACCGATAGCAGTCATTTGGATCGCCATGCTCGGGAAGATCGCTACAGACCGCATAGAGACGTTGAGCTGCGTGCCGGTCGAGACATCCTGCTTGATGGTGTTCACTGCGTTTTTGAATACCACGTTGCCTGTTGCGCCCGCTACTGAGTCCAGTGCATCTACCAGTGGAACACCAGCCGCGAAGGTAGTAGATAGAGTACGTGCGTACCTGGCAACCGCTGATTTATAGAGTATTCCTCCCACGATAGGTGCTTTTAGCAGCGCCCGGTCAATAGTATCCCGTACTGGCTTGCTTGTTCTGTACACGTGACGGAAAGCGAAGAAAAAAGCGCACAAAAAAACCAGTACGATCAGCCACCATTCTTGTAAAGCATTTGAAAGATCAATAACCATCTGTGTAAACGCAGGGAGCTCGGCGCCAAATCCCGCAAATACAGATTGAAATTGAGGTACTACTTTTATTAATAGAATTCCAGATACGATAAAGGCTACGACAAGTACTGCGGCGGGATAAGTCATCGCTTTCTTGATTTTTGCTTTAAGTGCTTCGGTTTTTTCTTTGTAGGTCGCGATTCTGTCCAGCAACGTCTCAAGTGCACCAGCTTGCTCGCCGGCATCCACTAGATTGCAATACAGTTCATCAAAGTATAAAGGGTGCTTTCGTACCGAGGAAGCCAAGCTGTTGCCAGCGGCGACATCTTGCTTCACGTCTTCTACAAGCCTCCTCATGTTGGGATTATCAACGCCTTCGGCAATGATATCGAAAGATTGGAGTAGGGGGACTCCAGCTTTCATCATCGTAGCTAGCTGTCGCGTGAATAACGCTACAGCAAGTGGTTTGATTTTCTTTCCTTTATTGAAAATAGAGGTGGTTTTCTTCTTTATTTTTACAGGTGTGACTCCTTGCTTCCTTAGGTATGCCTTTGCGAGTGCAGGGCTAAGTGCCGTTAACTCACCTCTGACAAGATTGCCTTTTTTGTCAGTGCCTTCCCACGCAAATGTTGGAGGCTTTGCCGGTTTAATGGCCATAGTTAATCCTTGGTTACTCGGTTGACTTCTTCAAGGCTGGTGACGCCTTGCATGACCTTGATCAAACCAGAGGTTCTGAGATCATTGAAGCCTTCTTTTCGCATTTGCTCGGCAATTTCTATCGCATTAGCCGCAGCCATGATCATACGCTGCAGTTCCTTTGTGTTTTTGACGACTTCATATATTCCCACTCGGCCTCTGTAGCCGCCGTTACACTGGTCGCAGCCTTTGGGTTCGTAAATTTTGAACCGACCGATCTCTTCTTTCGGAAATCCTTCCTCGATTTGAGCTTGAACAGGAATGGATTTTTCTGTCTTACAGACAGGACAAAGCTTTCTAGCTAGACGTTGGGCGATGATCAGGTTTACAGATGTGGCGATGTTGAAGCCAGCAACGCCCATGTTTTGCAGGCGAGTCAACGTTTCTGCTGCACTGTTCGTATGGAGCGTGGAGAGCACCAAATGCCCTGTTTGCGCCGCTTTTATCGCGATTTCTGCCGTTTCTAGATCTCGAATCTCGCCCACCATAATGACATCAGGGTCCTGTCGCAGAAAGGAGCGCAGCGCTTGGGCAAAATCAAGGCCTTGGCGAGGGTTAACGTTGACTTGGTTAACGCCCTCCATATTGATTTCAACCGGATCTTCAGCAGTGGAGATGTTGATATCGACGGTGTTGAGTATATTAAGTCCCGTATAAAGCGAGACCGTTTTGCCCGAGCCGGTAGGACCAGTTACCAGAATCATACCTTGAGGCTGACGGAGTGCCTGGAGATACAATTCCTTTTGAATCGTCTCGTAGCCAAGCGCATCGATACCCATTTGCGCGCTGGACGGATCCAAGATCCGCATTACGATTTTTTCACCCCATAGCGTCGGTAGTGTATTGACTCGAAAATCTATCGTTTTGAGCTTGGATATCCTCATTTTAATGCGGCCGTCTTGAGGCTTTCTCCGCTCTGAAATATCAAGGCTTGCCATGACCTTGAGTCGTGCAGCAATTCTACCTGCAAGATTGATTGGCGGACGAGCAACCTCTTTAAGCATGCCATCAGTGCGGATTCTAACTCTGTAGATTTTCTCGTACGGTTCGAAGTGCAGGTCCGAGGAACCGCCTCGGATAGCGTCAAGGAGCATCTTGTTAACGAATCTTACGACGGGTGCATCATCCGCATCTTGCCCTTGCCCAACTATGTTATCTTCTCTGTCCACGCCATCGGCTGTAATATCGACACCATCAAGGTCAATATCAGCCATCTCTTCCAGGCCGGTATGCCCGTTTTCAAAGTATCGCTCGATTGCGTCAGATAGCTTGTCATCCTCTACCAGAATTGACTCTGTAGTTAATCCTGTGCTGAACTGAATATCGGTTATGGCTTGATGGTTCGTTGGATCAGCTAGAGCAACAAATAGTTTATTTCCGCGGCGCCAAAGGGGTAGCGCATGATGCTGACGTATAAGTTTTTCACTGACAATATTTCTAGGCTGATGTTCTTTGTCGATCGCAGATAGGTCGAATAGAGGACTGCCAAATTGATCGGCAGCTATTTCTGCGACAGCTTTGCTACTGGCGAGTTTTGCCTGCACAAGATAGTGGACCAGTGACAACTTGCTTTTTTGGGCTTGATGTACTGCCTGCTGAGCCGCTTTTTCTGTTAGCAGTTCCGCTACCACCAACTGTTTGGCAAGGCCAGTAAGGGCCAAATCGTTCATCTCAGCACCGATCCTTTCAAATTTACGTGGTTATAGCGCACAAGCACCAGTTAAGCCAAGCTCGGTTAATCGTGGTGACAAAATGCGTCACTTTGTGTCCTGCTTGCGGTTTCAATGCTATGTTCTAGCTGAGGACTAGCCTTCCTGTGTGCATTGGCTCGTTGGCACGGCTCGTGCTTGGGCTTCTGTAACGACGAATACCCGTCATTTTCGGAGATGTGCAATGAGCTCGCAAAAAGGCTTTACGCTGATTGAATTGATGATCGTAGTGGCAATTATTGGTATCCTGGCAGCTATCGCGCTTCCTGCTTATCAAACTTATACCGGTAAGTCGCAAGTCACTGCTGCTTTGGCCGAAGTGACTCCTGGAAAAACTCAAGCTGAAGCGAAGCTGAACGAAGGACTTACCGCCGAGATCACTACTGCAGCGGATGTTGGTCTTACGACATCCGCTCGCTGCACGGCATATGCTGTATCGGTCAAAACTACCGGTGAAGCATCTATCGCCTGCACCATGGCAGGTAATCCTGACATCGCCGGAAAAGCTTTGACTCTTGCACGTACCACTGCCGGTGTTTGGAGCTGTACCACAGCGGCGCTTGCCAAATACGCGCCTGCCGGCTGCACCGGTGCTGCAAAGTAATGACTTTGCGATAGTTTTTGAGGGTGGTGGATCCTGTTCACCCCCTGTTTTTTTGCAGTTTTTGCGGTTGCGCCGAAGAGTGATCAGCATGATACGCTCACGAAACCATGGATTCACGCTCATTGAAGTGATGGTCGCCATCGCAATCGTTGGTATTTTATCTTTCTTAGCGGTCTATATGTTTCAGACGTACTCTAGCAAAGCAAAAGTATCGGCTGGTGTAAGCGAGCTCAAGAGTTTATCTATACGGTACGACGCTCTACATGTTGGTGGGAATGGTAATCCCAGTCTTGCCGATCTCGAAGTTAATGACTCGAATCGATGCAAGTTTTCAATGAAATCAGCTCTTGCCGATGAAGTGAGCATTGCATGCGAGCTTGTCAGCGTATCTGGCTCAATAGTCGGTGGTATTTTGACTTACTCAAGGTCTGCAGATGGCCGTTGGAAGTGCAGCGCTAACGCGGTACTTGCGTCTGATGTTCTCCCTATGGGTTGCAAGCTATAGGATTATCATTGTGCAGAAAAAAAGCTAAAATGATTACATGGCCGGTGTAGCTCAGTCGGTAGAGCAGCGCACTCGTAACGCGAAGGTCGTAGGTTCGATTCCTATCTCCGGCACCATCTGAAATCACCTGTGTCAGCTTCAGATTTTCAGACCCAGCAAGCCTGATGTAGCACCGCTGCTCAAGAACTCAGAATACGGATATCACATGCCTCTCCTAAACTTCAGCCGCCGAACAGCGGCTTTCGTGTTTTTGGCGACCCTTGCAGGCTGCGCCACGCACAAGGACTTCCAAGCCACAGGCGGAAGTCGCGCAGATGGCGTCATTGACGTTGCGTACGAATTCAGTAGCTTCGAAACCCCCGTGGTCGATCAGCAGCAGGCGTATGCCATCGCCCGCTCCAAGTGTTCTTTATGGGGTTATGTCGACGCAGAGCCTTTTGGTGGAACAAACCAGGAATGCACGCTCAGACGCGGTTACGGCGACTGTTCCGCATGGCGTGTATCGAAGAAATATCAATGCCTTGGCAACCTCGGCAGCGTATCTGCGCCACCCAACTACCTTGGCCCAAGCCAAGCTCCTGTTGCCGTCCCTGCGCGACAGACGACAGCACCCTACCAAGCCGCGCCCAGTACCGCGCCTGCGCCCTTATCCTCCTCTGAATATCGCGAACGGCAGATCGATTTGCTGATGCAGCAGAACTTGCCTTACGACGAGTATCAAAAGAGATATCAGACGATCATGGCGCAGTAGCGAATCGGAGGCAGGGCAGAAGCTGTCCAGCTCGGTTGCTCTCACGCATAGCCCACACTACATGCCCAGGAGCCCCCATGTTCAGCCACATCCAAATCGGCGCCCGCGATCTCCCAAAAATGCTCGCCTTCTACGACTGCGTCCTCCAAACCCTGGGCCTCATCCGCATCCCCGAGGAAGACGACGGCGGTCCAGCCGGCGCCGGTTGGCAGCGGCCGGGCAAGCCCTGGCCTCAGGTCTACGTCCAGCTCCCGTTCAACGGCCTGCCAGCCACGTGGGGCAACGGCATGCAGGTGAGTTTTGCGGCGCAGTCGCAGCAGCAGGTGCGGGACGCGTGGCAGGCGGCGTTGGATAACGGCGGCACGGACGAGGGCGTGCCGGGTTTGCGGCCGCAGTATGCGCAGGACTATTTCGGGGCCTATTGTCGGGATCCCGAGGGCAACAAGTTATGTTTCGTGCACACCTCTGATATGGCTTAGGCCGCTTTCCGGCGCAGGTTGGCCAGTCGCGCGACGACGGCCGTGATTACTACGGCCAGGACCACGCCCGTCGCCACGGCGTGCAGTATGCCCAGTTGCGTCGCCATCCCCTGCAGGCTGAGGTAGAAGCCGATCACGCCGACGGCGCCAATGGCGTTGCCGCGCACGATGGCGGCGAGTTCCTGGCGTCCGCCCTGGACGTGGGCGAACACGGCCAATGGCCACGCGATGATGGGGATGGGTGCCAGGTAGCCACTGACGACGGGGCCTAGCCACTGTGCGCCGGCGGTGATCAGCAGGAGCAGCAGGGTGGCGGTGAGCATCCGCATCGGGATGATCCAGCTGGGCAGCGGCACCGGTTTAGCCGGCCGCTCGCCGGTTCTTGAGGTGGCCATGATCAGTACGACGATCAGGCACAGGGTGACTGCGATGGACGCCGGGAGTGAGCCCAGCCAGTTCATGAGCAAGGCGGCGACCACGTAGAAGGCCAGCGCTGCCACGCAGCCGAGGAATGCCGAAAGGCGCCGGGTCACGGTGAGGTAGAACAGGTAGGTGGCCTGAATCGCCGCAACGCCCGCCAGCGCACCCGGTACTGCCATCGCTACGAATCCAGGGCCTTGTTCAAGGCTCAGAAACAGCATCACCACGGCCGAGGTCACCGGAAGCCCCGACAGCAATCCGCCGACATGGGTGCCCCAGCGTTTGGCGGCGATGGAGATCGAGAGCATGAGCAGCGGGGTGATGAGCAGCTTGAGGTAGAAGACGGTCATGAGCGTGCGTCGTTGTTTTTGGTTCGTACGTTTTACAGGATTCGATAGCCCGGTGTGTGAGCGCTCATCTGTCTGGCGCACTCTGGCGCGGTTTGTGGGCATCTACTACCGTTAGAGTCGATGGAGTCAGTGGCTCCGGCCGTTCAAACAGGAGTGTTGCCATGGGTAAGTGGGTCCCTTCAATCGCTACCGCTTTGCTGCTGATCTGTGCCGTGGCGCCTGCCACGCAGGCTGAAGATGAACTGGACAAGGGCATTCGTCACGACAATCGTGAACTCGACAAAGGTGTCGAGCACGATGCCAAGGAAATCGACAAGGGCGTCAAACACGACGCCGCCGAGGTCGATAAAGGTCTTAAGCACGACGATGATGAGCGGCACAAGGCTGACAAACACCTCGACAAGGAGGCGAAAAAGCATTTGTGACGGTGGGCTGTGACGTGATCGGCAGACGCAATGGAGGGGAGCACTCCCACAATGGCGATTGTTCGCTTCGACCTGTATCGTTTTCACCGCGTCTGTCGACCGCACATGCGCCCGCATTACATTTTGGGCAAGGAAGCCAACCGTGAAGTACCTTCTTGTCATTCTCGCCAGTTACGCGTCGGTCTATCTGTGCGTCTCGCCGCTGCTCGATGCGCGGGTGCAGGACATTATCGAAGGTCTGGAGATGCGCCGCCGAGCGGCTGACATCGAGGTCTACATCGAGCAGGTAATCGACTCGTTGAATCGCACCAAGCTGGAGTACGCCTTGTTCGGCGGTACGCTGCTCGCCGGGTTGATCTGCGCCGGGGTCTGGTTGCTTAGCCGTTAGGCGCAGCTGCGGGGCCTGACGTGCAAATCAGCTGGGTTCTGCACGCCACCCGTAGTCACTCGTTGCCTTGGTCCTTTTCGCTGAACTCCACCGCCAGGGCGGCGGCCTCTTCGTCGTTGGTGCGGATGTGCAGCTCGCCCTCGGCGTCCTGTACTTGAAACACCAGGTCCATGCCTTGTGCACGGTATTGCTCGGGGACGTCATCGCCTTCGAGTTTCTTCACTGAAATGGTCATGGTTTTCCTCCCAAAGAAACTGTGACCCGTGCCTGTGGGTAACGTGCGGTCAAAAGTTATGCACAGGAACTTACCTCGCCTGCAAAGCCTCGAATCGTTACCTAACATCAGAGGCTTCCTACCATGACCACACGCGATGAAATCCAGCCAAAAGCTCCGACCCTCGACGCGAGCGGCAAGCCCGTGAACGTGGTCGAGCGCGATATCGAGAACGAAACCCCGGCGACCGAAGGCGTCGACAAGGTCATCACGCCCACCTCCATCAAGGAGAAAGAGCAGGACGCCGAGACCTTGCAGCGCAAGACCGCCGAGATCGAACGCAAGATCGCAGACGGTCGTTGATGTCGTGAAAAAGGAGAAAAGTGCAGCTAACTGTCCGTTCACATCCGTTTCACGCGGTGTTCACATTCTCGGGCGTAATGTTGACCTTGCTCCTTCTTCAAGCCCGCTTTCCTCCCCGTCGGCGGGCTTTTCTTTGCCTGCGATTTGGCGTTTCGCCCATCCAGGCCTGCTAACCTCTCTTATTCAAGCGTCGACCCGAACCGGATGTCGGCGCGTTGCAGCGCCTTGTTGCGCTGCCTTCCAAGGAGCTTGACCCCGCCATGACCATTTCTCTGCGCACACGGCTGCTGACCGTGTTGATGTTCACCACGCTGCTCAGTGGCTGCGGCATCAATAACATTCCGCAATATGACGAACAGGTGAAATCGGCCTGGGCTCAGGTGGAGAACCAGTACCAGCGTCGTGCCGACCTGATTCCCAATCTGGTGGAAACGGTGAAGGGTTACGCCAAGCAGGAACAGGACACCCTGACCCGGGTCATCGAGGCGCGGGCCAAGGCCACTTCGATCCAGGTCGACGCCAATACCCTGGACGATCCGGCCAAGCTGCAGCAGTTCGACCAGGCTCAGCAGCAACTCAGCGGCGCCCTGAGCCGGTTGATGGTGACGGTCGAGCGCTATCCTGACCTGAAATCGAACCAGAACTTCCTGGCCTTGCAGTCGCAGCTTGAAGGGACCGAAAACCGCATCGCGGTGGCACGTCGTGACTTCATCGCCTCGGTCGAGAAGTACAACACCGAGATCCGCACCTTCCCCGGCAAGCTGTGGCAGATGACCATGTACCGTGACCAGAAGGTTCGCGAGAACTTCAAGGCCACGGCACCCAATGCCGAGCAAGCGCCGAGCGTGAAGTTCCAATGAAGCCATGGCGGTGCCTGCCGCTGCTGATGCTGCTGTGGGTCGCCACCGCCGGAGCGCTGGAGTTTCCAGCGCTCAGCGGCCGGGTGGTGGATCAGGCGGGCCTGCTCGACGGGCAGACCCGCAGTCAGCTCAGCCAGATGCTCGAAGCACACGAGCAGGCGACCTCCGAGCAGGTCGTGGTGGTGACCGTACCGGATCTGCAAGGCACGGATATCGCCGACTACGGCTATCAACTCGGACGCGCCTGGGGCATCGGGCAGAAGGGCAAGGATAACGGCGCCCTGCTGATCGTGGCCAAGGCCGAGCGCAAGGTGCGCATCGAAGTGGGCTACGGTCTGGAAGGGCAGCTCACCGACGCGCAGTCCTCCATCATCATCAATAACGTGATCGTGCCGTCGTTCCGCCAGGGCGATTTCGCCGGTGGCATTCGTGCTGGCGCGGCCGCCATGTTGCAGGTGCTGGGCGGTGATCCACTGGCCGAGCCTCAGCGCAGCAATGCGCAGGCTGAAGGTCGGGAACAGCAGCGCTTGCCGTGGCCGGCGTTTCTCATCTTGATCATCATCGTGATCGTGATGATCCGTGGTGGGGGAGGCGGACGTGGCGGCCGAGGCGGTGGTGGCGGTTCGGTACTCACCGGTGCGGTGCTGGGCAGTGTGCTCGGCGGCGGCCGTGGCGGCGGTGGTTTCGGCGGCGGCGGTGGCGGTTTTGGTGGCGGTGGCGGCGGCTTCGGCGGCGGGGGTGCATCGGGTGGCTGGTAAATCGAGCAGGTACGCAGCATGACATTACTGGACGAAAGCGCGCAGAAGCGCGTTGCCATGGCGATTGCCGAGGCGGAACTGCACACCGACGCCGAACTGGTCACAGTGCTCGCACCGCAATCCGACGACTACACCTACATTCCGCTGCTGTGGGCGGGGCTGATCGCGTTGTTGGTGCCGGGCCTGATCAACTATTACCCCGGTTGGCTGAATGCCCATCAGTTGTTGCTGGTGCAGTGGGCGACCTTCATCGTGATGGGGCTGCTGTTCCGCATTCCTGCATTGACCACGGCATTGGTGCCGCGTCGTGTGCGTCACTGGCGGGCGGCCAACATGGCCCGTCGGCAGTTCCTGGAGCGCAAGTTGCACCACACCCAAGGCGCGACGGGAATGTTGATCTTCGTTTCGGAGGCGGAACGGTACGTGGAAATCCTGGTGGACGAGGGGATTTCCAGCCGAATTGGCGATGACACCTGGAACGCGATCGTCGAGGCGTTTACCGCGCGGGTCAAGCGGGGTGAAACGATGGAAGGATTCGTGGGTTGTATCCAGGCGTGCGGTGAGGTATTACGTCAACACGTACCTGTAACCCATCCTCGCAACGAGTTGCCTGATCGGTTGGTCGTGCTGGGCTGACCGCTCAGCCCTGCCAATGGACCTAACGAGGTTACGAGCTGTCAAAGTGGCATTACGCTATCATTCGCACTTTGCCCACGGAGCCTCGCCATGAGCTCGATCATTTTTCCTCAGCCGTTCAAAGCGGTTGGCTGCTCCGACTGTCGAAACCTGGATGCCCTGGGTTTCGACTTCACCATGGCATTCCAGCCGATCCTCAACGTGCGCAGCGGGCAGCCATGGGCCTATGAAGCCCTGGTGCGTGGCATCAACGGTGAGTCTGCGTACAGCATCCTGAGCCAGGTCAACGACGGCAATCGCTACCGTTTCGACCAGTCCTGCCGCGTCAAGGCCATTGAGCTGGCCACCCGGTGGGGTCTGCTGGACCTGCCTGACTGCCTGCTCAGCATCAACTTCCTGCCCAAGGCCGTCTACCGCGCTGAAACGTGCATCCGCGCCACGCTCGAAGCAGCCCGCGAATTCGGCTTTCCGTTGAATCGGCTGATGTTCGAAGTGACCGAAGGCGAGCGTGTAGACGACCCGCTGCATCTGCAGTCGATTTTCAGCGAATACGAGAAACAGGGATTCGTCACGGCGATCGATGATTTCGGGTCAGGGTATTCCGGCCTGAACCTGCTGGCGACCTTCCAGCCCAAGGTGCTGAAGATCGACATGGCACTGACTCGCGATCTGGATCATGACGCCGTGCGCCAAGCCATCGTGGCGGGGATCGTACTGGTGGCCGGCAAGCTGAACATCACCGTCGTGGCCGAGGGCGTGGAAACCGTCGGCGAAAGCACGGCCCTGCAGGGGCTGGGGATCGACCTCCAGCAAGGCTACCTGTTCGCCCGTCCGGCCATTGGCATGCTTCCGCTCAAGCATTGAGCAAGAGGTTGCTTCAACTTGCGCGAGTCGCTGACTCCTGGTGAAGGTAGCTTGCAAGGGCCTGCTTGGTCAGGTCGTTGAGCGTAATGCTTTGCCGGTTAGCAGCAATACTGGCTGCCAAGTGCAACTCGTGGCCTATTCGCACATTGAACGACCCTTTACAGGGTACTTCCGGCGCCACCTTCAGGTTGGCGCATGTTTCCAGATAATCGTCTACGGCTGTGTGAAACGCTGCGATGAGTTGTGAGACTGTTTGTCCTTCATAGCTGATCAGCGCCCGCACGAACTGCGCTTTGCCATATAGGCAGTCGTCTTCAGCGCTCGCCTCGATCGATCCGAAATAGCCGCGGTATTGAAGCAATGGGTTCATGGGATCAGGCCTCCGTTTTTCAATTGAGCAATGATCTGCCGCCGGATATAGGGTTTGATTTCATTACCCGGATGAGCACGATGTAGGCTGATTAAGGCCTTCGGATCACCATTGTAGAATTTGACACGGCTACCACTGCCTTGAATTGGCTCGTAGCCAAACCCCTGCAGTACTTTCACCAGTTCATTCCATGTGAAATCGCCATCCTGCGAGATCAGTTTGGCGATGAGCTTTCCTTGCCTGGACATACCTCTCCCTAGGTGCGACTAAATTTAGTTGCTCATCAATTGCGCGTCAATATCTGCTGCTTGGCTAGGTTTAGATCAGGAATGAGGATGTAGGCGAGGGGAAATGATACGAAGGATGTGCAGGAGTGCCCGAGGGAAGCATAGGTGGGGGGTCAGACCGTCTTGCCAGTAGACGAGCTCACCAGGCAGGTGGGCTCGTCTGCTGCAGCATCAATCCTCGAGAATGAACGCGAACTTGTCGTCGATCAGCATCTTCAGGTAGGCGTCGAAGCTGTCGGCGATGACCACGTATTCGTCCGGGTCGTGGACGAAGCGGATCACTTGGCCTTTGGTGCCTTTGCTCGTGGGGTTGAAGTCGATGAACAGCGTGGAGGTACCACCGTTGTTCATGCAGTGCGAGAAGCACAGCCGTTCGCCCAGAATGACATCGGGATCGATGCGTTTGTCGACCATGTCCGGGTTTTCCAGGAACAAGTCGTCGTAGATGTCGGCAATGCTTTTGTCGTTGGCGGTGCGGTCTTCGAGGATCTGTTCGACCGAGCGCAGGTAGTACGGGTACTCGGCGATGTCGGAGCCCAGGATGAGCACTGAGACTTCACCTTTTTCGTACTTCTGCCAGTGCGTGCCGTTCACCTTGGCGAGCAGGTGAAGGAGGCTGTCCGGGCAGTCGGGGTAGACTTCTTTGAGCGCATCCAGTTGGGTGGAAGAGGCGCCGATGGCGAACGCGAGTTCGTCAAGGCTGGCGGCGGGCAGGGCGGCTTTGAGGCCTGAGTGAAACTGTTCGACGATGCTCAAGGCTGCTTCCTTACGCGAGTTTTGTTTGAGCACCATTGGGCGATTCGTGGGGGGGAGTCAAGGGAATTTACTGTTTGGGGGATTTGTGGGGGCTTGGGATGTGTGGGGAGGCGACTGGCCTCTTCGCGGGCAGAGCCCGCTCCCACAGGGCCTGCTTCCACAGGGCCTGCTCCTACAGGGCCTGTTTTCACAGGGCCTGCTTTCATAGGAGCTGCTTGCACAGAGGCCAGCGGGGGTGTCAGCGCCAGCGGACGGTGTAGTGCGCGGGGACGTCGCTCATCTGGGGCTGGAAGTGGGTGTTGGAAATGACGTGGGTCTGCACGTCTCCGGCGGCGTCGTGCAGTTCGATGCGGTCGCCGGCGCCAGCATTGAGGGTCACCTCGTAGATCAGGGCCTTGTTGGGCTCCAGGGACGATTCGAAGGGGCCGAAACGGGTGCCGTCGATGCGAACGATGTAGACCTGGTGGGCGCCTTGGGTGGATGTGCTGGTCACTGCTAAAACTCCATACCTTTGCTGGTCGATATCTATGTGGGCTGTCACAGGCTCAGGCGCATGGACAGGTCTACCGCTTTTACATCCTTGGTCAGGGTGCCGATCGAGATGTAGTCCACACCCGTTTCGGCAATGCTGACCAAGGTCGAATCATTGATGCCGCCGCTGGCTTCGAGCTTGGCCTGGCCGGCATTGATGCTCACCGCTTCGCGCATGTCCGCAAGGCTCAGCTCGTCGAGCATGACGATGTCGGCGCCCGCGGCCAGTGCCTCGCGCAACTCGTCCAGGCTTTCGACCTCGATTTCCACGGGCTTGCCCGGTGCGATGCGTTGCGCAGCGGTGATCGCCTGGGCCACGCCGCCGCACGCGGCGATGTGGTTTTCCTTGATCAGGAATGCATCGTACAGGCCGATGCGGTGGTTGTGGCAACCGCCGCAGGTCACTGCATACTTTTGCGCCAGGCGCAGGCCCGGCAGGGTTTTGCGCGTGTCCAGCAGCTTGACCTGAGTGTGGGCAACCCGCTCGGCGAACGACTGCGCGCGGGTGGCGACGGCTGACAGCAACTGCAGAAAATTCAGCGCACTGCGCTCTCCGGTCAGCAGCGACCGTGCCGGGCCTTCGAGGTGAAACAACGGCTGGTTGGCTTGTGCCTGCTGCCCGTCCACTACCTGCCAATGCACTGCCACGCGGGGGTCGAGCTGACGAAACACGGCATCGACCCAGGCGGTGCCGGCGATGGTGCAGGTGTCGCGGGTAATGATGGTGGCCTTGGCCAGGCGCTCGGCCGGGATCAGTTGCGCGGTGATATCGCCGCTGCCCACATCTTCGAACAACGCACGGCGCACGTTGGCTTCGATTTCAGCGGTCAGATCGGCAAGACGAAGATTGGGCATGACGCGCTCCATCGGCAAAGTGGGGCGGATTATAGGATACTGCGCGGCTCGGAGCGAAGCCCTGCGCCTGGCGCCGTAATGTGGTGCAAAAAGAGATGCATTTGGTCGGCTCAGATGAGCTTTTCAGCTTATTTACGGTCAATCTTCTACTTAGCTCCGTGCTCGCTGAACTGCTTGTCACCTTGGTAGTCAGAGATCACTGTCTGTGAGGTCAGGTGGGCGATGACGTCACGCGGTTGGCAGGGATGTCGACGCTCTTTTTCGTGGGTGGGGGGTTCTTGATGGCGAACGATGGGAAAGTGGTTTCACTGAACAAGGCGGCCGTCGATCCAGCGAGCCAGCCTGCCAGTGTGCGCCTGCCTGTCGTCCTGTTGCAGGTGCGCGACAAAGCCGCGCTGCAACTCAAGCAGGCCCTTCAGGTGTTGTTCGACAACGCTGACGACACCCTTTTCGAAATGGCCGACCGGGCGTTGAACAACGTCGATCAGAACACCTTCTTCGAAGCCATGCGCGACTTGCGCCTCAAGCGCAAGAGCATCGAGCGCGGCTTCCTCGAGAAATTCTACGAAAGCTTCGTGCGCGTGGGTCAGTACGACACGGCCGACACCAATGCACCTGCGCCGCTGAGCTACGACAAGCTGGCCTTGGTGCCCAACGACGAGCTTGAGCGCACGGTGGCGCTGGACGCCATGGTCAGCAAGGTGCTGAGCCGTGACAGCTTCGCCCTTGGCCAGTTGACCACCCGTTTGAACGTGCTGCTCACGCGCCGCCTGGATGATTCCACCAATCCCCTTGGCCCGGTCATGCTTTGCGACTATTTCCTTCAAGCCGGGCGCAGCCTGGGCGTGGAGATCAAGGTCAAGCTGATCATCCTCAAGCTCTTCGAAAAATACGTCCTGACCGATACCGATCAGCTCTACGCCGAGGCCAATCAGTTGCTTATCGCCGCCGGAATCTTGCCCGAGCTCAAGGCCGCGCCGGCCCGTCGCGCCGCCGATCGCTCCAGCGACCGTGCGCGCCCCGCGGCCGTCGAACCGGAAACGCGCACCGAAGCACCGAGCAAGCCTGCCCAGCGCGATGAAAGCGTGCAGGAAGTGTTCGGGGCCCTGCAGGATCTGCTGCACGATCTGCGTGGCAGCATGGCACCGAAGATGGAGCCGCCCAGCGAGGCCATGCCGATCTCGACCAGCGACCT
Source organism: Pseudomonas sp. RIT-PI-a (assembly GCF_001187875.1). NCBI lineage: Bacteria > Pseudomonadati > Pseudomonadota > Gammaproteobacteria > Pseudomonadales > Pseudomonadaceae > Pseudomonas > Pseudomonas sp. RIT-PI-a. Next base: position 21,857 of record NZ_LGIR01000019.1, read on the forward strand.
GATGCGTCTGCTGTCTCATCTACAGCATCACGTTCCCCAGCAGACGCCGCAGAACGATTACGACCTGCGCCAACAACTGGAGCAATTGCTGACCCGAGTCAGCGTCAAAAGCGGCAAGTTTCGCGTGGTGGGGGTGGTGGACGAGGACGTCATCAACCTCGTTGCCATGCTCTTCGAATTCATTCTCGACGATCGCAATCTGCCTGACTCGCTCAAGGCCTTGATCGCGCGTCTGCAGATTCCCATGCTCAAGGTCGCAGTGCTGGACAAGAGTTTCTTCAGCCGTGGCGCCCACCCGGCCCGGCGCCTGCTCAACGAAATCGCCTCGGCGGCGATGGGGTGGGGCAGCCGCGACGATTACCAGCGCGATGCCTTGTATTTGCGGATCGAGCAGATCGTCCAGCGCCTGCTCAACGATTTCGTCGATGACACCTCGCTGTTCTCCGAACTGCTGGTCGATTTCCTTGCCTTCAGCAATGACGAGCGCCGCCGCAGCGAGTTGCTCGAGCAGCGCACCCGCGATGCCGAAGAAGGCCGCGCTCGCGCGGACCTTGCACGTCATCTGGTGGAGAAGGAACTCAACAGCCGCTTGCTGGGCCGCACGCTGCCGCTGGTGGTGGTCAATCTGCTGCAGGATGCGTGGAGCCGAGTGCTGTTGCTGGTGTGCCTGAAGCATGGGGCCAACTCGGATGAGTGGCAGGCGGCATTGGCGACTGTCGACGATTTGATCTGGAGCGTCGAGCCTCACGATGACCCGGACATGCGCATGCGCCTGCTGGAATTGGTGCCGGGTCTGCTCAAGTCCCTGCGCGACGGCCTCACCAGCACCGCGTTCGACCCGTTCGCCACCAGTGAATTCTTCAGCCAGCTGGAAGTGCTGCATGTCCAGGCATTCCAGCGCGAACTGGCGGATGTCGAGGGGACTTCGAACGGCGACGAGTCGTTGGTGCAGGTGGTTGAGGAGATCGTCCTGGCACCGGTCGGTGAAACCGCCGATGGTGAAGCCCAGCTGCGTCTTCCGGAGGATGACCCAGGCCTGCTGCAGGTCGACAAGCTGCGCGTCGGCACGTGGGTGGAACTGCAGGAAAACGAAGAGTTCAAGCTGCGCTGCAAGCTGACCGCGATCATCGAGACCTCGGGCAAGTATGTGTTCGTCAACCGTACTGGTATGAAGGTGCTGGAAAAGACTCGCATGGGGCTGGCGGTCGAGTTCCGCCGCGGTACCGTGCGAGTGCTCGATGACACGCTGTTGTTCGACCGGGCACTGGATTCAGTGGTCACCAACCTGCGCAAGCTCAAGGCGAATTGACCGGCCCTGGGTGCAGGCCGTCTTCCTGGGTCTGACTTCTCAGGTCTGAGAGTTCATACTGGGGCTCCTTGATTGGCCAGCAGGACTCCAGATGCGGTTGAACGGTTTCACGGGATGGTGCGAAGGCGCTCGGCATTGTCCCTCGCCCAACTTCAACGAGCGCCCTGACGGCGAAGTCTCGCTGTTGGTCATCCACAACATCAGCCTACCGCCCGCGCAATTTGCCACGGGCAAGGTGCAGGCCTTCTTCCAGAACCGTCTCGATGTCACTGAGCATCCCTATTTCGAAGGGATTTCCCATCTGCGGGTGTCCGCGCACTTTCTGATCGAGCGCGACGGTGGGGTGACGCAGTTCGTCTCTTGCCTGGACCGCGCCTGGCACGCTGGGGTGTCGTTGTTCGACGGCCGCGAAAACTGTAATAATTTTTCGGTAGGCATCGAACTGGAAGGCACCGATGATCAGCCCTTCGCCGATGCCCAGTACGAGGCGCTCGTCACCCTGACCCGGCTGTTGCTGGAGCGCTTCCCGGCGTTGAGCGTGGAGCGGATACGCGGTCACAGCGATATCGCCCCGGGTCGCAAGACCGACCCCGGCCCCTGTTTCGATTGGGCGCGTTACCGTGCCGCCTTGCTCAATGAAGAGGATGCTCGATGATCTTTCTAGTGCTGCTGTTGGTCTTGCTGGCGGAGAAGTTTTCCGGTCTGCGCCAGCGCGTGCAACGTGATGGGTTCTTCCTCGGTGAACTGCACCGGCTAGAGGCGCGGTCGGGCCTGGCGCGCGAGCCATGGCTGGTGCTGGGTATCAGCGTGGCACTGCCAACGCTGCTGCTGGCGTTACTGCTGTATGTCTTGCAGCCGGTCGCGTATGGCTTGCTGGCGTTGCCGGTGCATCTGCTGGTGCTGATCTACAGCCTGGGCCGTGGTGACGTTACTGTAGGGCTGGGGCCGTTTCGCGACGCCTGGCGCCGTGAAGATACCCAGGCGGCGGTACACGTGGCTGAACGTGACATGGGGGTCACTGCCGAAGATGGCGACAGCCTGCTGCAGAGGGTGCAGGGCCATCTGCTCTGGGAAGCCTATCAAAGCTTTTTCGCGGTGATCTTCTGGTACGCCGCGCTGGGCCCTGTGGCGGCGCTGATCTATCGGCTGGTGGCCTTGGTGGCCGAGCAGTCTCGGCATCCCGCAGTGGCGCTGCGGGCGCAGCGCCTGCGTCATGCCCTGGACTGGCTGCCGGTGCGCCTGTTGGCGGCCAGCTTCGCACTGGTCGGCAACTTCGTGGCGGTGAGCCGAGTGATGTTGCCCGAAGTGCTCAGCTGGGAAATCGACGCAGCGACGCTGATCGGCCGGGTCGGTCGTGTGGCAGGCGATGTGCCGACGCCGGTGGTAGGGCCGACAGGCGTGGAAACGCTGGACAGCCTCTGGCAAATGGTCGTGCGGGCCGGGGTGTTGTGGTATGCGGTGTTGGCGGTGGTTTCGGTTGTGGCGTGATTTTTCAGGTTCATCGTATCGAACCCGGACGCGGCTCGCGCCGCTTTTGTAGCAGCAGCGCGAGCCGCATCAGAGGTCACTGCCCATCGGGCCAGCCGAACAGGGCATTGGCATTCTGGGTGCTCGCAGCGGCCAGGGTCTGAACGTCGGTGCCGATGATCTTCGCCAACGCTTCGGCGATGTCCGGCAGGTGCTCCGGGCTGTTGCGTACGCCAGGATGCATCGCTGGCGCCATGTCCGGCGCGTCGGTTTCCAGAACGATGGCGTCCAGCGGCAAGCGCGGCAGCACCTTGTGCATGCGTAACGCCTGAGGCCAGGTCGGCGCGCCACCCAGGCCCAGCTTGAAGCCCAGCTTCAAGTACTCCCGCGCTTCCTCCCAACTGCCGGCAAACGCATGGATGACACCGGCCCGCGGCAGCTTGAAACGCTTCAGCGTCGCAATCACGGCGGCATGGCTGTGGCGCACATGCAGCAGCACCGGCAGCGCCAGATCCGCCGCCAGTTTCAGCTGCGCTTCGAATAATGCCTGTTGCCGGTCGCGATCCAGATCCTTGAGGTAGTAATCCAGACCGAACTCGCCAATGGCGCAGAGCTTGGGGTGTCCGTGCAACCGTTCCAGCCAGTCGCGCAGTGCGTTCACATGGTCGGGCTGATGTTCTTCGAGAAACACCGGGTGCAGGCCCAGGGCCGCGTACACCCGCTCATCCGCCAGGGCCAGGTCCCACACCCGTTGCCAGTTGGCCTGGTGCACGCCCAGGACCACTACCCGTTCCACGCCTCGCGCCGCAGCGCTGTCCAGCACGCGCGGGCGATCGGCATCGAAGTCGGGGAAATCCAGGTGGGTGTGGGTGTCGATCAAGCGCACGATCAGGCCTCGTGAATCCTCTGTTTGAAGGTCCGGGCCAGGGCATTCACGCCGGGCTCGTAGTGCTTTTGTTCAACGGCGGCCAGGGCCAGTTCCAAGGCCTTGCTGGCGATCATGTCGTGCTGCTGGGCCATGGCGTTGACCGGTAGCGGTAAAAAGTCCAGCAGCTGGGTGTCGCCGAACGTGCCTAGGTGCAGCGCCTGGGAATCCAGCGGGCGCTGCTGCAGGACATCGAACACACCCTGCAGCAGGACGTAGGAGGTGGTCACCAGTGCATCGGGCAGGTGGCCAAGCTGGTCGAGCAGGGCGAGCATGGACTGCTGGCCGCCTTCGCGACTGAAATATTCGCTGTGCTCGACCAGCACCGTGCCGTCGAAATCGGCCAGCGCGGTGTTGAAGCCCTCGGTTCGTGCCTGACTGATGCTCAGCTCTGACCGAGCGCCGATCAGAGCGATGTGCCGTGGCTTGGGCAACAGCAGGCTCTGGGTCAATTGCAGGCTGGCGTTGCGGTCATCGCTGATGACCGAACAGAACTGCGCCGGGTCCATCATCCGGTCGATGGCGATCACCGGCGTGCCTTTGGCCTGCAACTCGCGGTAACTGTCGTCACTGGCCGGCAGGCAACTGGCGACGAACAGCGCGTCGCAGCGGCGGGCGCGAAAAAGTTGCAGCAATTGCAGTTCACTGGCAGCGTCGTCGTCGGAACTGGCGATCAGCAGTTGATAGCCGTGAGCGCGAGCGCCCTGTTCGAGCCGCTTGGCGATGCGCGCGTAGCTGGGGTTTTCCAGGTCCGGCAGGATGAAACCCAGGGTGCGGGTGTGCCGACTGCGCAGACCGGCCGCCTGGGGGTTGGGCGTGAAACCCTGTTCCTGAACGATGGCTTCGACGCGTGCCACCGTCGCCTTGCTGATGCGTTGTTGGGCAGCCTTGCCATTGATGACGTAACTGGCCGTAGTGACCGAGACGCCAGCCAGGCGAGCAATATCGCTGAGTTTCAACCGTTGATTCCTTGTGGTCGACGCGCCGGTGCCAGAGCATCTGGAACGCGCTTATTCATCGTTGGTCAGGTTGCGTCGGGCCGTGATCAGGCAACGTAACCGACAGGTTGGACTTCAATCATGGAAGATTATCGAGTAACGTGCGCTGCATTCTAGATTAAACGTTTCAGCCTGCGCGTTTCCTGCCGTAAAACATCTCTCGTCGAGGTCTCACCCTTACCCTCGGCAACGCAGGCCGGACGTATCGAGAGTACAAAGCCCGCCCATCGGTGCTCTATGCTCAAACTTCACAACAATACCTCAGCGCGCTGCCGCCGCTGTAAAGGAGAGAGGCAATGCTGGAGCTCACTATAGAGCAGATATCCATGGGCCAGAGTGCCGTGGATAAACCCGCCGCCCTGCAATTGCTCGCCGACAAACTGGTTGCCGATGGTTTGGTGGCCGAAGGTTACCTGGCCGGCTTGCAAGCGCGTGAAGCTCAAGGCTCGACCTTTCTTGGCCAAGGCATCGCCATTCCCCACGGTACGCCCGATACCCGCGACCTGGTGTTCACTACCGGCGTGCGCCTGCTGCAATTCCCCGAAGGCGTGGATTGGGGCGATGGCCAGATGGTTTACCTGGCCATCGGCATTGCCGCCAAATCCGACGAACACCTGCGCCTGCTGCAATTGCTGACCCGCGCACTGGGTGAAACCGACCTGGGTGAAGCGTTGCGCCGGGCCAGCGATGCACCAGCGCTGCTGAAACTGCTGCAGGGGGCGCCGCAGGAATTGGCGCTGGATGCGCAGATGATCAGCCTGGGGGTGATGGCCGAAGATTTCGAAGAGCTGGTGTGGCGCGGTGCGCGTCTGCTCCGCCAGGCCGATTGTGTAAGCAATGGTTTCGCGGCGCTGCTGCAGCAGGTCGAAGCGCTGCCATTGGGCGATGGCCTGTGGTGGCTGCACAGCGAGCAAACGGTCAAGCGTCCGGGCCTGGCGTTCGTCACTCCGGACAAGCCCCTGCGCTATCTGGGGCAGCCGTTGACCGGTCTGTTCTGCCTGGCGAGTCTGGGTGAAGCCCACCAGGCGCTGCTCGAACGCCTGTGCGCCTTGCTGATCGAAGGCCGCGGCAACGAATTGGGCGGCGCCACCAGCACGCGGGCAGTGCTCGAAGCGCTCGGTGGCGAGCTGCCAGCCGACTGGCCCAGTGCGCGTATCGTACTGGCCAACGCCCACGGCCTGCATGCCCGCCCGGCGAAGATCCTGGCGCAGCTGGCGAAGAGCTTCGATGGCGAGATTCGCTTGCGGGTAGTCGAGTCCGGCGGCCTTGCCGTGTCCGCCAAGAGCTTGAGCAAGCTGCTCAGCCTCGGTGCGCAGCGCGGCCAGACCCTGGAGCTGGTGGCCGAACCCACCATTGCAGACGACGCCCTGCCGGCGCTGCTGAAGGCCATTGAAGAAGGTCTGGGCGAAGAAGTGGAGCCGCTGCCAGCGGTCACCGAAGCGGCGCCGCAGCAGGCACCGGTCGCCAAGGCGCCCAAGGCCAAGCCGCAGGCACCGCGCACCGGGGCCCTGGTCCAGGGCGTCGCCGCTGCCCCCGGCATCGCCATGGGGCCGGCGCACATCCAGGTGCTGCACGATTTCGAATATCCCCAGCGCGGTGAATCCGTGGCGCTCGAACGCGAGCGTCTGCAGGCCGCCCTGGGCCAGGTCCGCCAGGACATCGAAGGGCTGATCCAGCGGGCTCAGGCGCAGGCCATCCGCGAGATCTTCGTCACTCACCAGGAAATGCTCGACGACCCGGCGCTGACCGATGAAGTCGCCGCGCGTCTGCAGCAGGGTGAAAGTGCTGCGGCAGCCTGGAACACGGTGATCGAGGCTGCCGCCGTGCAACAGGAAGCGCTGCAGGATGCCCTGCTGGCCGAGCGCGCAGCCGATCTGCGCGACATCGGTCGCCGCGTGCTGGCACAACTGTGCGGCGTACCGACGCTGGAAGAGCCCAAGGAAGCCTACATTCTGGTGATGGACGAGGTCGGTCCTTCCGATGTGGCCCGTCTGGACCCGGCTCGTGTGGCCGGGATTCTCACCGCGCGCGGTGGTGCCACCGCGCACAGCGCCATCGTCGCGCGTGCTCTGGGCATTCCGGCCGTGGTCGGCGCAGGCGAAGGCGTGTTGCAGATCGCTGCCGGTACCGCGCTGCTGATCGACGGTCAGCGCGGTCTGTTGACTGTGGCACCGGCGCCCGAGGTGCTGGAACGTGCCTTGGCCGACCGTGATCGCCGCGAGCAGCGCCTGCAGGCCGCGGCCGAGCGACGCATGGAAAGCGCGGTGACTCTCGACGGGCACGCCGTGGAAGTATTTGCCAACATCGGCGAAAGCGCCGGTGTTGCCAAGGCCGTGGAGCAGGGCGCCGAGGGCGTTGGCCTGCTGCGCACCGAGCTGATTTTCATGGCCCATTCGCAAGCCCCGGATGAGGCCGTGCAGGAAGCCGAGTACCGCCGTGTGCTCGATGGCCTGCAAGGTCGACCACTGGTGGTACGCACCCTCGATGTGGGCGGCGACAAGCCGTTGCCGTACTGGCCGATCGACAAGGAAGAGAACCCGTTCCTGGGTGTGCGCGGCATTCGCCTCACGCTGCAGCGCCCCGACGTGATGGAAGGCCAGCTGCGCGCATTGCTGCGCGCCGCCGACAATCGTCCGTTGCGGATCATGTTCCCCATGGTCGGCAGCGTCGAGGAGTGGCGCCAGGCCAAGGACATGACCGAGCGCGTGCGTCGCGAGATTCCGGTCAAGGACCTGCAACTGGGCATCATGATCGAAGTACCGTCGGCGGCCTTGCTCGCTCCGGTACTGGCCCGCGAGGTCGACTTTTTCAGCATCGGCACCAACGACCTGACCCAGTACACCCTGGCCATCGACCGTGGCCACCCAACCTTGTCGGCCCAGGCCGATGGTCTGCACCCGGCCGTACTGCAATTGATCGACATCACCGTGCGTGCAGCCCATGACTACGGCAAATGGGTCGGCGTGTGCGGTGAGCTGGCAGCCGACCCGTTGGCTGTGCCGTTGCTGGTCGGCCTGGGTGTGGATGAACTGAGTGTCTCGGCGCGAAGCATTGCCGAGGTCAAGGCGGGGGTGCGCGAGCTGACGCTCAGCCACGCGCAACAATTGGCCCGGCATGCGCTCGGGTTGGGCACCGCCACGCAGGTGCGTGCTTTGGTGGAGAAATCTTGATGGCACGCATCCTGACCCTGACGCTCAATCCGGCGTTGGACCTGACCGTGGAGATCGACGGCCTGGAACTGGGCGAAGTCAATCGCAGCAATGCCCTGCACCGTCACGCGGCCGGCAAGGGCCTCAATGTCGCCCAAGTGCTGGCCGACCTCGGCCATCAGGTGACCGTGAGTGGTTTTCTCGGCGATGCCAATGCGCAGCCGTTCGAGGCACTGTTCGCGCAGCGCGGTTTTACCGATGCGTTCATTCGCGTGCCGGGTGAGACGCGCAGCAACATCAAACTGGCTGAGCGCAGTGGCCGTGTCACCGACGTCAACGGTCCGGGTCCGGTGGTCGACGATCAGGCCCAGGCGGCGCTGCTGGCTCGTCTGCAGGACATCGCGCCGGGGCACGATGCGGTGGTGGTCGCCGGCAGCTTGCCGCGTGGGGTGAATCCGCAGTGGTTCCAGGCGCTGCTCGAAACGCTTGCGCGCATGGACCTGAAAGTGGCGCTCGACACTAGTGGCGCGGCCCTTCGCGCCGGCTTGCTGACCCGTCCATGGCTGGTCAAGCCCAATACCCATGAGCTCACCGAGGTGCTCGGCAGCTCGGTGGAAACGCCTGCCGAGCAGTCCGCTGCGGCCCAGCGCCTGTTGGCTGATGGGGTCGGCAACGTGGTGATCTCCCAAGGCGAGCGCGGCGTCAACTGGTTCGCGGCCGACCTGGCCTTGCAGGCCTTGCCGCCCACCGTCGACGTGGCCAGCACCGTAGGTGCCGGGGACTCGTTGCTGGCCGGGCTGGTGCACGGTCTGCTCAGCGAACGGACGCCGGAACACAGCCTGCGCACGGCCACGGCGATCGCCGCCATGGCGGTGACGCAGATCGGCTTCGGAATCAGTGATGCCGCGCACTTGGCGCGGCTTGAAAGCGGCGTCAGTGTACGTCCGCTGACAGAACAATAAGAGGGTTGAAGATGAAACTAGCTATCGTCACCGCGTGCCCCAGCGGGCGGGTGTCCAGCGTCTTGAGCGCACGTCTGCTCGACGCGGCGGCCCGTCGCCAGGGTTGGAGCACCAGCGTTGAAGTGTTCGACCCGCAAAACCCCGAGCAGCGTCTGACCGAGGCTGATATCGAAGCCGCGGACTGGGTGCTGGTGGTCAACACCGGTGCCATGGACCTGAGCCGTTTCGTCGGCAAGCGTCTGTTCCAGAGCAGCCCGGCCCATGCCCTGCAGGATGTCGACGGCTTTCTGCGGCAGGCTGCCGAACAGGCCAAGCCCTACGCAGCCGCGCCGGCGGCAGCCGCAACGGCGTCGCGTGCACCGCGTCTGGTGGCGGTCACCGCCTGCCCGACCGGGGTGGCGCACACCTTCATGGCGGCCGAAGCGTTGCAGCAGGGCGCCAAGCAGTTGGGCTACGAGTTGCAGGTGGAAACCCAGGGTTCGGTGGGCGCGCGCAACCCGTTGAGCGTACAGGCCATCGACGAGGCCGACGTGGTGTTGCTGGCCGCCGATATCGAAGTGGCCACCGAGCGTTTTGCCGGCAAGAAGATCTATCGCTGCGGCACCGGCATTGCCCTGAAACAGGCTCAAGCGACCCTCAACAAAGCGCTGGCCGAAGGTGAGGTGGAATCCACCGGCAGCGCCGCCGGTGCACCCAAGAAGCAGGAAAAGACCGGTGTCTACAAGCACCTGTTGACCGGTGTGTCGTTCATGCTGCCGATGGTGGTGGCGGGGGGCTTGCTGATCGCGCTGTCGTTCGTGTTCGGTATCGAGGCGTTCAAGGAGCCCGGCACCTTGCCGGCCGCCCTGATGCAGATCGGTGGCGAAGCCGCGTTCAAGCTGATGGTGCCGTTGCTGGCGGGCTACATCGCCTATTCGATCGCCGACCGTCCGGGGCTTGCGCCGGGCATGATCGGTGGCTTGCTGGCGAGCACCTTGGGTGCCGGCTTCATCGGTGGTATCGCGGCGGGTTTCATTGCCGGTTACGCGGCCAAGGCGATCAACCGCTATGCGAAGCTGCCGGCCAGTCTGGAAGCCTTGAAGCCGATCCTGATCATTCCCCTGCTGGCCAGTCTGTTCACGGGCCTGGTGATGATCTATGTCGTCGGCAAGCCGGTGGCTGGAATGCTGGCAGGTCTGACGACCTTCCTCGACAGCATGGGCACCACCAACGCACTGCTGCTGGGGGTGCTGCTGGGGGCGATGATGTGCGTTGACCTGGGCGGTCCGATCAACAAGGCAGCGTATGCGTTTTCGGTAGGGTTGCTGGCGTCGCAGAGCTATGCGCCGATGGCCGCAACCATGGCAGCGGGCATGGTGCCGCCGATCGGCCTGGGGCTGGCGACCTTCTTCGCCCGGCGCAAATTCGCCCAGACCGAGCGTGAGGCGGGCAAGGCAGCGTTGGTGCTGGGGTTGTGCTTCATTTCCGAGGGCGCCATCCCGTTCGCCGCCAAGGACCCGTTGCGGGTCATTCCGGCGAGCATTGTCGGTGGGGCCTTGACCGGTGCGTTGTCGATGTACTTCGGCTGCAAGCTGATGGCGCCGCACGGTGGCTTGTTCGTGCTGCTGATTCCGAACGCGATCAACCATGCCTTGTTGTATCTGATGGCCATCGTCGCCGGTGCCCTGTTGACCGCGGTCGTGTATGCCGTGATCAAAAAGCCCGAGACCCAGGAAATCGCCGTAGAACCGGCCAAAGCCTGACCCTGTAGCAGCGGCGCAAGCCGCGTCCGGCCTTGACGCGGTTTTCCAGATACACCGCACGCACCGCCGACGCGGTGGGTCAATAGACGTCGCGGCGGTAGCGGCCGGTTTCGATGAGGGCGTCCAGACGTTCGCGGCTCAACACATCGGTCAGCACCTGATCCACGCCGCTGGCCATCCCCTGCAGGCTTCCGCACACGTAGATCACCGCGCCGTTCTCCACCCATTCCAGCAACTCGTCAGCCGCCTCGCGCAGCCGATCCTGCACGTACACCTTGTGCGCCTGATCACGCGAAAACGCCACGTCCAAGCGCGCAAGGTCACCACTGGCCAACCACCCCAGTAACTCCTCCCGGCAATGAAAGTCATGGGCCCGGTTGCGCTCGCCGAACAACAACCAGTTTCGCTGTCGTCCCTGTTCGATACGCGCCTTGAGCAAGCTGCGCAAGCCTGCCAGACCGGTACCGTTGCCGATCAGAATCACCGGCACCGGGGCCTGCGGCAGATGAAACCCTGCATTGCGTCGCAGGCGCAGGCTGACCGCGCCATGCAGTTCAGCGTGCTCGGTCAGCCAGCCCGACCCCAGCCCCAAACTACCGTCGTCGTGCCGTTGCTGACGCACGATCAGTTCCAGGCGACCGTCGCCGGGCAGGGAGGCGATGGAGTACTCGCGCCCCGTGATGGGGATCAACGCGTCTACCAGCGCCTGCGCATGCAGCCCGACCAGATGACTGCGGCTGGCTGGAAGCTGGCGGCTGGCCAATGCTTGCCCCAGCGGCTCCTGCAGGCCATCGACCCAGACCGGGGTCGACGCCTCCAGACCCAGCCCTGACAGGCACTGTTCGATGGCCAGGCGGCCGTTGCGCGGCAGCACATCGACCAGATCGCCAGCCTCCCACTGGGCTTGACCATCGTCGCGCAAGGCGATGCGGTAGACCGGATCGCCTGAACTGCCGGGGTTCAACAGTTCGCGTTCGACCAAGGTCCACGGACTGAATGCCGGGGCCTGCCACACGGCCTGGGCCACCCCCCCGGTGAGCAGGCTCAGCTGCTGCTGCCAATGCTGCAAGGCCGCCGGGTCGGCGTTGTCCACCTCGATCGAGGCGAACAGCGGCTGCGCACCCCGGGCATCGAGCCACTGATCGAGACGGTGGGCGAAACCGCAGAACTGCTGGTATTGCCGGTCACCCAGGGCCAGCACCGCGTAGCGCAAGCCGTGCAGGGCGCAGGCGCTGCCCAGCACCTTGCGCTCGAAGCCGCGGGCGGTGTCGGGCGCCTCGCCGTCGCCGAAGGTGCTGACCACGAACAAGGCCTTCTCGGCCTGCTGGAGTTGTGCCTCGTCCACCTGAGCCAAGGCACGGACCTGAACGCTATGGCCCGCCGACTGCAATTGCCCGGCGGTCTGCCATGCCAATTGCTCGGCGAAGCCACTCTGGCTGGCGAAGCCGACCAACCAACCTGCAGAGGCATCGTCCTGCACGCTCAAAGCACCGCGCGCCAGGCGCACCTGGCGCTTCTTGCGCCGCCGATCCAGGTACAGCAACCAGCCGGTGATCAGGAACAACGGCATCGTCAGGCTGGCCAGCATCATCAGAATGCGCCCGACCAGCCCGAAGTAGCTGCCCACGTGCAGGGCATAGATGCTGGTCAGCAGTTGCGCCTTCAGCGACTTGTCTTCGTAACGCTGGATGTCCTTGACCTGCCCGGTACTGGGGTCGAGGCTGAGCAAGCCGAACGCGCGGTCGTGCGGCGAATCCTTGCGCAGGTAGAAGACCGTCGCCGGCAGCCCGACATTGCCGGGAATGCGCACATTGATCACGCTCAGCTCGGGCCCGACCGCTGCGCGAATACTGGCCCACAGTGCGTCGTAGTCGACCACCGGCGCCACGTCGGAAGACGAGGCCGTGCGCCGTTCGATGCGCGGGGCGGTGGGGGTGTCGGAGAGCATCCTGTTCACGGCGTTGCCGAACCATTGATACGACCAGGTCAGGCCGGTCAGGGCGGCGAGCAGATAGAACAGCAGGCACCAGGTGCCGAACACCGCGTGCAGGTCCCAGTTGAAGGCACGACCTTTCTTGGCCCAATCCAACGTCAGCCAGGTGCGCCAGTTCAATGCCTTGCGCGGCCAGCGCAGGTACAGGCCCGAGAGGCAGAAAAACACCAGCATCAGGGTGCAGGCCCCGGTGATCTGGCGGCCGGTGCCACCCATGGCCAGGAAGCGGTGCAGGTCCAGCATCAGGTCGAAGAAACCTTCGCCAAACACCTCGCCCTGCAACTCTCCCGTGTACGGATCGAAATAGGCCGATGGCCCACGCCGCTGTCCCGCCGGCGGAGTGAAGGACACCCGCGCGGCGCTGCTTTCGACCAGGTCCACGCGCAAGGCAGCGACCTTGCTGCCCTGGCGCCGCTCGAGAATCTCCACCAGCTGCGCGGCAGGCAGGATCCCCGTGTCGCGGATCTGCACCGTCAGGCTCTGCGGGTTGAGCGCGCGCAGAATTTCATCCTCGAACGAATAACTCGCGCCGGTGATGCCCATCAGGGCCAGCACCAGGCCACCGGTGATGCCGAAAAACCAGTGCAGTTGGAAGAGGACGTTCTTGAACACGGATCACCTTGAGCGGGCCAATCGAAAAGAAGGCGGACGGCATTATGCAGTACGCGCTGAGAATCGGTCTCAACCGTACCGATTCCGTTCATTGCCGTTGCGACGTAAAAACGCCCTGCGTCGCGTGAACGAGCAGGGCGCAGAAACGGCCAGGCGGCCTCTAGAAGTGGAAGTTGGTGCTCAGCAGCGCCGTACGACCTGCCGCCTGGTTGGCGAAGTGTGTGCTGAAGGCCTTGTCGTAGTAGGTCTTGTCGGCCAGGTTCTGCACGTTCAACTGCACATCGAAATGCTTGTTGATCTTGTAGCTGGCCATGGCATCCAGGCGCACGTAGCTGTCGACCATCGTGGTGTTGGCAAGGTTGCCGAACACGTCATCGACGTAGAACGCGCCGCCGCCGATGGTTAGCTTGGGCGTCAGGTTGTAGGTGGTCCACAGGCTGGCGCTGTTGTTCGGCGTGTTGGGCATTTGGTTGCCGTTGTTCGCCGCGCCCAGCGGGCCGTTGTCCACCACCCGTGCTTCCAGGTAGCTGTAGCCGGCAAACACCTGCCACTGCTCGGTGAGCTTGCCGGACGCCGACAGCTCCAGGCCGTCGACACGGGTCTTGCCGGCGTTCTCGTAGGCGTAGGTATTGGTCTGCACCCGGGTGTTGTCTTTCTCGGTGCGGAACAGCGCGGCGGTCAGCGACAGACGCTGGTCGAACAGATCCCACTTGGTCCCGATTTCGTAGTTGGTGGTTTCCTCAGGCTCCAGGTCGCTCGTCAACAGGTTGCCGGAGCGGTCCGGTGCACCACCCAACGGGTTGCCTTCCATGCCCTCACCGACCAGCGAGCCGGGTGGCGTGGCGGACGTGGCATAGGACACATAGACGCTGCCGTTCTCGGCCGGTTTCCACACCAACCCCAGTTGGCCGGTGACGAACTCGCTGGTGTCCTCGCTCTTGGCCGTGGTGACGCCGGCGGCTGTGAAAGTGCGGTAGTCGGTTTCGAAGTGGTCGTAGCGCAGGCCGGCGTTCACCTGCCATTGCGGGCTCAGCTCCAGCGTGTCGAACACGTAGATCGCCCGCGTCTTGCTCGACGTGTCGGTGCCGGCATAGTTGCGGGCAATGGCACCGTTCCACGGATCGTCCGGGCTGGGATTGGCCAGCGAGGTGCAGTTGTAGCCGCTGGAGACGATGCTGCCCAGGCTGCAGTTGCTGCTGGAACCGGCGGTACGCGGCGTGGTGTCGGTGTTGACGGTGTAGCTGCTGCGGTCGCTGTCTTCGCGGCTGAATTCGATACCGGTCGAGAAGCTGTTCTTGAATCCGGCCACATAGAAATCGCCGAACAGGTCGGTCTGGTTGGTGGTGGTCGCGGTATTGCCGACGCGGCTGTTGGCCCGGCGCCAGACGCTGCCGTTTCTGACGTTACGCTGGCTGTCGTCGGGCTGGGTGAGGATGTAGTCCTGCATGGTGTTGCCGTGGCGCAGGGTGTTCTTCACGGTCAAGGCGTCGGTCAGATCGTGCTCGATGGCGAAGGTGGCGATGTCGCTGCGGGTCTTGCGGAAATCACGGTCGCTCAGGCCATAGAAGTTGCTGCTGCGACCGCCGTCCTGCGGCGTGTCCGGATTGGCCGAGGTACGGCCCGCGTTCCCGGCAGCCGGGATGCTGTAGGGAATGCCCGAATCGGGGAGGTCGTCGCTCTCCAGGTGGTAGTAGTCGAGAAAGACCCGCGTCTCGGTGCCCAGGCCGAAGGCCAGCGACGGCGCGATGCCCCAGCGGTCGTAGTCGACCTGATCGCGGCCGGCCACGTTGCTCTGGTGGCTCATCAGGTTGAGTCGCCCGGCAGCGCTGTCGCTGAACTGGTAGTTGCCGTCCAGGGTATAGCGCTGGGTCTGGTCCGAACCCCAGGTGAAGCCGCCGTCCAGCGAGTCACCCAAGTGTGCCTTCTTGCTCACCAGGTTGATCGTACCGCCGGCGGCGCCACGGCCGCCAATGGCCGAGTTGGGCCCCTTGCTGACCTCGATGGATTCCACGGCGAAGATTTCCCGGCTCTGCGCGCCGGCATCGCGCACGCCATCCAGGTAGGTATCGCCCTGGGCATCGAAGCCGCGGATGAAAGGCCGGTCGCCCTGCGGGTTGCCGCCTTCACCGGCACCGAAGGTGATGCCGGGCACGGTGCGCAGGGCATCCTGCAGATTGAGCGCGCCGGTGTCCTTGATGACCTGTTGCGGCACTACCGTCACCGAGCGCGGTGTGTCCACCAGCGGCGCGGTGTACTTGGTGGATGAGGCACGTTCGGTCTGATAGGACGTCGGCTCCTGGGCCTCTCCGGTGATGCTGGTGGCACCCAGTGACAACGGAGCGGCCTTGGCCTCGTCGGTATCAGCCGCGTGCGCGGCGGGCGCTACGCAGGTGGCGCCCAGGGCCATGCCGATGGCAGAGGCAAGCAGCCGTGGCGATGAGCCGGGAATGAAATGGTGTTGGCGCGACATGATGGAAACCTTCCCCAAGGTTATGAGGCGGCGGAGAATAATGTAAGTGAATATTTGTAGCAATTGCGAAATATTGCTATTCGCGAAGTACTTACATTCTTTACAATTTCCCGCGCAGTTTTCGTCCCATTCTCACGACCACACCCTTGTGCTTCGGCAATGGGAATCAATACCATTGCTGCCCCTCGGCCTGCGGTGAATTTCCATGCTCCTACACATTCCAGGATTGTTCGCGCGCGACGAAGTGCTGCGCATCCGCCAGGCTCTGGAGCAGGCCGACTGGGCAGACGGCCGAATCACCGCTGGCCACCAGTCCGCGAAGGCCAAGCACAACCTGCAACTGCCCGAGGGCCATCCACTGGCCGTGGAAATAGGCGCCGCGCTGCTCGAACGCCTGTGGGCCAATCCGTTGTTCATGTCGGCGGCGTTGCCGAACAAGGTCTTTCCACCGCTGCTCAACTGCTACACGGCAGGCGGCAGTTTCGACTTCCACATCGATAACGCCGTGCGCCAGGCCAAGGGTGGCGTGGAACGCGTGCGCACCGACCTGTCCTCGACGCTGTTCTTCAGCGATCCGCAGGATTACGACGGCGGTGAACTGGTGATCCAGGACACCTTCGGCACCCGCGAGGTCAAGCTGCCCGCAGGGGATCTGCTGCTGTATCCGGCCACCAGCCTGCACAAGGTGCGCGCCGTCAGCCGCGGCGCCCGCTTCGCGTCTTTCTTCTGGACGCAAAGCCTGGTCCGCGAGGACAGCCAACGTGCGCTGCTGTTCGAGATGGACGGCGCGATCCAGCAATTGACTCGTGATGTCCCCGATCATCCGTCATTGATCCAACTCACCGGCACTTATCACAACCTGCTGCGGCGTTGGGTGGACGTATGAGCGCCGACTGGCGCCTGCGTCGCCTGGAAGTCCTGGACAACGAACAGCTGCAGGCGATGCTCATCGCTGAACCGCGCAAGGCTGCGCAGGCGCTGGTGATCGCCGCAGGGCAGGGCGTTGTCGACGCCCAGGCGCTGCTCGGGCAGATCCTGCTCGATGGCCGCGGTATCGAACGCGATACAGCGCTCGCGGTGAAGTGGTTTGCCATCGCGGCCCATCATGGCCACCCCATGGCGCACAACATGCTCGGGCGCTGCCACGAGCACGGTTGGGGCTGCGAGGCCAACGTCGAACGTGCCGCCGGGCATTATCTGCAGGCGGCGCAGGCAGGGCTCGACTGGGGCCTGTACAACCTGGCCAACCTGCTGGGGACAGGGCGCGGCATCGGGCTCGACCATGCGCGGGCCTTCGCGTGCTACCTGCAGGCGGCGACCATGGGCCATGCCAAGTCCATGAATCTGGTCGGCCGCTATCTTGAACAGGGGCTGGTGGTCGGTGCTGACCTGCCCAAGCCAAAGGTGTGGTACATGCGTTCGGCGCAGGCAGGTGATTTCCGCGGGCAGTTCAGCCACGCCGCGATACTGGCGGAGGAGGGGGATGTCGACACGGCGCTGATCTGGCTGCATCGAGCTCTTGAAGGCGGGAACAGCAATTTTCTACGTAGTAGTGTGGCGGTGCTGGAGCAGGCCAGGCAGCCAGCCATCAGGGCGATGGCAACGCTCTATGCGCAGCGCCTGCAGGCGCTGGAACAGTAGACCTGCAGACAGCCGATGGCTGCCCGCAGGTTACCGGTGCATCAGATGTAGAACGACTTCAAGGGCGGGAAGCCGTTGAATTCCACCGCGCTGTAACTGGTGGTGTAGGCACCGGTGGACAGCCAGTACAGGCGGTCACCGATGGCCAGGTTCAACGGCAGGCCGTACTTGTAGTGCTCGTACATGATGTCGGCGCTGTCGCAGGTCGGCCCGGCGATCACCACTTCTTCCATCTCGCCTTTCTTCTCGGTCCAGATCGGGAACTTGATGGACTCGTCCATGGTTTCGATCAGGCCGCTGAACTTGCCTACGTCGGTGTACACCCAGCGCTCGACCGCGGTGCGCGATTTGCGGGCTACCAGTACCACTTCACTGACCAGGATACCGGCGTTGGCGATCAACGAACGGCCGGGCTCGAGGATGATTTCCGGCAGATCGTCACCGAAGTCTTCCTTGAGGAAGCGGATGATTTCCTCGGCATAGGTTTCCAGGCTGTTGGTACGGGTGATGTAGTTGGCCGGGAAGCCACCGCCCATGTTGATCAGCTTGAGGACGATGCCGTCTTCTTCCTTGAGGCGTTCGAAGATCACCTTGACCTTGGCGATCGCCGCATCCCATACGCTGATGTCGCGCTGCTGCGAGCCCACGTGGAAGGAGATGCCGTAGGGCACCAAACCCAGGTCGCGCGCCAGGATCAGCAGATCCATGGCCATGTCGGTCTGGCAGCCGAATTTGCGCGACAGAGGCCAGTCGGCCGTGGTCGAGCCTTCGGTGAGGATCCGCACGTAGACTTTCGAACCCGGTGCTGCCTTGGCGATGTTGCGCAGGTCGGCTTCGGAGTCGGTGGCGTACAGGCGCACGCCCTTGTCGTAGAAGTAGCGGATGTCCTTGGACTTCTTGATGGTGTTGCCGTAGCTGATCCGCTCCGGGCCCACACCCTGGTTCATGACCTTGTCCAGCTCGTAGATCGAAGCGATGTCGAAGTTCGAGCCTTTGTCGCGCAGCAGGTCGATGATTTCCACGGCCGGGTTGGCCTTGACCGCGTAATACACCTTGGCGAATTCGAAACCGGCGCGCAGGTCATCGTAGGCCTTGCTGATCATGGCGGTATCGATGAGTACGAAGGGGGTTTCTTGCTTGTCGGCGAAGGCCTTCATCTTGTTGAAGGTATCGCGTGCGAAGTAGTCTTCGACGTTGATCGACATGCTAGGGACTCCTGGTGGCAAACGTCGTGAATATAAATGGGCTCAAATGACCATCCTCCGTATCCCCACTTTGGTTCGCCTACTTCCCAAGGCATGTCGGGCGAAAGCAAAAAGGCCACGGAAAGCTGCTTTCCGATGGCCTGTTGTCTCGTCGTCAGTACTTGAGCCGGATGGATCGTTTCCAGCATGGACGGTCGGCGCGAACTTTAGGGCGTGGACGGCTTGAGAGCAACTAAAAATGTCGCCTTTTCGTACGTGGCCGATGGGGCCGGTAGCGGAACCCTTCGGCGGTTCCCTTTTAACCGACCCACATGACCGCATGATGTTCCCGCCCCGGCGCCCCGCCGGTCATTCCTTCACGTTCATGAACTCCTTGGCCCAGCCGACGTAGCTCTCCGGGTGGGTGTAGGTGTGGGTCAGTTCGGTGGCGCTCAGGTCGGTGCTCTTGCTGAACTGCTGGCGCTGTTCGCGCAGCGAATCGTAGGTGGCCTTGATGGCCGCGAAATAGGCACCGTGGCCAGCCACCACGACCCGCACACCCAAGGCCGCCAGGCGTTCGTCGTCATGCAGCGCCGGATTGCCGTAGGTCACCAGCATCAGCGGCACGCTGAGGTTTTCGGCGATCTGCTCCAGGTGCTCGAAGTCCTTCACGCCAACCATGCAGATGCCGTCGGCACCAGCGGCCTGATAGGCCTGGGTGCGGCTGATGACTTCCTGGGTGGAGAGCACACCGGCATGGGTACGGGCAATGATGGTCAACTCGGGATCGACCCGGGCCTCCAGCGCCGCGCGGATCTTGCCAACGCCCTCGGCCACCGAGATGAGATCGGTGGAACGGCGACCGAACTGCGCTGGCAGCAGGGTATCTTCGATGGTCAGCGCACCGATGCCGGCACGTTCCAGCTCCACCACCGTACGCATGACATTCAGCGCGTTGCCATAGCCGTGATCGGCGTCGGCGATCACTGGCAGTTGCGCGACACGACCGATGCGCGTGGCCTGTTCGGCGAACTCGGAGAGGGTGATCAGGGCGAAGTCGGGAGCGGCAAGCACCTGCAGCGAGGCCACCGAACCGCCGAGGATACCGACCTCGAAGCCCAGGTCGGCAGCGATGCGGGCGGACATGGGGTCGAACACCGAAGCGGTGTGATAACACTGTTTTGAAGACAACAGCTCACGGAACTGGCGACGCAGGGCCGTGTGAGAAACTTTGGGCATGATCGCTCCTGATTCTGGCGAAACCCCATTGCCTCATGCGGAGGGTTTCTGGAACTTTATCGATTCTTCATGGGTTTTTAGTGACTGGCGCCAGTTTATCACCGCCCGGTCGTTGTTGTATTCGTTGACGCCATTGCGCCGTGCCAGTTTCACCCGTGTCGGCAACTGGCGACGAGGCACGCAAAATGGCAGAGTGTCCGGCCATGCCTGCCAGCCAACGGAATCCCCATGGCCACCCCCACAACAACAAGCAACCCTGCCAGCGTGCCCGGCGCGGCCCAGACCAGCCCATTGGTCATGCGCATCCTCGGCGCCTGTGCGCTCGCACACCTGGTCAACGACCTGATCCAGGCCGTGCTGCCGTCGATCTACCCCATGCTCAAGGCCAGCTACGGCCTGACCTTCACCCAGGTCGGCCTGATCACCTTGACCTTCCAGGTCACCGCTTCGCTACTGCAGCCCTGGATCGGTTTCTACACCGATCGCCATCCCAAGCCGCTGCTGTTGCCGGCCGGCATGGTCTGCACGTTGATCGGCATCATGCTGCTCTCCACGGTGGGCAGCTTCCCGATGATCCTCCTGGCATCGGCCCTGATCGGCATTGGCTCCTCCACCTTTCACCCGGAAACCTCGAGGGTCGCGCGGTTGGCTTCAGGGGGACGCTTCGGTCTGGCGCAGTCCACCTTCCAGGTAGGTGGCAACACCGGATCGGCCTTCGGGCCGCTGCTGGCGGCCGCCATCGTCATTCCGTACGGCCAGGGACACGTGGCCTGGTTCGGTCTGATTGCAGTGTTCGCCGTGGCATTGCTGTACGCAATCAGCCGCTGGTACCGCGGCCACCTCAACCAGTTCAAGGCCCGAGCCGGCCAGCGCGCCACCCATGGCCTGTCCAAGGGGCGGGTCAAGGCGGCGCTGGTGGTGCTGGCGCTGCTGGTGTTCTCCAAGTATTTCTACATGGCCAGCTTCACCAGTTACTTCACCTTCTACCTCATCGAAAAGTTCGACCTCTCGGTGGCCAGTTCGCAACTGCACCTGTTCCTGTTCCTCGGCGCAGTGGCGGCCGGCACGTTTTTCGGCGGCCCCATCGGCGACAAGATCGGCCGCAAGGCGGTGATCTGGTTCTCCATCCTGGGGTCGGCGCCGTTCACCCTGATGCTGCCCTACGTCGACCTGTTCTGGACCAGCGTGCTGAGCGTGGTCATCGGCTTCATCCTGGCCTCCGCCTTCTCCGCCATCGTGGTGTATGCGCAGGAACTGGTGCCAGGCAACGTGGGCATGATCGCGGGCGTGTTCTTCGGCCTGATGTTCGGCTTCGGTGGCATCGGCGCAGCGCTGCTGGGCCATCTGGCAGACATACACGGCATCGAGTACGTGTACTGGCTGTGCTCCTTCCTGCCGCTGTTCGGCATCCTCACGATCCTGCTGCCGAGGACCAGCAAGGTCTAGCGAATGCGAAGTTCGGTCGATCGCCGCTGCCCACACCGGGCAGCTACGTGCCGAGCTGACGCGATCGGGTACGCCGATCGGAGCGTACGACCAGATGATCGCCGGACATGCACGCTCCAGAGGATTGATTCTGGTCAGCAACAATACGAGAGAGTTCGTGCGCGTGCCTGGGCTTCGGCTCGAAGATTGGGCAACGGCCGAAGCCTGAACGCAAAAAGCCCCGCATCGCAAGGCGACAGCGGGGCTTTCAGGGGACGCGCGAAGCGGTGTTGCAGACCGACTCAGACGTTGAAACGGAAGTGCATCACGTCACCGTCCTTGACGATGTACTCCTTGCCTTCCAAACGCCACTTGCCGGCTTCCTTGGTACCGGCTTCGCCGTTGTACTGGATGAAGTCGTTATAGGCGATGACTTCGGCGCGGATGAAGCCTTTCTCGAAGTCGGTGTGGATCACGCCGGCGGCCTGGGGCGCGGTAGCGCCGATCTTCACGGTCCAGGCGCGGACTTCCTCGACGCCAGCGGTGAAGTAGGTCTGCAGGTTGAGCAGGTCGTAGCCGGCGCGGATCACGCGGTTCAGGCCGGGCTCTTCCAGGCCCAGGGCCTCGAGGAACATGTCCTTCTCTTCGCCGTCGTCGAGCTCGGCGATTTCGGCTTCGATCTTGTTGCACACCGGCACCACGATCGCGCCTTCCTCTTCGGCAATGGCGCGTACCACGTCCAGCAACGGGTTGTCTTCAAAGCCGTCTTCAGCGACGTTGGCGATGTACATCACCGGCTTGGTCGTCAGCAGGTGGAAGCCACGGATCACGGCCTTCTCGTCGGCGCCCATGTTCTTCATCAGGCTGCGGGCCGGCTTGCCCAGGGTGAAGTGGGCAATCAGCTGCTCCAGCAGGCCCTTTTGCACCACGGCGTCCTTGTCACCGCCCTTGGCGTTGCGCGCGACCTTCTGCAGTTGCTTCTCGCAGCTGTCGAGGTCGGCGAAGATCAGTTCCAGGTCGATGATCTCGATGTCGCGCTTGGGGTCGACGCTGTTGGAAACGTGGATCACGTTTTCATCTTCGAAGCAGCGCACCACGTGGGCGATGGCGTCGGTCTCACGGATGTTGGCGAGGAACTTGTTGCCCAGGCCTTCACCTTTCGAGGCGCCGGCCACGAGGCCTGCGATGTCGACGAACTCCATGGTGGTCGGCAGTACGCGCTTGGGATTGACGATGGCAGCCAGGGCTTCCAGGCGCGCATCGGGCATCGGCACGATGCCGCTGTTGGGCTCGATGGTGCAGAACGGGAAGTTCTCGGCCGCAATCCCGGATTTGGTCAAGGCGTTGAACAGAGTGGACTTGCCGACGTTGGGCAGGCCGACGATGCCGCAGTTGAATCCCATGGTGAATCCCTCTTCGAAGAGTCAGGCCTTTTGGCTGTGCAGGTTTTTCATCGCGCGATTCCACTCGCCGGCGAAGATATCCGGCAGCACACCGAGGGCGAAATCGATACTGGCGTCCAGCTTTTCCTGTTCGGCGCGCGGGGCGCGGCCAAGAACGAAATTGGACACCAACTTGCTGTCACCCGGGTGGCCGATGCCAAGCCGCAGACGGTGAAAGCCATTGTCATTGCCGAGCTGCGCGATGATGTCGCGCAGGCCGTTGTGCCCACCGTGCCCGCCGCCCAGTTTGAGCTTGGCGACGCCGGGGGGCAGGTCGAGTTCGTCGTGGGCCACCAGGATCGCTTGCGGCGGTATGCGAAAGAAATTCGCCATCGCCGCGACGGATTGACCGCTGCGGTTCATGTAGGTGGTGGGGATCAACAGACGAACGTCATGGCCCTGATGGCTGAAACGCGCCGTCAGGCCGAAATACTTGCGATCGGCTACCAGGTTCACACGGTGGGCCTGGGCGATGCGCTCAACGAAAAGAGCCCCTGCGTTATGCCGGGTCTGTTCGTATTCGGGGCCGGGGTTACCCAGGCCAACGATCAGTTGTATGGCGGTCACGTCAGGGGCTCTTCCTTTTCGAGTCGTGGACGACACCCGAAGGTGTCATCCAGAGCTCGGCGTGCGAGTGAAATTACTCGGCAGCGCCTTCTTCGGTTTCTTCGTCGGCAACGATACGCGGAGCGTGGACGTTGGCGATTGCCAGGTCGGTACCATGAGCCAGTGCCACGAACTCGACGCCTTGCGGAGCCTTCAGGTCGGACAGGTGGATGATGGTGCCGATTTCAGCGTCAGCCATGTCGACTTCGATGAACTCAGGCAGGTCTTTCGGCAGGCAGGTCACTTCCAGCTCGGTCTCGGTGTGCGAGATCTCGCCGCCTTTCTTGACAGCCGGTTCCTGGTTCATGAAGTGCAGAGGCACGATGGCGGTCAGTTTCTGGCCGGCGATCACGCGTACGAAGTCAGCGTGCAGGACGTGACCCTTGGCTGGGTGACGCTGCAGCGCCTTGATCAGGACGTTCTGCTTGGTGCCACCGATGTTCAGTTCGATCACGTGGCTGAAGGCAGCCTCGTTTTCGAGCAGCTTGGTGACTTCCTTGGCCAGCATGCTGATGGACTCAGGGGCTTTGTCGCCACCGTAGACAACAGCTGGAACCAGGCTGGCGAGACGACGCAGGCGGCGGCTCGCACCTTTCCCCAGGTCGGAACGCGCTTCGGCATTCAAAGTAAAATCGTTCATGTGTTTCTCCAAAATAACCACGTTCGCCCAGCGTTTGCGACCAGCGCCAAGGCGATACGGGCAAAAAAGCCCCGGCCCGACAAGAGTGTCGGGCCGGGGCGCTTTTCGTCAGAGCGGTGCTTGCGAAGGGCAGGGCCCTCAGCGGAACATCGCGCTGATCGATTCTTCGTTGCTGATGCGACGCATCGCCTCGGCAACAACCGGAGCGATATCCAGTTGACGGATACGCCCACAGGCTTGTGCGGCTGCGGACAGCGGGATGGTGTTGGTCACCACCAGCTCGTCCAGCACGGACTTCTCGATGTTCTCGATCGCACGGCCCGACAGAACCGGGTGGGTGCAATAGGCGAACACCTTGGCCGCGCCATGTTCTTTCAAGGCCTTGGCCGCATGGCACAGGGTGCCGGCGGTATCGACCATGTCGTCGACCAGGATACAGGTGCGACCTTCGACATCACCGATGATGTGCATCACTTCGGAGTGGTTGGCCTTTTCGCGGCGCTTGTCGATGATGCCCAGATCGACGCCCAGGGACTTGGCCACGGCGCGTGCACGCACGACGCCACCAATGTCGGGGGAAACGATCATGAGATTCTCGAAGCGCTGGTCTTCGATATCGTCCACCAGAACCGGGGAGCCGTAGATGTTATCTACCGGGATATCGAAGAAGCCCTGAATCTGGTCCGCGTGAAGGTCGACGGTGAGTACACGGTCGATGCCCACGACGGTCAGCATGTCGGCGACGACCTTGGCACTGATTGCCACACGGGCAGAGCGCGGACGGCGGTCTTGCCGAGCGTAACCGAAGTAGGGGATCACGGCGGTGATTCGCGAAGCCGAGGAGCGGCGGAAGGCATCAGCCATCAGCACCAGTTCCATCAGGTTATCGTTGGTCGGCGCACATGTAGGCTGGATAATGAAGACGTCTTTACCGCGAACGTTTTCATTGATCTCGGTGCTGATTTCACCATCGGAAAACTTGCTGACGGAGACATCACCGAGAGGGATATGCAGCTGACGCACAACGCGTCGAGCCAGATCGGGGTTTGAATTCCCCGCAAAGACCATCATCTTGGACACGCGCAGTACCTGCCGGCTGAGGGTATACCTGGATGAGTATAGGAAAATGGCAGGGGCGGCTGGATTCGAACCAACGCATGGCAGGATCAAAACCTGCTGCCTTACCGCTTGGCGACGCCCCTGTAGCTTGAAACCTCCGAGTGCCCAGCACTCGTTTCCTGTTACAGACTTTGCAGCTTGCGATGCAACATCGAAACGTTGCTTCCCTTGGCTACGAACCCTGAAAGGGTGTCTGCAAGAAGGTGCGAAACTCTATCAGCTTCCGCTTTGCTTGGGAAGGCCCCAAACACACAACTTCCAGTGCCTGTTAGCCGAGCTTCAGTGAATTTGTTGAGCAAATTCAGTGCGTTACGTACATCCGGGTAACGGCGCTCTACTACTGGCTGGCAGTCATTACGACTGTTTCCCTCAAGAACGGGGCGCACTTTAATGGGCGCCGAGTCACGTGTCAACAACGGATCGGAAAAAATTTCCGCTGTACTAACAGAGACTTGCGGCACCAGCACGAGAAACCAGGGTTCGGGCAGTTCGACCGGGGTGAGTTTCTCGCCCACACCCTCGGCGAAGGCCGCGTGGCCGCGGACGAATACCGGCACATCGGCGCCCAGGGCGAGACCCAGCTGGGCAAGCTGGTCTTCGCTGCAGCCGGTCTGCCACAGGTGGTTCAGGGCCAGAAGCGTAGTGGCGCCATCCGAGCTGCCACCACCGATGCCGCCGCCCATGGGCAGCACCTTGCGCAGCCAGATGTCAGCACCCAGGGTTGTGCCTGTGAGCGTCTGCAACTGGCGCGCAGCCCTGACGATGAGGTTGCTGTCGTGGGGCACGTCGGCTATTTCGGTGTGCAGATGCACGACGCCGTCGCTGCGCAGGGAGAAGTCCAGTTCGTCGCCGTGGTCCAGAAACTGGAACAGGGTCTGCAACTCGTGATAGCCGTCCGGGCGGCGGCCTAGAATGTGCAGCATCAGGTTGAGCTTGGCAGGGGCGGGCAGGGTCAGCACGGGATTCATGGAAAGACCTTCGCTCACGTCACTGCCCCAACCGGCGCGGCTGCCAATCCTTGACCACCAGGGTCACGTCCAGATCCTGGCCATGCAGCTTGATGCGCTCGGGCAGCCAATAGCCGTTCTGTTCGGCGTAGCTCAGGTACTCGACCGTCCAGCCGTCCTGCGCCAGGCCCGCCAGGCGGCTGTTGCCGTCCAGGGTCAGCTGGCTCTTGCTGTCGGGAGCCGGCAGGCCGCGGACCCACCAGGACAGGTGCGATACCGGCAGCTTCCAGCCCAGTTGCTGTTCCAGCAATTCTTCGGGAGTGGTCGCCTGATAGCGGCCCTGATTGGCCACTTCCAGGCTGACATCGCCCGGACGTCCGGTCAGACGCGCTGCCCCGCGGCCCAATGGGCCAGACAGGCGGATGTCGTAATAGTCCTGGCGCTGCAGCCAGTACAGCGTGCCGGAACCGGAGTCCTTGGGCGCGCGGATGCCGATCTTGCCGTTGATTTCCCAGCCGTCGAGCTGGGTCAGCTGTTGCTTGTGCGCCTGCCACAGCTGGGGGTTGCCCTGGCCTTGCAACGCTTCGTGGGAGCCCATGCCGGCGCAGCCGGTGAGTACGGCGATGAACGTGGCAACCAGCAGGTGACGCATGTAGGAGGTAGGACGAACAGACATGGATTAAAGATTCTCTGAACCGGTCAGGCGCAGGATGGTGCTGCGCAGGATAGGGCTGTCGGGTTGTTCTTGCAGGGCTTTGCCCCATATGCGGCGGGCCTCGCGCTGTTTGCCGTTGGCCCACAGCACTTCGCCCAGGTGGGCTGCCACCTCATGATCGGGAAAGCGTTCGAGCGCGCTGCGCAGATAGCCTTCGGCAGCGTCGAGGTTGCCCAGCCGATAGTTGACCCAGCCCAGGCTGTCGAGTACGGCCGGATCTTCCGGGTTGATCTGATGCGCCCGCTCGATCAGCGCGCGGGCTTCTTCGAAGCGGGTGGTGCGATCCGACAGCGTGTAGCCCAGGGCATTGAGCGCCATGGCGTTGTCCGGCTCGCGAGCCAGAATGGCCCGCAGGTCCTTCTCCATCTGCACCAGGTCGTTGCGCTTCTCGGCCAGCATCGAGCGGGTGTACAGCAGATTCGGATCGTCGGGGTTCTTCTTGAGCGCGTTCTGCAGCACCAGCCAGGCGGACTGATCCTTGTCGTTGTTCGACAGGGTTTCGGCTTCGATCAGGTACAGCTGGATGGCGTAGTCGGGCTGGGCATCACGCGCTGCGGCCAGGCGCCGTGAAGCTTCGTCGGCGCGGCCGTTGGCAATGAGGATGTCGGCCTGGCGCAGCTGCGCGGGCAGGTAGTCGGTGCCCACGCCGACCTGTGCATACTCCTCGAGCGCGGCCTGCGGATCGCCGCGCTCTTCGGCGATGCGGCCCAGGTTCAGGTGCGCGGAATCGACGTGACTGCCACGTTCCACCAGCTGTTGCAGGTAGTTGTAGGCTTCGTCCCACGCCTTGCCTTCCAGACAGACCAGCGCCAGCGAGTAACGCAGTTCGTCATCGTCAGGGTATTGCTGCACGAGAATGGCGAACTGCACCTTGGCATCGTCCATGCGGTTCTGCTCGACCAGCATGCGGGCATAGGTGAGGCGCAGGCGCTTGTCGTCGGGGATCTTCTTGAGGTTCTTTTCCAGCAGCGGCATCGCTTCGCTGCCACGATCGAGCGCGGCCAGCAAGCGGGCGCGGAGCAGGATCGGGGCAATTTCACCTTCCTGCGGCGGATTGTCTTCCAGCAGGGTCAGGGCGCCCTCGGTATTGCCATCCTGTTGCATCAGCAAGGCCTTGCCGAAGATCAGCTGGCCGTTGCCGGGGTATTTGCCGAGCAGGCGTTCGAAGCTCTGCAGCAGGCCACGCCGGGTGCTTTCGTCGGTGTCGGCGGCCGACAGCGCGAGAAAGTCGAAATGGGTATCGCCCTGGCCCTGCAGGACTTTTTCCATGTACACCAGCGACTCGTCGTACTTGCCATTGCGTGCCAGTTGAATCGCGGCAGCGCGCTGGGCGTCCAGGTCGGTGGGCGCATTCTTGGCCCACAGCAAGGCGGTTTCCAGCGCCGATTGATCGGCGCCCAGGTACTCGGCGATGCGGAAGGCGCGCTCGGAAATGCCCGGGTCCTGGGTCTTGCGGGCCTGGGTGACGTAGTTGCCCAAGGCAAGATCGAAACGGTCGCGCTGGCCGGCCAGTTCCGCGCTGAGCAGGCTGAACACGGTTTCCTCGCTGAACGAGCCGTAGACCTTGGGCGTCTCGTCCGGCGTGGGCGCCGGCTGCGCCACGGGGACCGGAGTCGCTTGCTCTCTGGCTGGCCAGGACTGGCAGCCCTGCAGCAAGGCGAAGGCGAGGAGCAACGTGGAGGTTCTATTCATAGAGGGGATTTTGGCGGCTTACCTGCGGTCGGATCATCATGACACAAGCCACAGGTCAAACCCATAACTCGAGGTTGCCTATTAGGACAATAGATAGCGGTGGTTGTTCTGGACCGGACGAAGTAGGACAATTACCGGCTCCTCGACATCATCAGCGACCTTGAATGGCCTTTCTCGCCCTCGGTATCAACCACAAGACTGCTTCGGTAGACGTGCGTGAGCGCGTGGCGTTTACCCCGGAGCAGCTGGTAGAGGCCCTGCAGCAGCTTTGCCGACTGACCGACAGCCGTGAGGCTGCGATCCTCTCGACCTGCAATCGCAGCGAACTGTACATCGAACAGGATCACCTGGCCGCCGATGCCGTGCTGCGCTGGCTGGCCGAATACCACCGTTTGAGCGTCGACGAGCTGCGCGCGAGCGCCTATGTGCATGAAGAGGATGCGGCTGTTCGTCACATGATGCGGGTGGCGTCCGGGCTCGATTCGCTGGTGCTGGGCGAACCGCAGATTCTGGGGCAGATGAAATCCGCCTACGCCGTGGCCCGCGAGGCCGGCACCATCGGGCCGCTGCTGGGTCGCCTGTTCCAGGCCACCTTCAGCGCTGCCAAGCAGGTGCGCACCGACACCGCCATCGGCGAAAACCCGGTCTCGGTGGCCTTCGCCGCCGTCAGCCTGGCCAAGCAGATCTTCAGCGATCTGGCGCGCAGCCAGGCGTTGCTCATCGGCGCGGGCGAAACCATTACTCTTGTCGCACGCCACCTGCACGAACAGGGGGTCAAGCGCATCGTGGTCGCCAATCGCACGCTGGAACGGGCGAGCACCCTGGCCGCGCAGTTCGGCGCCCATGCGGTGCTGCTGTCCGACATTCCGCAGGAGCTGGTGAACAGCGACATCGTCATCAGCTCCACGGCCAGCCAGCTGCCGATCCTGGGCAAGGGTGCGGTCGAAAGTGCGCTCAAGCTGCGCCGACACAAACCGATCTTCATGGTCGATATTGCCGTGCCACGCGATATCGAGCCCGAGGTCGGCGAGCTGGATGACGTCTACCTTTATACGGTCGACGACCTGCACGAAGTGGTTGCCGAGAACCTGAAAACCCGCCAGGGTGCCGCTCAGGCGGCCGAAGAACTGGTGAGCGTGGGCGCCGACGACTTCATGCTGCGCCTGCGCGAGCTGGCGGCCGTGGATGTGCTCAAGGCCTATCGCCAGCAAGGCGAACGCCTGCGCGACGAAGAATTGCAGAAAGCCATGCGCCTGCTGGCCAACGGCGGCAATGCCGAAGAGGTGCTCGCGCAACTGGCGCGGGGCCTGACCAACAAGTTGCTGCACGCCCCCAGCGTGCACATGAAAAAGCTCTCCGCCGAAGGCCGCGTCGATGCGCTGGCCATGGCCCAGGAACTCTTTGCCCTCAATGAGGGCTCAACGGATAAACCGCCGCAATGAAAGCGTCACTGCTCAACAAGCTGGACACGATCCAGGATCGATTCGAGGAACTGACCGCCTTGCTGGGCGACGCTGAAGTCATTTCCGAGCAAACCCGTTTCCGCGCCTATTCCAGAGAATATGCCGAACTTGAACCGGTGGTGCTGGGCTACCAGCAGTGGTCCAAGGTGATGGCGGACCTCGAAGGCGCGCAGGCGCTGCTCAAGGACAGCGACCCGGACATGCGCGAAATGGCCGCCGAGGAAGTGCGCGAGGCCCGCGAGCAGTTGGTGCAACTGGAAAGTGCCTTGCAACGCATGCTCCTGCCCAAGGACCCTAACGACGGGCGCAACGTCTTCCTCGAAATCCGCGCCGGTACCGGTGGCGATGAAGCGGCGATCTTCTCCGGCGATCTGTTCCGCATGTATTCGCGCTATGCGGAGCGTCGCGGCTGGCGTCTGGAGATTCTTTCCGAAAACGAAGGCGAGCATGGCGGCTACAAGGAGGTCATTGCCCGGGTCGAAGGCGAAAGCGTCTACGGCAAGCTGAAGTTCGAGTCCGGGGCGCACCGCGTCCAGCGCGTGCCGGAAACCGAATCCCAGGGTCGCATCCATACCTCGGCCTGCACGGTCGCCGTGTTGCCCGAGCCGGACGAGCAGGTTGCCATCGAGATCAATCCGGCCGACCTGCGCGTGGACACCTACCGTTCCTCCGGCGCCGGCGGCCAGCACGTCAACAAGACCGACTCGGCCATCCGCATCACCCACTTGCCGACCGGCATCGTGGTGGAGTGCCAGGAAGAACGTTCGCAGCACAAGAACCGCGCCCGTGCCATGAGCTGGCTGTCGGCCAAGCTCAACGACATGCAGAGCAGTGCCGCGGCCAATGCCATCGCCAGCGAACGCAAGCTGCTGGTGGGGTCGGGCGATCGTTCCGAGCGCATCCGCACCTACAATTTTCCGCAGGGCCGGGTGACCGACCATCGCGTCAACCTGACCCTGTACTGCCTGGATGAAGTTTTGGCCGGCGGAGTCGATGCAGTGATAGAGCCGCTTCTGGCTGAATACCAGGCCGATCAGTTGGCCGCGTTGGGTGAATAGAACATGACCATCATTGCCAGCCTGTTGCGCGCCGCCGAACTGCCGGAATCACCGACCGCGCGCCTGGATATCGAACTGTTGCTGGCCGCCGCGCTGGGCAAGTCGCGCAGCTACCTGCACACCTGGCCCGAGCGTATCGTGCCGAGCGAAGCCGCCCATGCGTTCGCTGACTTCATGCGTCGTCGCCAGGCGGGCGAGCCGGTTGCCTACATCCTGGGCCAACAGGGTTTCTGGAAACTCGACCTGGAAGTGGCTGCGCACACGCTGATCCCGCGTCCCGAAACCGAGCTGCTGGTGGAAGCTGCGCTGCAGTTGCTGCCGCCTCGTTCGGCGCGGGTGCTCGACCTGGGCACCGGTACCGGGGCAATCGCCCTGGCCCTGGCGTCCGAATGCGGTGCCTGGCAGGTCACTGCCGTCGACCGTGTCGCCGATGCCGTGGCGTTGGCCGAGCGCAACCGGGTGCGTCTGAATCTGGGCAATGCCCGGGTACTGGAGAGCCACTGGTTCAGCGCCCTGCCGGGCGAGCGTTTCGACCTGATCGTCAGCAACCCGCCATACATCGCCAGCGCCGACCCGCATCTGAGTGCCGGTGACGTGCGCTTCGAGCCTGCCAGTGCGCTGGTGGCCGGGGAGGATGGCCTCGATGATCTGCGCCTGATCATCAGTCAGGCACCGCAGCACTTGCAGCCGGGCGGCTGGCTGTTGCTGGAGCATGGCTACGACCAGGCGCCGGTGGTGCGTGAGCTGCTGGCGCAGCATGATTTCGAGCAGATCGAAAGCCGCGTCGATCTCGGCGGCCATGAACGTATCACGCTCGGACGGTTGCTGTGCTGACCGACCAGGAGCTGCTGCGCTACAGCCGGCAGGTGCTGTTGGCGCAAATCGATATCGAGGGCCAGTTGAGGCTCAAGAACAGTCGTGCGCTGATCGTCGGTCTGGGCGGGTTGGGTTCGCCGGTGGCGATGTACCTGGCCGCTGCAGGCGTCGGCGAGCTGCACCTAGCGGACTTCGATACGGTCGATGTGACCAACCTGCAACGTCAGGTCCTGCACGACAGCGCCTCGGTCGGCGTCAGCAAGGTCGATTCGGCCATCGCCCGGTTGAGTGCGATCAACCCCGAGATCGATCTGATCGCGCATCGTAACGCACTGGATGAAGATTCACTGAGTGCCGCCGTGGCCGCCGTCGACCTGGTGCTCGACTGCTCCGACAACTTTGCCACCCGCCAGGCGGTGAACGCGGCCTGCTTCGCGGCCGGCAAGCCGCTGGTCAGTGGCGCCGCGATCCGCTTGGAAGGGCAGTTGTCGGTGTTCGATCCGCGGCGTCCGGAGAGCCCCTGCTACCACTGCCTGTACGGTGAAGGCAGCGATGCCGAGTTGACCTGCAGCGAAGCCGGCGTAGTCGGCCCATTGGTGGGCCTGGTCGGCAGCCTGCAGGCGCTGGAAGCCTTGAAGCTGCTGGCACAGTTCGGCGATGTACTGGTCGGTCGGCTGCTGTTGATCGATGCCTTGGGCACGCATTTCCGCGAAATGCGGGTCAAGCGCGACCCCAAATGCCCGGTCTGCAGCGCACGGCATGTCTGAAGCACCGGTCGGCGTGTTCGATTCCGGTGTCGGCGGCTTGTCGGTGCTGGGTGAAATCGAGCGACTGTTGCCCGATGAGTCGCTGCTGTACGTCGCCGATACCGGCCACATGCCCTATGGCGAGAAATCTCCGGAATTCATTCGCGAGCGTTGTGTCCAGGTCGCGCAATTTTTCCGCGAACAAGACGCGAAGGCTTTGGTGCTGGCCTGCAACACGGCCACGGTCGCTGCCGTGGCCGATCTGCGCCAACGCTATCCCGACTGGCCGATCGTGGGCATGGAGCCGGCGGTCAAGCCCGCGGCTGCGGCCACTCGCAGCGGTATCGTCGGTGTGTTGGCGACCACCGGTACCCTGCGCAGCGCCAAATTCGTGGCACTGCTCGATCGCTTTGCCAACGAAGTTCAGGTCATCACCCAGCCTTGCCCTGGGTTGGTAGAGCTGATCGAAACCGGCGATCTGCACAGCCCGGAACTGCGCCTGCTGCTGCAAGGCTATGTGCAGCCGCTGCTCGCAGCGGGTTGCGATACGCTTATTCTGGGCTGCACCCATTACCCCTTCCTGAAGCCGTTGCTGGCCACCCTGGTCCCGGCCGACGTGGTGCTGGTCGATACCGGGGCCGCCGTGGCTCGTCAACTGCAACGGTTATTGAGCAGCGGGGCGGTTCTGGCCAAGGGCCCGGCACGACCTGCACAGTTCTGGACGAGCGGGTCCGTAGATATTTTCCGAAATGTCCTACCGAAGCTGTGGAATTTTTCTGACAATGTGCAAAGATTCACGTTGTAAAAAAAATGTGAAAAAATCGATGTGTAACGCTGAACTTACGTTCCAACTCCGGTTTCTATAGCTTGTCCATTTTTTCGACAAAAATTCTTACAACTGCATTCGGTAGGATGTTTCTCATGAAGAGACTGTTCAGTTTGGCTGCGCTTGCAGCCTTGATGTTGGGGCAATCGGTAACCGCGAACGCGGCTGACCTATCGTTCTCTGCAGGTGAGACGGGCGAATCGTCGCAGGTCTACCGCATTGGTCTGCAATCCAATTGGGACAAGAGCTGGTTCCAGACCGACGTCGGTCGCCTGACCGGCTACTGGGACGCTGGCTATACCTACTGGGATGGCAAGGACTTCAAGGATAACCACAGCCTGTCGTTCGCTCCGGTGTTCGTCTACGAGTTCGGCGGTGGTTCGATCAAGCCCTACATCGAGGCCGGCATCGGCGTCGCGGCTTTCGCTCACACTCAGATCGAAGGCAACAAGCTGGGCTCCTCGTTCAACTTCGAAGACCGTATCGGCTTCGGCGTGCGCTTCGGCGGCGGTCACGAGCTGGGCGTGAGAGCGATCCACTACTCCAACGCCGGCATCAAAGAGCCGAACGATGGTATTGAAGCCTACACCCTGAACTACCGCATGCCGTTGTAAGCTTTTTCTCGGCCAGCATTGGCCGTCGCGCGGGCAGGGTCCTCTGCCCGCGATCGTCTTCCAATAACTTCTTCTATTTGGCTTTGCGTGGCAGATTCTTGAACGCCGCCAGGGCACGTTCACGTCCTTGCTTCAGGTCCACGATCGGGCGGGGATAGCCGCTCTGCTTGAGTGCGTCGGCGGTCGGTGCATGGACCTGCTTGCGATCCAGTCCTTCCAGCTCGGGCAGCCACTGCTTGAGAAACCCGCCTTGCTCATCGAATCGTTGCGACTGGCTTACCGGATTGAAGATCCGGAAGTACGGCACTGAATCGGTCCCCGTGGACGCGCTCCATTGCCAGCCACCGTTGTTGGAGCACAGGTCGCCATCGATCAGGTGCTGCATGAAGAAACGCTCGCCTTCACGCCAGTCGATCAGCAGGTTCTTGCTGAGGAACATCGCCGTGATCATGCGCAAGCGATTATGCATCCAGCCGGTGGTCACCAGCTGGCGCATGGCCACATCGACGATGGGAATGCCTGTGCGGCCTTCCTTCCACGCCTGCAACTCACCGGGTGCATTGCGCCAGGGCAGGGCGGCGTACTCTTCGCGGAACGGCCGGTGCATCGACACTCGCGGATAGCCGACCATGATGTGCCGGTAGAACTCGCGCCAGATCAGCTCGCCGATCCAGGTCACGGCGCCGACGTTGCCGCTCTCGAACTCGCCACGGTTGCTGTTGAGCGCCGCATGCAGACACTGGCGCGGGGAAACCACGCCTGAGGTCAGGTACGCCGAGATCTGGCTGGTCCCAGGGTGGGCCGGTAGATCACGCTCGACCTTGTAGTCTTCGATCGGTTGGTCGGTGAAGGTGTCCAGGCGCTTGTGCGCTTCCTTTTCACCGGCAGGCCACCGCTTGCGCAGTGCTTCGTCGGGCGTGGCGAACCCTTTGATCTGGTCGGGAACCTTGTCTGCGGCGATGTGCACCGGCTTCTGCGCGCGAGGCTTTTTTGCCAGCGCCGGGACGGACTGATGCAGGCGTTCGTAGCAGACCTTGCGGAACTGGCTGAAGACCTGGAAGTAGGTGCCGCCTTTGGTCAGCACGCTGCCCGGTGTAAACAATGCTTGATCGAGGTAGCGGTGCAGGGGGATGTCTGCCTTGGCCAAGGCGGCTTCCACTGCTTCGTCGCGGCGGTTTTCATTGACGCCGAATTCGTCGTTGCAGTGCACGGCTTCGATCTTGTGCTCGGCGCACAGCGCGGCAATCACCTTGGGCGCCTTGTCCCAGGTATCTGCCTCACGCAGCAGCAGTGGAATGTGCAAGGCCTTGAGGCTGGCACTCAATTCCTTGAGATTGCGCAGCCAGAAATCGACCTTGTTCGGCGAGTCATCGTGTTCCAACCATTGCTTGGGGCTCAACAGGAACACGGCCACGGTCGGGCCCTGCTCGCAGGCGGCCGCCAGGGCGGGGTTGTCGTGCACTCGCAGGTCGCTGCGCAGCCAGATCAATTGCATGGGGGCCTCATCGTTCGAATTCAGGGTTGCCAGTCGGCCAATACGCCGGACGCCTGCAGCGATTGCTGGGCGTGCAACGGATCGGTCGCCAGGTTCAGGTCGGCCATCGGGGGAGGGCTGTCTCCGGTAGCGGCGCGATGGATGAGCACGGCAGAGCCCACCAGCCATTTGGGGCAGGCGCAGCCGACCAGCAGTCGACCCAGCGTGGCCAGGTTGAGCGCCTTGTCGGCGTAGACCATCAGGGCGCGGGCTTGGAGTTTGTCGCAGGCCAAGGCCAGTTCACCTGCCGGCAGCGGCGCGTCGAACACCTGCACCGGGCAATCGCTGCTGCTGACGAGCCAGGCGCCCAGCCACAGGTACGGGTCCGGCGTGACGTCGGCCTGATTGACCAGCACCACGGGCGCACCGCCGAGTTGGCGGTTGTTGTGATAGATCCGCGTGCCCAACTTGCTGCGCAGCCAGCCGTGGAAAAACACCTTCTCCATCTGCCCACCGAACTGGCCGGCCCAGCGTTGCTCGAGATCGTTCAGCAACGGCAGCAACAGCTGCTCGCACAGGGTTGCCGGTGGATACAGCGCCATGGCCTGGTTGAACAGATCATCCAGCGGCCGCTCGGCCATGTCGCTGATGGCCTGGGCCAGTGTCTGGCGCAGTTGCTGCCAGTCGTTCTGCACCTCGGGCCTTGCATCGCGCGGCGCGTCGAGCAACTGTTTGACCTGGCTGACGGCGACGCCCCGGTTGAGCCAGGTCAACACATGGTGGATCCGGGCGATCTGCGCTGAGTCGTACAGACGATGGCCCTTCGCCGTGCGGTGCGGCACGATCAGGCCGTAGCGCCGTTCCCAGGCGCGCAGGGTGACCGGGTGCACACCGGTCTGCCGGGTGACCTCACGGATCGGCAGCCAGTCGGTGCCGTTGGCGTCAAATGGCATTGCGCAGGCTCAGGTTTTCGGGGTGCGGCTGCAGGTAGGTCTGCTGGGCAATGTAAGGGTCCGGATGAATACGGAACAGGTGCTTGAGCAAGGTCATCGGCACCACAAGCGGAACGATGCCCTCGCGGTACTGATTGATCAACTGTTGCAGCTCCTGCTTGTCCTGCGCATCGATATCGCGCTTGAGGTAGCCACTGATGTGCTGCAAAGCGTTGCTATGGGTGCCACGCGTGGCACAGCGTTTGAGCGCCTGCATCAGCTCGCTGAAATAGCGCGGGCCGATCTGCTCGGCGTCACCGCGGCCCATGCTGCCCAACAGTTTGCCCAGCACCTTGTATTGCAGCGGGTTGTTGGCCATCAGTTGGTATTTGAAGCGCGAGTGGAATTCCGTCAGGCCACGGCGCGTCAAGCCTTCAGTCAGCAGCGCTTGCCATTGGGCATAGGCGCCTACACGCACCAGGAAATTTTCCCGCAGCACCGGGTCGCACAGGCGACCTTCTTCTTCCACCGGCAGGTCCGGGTGGCGCGCACAGAAGGCCTGGGCATAGATGCCACGACCACCTTCGCGCTGGGGGGCGCCGTTGTCGCGGTAGATCTTCACCCGTTCGAGGCCGCAGGAGGGTGACTTCTGCATGAAGATGTAGCCGCACAGATCGGTCAGCTCACCGGCCATCTGTTCGCCGTAGGCAGCCAACGGGGCGGTGACGTTGATGTCACGGTGCACGGTACCGACCGCTTGGGTGTGATCCTTGTCACCGACCAGGCGAATCGGCTCGCGGGGCGTCCCCAGACCGATGGCAACCTCGGGGCAGACCGGGACGAACTCGAAGTGCTCGACCAGAATCCGGCTGCACCAGCGCGATTCCTTGTGCCCGGCGTTATAGCGCACAGGCGCACCGAGCAGGCAGGCACTGATACCGATCTTGGGTTTGCTGACGCTGGGCTCTTGCATGACGGACCTCTTCTGAAACCTGTACATACTGACAACGCTGTACAGCATAGTTTCATCATAAATCCGGATTTGTACAGGCTAAATTCTTTGTACAGGTATTCGCAGGCGGAAAGCGGGGCTGCCTCTCACCGCCAGCCCATCTTCCAGGTCTGCATGTCCTGCAGCGCTTGCCACGGCAAGCGCTGGCCACGGTGGGTGAGAACCGCTTGCAATTCCACTTCCAGCACGACGCCGTCGTCGTCGCAGAACACTTCGCTGACCAGAAAGTGTTTCTCGCGGTTGACCGGGCGTACGGCGGTCCACTTCGACAGCATCAGCTTGCGCGGATTGAGCCGGTGTCGAGCGTTCATTGCAGATGCTCGAGCAGGCGCCGCGCGGCCTCCTGGCCGCTGAGCCAGGCGCCCTCGACGCGGCCCGACAGGCACCAGTCGCCACAGACGTACAGGCCCAGGTCGGGATCGGCCAATGCACCCCATTCATGGGGCTGGGCCGGGCGCGCGTAGAGCCAGCGATGGGCCAGGCTCAGGCTGGGTGGGGGCATCGGGCAACTGACCAGTTCGGCGAAGGCACCGTGCAGCTGTTCGATGACTGCCTCGCGGGACAGGTCGATATGCTGCTTGCTCCATGCGCTGGTGGCATGCAGCACCCAGGTGTCGCTGCTGTCCTCGCGTCCTGGCTTGCTGCCACTTCGCGCCAGCCAGTCCAGCGGGCTGTCCTGCACAAAGCAGCCTTGCATCGGGGTATCCAGCGGCGTATCGAAGCTCAGTGCCACCGACCAAGTCGGGTCCATCTTGACCCCGGCCACCTGCGTGGCGAGCTTCGGTGCGCTGGCCAGTAAGGCAGTTGCCTGAGGCGCGGGCACAGCGAGCACGACGTGGCTGTAGGGCCCATGGCTGGTGCCCTCGGCATCGAGCAGTTCCCAGAATTCTTCGCCCTTGAACACCTCGGCGATTCGGCAGGAAAAGAACGCGGGGAGGTCGGCAGCCATGGCTTTAGTAATGGCGCTCATGCGTGGTGCACCGACCCAACGAACCTGTTCGTCGGGCGATGGGCTCAGGCGACCTTGCTTGGCGTTGTACAGCGAAGGTGACCACGGCTGTACGCAGCCTTCGGCCTGCCATTGCTGGACCTGCGCCACGAAGCGCCTGTCGCGAGCGGTGAAATACTGTGCGCCCAGGTCGATAGAGCCCACATCGCTGCGCTTGCTCGACATGCGGCCGCCCACGCCCCGTGCCTTGTCGAAGAGATGCACGGTATGACCGGCCTTGCGCAAAGCCTGCGCAGCCGACAGCCCGGCCATGCCGGTGCCGATGATCGCGATGGGGACAGGCGCGGCAGATGAACTTCCAGCAGATAAACTCCCAGCAAATAAACTCATAGTGCCCTCGTAACAGCTTCGTAAGCGCTATGCACATGTGTGTTCGGAACAAACAAACCTGTACAAAAGTCTTAATAAGTATAAGTTAACGGGATCCTTTTCGCTCAGGTGTCCTATGGTTCATGAGAGAGCCCCGTGTAGGGAAAGTGCCTCTCTCTTGAAAATAGACTAGCGCTGCAGACGCAACGCCACATTGGAGAAAACCTTATGCACATATTGCTGACCGGCGGCACCGGGCTCATTGGCCGCAAGCTTTGCCAGCACTGGGTGGGCCAAGGGCATCAGCTGACCGTGCTCAGTCGCCAGCCGGGGCAGGTCAAACAGCTGTGCGGGGCCAGTGTGCGCGGCGTGGCGCAGCTTGAAGAAATCGGCGACGAAACGGTCGACGCGGTAGTCAACCTGGCCGGCGCGCCGATTGCCGATCGGCCCTGGACGGCCAAGCGCCGTGCGTTGCTGTGGAGCAGCCGGATCACCCTGACCGAGCGTCTGTTGGCCTGGCTGGAAAGCCGCGCGCAACGCCCCGAAGTGCTGATTTCCGGCTCGGCGGTAGGCTGGTATGGCGACGGCGGCGAACGCGAGTTGAATGAGACGTCGCAACCGGTCAAGGAAGACTTTGCCAGTCACCTGTGCATCGCCTGGGAAGAAACCGCCCTGCGCGCCGAAGCCTTGGGTATCCGCGTGGTGCTGGTGCGTACCGGGCTGGTATTGGCCAGCCAGGGCGGCTTTCTCAAGCGTCTGACACTGCCGTTCAAACTCGGGCTCGGTGGCCCGATCGGCAGTGGTCGGCAATGGATGCCGTGGGTTCACATCGACGATCAAATCGCCCTGATTGATTTTCTCTTGCACAAGATTCAGTGCCGCGGTCCCTATAATGCCTGCGCGCCGGAACCGGTACGCAATCGCGAATTCGCTCGGCAACTGGGACGTGTGCTGCATCGACCGGCTTTTCTGCCGCTGCCATCGCTGCTGCTCAAGGCCGGACTCGGCGAGCTGTCGGGACTGCTGCTCGGCGGCCAGCGTGCGCGCCCGGTGGCGTTGCAGGCGGCCGGGTTCACGTTTCGCTACAGCGAACTCTCTGCCGCGCTGACCGAACTGTCCCGACGGCTTTGAGCTCTAACCACAGAATCTGGAAATAGGATGCTGCATGACCGATCACGCCCTGCTGCTGGTCAACTTGGGATCGCCCGCATCGACCCAGGTGGCCGATGTACGTAGCTATCTCAACCAGTTCCTGATGGACCCCTATGTCATCGACGTGCCCTGGCCGGTGCGGCGGCTGATCGTGTCGCTGATCCTGATCAAGCGCCCCGAGCAGTCAGCCCATGCCTATGCCTCGATCTGGTGGGACGAAGGCTCGCCACTGGTGGTGCTGACCCGGCGCCTGCAAGCGATCATGACCGAGCAATGGCGCCATGGCCCGGTGGAGGTCGCCATGCGTTATGGCGAGCCCTCGCTGGACACGGCATTGTCGCGTCTGGCCGGGCAGGGTGTGCAGAAAGTGACCCTTGCGCCGCTTTATCCCCAGTTCGCCCAGAGCACCGTGACCACGGTGATCGAGCAGGCTCGCAAGGTGGTGCGCGAGCGCAAGCTGGCGATGCAGTTCAGCGTGTTGCAGCCGTTCTATGACCAGCCCGAATACCTGGATGCACTGGTGGCCAGTGCCAAGCCCTACCTGGCGCAGCCCCATGATCATCTGTTGATGAGCTTCCATGGCTTGCCCGAGCGGCACCTGACCAAGATCGACCCGACCGGCAGCCACTGTCTACGTACCGCCGACTGCTGCCAGAATGCTCCACCTGAAGTGCTTGCCGTCTGCTACCGCGCCCAGTGCCTGCGCACGGCCAGCGCTTTCGCCGAGCGCATGGGGCTGGCCGAAGGCAGCTGGTCGGTGTCGTTCCAGTCCCGATTGGGCCGGGCCAAGTGGATCGAACCGTACACCGAGGCACGTCTCGACGAATTGGCCAAACAAGGCGTAAAGAAGCTGCTGGTGATGTGCCCGGCCTTCGTTGCCGACTGCATCGAGACCCTTGAGGAAATCGGCGACCGTGGTCGCGAGCAGTTCTGCGAGGCGGGCGGCGAGGAGTTGGTGCTGGTGCCGTGCCTCAACGATCACCCGCAATGGGGTGAAGCCTTGAATACCCTGTGCGAACGGGCGCCGTTGATGCTGTAACG
The DNA here is from genome assembly GCF_001187875.1 of Pseudomonas sp. RIT-PI-a. Lineage (NCBI taxonomy): Bacteria > Pseudomonadati > Pseudomonadota > Gammaproteobacteria > Pseudomonadales > Pseudomonadaceae > Pseudomonas > Pseudomonas sp. RIT-PI-a. Next base: position 62,586 of record NZ_LGIR01000019.1, read on the forward strand.
AAGGAATGGAAAGCCGGGAGCGCCGCTGCGGTGCTCCCGGCCAGGCTCAGGCTTGAGGTGTCTTCTTCCAGTCGCCGTGCCCTGGCAATAGCAGGTTCAAGGCAATGGCCACCACGGCGCACAAGGCAATGCCCTTGAGGCCGAAATCGTCAGGCCCGGTCCCGGTGCCGACCAGCACGCCACCGATACCGAATACCAACGTCACCGAGACGATCACCAAATTGCGTGCCTCGGCCATGTCGACCTTGTGGCGAATCATGGTGTTCAGGCCCACAGCGGCGATGGAGCCGAACAGCAGGCACAGGATGCCGCCCATCACCGGCACCGGAATGCTCTGCAGCAGCGCGCCGAATTTGCCCACGAAGGCCAGGCTGATCGCGAAGATCGAGGCCCAGGTCATGATCTTGGGGTTGTAGTTCTTGGTCAGCATGACCGCGCCAGTCACTTCCGCGTAGGTCGTGTTGGGCGGGCCGCCGAACAGCCCGGCAGCGGTGGTGGCGATGCCATCGCCGAGCAGGGTACGGTGCAGGCCGGGCTTCTTCAGATAGTCACGTCCGGTCACACTGCCTACGGCGATCACGCCACCGATATGCTCGATGGCCGGCGCCAGCGCTACCGGAACGATGAACAGGATGGCCTGCCAGTTGAACGCCGGCGCAGTGAAGTGCGGCAGCGCCAGCCACGAGGCTGCAGCGATCTTGGCCGTATCGACCACACCGAAGGCGAACGACATGCCGAACCCGACCAGTACCCCGGCGATGATCGGCACCAAGCGAAAGATACCCTTGCCGAATACGGCCACGATGATGGTGGTGAGCAGCGCCGGCATCGAGATCCACATGGCGGTGGTGTAGGGGATCAGCTCGGTGCCGTCGCCGGCCTTGCCCATCGCCATGTTGGCGGCAATCGGCGCCATGGCCAGGCCGATGGAGATGACCACCGGCCCGATCACCACCGGTGGCAGCAGGCGATCGATGAAGCCGGTGCCCTTGATCTTCACTGCCACTCCGAGAAAGGTGTAGACGAAGCCAGCGGCCATGATCCCGCCCATGGTCTCGGCCAGGCCGAACTGGCCTTTGGCCAAGATGATCGGCGTGATGAAGGCAAAGCTCGATGCCAAAAACACTGGCACCTGACGACCCGTCACCAGTTGGAACAGCAGCGTACCCAACCCGGCGGTGAACAGCGCCACGTTCGGGTCCAGGCCGGTGATCAGCGGCATCAATACCAGCGCGCCGAATGCCACGAAGAGCATCTGCGCGCCGGACAGTACTTGCCGCCAGAGCGGATCGTTGAACTCGTCCTGCATGGGTCAGGCGTCCTTCTGCTTGGTGCCGAAGATCTTGTCGCCGGCATCGCCCAGGCCGGGGATGATGTAGCCGTGTTCGTTCAGGCGTTCGTCGATCGAGGCGGTGTAGATCTGCACGTCGGGATGCGCCTTCTCCACGGCGGCGATGCCCTCGGGAGCAGCCACCAGCACCATGGCGCGGATTTCCTTGCAGCCGGCCTTCTTCAGCAGGTCGATCGTGGCAACCATCGAGCTGCCGGTGGCCAGCATCGGGTCGATGATCATCGCCAGGCGCTCGTCGATCTCGGGTACCAGTTTCTCCAGGTAGGTGTGCGCTTCGAGCGTGTCTTCGTTGCGTGCAACGCCGACGGCGCTGACCTTGGCGCCCGGAATCAGACTGAGCACGCCGTCGAGCATGCCGATGCCGGCGCGCAGGATGGGCACCACGGTGATTTTCTTGCCGGCGATCTTTTCGACCTGCACCGGGCCGGCCCAGCCTGGGATCTCGTAGTTTTCCAGGGGCAGATCCTTGGTAGCCTCGTAGGTGAGCAAAGCTCCGACTTCCTGGGCGAGTTCGCGGAAGTTCTTGGTGCTGATGTCGGCACGGCGCATGAGGCCGAGCTTGTGGCGGATCAGCGGGGGGCGGATCTCACGGATAGGCATGGGGAAAGGCTCCGAACGGGCAAAAAAACGGCGGTAGATTAATCTATTGTATCGAGGTGTCCTATAGACATGCTGCACGTTAGTACATGAAACCTTGGATTGTGCTTGATTCGTGCCGGGTGTGTGCGTACCTTTGCCCGCTTTTCTTCCACCGCCCCCCTTGGAGAGCGCCATGTCCGCTGATCTCGAGCACATCCGTCAAGTCATGCGAGAGGCCGACTGCCTATATACAGAAGCCCAGGTCGAGGCCGCCATCGCCAAGGTTGGCGCGCAGATCAACGCTGAACTGGCCGAGCGCAATCCGGTGGTGTTCTGTGTGATGAACGGCGGACTGATCTTCTCCGGCAAGCTGCTGACTCACCTCAATTTCCCGCTGGAGGCGTCGTACCTGCACGCCACCCGCTATCGCAACGAAACCCGCGGTGGCGACCTGTTCTGGAAGGCCAAGCCGGAAATCTCCTTCATCGACCGCGACGTGCTGATCATCGATGACATTCTCGATGAGGGCCATACGCTCAGCGCAATCATCGATTTCTGCAAGCATGCCGGCGCGCGTGCCGTGCACACGGCGGTGCTGATCGATAAAGACCACGACCGCAAGGCCAGCCCTGACCTCAAGGCCGACTTCGTGGGCTTGCCGTGCATCGACCGCTACATCTTTGGCTATGGTATGGATTACAAGGGCTACTGGCGCAACGCCGCTGGCATCTTTGCCGTCAAAGGCTTGTAAAGCCCGCAGCACCTCATGCGCCGCCGACGCGGCTCGCGCCGCTGCTACAGAAACACCGCGATCCCCTGTGGCAGCGGCGCAAGCCGCGTCCCGCGCCGCTGCTACAGAAACACCGCGATCCCCTGTGGCAGCGGCGCAAGCCGCGTCCCGCGCCGCTGCCACAGAAACACCGCGATCCCCTGTAGCAGCGGCGCAAGCCGCGTCCGGCACCGCAACGGATTCAAACCTCTGCTACATGCTAAAGTCAGCGGCTCTTTCACAAGGAGCCGCTCATGCGCCTGATCGTTGCCACCATTGCCTTGCTGACCTGCCTGCCGCTGGTCGCCGCGCCTGCGCATGGGCCCCTGCACGAACAATTCCTGCCGCCGGATGAACAATCCCTGCGTCAGGGCGATCCGCAACAACAGCTACTGCAGGTGACCAGCTACTCGGTGGTCATGGGCAACCAGCGGCTTTCCAACCAGCAACCCATCCCCGTGACCGCACCCATGCTGCTGCGCCTGAAAGGCAAGGCGCTCAGCAAGGACGCAAAGCTGGCCGAAGTACTGATCACTTTCGACGGCGAAAGCAAAAGCCTGAAGCGGCCGGCCTTCGACGAGGCCAGCGGTACCCTGGCCTTGACCTATCCACTGAGTCAGTACCGAATCCTGCTCGATCTGCTGCGCAACGATACCGTCTATGTGCAATTTCTCAGCTATCCGAATGGCCATGTCTGGGCCGATCTGCATACCGCAAGCGTACGCGCGCGTTGAGCCCATGGCGGTGCCGAAGGTAGACTGCCAGCCCCGTGAATGACCGTGATAGCCAATGGAGTCGGTAATGCGTAAAGACAAGAAGCAATTGATTGGCGACGAGATCGGCGATGAGCAGATCAAGCTGTTCCTGAATTTCGAGCCGGTCGATGCCACCTCGCCGTCGCTGCACAAGCTGATCAAGGCGTATCGTGGTTTGCGTGTCGATGATTTCGCGCGCTTTCTGGTGTTCTTCAAGGAAGCCGGCTACGAGTTGGACGGCAAGGACGAACACGGCAACGATTTTGTCGCGTTGATTCGCGATCAGCGCAACGCCCCGGAATACATCGACCTGATCCAGCAGGCCCAGGCCTGACGCGCGACCCCCTGTAGCAGCGGCGCAAGCCGCGTCGGCGGCCAACGCGGTGCATCTGGAAGAACGCAATCCCCCCGGACGCGGTGTATCAGGAACACCGCGGCGCACCCGGACGCGGCTCGCGCCGCTGCTACAGGGGCGGAGCAAGCCGCGTCGGCGGCACATGCGGTGTATCTGGAAAAACGCGGTGTCCCCGGACGCGGCTTGCGCCGCTGCTACAGGGGCAGCGCAAGCCGCGTCGGCGGTATACGCAATGGACCGGCAGGAACACGCCGGGGCTCAGGCGTAATACTGCACACCGTCGGTTTTCTCGGTAAGTTCGAGCGCCACGTCGCTGTCATGGCTGACACGACGATAAACCTCGGCATCCACTGCCAGCACCTTTTCGCGCGCCGGGAAGATTTCCGCCAGCTTGGTCGCCCAGGCCGGTGAGCGCGTCTGCTCGGGGAAGCAGCGTTCCAGCAGGTCGAGCATGATCGACACGGTCACCGACGCCCCAGGAGAGGCGCCCAGCAGCGCCGCCAGCGAGCCATCGGCTGCGGACACCAGCTCGGTACCGAATTGCAGCACGCCGCCTTTCTTCGGATCCTTCTTGATGATCTGCACGCGCTGGCCAGCTACTTCCAGGCGCCAATCCTCGGCACGGGCTTCGGGGTAGAAGCGACGCAACGATTCCAGACGCTGCTCCATGGACTGACGCACTTCGCTCATCAGGTACTTGGTCAGGTCCATGTTGTCCCGTGCCACGGCCAGCATCGGGCCGATGTTGGCCGCGCGTACCGAGAGGGGCAGGTCGAGGAACGAGCCATGCTTGAGGAACTTGGTGGTGAAGCCCGCGTACGGCCCGAACAGCAGCGACTTGTTGCCATCGACCACGCGGGTGTCCAGGTGCGGCACCGACATGGGCGGCGAGCCCACGGCGGCCTGGCTGTAGACCTTGGCCTGGTGCCGCTTGACCACCTCGGGATTGTCGCAGCGCAGCCACTGGCCGCTTACCGGGAACCCGCCGAAGCCCTTGCCTTCCTCGATACCGGACATCTGCAGCAGCGGCAACGCCGCACCACCGGCGCCCAGGAACACGAATTTGGCATCGACTTCGCGAGTGTTGCCACTGTTGACATCCTTGACGGTGACCGTCCAGCCACTGCCCGTGCGGGCAAGGCCGGTGACTTTCTTGCAGTACTTGACCTGCGCGCCCGGCGCACTGGCCAGGTGGGCCAGAAGCTTGTTGGTCAGGGCGCCGAAGTTGACGTCGGTGCCGCCCATCACACGGGTGGCGCTGATGTGCTGGTCGGCAGGCCGCCCCGGCATCATCAACGGCATCCATTCGGCCATCTTCGCCTTGTCTTCGGTGTATTCCATGTCCGCGAAGGCGTGATGGGTCTTGAGCAGTTCATAGCGCTTCTTGAGGAAGGCCACACCCTTGTCACCCTCGACATAGCTCAGGTGCGGTACCGGACTGATGAACGAGCGCGCCGAACCGAAGCTGCTCTTCTTGCTCAGGTAGGCCCAGAACTGCTTGGACACCTCGAACTGGGTGTTGATCTGTACGGCTTTCTTGATATCGATGGAGCCATCGGCGGCTTGCGGCGTGTAGTTGAGCTCACACAGACCGGCGTGGCCGGTACCGGCGTTGTTCCACGGGTTGGAGCTTTCCGCGGCACCGGAATCCATGAGCTCGACGACTTCCAGCTTCAATGCCGGGTCGAGTTCCTTGAGCAGTACGGCCAAGGTGGCACTCATGATGCCGGCCCCTACCAATACCACGTCGACTGCTTCGTTTTGCGCCATTTAACGCGTCTCCAAAATCTTCAGCACCCATTGACAGCATGGGACCCCGGTACGTCTGTGCAGGCCTGGGTCGCCATGTCCGAAACTTCGCAACTGCATCGCTGAATGGCCTGTGCCGACGGGTTCGTCGGGCATGGCCCATGAACTCACGTCTGGCCCGCCAGCGCCATAGGACCAAGGTTCATGGAACCCGGTCGATACGCGCGCTCAGCGACCGAAACCCTTCATGCGAAGCGTTCGATCCTTCCTCGTTGGGCTGTTCGGGACGCAGATAGTGCTGGTACAGATCCAAGACTTTTCATTTGCTCGCCACACTCTTGTGAAGTTGTGAAACCCGTTTTTTCACGCTCTTTTGGAGTCGTGAACCTCAAGAAGGCTGCTTGAGAAACCGGCAGCGGCAGGGGTGGCGCAAGCAAATGGAAACGCCAGCGCGTGACCTGCGTGGGCGGCTCTCTGTGGGCGGTGCGGAAGCCAAGACGAGTGCGTTGGCGGTGATGCGAGGCCCGATCAGGAGACGTCCTTATAATCGGGGGAAGATTATAGCGATGAAACGTGGCGAGTTGATCGTTATTTACAGGCTTTTGGTGACCGGGCAGTCAGGCATGCACGGCTCGAATGCCGCCAGCCCCCGTGGCATGGGCGCTGACGCGGGCATGGGCGGGCAATGGCTGGCCCAACCATTGTGGGCGAATATCGCCAACCTCGACCCAACCGTCGCCGCTGGGGGGCAGTTGGCACTGTTTGAAGGCGCGGCACAGACCCTGCCGGTCGAGCGCGACGTAGCAGCGGTAGGGCTGGCTGGCCCGGAACAGAGACTTGAGAAAACCCATGAGTGTTTCTCCGTGCGGTGGACTGTGGAGCCGATACTGCCCAAGGACGGTGACAGGCTGATGACACGCCGCGCATCGCCGTTGCATGCGCATGTTTCATGGCTGGTCCATTGCCTGCAGGCCCCGCTATACTCCCGGCTTATTCACTGCCCGTTGCCGGAGAGATGCGCATGTTGCACCGCCTGTTGTTCACCATGATCACTGTGACCAGTCTGACGTTGGTCGGTTGTGCCAACAGCCCGCAACAACTCAGCCCGCAGCCGCGCCTGACCTCGCAGTTCGCCGCCGTCGGCCAAGGCCAGGCCGTGGCCGTGCGCGTCGTCGATGGCCGACCTTCGCCCACCCTGGGCACCCGTGGTGGCCTGTATCCGGAAACCAGCGCGGTGAGCGTGGCCCCCAACGACGTATTGCCCAAGCTGCAGGCCCAGGCCGAAGCAGCCGTTCGCCTGCTGGGCTTCACGCCCACTGCGAACAACGGCAGCGCGCCGACGCTGACCATCACCCTGGCCGAGCTCAAGTACCAGTCGCCCAAGGACAAGATGTACGTCACCGAAGCCAACATCGGCGCAACCTTCAAGGCCGACGTCACCAACGGTGGTCGCCACTACAGCGGCCGCTACGGCGCTTCGCTGAACCAGCGCTTCGGCATGGCGCCGAATCAGGAAACCAACACCAAGCTGGTCAGCGACGTCCTCAGCGACGCACTGACCCGCGTGTTCAAGGACGCCACCATCGGCCAGACCCTGTCCCAGCGCAATTTCTGACAGCGTCGGCCAGGCATGAAAAAGCCCGCGTTCATCGCGGGCTTTTTTGTGGGTCGGGTTTTATCGGGTGCAGCATTCAGGCAGCGCGCATGTGAAAGTCGAGCAGGCTGATACCGGTGCCCAAGTCCAGCTCCGGCCAGTCGCCATGTTGATGACCGCCGAGCGCGCAGTACACCAGCCACTGTCGATCCTGGACATTGAAGGCCAGGGCGTCGATCAGGGCTTCCTGCTCGTCGCTGGCGGCAATGTGGTAGAGGCGATCCTGGTTCAGGGCGTGCAGCATGACGGGCATCCAAAGCGTGTTGGGTAAGGGTGCAACACGATGCCTGCTTTGCATGAAGGGGGCGTGACGGACTCATGACCGTCCCGTTACGCCCCTTGCACTGGTCGACCCTAAAGCGGCAGTCCCGCCTTGACCCGGTACTGGTTGCGCACCGGCGTGGCGTATTGCAGCACCAGGAATGGTCGTTGCTCCACCGGGCATTCGCGCAGCCGGCGCAGCCATTCGGCGCGGGCCTTTTCCAGCTCGGCGGCGGGAAACACATCGGCCGCCGCTGGCACCTGTAGTTCAGGGTCGGCATCGGCCCACTGCGCATAGGCCAGGTAGTGCACCGGGAACAGGCGATAGCCGCCCAGGATCTGTCGATCGATTTCCGTGGCCAGCTGCTTGGTGTCTTCGAACAGCTCGGTGATGGGCGGTGCGAAGTTGATGTGCACCCGGCCCTTGTAGCCGGTGATGCCCTGGGCAATGCTGACGTCGTCCTCGCCAGGCGCCTTGTTGTAGGCGCCTTTGGTCGCGCGAATGTACAGCTCGCGCGCCTTGGCCTGGTCACAGGGGTCGTATTCGTAGCTGATCGACACCGGTGTCAGGTTCAGCGCCTTGATCGTTTCGCCGAAGGGCTCGTCCTTGCGGCTCATGTGGAACATCTTGAGGATCGCCGAATCGGTACGGTCGTCACCGTCCTTGGCCCGGCCCTCGGCCTGGGCGATCCAGATCGAGGCGACGTCGTTGCGGATCGAGTGGTTGATGTAGGCAGACAGCAGTTGGTAGGACGCCAGTTTTTCCCGGCGCCCGACCAGCGAGCGATGGACGATGAAGCTCTTGTTCAGGCGCATCAGGTCGCTGACGAAGGGCTTCTGCAGCAGGTTGTCGCCAATGGCGATGCGCGGCGTCGGCAGCCCGGCGTGATAAACCGCGTAGTTGACGAACGCCGGATCCATGACGATATCGCGATGATTGGCCAGGAACAGATACGCGCTGCCGGACTTGAACTGCTCGACGCCGGTGTAGGTCACACCGTCCGTGGCGCGGTCGATGGTGTGGTCGACGTAGAACTCGACCTTGTCCTGCAAGGTCGCCACGTTGGTGACATCCTTGAACTCGCGGCGCAGGCGCCGCGCGATCAGTGGCTTGAGCAGCCAGCCAAAGGTCTTGGCCTGACGCGGGAAGCGGAAGTGGGTGAGGATATCCAGGAATGCCGGGTCGCTGAGCAACCGTGCCAGAACGGCAGGTACTTCAGCGTCGTCGTACGGTCGGATGGCATCGAATTCGCCCATCATGCTCTCTTGTTGGAAACGGCTAAGGTAAAGGTACAGGCGCAAGGTTGTGGGCAAAGGGTAGGGGCCCATGTAGCCAACGGCCTGCAAACAGAGTGGCGATTATACGCACAAGTGAGCCGTGGAGGCCGCGATGCTGGAAACCCAAGATTACGATTGCCCCTATTGCGGCGAGCCAGCCGAGGCGGTGCTCGACCTGTCCGCTGGCGATCAGGACTATATAGAAGACTGCCCGGTTTGCTGCCGCCCCATCGTCTTCGCCCTGCAGACCGATGGCGAAGACTGGTCGCTGCACGTGCGCAGCGAGAACGAGTGATGCAGCGCATTTACGAGCCCGCCAGCCTGCTGGAGGCACAGATGCTTCTGGGCATGCTGGAAAACGAAGGGGTGGGTGCGCATCTGGCAGGGCGGGATCTGGTCGGCGGGATGGGCGATCTGCCTGCCATGGGCCTGCTGGGTTTGCTGGTGGCCGACGAGCAGGCCGATTACGCACGGCAGCTGATCGGTGAGTACAATGCTGCGCTGCCCATGTCGGGTGATGAGCCCGACAGTTTTCCCGGGGTTCTGCTGTGCTAGACCCCTCAAGAGTTTTTTCCTGATGTGTGGACGTTTTGCCTTGTTTCGCTGGTCACCCGGTTTCGCTGCGCAGGAGGGCTTTCCCGAAGGCCAGCAGGCGCAATGGAACATATCGCCGGGTGACTCGGTGCTGATCCAGCGCCGCGAAGGTGAGCGCTCGACTCTGGCCAAGGCACGCTGGGGGCTGACCCCGCCGTGGTTGACCGACCTGTCGCGGACCCCGGCCCACGCGCGTGCCGAGACGGTGGCCGAACAGCCGATGTTTCGCGAGGCCCTGCGCCTGCGCCGCTGCCTGATTCCGGCCAACGGCTTCTACGAATGGCGGGGCAAAGTGCGCAAACGGCCGTTCTGGCTGACGCCGGGAGAGGGGTCGTCGCTGTTTTTCGCGGGGATCTGGGAAGCCTACCCGGTGCAGGAGCAGGTCTGGCTGAGCACGGCAGTGGTGACTCAGCCGGCGATGAGCCAGCGTCGGCCGCTGATCCTCGATGCCGCGGGTCAGGCGGCCTGGCTGGATCCGGAAACGCCCATGGCCACCCTGCAGTCGCTGCTTGCCGCGCCCCAGGCTGCACTGCGCGAACGCCCCTTGGCGAACCTGGTCAACGACCCCAAACTCAATGCTCCGGAATGCCTCACCCCGGCGTGACGTCTTTCCAGGGACCGCGTCGCTCTTTTCGCGGCCACTGACCGCTCCTACGGGGGAGGGGAAGGGGGCGGTGTACCCGTAGGAGCGGTCCGCGGCCGCGAAGCAGTCACCGCAGTGCATCAGGCCGAGCACCTGCGCAGGTGTCGTGTCCGATATGCACCGTGTAGGATACCGCCAGGTTTACCAGGAGAGTCCCAATGGGCAAGTTCTTCATTCCGGCCACCCTGGCCGTCAGCGTGCTGCTGGCCGGTTGTCAGGCCGTCAATACCACCAGCTCCGGCGCCGTGGGTGTCGATCGCAAGCAATACATGTTCAGCATGTTGTCCACCGATGAAGTGAACAAGATGTACGCACAGTCCTACCAGCAGACCTTGACCGAGGCCAGCGGCAAGGGTGTGCTCGACAAGACCAGCGCCGAGGCCAAGCGCGTGCAGGCGATCGCCGATCGGCTGATCGCCCAGGCCCCCAAGTTGCGCCCGGATTCGGCGCAGTGGCAATGGGAAGTGAACCTGATCAAGAGCGACGAGCTCAACGCCAACTGCGGTCCCGGCGGCAAGATCATTGTCTACACCGGCCTGATCGACACCCTGAAACTCACCGACGACGAAATCGCCGCCGTGATGGGCCATGAAATCGCCCACGCCCTGCGCGAGCACGGTCGCGAAGCGATGTCCAAGGCCTATGGCATCCAGATGGCGCGCAGCGGGGCAGGGGCCTTGCTGGGGTTGGGCGAAGACAGCCTGAAACTGGCTGATACCGTGGTCAACTACAGCCTGACCCTGCCCAATAGCCGCAGCAACGAGAACGAAGCCGACCTGTTCGGCCTGGAGCTGGCGGCGCGTGCCGGGTTCGACCCCAACGCCGCGATCACCTTGTGGAACAAGATGACCGCAGCGGCAGGCAGCAACTCGCCACCAGAATTCATGAGCACTCACCCGGCATCGGCGAGCCGGATTTCTTCATTGCAGGCGGCGATTCCCAAGGTCATGCCGTTGTATGAGCAGGCGAAGAAGTCCTGATGTATCGCGTCGCCTGATTCGCGGGCAGAGACCCGCTCCCACAGAAGAACCTTGATACCGAGGTCCCCTTGTGGGAGCGGGTCTCTGCCCGCGAAGGCCTCACCGCCAATCTAAACCCAGCCGCTGACCTTCATCGCCTGATACACCGCAACGAACGCCAGAATGAAAAACGCCCCCGAGGCCAATCGGCGGATCAACGTCAGCGGCAGTTTGTCGGCAGCGAAATTACCCGCCAGCACCACCGGCACGTTGGCAATCAGCATGCCCAGCGTGGTGCCGATGATGACCATCAGCAAGTGCGGATACTGCGCGGCCAGCATCACCGTCGCGACCTGGGTCTTGTCGCCGATCTCGGCTATGAAAAACGCGATCAACGTGGTCATGAACGGCCCGTAGCGGCGTGCGGTGTTGGCTTCGTCGTCGTCGATCTTGTCCGGTATCAGGGTCCACAGCGCGGTGGCGGCAAAGCTTGCGGCCAGGATCCAGTGCAGGGCGACATCGGAGAAGAAGCTGCTGAACCAGGCGCCCACCGCACCGGCTGCTGCATGGTTGGCCAAGGGGGCGGCGACGATGCCAGCGATGATCGGCCAGGGCTTGCGGAAGCGCGCCGCAAGGATCAAAGCGAGCAACTGGGTCTTGTCGCCGATTTCGGCCAAGGCCACCAGCCCGGTAGGGACAAGTAGGGATTCCAACATCAGGAGCGTTCCTATGGGGGCGGGTCGACACGGCTATGACACGAACAGCCTCCCCGCCCCGGGTAAGGTGTACGTGTCATAGGTCTTGTCAAACCCGGGCCGTCTGTGCGGCCGCTGGGTCGCACGCGCCATGGCCTGAGGGCCAAGTATGTTGACGCGTGCCTGGCGAGCTGGCGCTCGCGGGAGACTACTCCCCTAGGACGGTGCGGATTCTGCCTAGGCGATCACGATAGGGCAAGAAAATATTTCGCTATTTGACGGCGCGATAAATCTTGAAACCGCGACCCTCGGCCACTGTCTGGCAGCGCCCGAAAGCGCCTTCGATCAGCGGCTGATAGCGCAGGAAACTATTGGCAACCAAGCGAAGTTCGCCGCCTTTTTTCAGATGTTGGCTTGATTTTTCCAGCAAGTTTTCTGCGGCGTGATAGCTGGTATGAACGCCCGAGTGGAACGGTGGGTTGCTGATGATGGCATCCAGATGCAGCGGCGCGGCATCGATACCGTCACCGGTGATGACGCAGGCTTCCAGCCCATTGGCCGCCAGGGTCAGACGGCTGCTGGCCGTGGCGAAGGCATCGACATCGAGCAACGTCAGCTGGTTGTCCGGGTAGCGACGTTTGAGGCTGGCACCTACCACCCCGGCACCGCAGCCGAAATCCAGCAGATGGCCGCGAGGCAGGCCGTCGATGTGTTCGAGCAGCAGCTCGGTGCCGCGGTCCAGTCGACCGTGACTGAACACGCCCGGTAGGCTGATCACGGTCAACGGCTCGCCGGCGATGTCCAGTTGATAGCGCTGCGCCAGACTTTCCAGTTCCACGGCCTGCGGCGCCTGTTCGACCGTCACTTGCCACAACTGACAATGGCGTGCGCTGTCCAGCTTGCGCGGCTTGCCGAAGGCGTGCAGCAGCTTCGCCGCACCTTCGATGCCACCGCGCTTTTCGCCCACCAGATACAACTCGCGACCTTGCAAGCGGGCGGCCAGGGCATTGAGCAGATAACTGGTCAGCTCGCGCGACTTGGGCAGGAACACCACCGCGCCTTCAAACGCCGTCTCAGGGGCATTCACCCCGAAATGGCTGCGGCCTTCGAAGCGCGCGTCCAGCGCCGCCTGATCGCCGGCGTGCCAGCACCAGCCGGCGGCGTTCGGCAACTGGCCGAAGAGGTCATCGGCAGGCAGCCCGGCCAACAACAGCTGACCTTGGAACAAGTTGGCCTGACGAAGCAGCACTTCACTGCGCGGGTCCATGGGAGGGCTCCTGGCAAAAGCGCGGATTCTAACAGACCACGGCCCTTGTCAGACGCTGCGGATGGGCTGGCCGGCGAAGAAGGCCGTGGCGTTTTCCGCCAGTTGGCCAATGATCCGCTGGCGTGCCTCGACACTGCCCCAGGCACTGTGCGGGGTGACGATCAGGCGCGGGATATCGTCGGCCAGCAGGGGGTTGCCGTCCACGGGTGGCTCCACACTGAGCACGTCGGTGGCCGCTCCGCCCAGGTGACCACGGCGCAGGGCATCGGCCAGGGCCTGCTCGTCGATGATGCCGCCGCGCGCGGTGTTGACCACGAAGGCATTGGGCTTGAGCAGAGCCAGTTCCGGCGCGCCGATCATGTGTCGGGTGTGCTCGTTGAGCGGGCAGTGCAGGGTCAGGGCATCGACCTGCGGCAGCAGCTCATGCAGCGGCAGGCGATCGGCGCGTGGCGGTCGACCGGGAATCTGCCCCAGCAGCACGCGCATACCGAAAGCCTCGGCCAGCTTGGCGACCGCGCCGCCCAGTTCGCCATGGCCCAGCAGGCCGAGGGTCTTGCCGTCGAGTTCGACGATGGGGAAGTCCAGCAGACAGAACTGCTTGGCCCGCTGCCATTGGCCGGCCGCGATCTCGCGCTGGTAATCGGGCAGTCGGGTCGCCAGGGCCAGCAACAGCATCAGGGTGTGCTGGGCCACCGAGGGGGTGCCGTAGCCTTGGCAATTGCACACGGTGATACCGAGCTTGCGCGCCGCTTCCAGGTCGACGTTGTTGGTGCCGGTGGCCGACACCAGCACCAGTTTCAGATCCGGGCAGGCCTGCAGGGTCGCGGCGTCCAGGTCGATCTTGTTGCTGATGGCTACCGTTACGCCGCGCAGGCGCTCGACCAGTTGCTCAGGCGTCGTGCTGGGGTAGAGCTGCAGGTCGTCGAAGCAGGCCTTGAGCGCGGCAGGGTCCAGGTCACCCAGGTCCAGGGAGCTGTAGTCGAGGAAGGCGGCACGGTGAGCGGGCATGGGTGAACCTCATGAAGTGGTTGTGGATGTTCTACCATAGCTGCCGGATGAAAATCTTGTGGCCTGGCCTGCTGACGTGAGGTAGCGTCCGGGACTGCTTGAGGTCATCACCGTGTTTGCCACTGCCGCTTGGAGCCTGCTGTCATGTACTGGACCGAATTTCTCACCGTTGCCTTCATTCACCTGCTAGCGGTGGCCAGCCCGGGACCGGACTTCGCAGTGGTGGTGCGAGAGAGCGTCAGCCACGGCCGCCAGGCCGGGCTGTGGACGGCGCTGGGTGTGGGCACGGCGATCTTCGTGCACGTGGGGTATTCGCTGCTGGGCATCGGCCTGATCGTGTCCCAGTCCATCGTGCTGTTCAATGCCTTGAAATGGGCCGCCGCCGCGTACCTGCTGTACATCGGCTTCAAGGCCCTGCGCGCCAAGCCGGCGCCGCTCGGCGAGCCCACCCACAGTGCGGCACCGGTACAGCGCACACCCAAGGCCGCGTATGTGGCCGGGTTCATGACCAACGGTTTGAATCCCAAGGCCACACTGTTCTTTCTGTCCTTGTTCACCGTGGTCATCAGCCCCCACACGCCACTGGTCATCCAGGCCGGTTACGGCGTCTACCTGGCGCTGGCCACGGCGCTGTGGTTCTGCATGATCGCCCTGCTGTTCAGCCAGCGTCGGGTCCGCGAAGGCTTCGCCAGAATGGGGCACTGGTTCGACCGCGCCATGGGCGTGGTTCTGGTGGCGCTGGGCGTGAAGATCGCCTTGAGCGAAATACGCTGAATCGGCATGGCATGCACGCCGGATAGCCCGCCTTGCTGGCTATAATGGCCAGGCAGCAGCCCTTGCCAGCACCACAACGAACATGGAACAGCGTCGATGAATTCAGTACACCTGCCCTGTCGCCGGGCCAGATTACCCTTGGCGGTCGGTCTGGCGACGCTTGCCGGGCCGGCGCTTGCCGTCAGCTTCAACATCGGCGAAATCGAAGGCCAGTTCGATTCCGCGCTGTCGGTCGGCGCCAGTTGGTCCACCGCTGGCGCGAACCGCAACCTGATCGGCGTCAACAACGGTGGGTCGGGCCTGTCGCAGACCACCGACGACGGCCATCTGAACTTCAAGAAAGGCGAAACCTTTTCCAAGATCTTCAAGGGGCTGCACGACCTGGAGCTGAAGTACGGCGACACCGGCGTGTTCATTCGCGGCAAGTACTGGTACGACTTCGAGCTCAAGGACGAAGGCCGACCCTTCAAGGACATCAGCGACAGCAACCGCAAAGAAGCCGCGCAGTCCTCCGGCGGGCAGATTCTCGACGCGTTCGTCTACCACAACTACGCCATCGGCGATCAACCGGGCTCCGTGCGCCTGGGTAAGCAGGTGGTCAGCTGGGGCGAGAGCACGTTCATCCAGAACGGCATCAATGCGCTCAATCCGATCGACGTCTCGGCCTTCCGCAGGCCCGGTGCCGAGGTCAAGGAGGGGTTGATCCCGGTCAATCTGTTCTACGTCTCCCAGAGCCTGACCGACAACCTTTCCGCCGAAGCCTTCTACCAGCTCGAATGGGACCAGACGGTAACCGACAACTGCGGCACGTTCTTCGCCCAGGCAGACGTCGCCGCCGATGGCTGCAGCGATAATCTGCGCCTTCTGGCCAAGCGCTCGAGCCTGCCGGCTGCGGCCCTGCCAGCGCTGACCGCCGCCGGTGTGGATGTCAACGAGGAGGGCGTGCGGGTGCGCCGCAGCGGGGACCGCGATGCGCGCGACAGCGGCCAGTTCGGCGTGGCGCTGCGTTACAACTACGATCCGCTGGACACCGAATTCGGTGCCTACTTCATGAACTACCACAGCCGCCTGCCGCTGTTCAACGCCACCGGGGCATCGGCCGCGACCTATGCGGCAGCGTCACGGGCCGGCGCATTGGGCCCGTTGCTGGTGGCGGGTGACTCCAGCTACTTCTACGACTTTCCCGAGGACATCCGCCTCTACGGGCTGAGCTTCGCCACCACGCTGCCCACTGGCACGGCCTGGAGTGGCGAGGTCAGCTACCGGCCCAATGCGCCGGTGCAACTCAACACCACCGACATTCTCTTTGCCGGTGTGCGTCCGCTGGGCGGCGCGTACAGCAACGCGTCAGTGCTCGACGGCACGCCCGGAGAAGACCTGAAAGGCTACCGCCGCAAAGAGATCACCCAGCTGCAAACCACCCTGACCCATTTCTTCGATCAGGTCATGGGCGCCGAGCGGCTGACGGTGGTGGGCGAGGTGGGGGTCACCCATGTCGGCGGTCTGGAGAGCTCTTCGCAGATGCGCTATGGGCGTGACGCGATCTTTGGCCCCGGCGCCTTGCCTGCCACCGGTGGCCTGGACACCTGCGCCGCCATCCTCAACACCGGCACCATCGCCGGGGCCGGGCCGGGCACCTCGGCCAGTAACCGCTCGCGCAATTGCACCAATGGCGGCTTCACCACCAGCACCTCGTGGGGGTATCGCGCCCGCGCCATCTGGGACTACAACAGCGTATTCGCCGGGGTCAACCTGCGGCCCAGTATCGCCTGGTCGCACGATGTGTCCGGCTACTCGCCCAGCCCCGGCGGCAACTTCGAGGAAGGCCGCAAGGCGGTCAGCCTCGGGCTCGATGCCGAGTACCAGAACACCTACACGGCGAGTCTGTCGTACACCAATTTTTTTGACGGCAAGTACACCACGGTGGATGACCGCGACTTCGTTGCGCTCAGCTTCGGCGTGAATTTCTGAGCCACCCTGTTCGAGACGATCGGCCATGAATACAAGAACGATGCTGATGCAGGCCGGGATCTTCGGTCTGTCCCTGTGGGCCGGCGCTGCCATGGCAGCGGTCAGCGCACAGGAGGCCGACCAACTGGGTACCCGCCTGACCCCTCTGGGCGCCGAGAAGGCCGGCAATGCCGACGGCTCCATTCCGGCCTGGTTGCCGATGCCGCGCACCGCCGGTACGGTCGACAGCAAGGGGTTTCTCTCCGACCCCTACGCCAGCGAGAAGCCCCTGTTCACCATCACCGCGCAGAACGTCGAGCAGTACAAGGCCAAGTTAGCGCCTGGCCAGTATGCGATGTTCAAGCGCTATCCGGACACCTTCACGATGCCGGTCTACCCCTCCCATCGCGGAGCGAGTGTGCCGGACGAGGTCGCGAGTGCGATCAAGGTCAACGCGACCCATGCTCGGCTGATCGGTGACGGCAACGGTGTGGAAGGCTTTCAGATGGCCACCCCGTTCCCCATTCCCAAGACCGGCATCGAGGTCATCTGGAATCACATTATCCGTTACCGTGGCGGCAGCGTCTCACGGCGCGTGACCCAGGCCACGCCGCAACCCAATGGTTCCTACAGCCTGGTGTATTTCCAGGACCAGTTCGTGTTTCGCGACAGGATGAAGGATTTCGATCCGCAACATCCCGGCAACGTACTGTTCTATTTCAAGCAGGACGTGATCGCGCCGGCGCGTCTGGCGGGCACCGTGCTGTTGGTCCACGAGACCCTGGATCAGGTGGCCGAACCGCGTCAGGCGTGGATCTACAACGCCGGTCAACGCCGTGTGCGACGCGCACCGCAGGTGGCCTACGACGGTCCGGGCACCGCAGCCGATGGTCTGCGCACCTCCGATAACCTGGACATGTTCAACGGCGCTCCGGATCGCTACGACTGGCAACTGGTAGGCAAGCAGGAGATGTTCATCGCCCAGAACAGCCACCGGCTCGACTCGCCCAACCTCAAGTACGCGGACATCCTCAAGGCCGGCCACATCAACCAGGACCTGGCCCGCTACGAGCTGCGCCGGGTATGGCACGTGGTCGCCACGCTCAAGCCCGGTCAGCGGCACATCTACGCCAAGCGTGACTTCTACTTCGACGAGGACACCTGGCAGGCGGCCGTGATCGATCATTACGATGGCCGTGGACAGCTGTGGCGCGTGGCCGAAGCGCACGCGCAGAACTACTACGACCAGCAGGTGCCCTGGACCACCCTGGAGGTGCTCTATGACCTGCAGTCGGGACGTTACCTGGCGCTGGGCATGAAGAACGAGGAAAAGCAGTCCTACGACTTCGGCTTCACGGCCACCACTTCCGATTTCACCCCGGCGGCGCTGCGCCAGGACGGAGTACGCTAGCAGGCTGCAGGCCATGGCTGACGAGGGCTGTCGGCGCGACACGGGAATCTTTCCCGGTTTTTGCCCTCCAAGTCAGTCACACGTTCATGACCCGTCGCCGCATTTTTCCGCAGATTTCCGCCTTCATGTAGTAGGAGTTGCCCATGTTTACCTCGCGTCGCTTGATCACTGCCGCCGCTGCCATCGCCCTGTTGTCCGGGTGCGCGTCGCAGAATCCGTATGAAAACCAGGGCCAGGCCCAGGGTTCGTCGGGCATCAGCAAAACCGCTAAGTATGGCGGGCTGGGTGCACTGGCCGGCGCCGTGGCCGGTGCCGCCATCGACCACAACAACCGTGGCAAGGGCGCGCTGATCGGCGCTGCCGTGGCCGGCGCCGCTTCGGCAGGCTATGGCTACTATGCCGACCGCCAGGAAGCCGCGCTGCGTGAAAGCATGGCCAACACCGGTGTGGAAGTGCAGCGCCAGGGCGATCAGATCAAGCTGATCATGCCGGGCAACATCACCTTCGCCACCGACTCGTCGAACATCTCCAGCAGCTTCTACACCCCGCTGAACAACCTGGGCAATTCGTTCAAGCAGTTCAACGAGAACAACATCGAGATCGTCGGCTACACCGACAGCACCGGCGGCCGTCAGCACAACATGGACCTGTCGCTGCAGCGCGCCCAGGCGGTCAGCAACTACCTGACTGCGCAGGGCGTGGATGGCTCGCGCCTGTCGGTACGCGGCGCAGGTCCCGACCAGCCGATCGCCAGCAACGCCGACGCCAACGGCCGTGCCCAGAACCGCCGTGTCGAAGTCAACCTCAAGCCGATTCCCGGCCAGCAGTACTCGCAGCCGGCCCAGCAGCAGTAATCACTGCAAGGCTTGCAAAAATCCCGCTCTGGCAGCGGGATTTTTTATGGGCGATCAGTCTTTCTCAGGCTGCTCCAGCTTGAGTCGCTCCAGCGTTGCGTCCTTCTGTGTCCACAGCGTATTCACCCAGCTCTGAAACAGCGCACGGTACGTCTCGTCCTGGTCATAGCTGTGGCCGATGAATTGCTCGGGGATCGGCAGTTCCTCGAACAGCACGTGGATTTCGCCCACTCGGCCGCACAGCAGGTCCCAGAATCCGGGTGCGCCCTGTGGGTAGTAGATCGTCACGTTGACCATCGACTGCAACTGCTCGCCCATGGCATCGAGCACGAAGGCGATGCCTCCAGCCTTGGGCTTGAGCAGGTGGCGAAACGGTGAGGCCTGCTGGGCATGTTTGGTCCGAGTGAAGCGGGTGCCTTCGGCGAAGTTGAAGATGGCGGTCGGCTTGCCGCGGAAGCGGGCGCAGGCGCGGCGGGTGGTGAGCAGGTCTTCGCCCTTCTTCTCCGGATGCTTGGCCAGATAGGCCTTGGAATAGCGCTTCATGAACGGGAAACCGAGCGCCCACCAGGCCAGGCCGATGACAGGTACCCAGATCAGCTCGCGCTTGAGAAAGAACTTCAGTGGCCGGATGCGTCGGTTGAGCACGTATTGCAGGACCAGGATATCCACCCAGCTCTGGTGGTTGCTGGTCACCAGGTAGGAATGCTGGTAGTCCAGCCCCTGCAAGCCCTCGACCTTCCAGCCAATGCCGCCGAGCAGGTTCATCCAGGCCTTGTTGTTGCTGATCCAGGCTTCGTGGATGTGGCGCATCAGTTCATCGGTCAGGCGCTGCGCCGCCGCGAAGGGCAGGCACAGCTTGATCAGGCTGACGATGAACAGCGGCGTGCAGCAAACGATGGTGTTAAGGGCCAGCAGCAGGGCGGCGCACAGCCCGGTAAGAATCTGCAAGATGATGTTCCTAGAGGTCGAGGGTGCGGTTGGCCTGGATGGCGGTCAGGGCAATGGTGTAGACGATGTCGTCGACCTGGGCGCCACGCGGCAGGTCGTTGACCGGTTTGCGCAGCCCTTGCAGCATCGGCCCCAGGCTGACGCAATCGGCACTGCGCTGGACCGCCTTGTGGGTGGTGTTGCCGGTGTTCAGGTCGGGAAACACGAACACCGTCGCCCGGCCAGCGACCTGGCTGTCCGGAGCCAGCTGGCGTGCGACGTTTTCGTTGGCGGCGGCGTCGTATTGCAGCGGGCCGTCGATCAACAGATCACGCTGGGCCTCCTGCGCCAGCTGGGTCGCCTCGCGGACTTTCTCCACTTCTTCGCCGCTGGCCGAGTTGCCGCTGGAATAACTGATCATCGCTACCCGCGCGGCGATCCCGAACGCTTCGGCCGAGTCGGCGCTTTGCAGGGCGATTTCCGCCAGTTCGGCAGCGCTGGGGTGGGGGTTCATCACACAGTCGCCATATACCAGCACCTGATCGGGAAACAGCATGAAGAACACCGACGACACCAGGCTGCAGCCCGGTGCGGTTTTGATCAACTGCAGAGCCGGGCGGATGGTGTTGGCGGTGGAATGGAGAATGCCCGAGACCAGACCGTCGACTTCATCCAGAGCCAGCATCATGGTGCCGATCACCACGTTGTCTTCCAGCTGCTGCTCGGCCATGGGCGCATTGAGGCTCTTGCTCTTGCGCAGCGCCACCATCGGCTCCACGTAGCGACCGCGAATCAGGTCGGGGTCGAGGATCTCCAGCCCTTCAGGCAGCTCGATGCCCTGGGCACTGGCGACCGCCTGCACGTCGGCGGGCTTGGCCAGCAGCACGCAGCGGGCAATGCCGCGGGTCTGGCAGATGGCCGCTGCCTGGATGGTCAACGGATCGTGGCCTTCGGGCAGGACGATGCGCTTGTCGGCCTGCTGCGCGCGCTGGATCAGCTGATACCGGAACACGGCCGGTGACAGCCGCAGCTCCCGTGGCGTGCCGCAGCGCTGGTGCAGCCACTGGGCATCCAGGTGGCCGGCAACGAAATCGGTGATGATCTCCGCGCGCTCGCGGTCATCGATGGGGATCTCCTTGTTCAGCTGGTTCAGGCGCGTGGCGGTGTCGTAGGAACCGGTGCTCACCGACAGCACCGGCAAACCGGCCTGCAGGGCGCCCCGGCACAGTTCGAGGATGCGTGGGTCGGGCAGGGTGTCGCTGGTCAGCAGCAGCCCGGCCAAAGGCATGCCGTTCATGGCCGCCAGGCTCACGGCCAGGATGATGTCGTCACGATCGCCTGGGGTCACCACGAGAACGCCCGGCTTGAGCAACTGCACGGTATTGAGCACGGTCCTGGCGCAGATGATGATCTTGTTCATCCGCCGCTGCTCGTAGTCACCGGCGTTGATCACCTGGGCGCCGAGCAGTTCGGCCACGTCACGGGTGCGCGGCGCGTTCAGGTCGGCCTGGTAGGGGATGCAGCCGAGCAGGCGAAAATCACCGCTACGCAGCAGGGGCGAGTGCTCCTTGAGGCGCGCGGCGAACGCCTCCATGCCTTCATCGGTACGCACCTTGTTGAGGATGACGCCCAGAACCTTCGGGTCGCGTGGGCCGCCGAACAACTGCGCCTGCAACTCGACCCGGCCGGAGAGCTCGGCAAGCACCTCGTTTTCGGCACTCGACACCAGCACCACATCGGCATCCAGGCTTTTCGCCAGGTGCTGGTTGACCCTGGCGGCATAACTGGCGTTGCGGGTCGGCACCATGCCTTCGACGATGACCACGTCGTTGCCGGCGCAGGCTTGCTGATAAAGCGTCAGGATCTCTTCGAGCAGCTCGTCGAGCTGGCCATCGCCCAGCATGCGCTCGACGTGGGCCAGGCCCAAGGGCTTGGGCGGCTGCAGGCCATGGGTGCGGGCAACCAGCTCGGTCGAGCGTTCCGGGCCCAGGTCGCCGGGGTGTGGCTGAGCGATGGGCTTGAGAAAACCGACCTTCAGGCCGGCGCGTTCCAGGGTCCTTACCAGCCCCAGGCTGATGGAGGTCAGGCCTACGCCAAAGTCAGTCGGCGCGATGAAGAAAGTTTGCATGCGAGCTTCTCGGGTGAGCTTTGGGCTGCACGCTACAAGCTTCACGCCACGGCCCGCAAGTAGAAACGAATCGCGCCGTGCACAGTCATAATTTCATGGCGTGTGCCAAGACCCTCACGGGCTGGGCACATTGCTTCGGGTCATCCACTGGCCGAGTGGGTTCGCTTTCAAGCCAACCCTTGGTTACACTTGGTCGTTCTACATTCTTATGCAAAAGGTCTTCCTCATGCTGATCGCCGCCAACAAGGCTGTCTCCATCGAATACACCCTGACCAACGACGCTGGTGAGGTTATCGACAGCTCCGCCGGCGGCGCGCCGCTGGTTTATCTGCAGGGCGCTGGCAACATCATTCCTGGCCTGGAAAAGGCTCTGGAAGGCAAGCAGGTCGGCGACGACCTGGACGTGGCGATCGAGCCCGAAGATGCCTACGGCGAGTACGCGGCCGAACTGGTCAGCACCTTGTCGCGCAGCATGTTCGAAGGCGTCGACGAGCTGGAAGTGGGCATGCAGTTCCACGCTTCCGCACCCGATGGCCAGATGCAGATCGTGACCATTCGCGACCTGGACGGCGACGACGTCACCGTCGACGGCAACCACCCGCTGGCCGGTCAGCGCCTGCACTTCAAGGTCAAGGTCGTCGACATCCGCGACGCCAGCCAGGAAGAAGTCGCGCACGGCCACGTGCACGGCGAAGGTGGTCACCACCATTGATCTGAGCAGGGTGCTCTTAGGAGCTATCAGGCGCAGATGCAAACAGGGGGCACGTCAGCGACGTGCCCCCTGTTTTTTTTGGCCCCTTGTAGGAGCGGTCATCGGCCGCGAAGGGTCAACGCGGTCTGGCTGACACGCAGCGTACGGTTCAGCCCCGGGGACTCGTTACAGTCCTTGCAAAGCTTGCCGAAGGTATCGGCGCGCAGGCGCTCGTCAGCTGTTGCTCGAACTGCTCGACGATCGCACCCCAACCCTGAAGTCGGGCATGTCGCCGCGCGTTGAGGCGGACCCTGCGCAGGTTCTCTTCGTCTTCCAGCAACCAGCCAGCGGCTTCCAGAAAGGCCGCCTCATCACCAGGCATGGCCAGCGCGCCGCTGTGGCCGTGGCGAATGTGCTGCGCTGCCGCAGCTTCATCGTAGGCCACCACGGCCAGCCCCGATGCCTGCGCTTCCAGCACCACATTGCCGAAAGTCTCGGTGAGGCTGGGAAACACGAAGATGTCGCCACTGGCGTAATGCTCCGCCAGCGCTTCGCCACGCAACGCCCCACAGAAAATCGCCTCGGGTACCTGCCGCTGCAGATCGCTGCGCCGAGTGCCATCGCCGATCACGATCAGCCTGATAAGTCGCTGCGGATGCTGCGCCTGCAGGTAGGCAAGCGTGCGCGCGAGCAGGTCCAGGTTCTTCTCCTGCGCAAGACGTCCGACATAGAGCACAGCAAGGTCGCCCTCGCTCAGGCCCCAGCGATGGCGCAGGGCCGTGCTCCGCCGCCGAGGATGAAACAGCTGGCTGTCGACGCCGCGCGCCAGCAGATGCAAACGCTCGAAGCCGCGCCGCTGCAACTCCAGACGTTGGCTGGTGCAGGGCACCAGGGTCATGCAGGTGCGACGGTGAAACCAGCGCAGATAATGGGTCACCAGACGTGCCAGCAGCCCCAGCCCGCAGTGCGCGGCGTATTGCTGAAAGTTGGTGTGGAAACCGCTGACCACCGGAACTCCCAACCGTCGGGCGGCACGCAGCGCGCTCAAGCCCAACGGCCCGGGCGTCGCGACATACACCACATCGGGCCGCCTTGACCGCCAGCGCCGCACCAGCCGCCCCATGGACGACTCGCCCCACTGCAGCCCAGGGTAGCCAGGAATCGGCCAGCCGCGACACAGCATCACATCCTCGTCCGGCGCACTGTCCTGCACTTGCCGTGGCCGCACCACATGCACATGGTGTCCACGGCCGCGCAATCCCTGACACAAATGATCGAGCGTGCTGGCAAGCCCGTTGATCTCGGGGGTGAAGGTTTCGGTGATGAGGGTGATATGGAGTGGGAGCGCTGTCATTCAGACAGTTTCGGGGACTTGTATTGCGTTGGTGTGGCGCATTCGTGAGGAATTCATGACGCCATCGCCAGCGGTGCGAGCCGTGATCGGTCGCACCGCAAAGACTCACCCCCGCTCACGCACCCAGAACAACGTCGCCCCTGCCACCGCGGCCGGCATCATCAGGACGTTGACCCCCGGAATCAGCAGCGCCAGGTACACGATGCCGCCGAAACTCAGGCTGCGCCAGCGCTTCTGGCGTAGCCAGGCGAGCATGTCCTGCCAGCTCATCTTGTGGTTGTCGGCGGGGTAGTCGATGTATTGGATCGCCATCATCCACACACCGAACAGTAGCCACAGTGGCGCGGCGATGATGTTCAGCATGGGGATGAACGACAGGACGAACAGTGCCAGCGCACGGGGCAGGAAATACCCGAGCTTGCGGGCTTCGCGGGCCAGTGTGCGCGGAATCATCTCGAGCAGCTCGGCCCAGCGAAAGGGCGGGAATTCATCCTTGCCCCGCGCCACCACCTCGACCTTTTCCGACAGGAACCCGTTGAACGGGGCGGCGATGATATTGGCCAGCGTGGTGAAGCTGAAAAACACCATGAACGCCACCAGCACGGCGAACAGCGGCCAGAGGATGAAGCTGAGGAAGCCCAGCCAGTGCGGTAGGCTCTGGATCAAGTGATCGACCCAACCGCTGAACAGGTGCCCAGCGAAGTAGATCAAGCCCACGAACAACACCAGGTTGATGCCCAGTGGCAGCAGCACGAACAAACGCAGCCCGGGAGACAAGACCATTTTCAGGCCTTCGCGCAGGTATTGCGGGCCGGACAGTGCAGGGACAGGCATGGACAACTCCAGGACAATGAAAACGTGCTGACAGTACCGGCTTTGCACGGGCGCGGGAACCACGGCAATGGCTGGTAACAACCTGACGCGATCCTCGCCAGTCGAAGATGTCCGCATAGAAGAGGGCTATGGATCGGATTGCCAAAGGGTATTTCCCTAATCGGGCCTACGTCGTTAAGCTTGGCGCATTCGATTTTCAACCCTTCCTTTTGAAGTTTACGGGCTGGCGGCATTGAACCTTCCCCAAGGTGTCTTGCCAGTCCTTTTTATTCCAGCCGTACCGGATCGGCTTCAACGTCCGGCAGTCAGGAGTTAGTCATGTCTCAAGTTCGTCATTCCCGCGTGATCATCCTGGGTTCCGGCCCTGCCGGTTACAGCGCCGCTGTCTACGCTGCCCGCGCCAACCTCAAGCCGTTGCTGATCACCGGCATGCAGGCAGGCGGCCAGCTGACCACCACGACTGAAGTCGACAACTGGCCGGGCGACCCCCATGGTCTGACCGGGCCGGCACTGATGGAGCGCATGCGCGAGCATGCCGAGCGTTTCGAAACCGAGATCGTCTTCGATAACATCAACGCCGTTGATTTCGCTGCCAAGCCGTTCACCCTGACCGGCGACAGCGCGACCTACACCTGCGATGCGCTGATCATCGCCACTGGCGCCAGCGCACGCTACCTGGGCCTGCCGTCGGAAGAAGCGTTCATGGGCAAGGGCGTTTCGGCCTGCGCGACCTGCGATGGCTTCTTCTACCGCAACCGCGAAGTTGCGGTGGTCGGCGGCGGCAACACTGCGGTCGAGGAAGCCCTGTACCTGGCCAACATCGCCAGCAAGGTCACCTTGGTGCATCGTCGCGATACCTTCCGTGCCGAGAAGATCCTGATCGACAAGCTGCATGCCCGCGTGGCGGAAGGCAAGATCGAGCTCAAGCTCAACGCCACGCTGGAAGAAGTGCTGGGCGACAACATGGGTGTGACCGGTGCGCGTCTGCGCAACAACGACGGCATTGCCGAAGAGCTGAAAGTCGATGGCGTGTTCATCGCCATCGGCCATACGCCGAACACCTCGCTGTTCGAAGGCCAGTTGGCCCTCAAGGACGGCTACATGGTGGTGCAGGGTGGCCGTGAAGGCAACGCGACTGCCACCAGCGTCGAGGGTGTATTCGCGGCCGGTGACGTGGCAGACCATGTATACCGTCAGGCAATTACTTCAGCCGGTGCTGGCTGCATGGCGGCGCTGGATGTGGAGCGCTATCTGGATGGGCTGGCCAACGCTTCGTTCTAAGCTGAAACCGCGGCGCGGCTTTCGCGGGTAGAACCCGCTCCCACAGTGGACCGCATCGCCTCTGGCAGTTGTTTCTAGCTACAAAGGGTGATGGACCGAGCCCTGTGGGAGCGGGTTCTACCCGCGAAGAGGCCCTTGAGCCAAACACAAAAAAACCGACCTTGCGAGGTCGGTTTTTTCATGCCTGTCGATCAGCCCAGGCGTGCCAACGGCAGTTCGGAGAACGTCACCCCTGCCAGGCCATGCTCGATCAGGTTGCGGATATTGCCGTGATCGCTCCCGTCGGGCGTCGCCACCACCGAGCGGTAGTGTTCGCCGAACGCCAGCAATGCCTCTTCATCGCTCAGCCCTTCCAGCAGGGCCAGGCCCAACGTCTTGCACGAGCCTTCATTCTGGCCGGCCGCATTGTCCAAAGCACCGTTGCGGAAGCCCTGCGGTGTATAGGCATAGTGCTCGGCGACGAACGCCAGTGTCGTTGCGAACTGATGTTCGCCGCTGGCCAGGCTGGTGCGCAGCGCTTTCACATCATGCATTGGGCGTCCCCTTGGCGAAGGCCGCCTGCTGTTCGGCGCTGGCTTCCTGCTGGTACTGAGCCTTCCACTGCGCGTACGGCATGCCATAGACCACTTCGCGGGCCTCGTCCAGGCTGACTTCGACCTGCTGCTCGTCGGCTGCGGCCTTGTACCATTTGGACAGACAGTTGCGGCAGAACCCGGCCAGGTTCATCAGGTCGATGTTCTGCACATCCTTGCGCTCGTCCAGGTGCTTGACCAGACGGCGGAAGGCTGCGGCCTCCAGTTCCAGACGTTGCTGTTCGTTCATGTCGCTCTCCAGCTGGGCGGCAACCGGTCAACGGCTGCCAGCGAGGGTAATCGAAACCGATTCGGCGAAGCGCAGCGCATGGGGCTTGTCGACTTCCACTTCGGCGTAGCGCACGGCGGTGTTCTGCATGACCAGGTCGAGAATTTCCTGGGTCAGGCGTTCGAGCAGGGCGAAACGATTGCCCTCCACGTGCTGAATCACCGCCTTGGTGATGGTGCGGTAGTTCAGGGCGTGCTCGATATCGTTGTCGCGCACCGCTTCGAGTGCCGGGTACAGGACGGTGAGGTTGATCAGCACGTCCTGTTTGTTGACGATTTCGTCTTCGTTGATACCGATGAAGGTGCGCAAGCGCAGGTCCTTGACCCGGATACGTGCCATTCCTGGCTGCAATGGTGCCATCGTTGTGTGCTCCGCAGAATGTTCGGGGTCAGCGCCGTGTCCGGGCTGGCAGGCAGGCGCTATTTTACGTGCCTGCCGCCGTTGACGGTCAAGGTGGTGCCCGTGACGTAGGGGTTTTCCAGCAGGTAGCGCAGGCTCTGGTAGATGACCTCGGCACCGGGCTCGATGCCCAGCGCCGATTTGGCCAGCGACTTGTAGCGATAGTCGGCGTCGTCGTCCGGGTTGAACAGGATCAGCGCCGGGGCAATGCCATTGACCTTGATCGCCGGGGCGAAGCGCGCGGCGAACGACAGGGTCAGGTTGTCCAGGCCCGCCTTGCTGGCGCAATAGGCCATGTGCTTGGCGCTGCCCTTGCGCGTCACGTCGTCGCTGATGTGGACGATGTCGGCCGGGCTGGAGGCGCGCAGCAGGTCGGCGCAGTGCAGGTTGATCAGGTAGGGCGCCAGCATGTGCACGTTGACCATCTGTTGGAACGCAGCCGCCTCGTCTCCCGCACTGTCCGCGATCCAGGCCGACGCGTTGTGGACGATGGCGCGCAGCTGCGAAGTCTGCGCCTTGAGCGCATCGATGAACGCTAGAATACCAGCCTCGCTACCGAAGTCGGCATGGATGGTGACCGCCCCCATCTCGCGCAGATGAGCGACGGTTTCGCGCTCCTGACGGTAGCTGATGATGACTGGCTGACCTTCGCCCAACAGGCGTTCGGCGCAGTGCAGGCCGATGCGCTGGCTCGCACCGGTGATGAGGATCGGGTGGGGCATGTGGCGGGCTCTTCGTCGGCAGGTTGCTGCGCTGATTTATACCACAAAGCGCAGCAGGGCCGGCCGATCAGGCCACTTTGGCCTTGGGCAGCGGGGCGCGGGCTGGGGTGGCGTGCAACCAGTTGCGCAGCAGGCGCGTGGACAAGGGAATGAAGAAGAACACCATGATTGGGGTCAGAGCCAGGGTGCTGAGCATGATTCTGGGCACCAGGCTGATCTCGTTCAGCACGTGGCCGAACAGGAAGTTGAAGATCAGCGACACCGGAAAGAACGCCAGCCAGATGGCCACGGCCTGTTTCCAGCGCGGTGGACGCTGCAGGCCGCTGTCGCCGAACCAGCCTTCGGTGCCGCTGACGCGGTGCACATGGGGTTGGGCGAACAGGTCGCTGCCACGGCCCAGCCACGAACGACGGGAAGCCGAATGCTCCCAGGCATGCAAGGTGGTTTCATCGGCGAAGCGGAAGATGATCTGGAATTCGTCGTCGCCTGGCGCGGGTGCCAGAACGCCTGAACCCAGGTAGCCCGGAAAGTCGGTGGCAAGCTGTTCGCCTTCGTGCAGCCAGGCGATCAGGTCCTGATATTTTCCATCGGCCACGCGGCGCGCGACCATCAAGGTAACGGGGGAGGTAGACATTGTGTATCTCCAGACAGTCTGGTGCTCCGGGTAGGAGCCTCCATCGAATGCAGCGCCGGGGTGGTGGGCTGCATTTGAAATCAAGCAAGTATTATTCCCGAAAACGGTCGGTTGCACATCTACCGTCCGTTGGTTCATCCGCAAACCTCTATGTACCCACAGCGGTTACACTGTCGGTTCATGTTCCTGGCAGCGGTTGACTAGCAATGAGCGAATCCGGCACCCGATTGCCTGGCGTGCAAGATGCAGCGCTGGACGAGCTGTACCCCATTCGCGAGGTGGCGCGACTGACCGGAATCAATCCCGTCACGTTGCGTGCCTGGGAGCGTCGCTATGGCTTGGTGCAGCCAACACGCACCGAAAGCGGGCACCGTTTGTACTCGTTGGCCGATATCGAGGAGGTGCGCAGCATCCTGGGCTGGATCGAGCGCGGGGTGGCGGTGAGCAAGGTCGGCAAGATTCTCGCCCGTACCCAGCAGACCGAAGCACCACCGCCCAGCGCCCGCGACGAGCCGGGTGAATGGCAGCAGTGGCAGGAACGGGTCCGCCAATGCGTGCGCGAATTCGCCGAACCCAGGCTCGATCAGGTCTATGGTCAGGTGTTTTCCAGTTACCCGCTGGCCGTGGCCTTCGAGCAGGTGCTGATGCCGGTATGGCAGGAACTGCTCGTGCACCAGGGCCACTTCGGCCAGGCCAGCGAATGGATCTTCCTCGATACATTCCTGCGTGCGCGCACGCTGCAACGCCTGCGCCTGACTGCCGATCAAGGACAGGACAGCCGCGTGGTGCTGGTGGCCATACCCGATCAGTGCCGCGAACTCGAGCTTCAGGTGACTGGCCTGCTATTAAGCGGACCGCAAGTGGACGTGCAGTTTCTGGGCTTGGGCCAGCCGCTCGAAGAGCTGAGCCTGGTCTGCGAAAAACTCGCCCCACAGGCGCTCGTGCTGTTCTCCAACCGCCCGCCGGCGCCGGCGCTGATCCGGCAGTTGAAGCGATTGAACAACGCCTTGAGTTGCCCGCTGCTATTGGCCGGTGAGCTGTCCGAGACGGTTCAGGAAAGCCTTCAGTCTCCGGAAATCGTGTGTCTGGGCAGCGATGGGCGCCTGATGCAGCGGCGTCTGCAGCAGTACTTGGCGGGCCATCTGGACAGCTGATTGGATCGGCGTCAGCTATGAAGTTGCGGATGCACCAGACGGTGCTGCTGCAGGATGAACTGACGCAGCGATTCGATCGCCCGGGCGTCGCTCTGGCTGAGGCGGTAGGCGAACAGGCCGTGCTCGGCCTCGCGAATCATCGAGCCGCGCAACGGAATCGGCGCGTAGCCTTCAGGCGTGAACCACAGCTGGAACCTGGCCGGCGCCTTGGCCCCCTGGCGGGCCTCGAGCAGGGCACCCTTGAAGGAAATGTCGCGAACCCAGAAGTCGCTGTCACGTCCTTCGCCATCGCGCAGCACGATAGGTTCGGTCAGACTCAACCGCCATGGACGCAGCATCGGCCCGTCTTCATAGATACTCGGCGCCCCCAGTTCCAGATGGGCCGCCTGAAAATCGTCCTCCACGATCTGCAGCGGAAAACTGATCTGCTGATTCTCCAGGTGCGCCTCGATGGTGACCTGCTCATGGGAGGCCAGGCGCATCAGCAGCTCGCGCACCTGTGGCCCACCCTTCACCGAAACATTGAGAAGGGTATCGCGCACGTTGAGCTGCGGATTGGCCTGCATGGCCCGCAGGAAATCCAGCTCGTCCTGGGTCAGCAATACATCAGGCGGCATGGCGCACGCTCGCGGTGAATGAAAATTCGATGAAGCCTCGAAAAATGTTCATCGTCGTCACACTGGACTCGAAGGGGCAGAAGTTTCGAGTTCGGCGACGCGTCGTTGCAGCGCTGCAACCTGCTGTTCCAGTTCGACGATACGCTGCTGCGCCGCGACCTCGCGGCTGACATCCTTCTGGATCCCGATGTAGTACATCAGTTGGTCACTTTCGTTATGGACCGGCGTGATCGACAGCTCATTCCAGAAACAGCTGCCGTCCTTGCGATGGTTGCGCAGCACCTCGCGGCACGCCACGCCCTGATCGATCGCCTCGCGCACGCGCCGACGGGCCGGCTGGTCACGATCGTCACCCTGCAACAACCGGCAGTCCTGGTAGAGCATTTCCAGCGAGCTATAGCCGGTCATGCGTTCAAAGGCCGGATTGACGTAGATGAGGATATTGTCCTCGCCTTCCTGTTCGGCGACGACGATGCCGTCGTTCGACGCATCGATCACCCGTTGCAGCAGCTTTGCATTGATCATGTGAGAGGTTCCCTACCGTACAGCCTAGTCTAATTCATACAGGCCGCAGGAGGAGGACCAGAGCGCGAGATCTTGCCTTTCAATGCGCGAACGGGCTGTTAAGATCATGCCTTTGAATGGTTCGAGACAGTCATCATGAAAGTTGCCATCCTCAGCGGTTCGGTCTATGGCGCGGCCGAGGACGTCGCTCGGCATGCCGAACAGCTGCTCAAGCGACAGGATATCCAAGCCTGGCACAACCCCAGAGCCACTGTGCAGGAGATTCTGGCGTTC
Source organism: Pseudomonas sp. RIT-PI-a (assembly GCF_001187875.1). Lineage (NCBI taxonomy): Bacteria > Pseudomonadati > Pseudomonadota > Gammaproteobacteria > Pseudomonadales > Pseudomonadaceae > Pseudomonas > Pseudomonas sp. RIT-PI-a. The sequence goes on from NZ_LGIR01000019.1 coordinate 93,892, forward strand.
GCACCCCAGGCGCTGCTGGCGGTGACATCGACCACTGGAATGGGGGAACTGCCGGACAACATCATGCCGCTGTACGCTCAGCTGCGCGACCAGCTGCCGGCGGCATTGCGCGGATTGCCCGGTGGCGTCATTGCACTGGGCGACTCCAGCTACGACCTCTATTGCGGCGGTGGCGAGCAGATGCGCGAGCTGTTCGCCGAACTGGGCATCCATGAAGTGCAGGGGATGCTGCGCCTGGATGCCAGCGAAACCGTCAACCCGGAAGCCGACGCAGAACCCTGGCTGGCGCAGTTCGTGGAAGCGCTGCGCAGCTGACCATCAGTCCTGCTCTGCGCTGTCGGCCGTGGCCGTGAGCAGCTCATTCAATGCATCGGGCTGGCTCTTGAACGCCTTGGCGAAGATGTCGCGGTTTTTCGCCATGTAGATCCCGGCGTCTTCGACCTGCTTGTCGTCGAGCGACGGCACGGCTTTCTTCAGGACGTCTGCGAGCAGCTCGGCCAGCTCGAGCATTTTGTCGTGACGATCGGCTTCAGCTTTGTCCATAAACAGGCGCTCCAGATCTCGGCTGCTGCGGTATACCACTTCGACGGCCATTGACCACCTCATATGCCTAGGGGAATTTGGTTCAGTACAACTACTGTTCGTTTATACAGTGTAAAGCATAAGGCAAATTTCTGCGCTTGAACAGCCGTGCCGACGAGGTGCCCTGCGACAGTCTGGCTGCTTCTCATCAGCCGGGGCTGGCCCTTATGCTGCATGCGCTAAACGAGCATAGGCGCTCGGGCGCCGCTCTCAATCGGTTCGCATAAGGAACACAGGCAATGAAATGGGCTGAAAAGCTTCGAGGGAGCCTGCACGCTCAGGCCGATTCGCTGGGCAATCTGTGCGTGGAGTCCTTCCACTACCTGGCACTGTTCGGGATCGGTGCCATCACCGCCTGGGCGGCCGTCAGTGCTTTTCTGGGAATGGTGGAGAAGGGCAGCGTAAGCGTGGATGACATCCTGTTGCTGTTCATCTACCTGGAGCTGGGTGCGATGGTGGGGATCTATTTCAAGACCAACCACATGCCTATCCGCTTTCTGCTGTATGTGGCCATCACCGCCCTGACACGCCTGCTGATCGGCGATGTCTCGCACCATAACGCACCGGATGTGGGCATCATCTACCTGTGCGGCGGCATCCTGCTCCTGGCGTTCGCCATCCTGGTGGTGCGCTACGCCTCGTCGCGCTATCCGTCGGTGAAAGAGAAATCGGACAGCTAGGCCGAACAACGGTCTATCAGAGGCTGGCGGACACCGGTGCGGTCTGCGTGGTGGCAGCGTGCAGGGCCGGCTTGCCGCCCAGCTTTTCGACGTTGCCGGCATCGGTCATTGCCGCCAGCATCTGCATGGCGCTGCCGCCTTGCTCGATGGCCATGCCGAACTTGATGCTTTCGATCAAGCGGCGCATGCGCTTGGGGTCGTTGCGCTGCTCGGCGGTGATCATCCGCTTGGCGGCGACACCTCGCTCGTTGGACAGGGTCAGCATGATGCTGCCATCCAGGCGCTGGATGCTCAAATTGACGCGGTATTCGGGCTGGAACGCGTCGCTCAGGGCTTGGAATGGATTATCCATGAGGTACTACCTGTCATAGTCGAGCTTTGTTAATGGACTGGACGATTAGTTGCTGGTTCCAGACCGCTGGTCGGCTTCATACTTCATCCTTTGCTATATGTAACCGCTGTTTACTTCGCTGCCATTCGATGTAGCAATCGCCGTGCCCGGATCGTGAAACTTATTTACAGACAATAAAAAAGGCGAGCTCGTGGCTCGCCTTTTTTCGTAGGGCAGGACTCAGGACTTGCTGTTGAGCACCTGCTCGTTTTCCAGAAACTCCTCTTCGAGCAGCGCCTCGTTCGGGCCGTCGGGGATGGTGTGCGTGTTGGCTGCACGCTTATTGCGCAGCCTGCCGAACAAATGCTCCAAGGCATGGCTGAGCTTCTCGGCAGCGCCGTCGATCGCCAGCTCCAGCGTTTCTGCCTTGTGGGTCACGGAGATGGGCTGATGCCCCTTTGGACGTGCTTCCATCTGGCAGCGCATGTCGTCAGGGCCGGATTTCTGGCCATTTTCGTCGGCCAGATGGACCTCCACGCGGGTGAGGTCTTCCTGGTAATGCTCGACTGCGCCTTCCACTACGGTGCGTACCCACTCCTGCAGGCGGGCGTCGCCTTGAATATGGTTATCGCTATTGACCTGGATCTGCATAGTTCATCCCTTATTCGGCTTTCTCGCTTGAGATTCGATGACTGATTATCATCGCCTCTTGAAGTACAAGGTCAGGGAGTTGAAGAAACAATTCAACCCCTTGATGAAGATAAATATTCAGTAACTTTTCCGAACTTTTCATGAAATAAGTGCGAAGCCTGATATTTCTGGTCCTGCGGACACCGCCCGCGTCCCGCTGTAGCAGGGGATGCACCTGCTGCAGGAGCTGGCCGACGGCGTCAGAAGGCGACCGAGGTCTGCACGTACACCGTGCGTGGTTCGCCCACGTATTTGCCCTTGTTGTTGTCGTCGAAGGAGCGGGTGTAGTACTGGTGGTTGAAGATGTTCTTCACACCCACCGCCACGTTGAGGTCGGACAGCTGCGGCCCGAAATCGTAGCCGGCGCGGGTGCTGAAGAGCATGTAGCCGGGAATGCGTCCGGTGCTGCCATCGGCGCTTTCGGCCTGGGTGTTGGCGTTGTCGGCGAACTGGCTGCTCTGGTAGGTGCTGTCCAGGTCGAGCTTCCAGGGGCCTTGGGTGTAACCAACGCCCAGGGTGCCCTTGTGGCGTGAGGAAAACGGTACGCGGTTACCCTTGTTCGGCCCATCTTCGCGGATGGTCGCATCCACGAACGCATAGCTGGCGTGGACGTCGAAGCCGGCCAGGGCCGGGCTCAAGTCGTCCAGGGCGTAATTGATGCTGGTCTCGATGCCCTGATGCCGGGTTTCGCCACGCGCGATCACGGTGTCGTTGGTCTGGTTGCTGTCGTACTGGTTATCGAAGTTGATCAGGAATGCGCCGATTTCCGCACGCAGGTTGCCGTTGTCATAGCGTGTCCCCAGCTCCCAGGTGCGGGCCTTTTCCGGTTTCACTTCGCCGCCGGTCACGCGGTTGGGCATCTGGCTGTATTGCACGCTGCCGAACGAGCCTTCGGTGTTGGCGTACAGGTTCCAGTTTTCGTTGACGTGGTAGAGCACGTTCAGCGCCGGCAGGGCGGTGGTGTAGTCGCCCTGGTATTTGACGTTGCTCAGGTTGTTGGTCTGCTGCGAATCGATCATCTCGTAGCGGATGCCCGGTGTGAACGTCCAGCGGCCGATGTCGATACGATCGTCGATGTAGAGGGCGTGAGCCTGGGTGCCGCCGCGGGTGTCGCGGTCGTTGCGGCTGTCGGTGCTCGGCAGTTGCTGGTTGGCGCTGATCGGTGTGCGGTAGCGCAACTCGTGGCCCGCCTCGCTGATGTAGCGGTAGCCCACGCTCATCTCGTGCTGGGTCTGGCCCAGATCGAAGCCTTGGGAGAAACGTGTTTCCACACCCCGTACCCAATACTCGCGAGGCGACAGCGAGAGGAAATTGCCCTGGTCCAGGTAGCCACTGCGCAGGGTCTTGGTGAAGAAGGTGTTGGCGGTGAACTCGCGGCGATCTTCCTGATAGCGATAGCCGAAATTGACCATGGTGCGCCGGCCCCAGAACTTGTCGTAGCGGCGCGTCGACTGGTAAGGGTCGGCCTTGTAGTCGGCCGCGCTGAGGCCGCCGGGCATGTCGGCTTCACCTTCGTAGTACTGGGCCTCGGCATTGAGGCTGTTGGCTTCGTCGATCTGGTACTTGCCCTTGAGGATCAGGTCGTCGATCTGGGTATCGCTGTGTTCGCGCCAGTCACTGCCGCGCACGCCGGAGTAGAGGAGGGCGCCGCCCAAGCCGTTGTCGGCGGTGCCACCTGCCAACAGGTTGCCCGTGGTCTTCAAGCCGTCCTGGCTCGACGAGGGGCTGCCCTGGGTCTGGAAACCCCCTTTCACGGTCGGAGCATCGGGAATGGCACGGGTCACGAAGTTAACGATGCCACCGACGTTCTGCGGGCCATAGCGCACGGCGCCGCCACCGCGGACCACGTCGACGGCGTCCATGTTGCCCATGCTGACCGGTGCGAACGACAGCTGCGGCTGGCCATAGGGCGCAAACGGCACCGGGATGCCGTCCATCAACACCGTGGAGCGGGTCGCCAGCCGTGGGTTGAGTCCACGGATGCCGAAGTTCATCGCCATGTCATGGCTGCCCGTGCCGTTGTTCTGCGGCGCGTTGACCCCCGGTATGCGGTTGAGAACCTCACGCGCGCTGGTGGCACCGGTGCGTTCGAAGTCTTCGCGACGCACGACGTCGCGCGCGCCGGGGTGTTCGAAGACGTTGGTCTGCTCGGCGGCGCCGAGCCAGTCGCCCACCACGCTCGAGGCGCCCAGCTCGACGGCGGCACCGGGACTGCCGGGTTGTGCCAGTGAGGCGGGCTCCAGGCTGTAGGCACCGTCACCCAGAGCGCGCGCCTGCAGGCCCGTGCCTTCGAGCAGCACCGCCAGTCCCTGTTCCACGGTGTACGCGCCTTGCAGGCCAGGGCTGGGCTGGTCTGCCAGGGTGGTCGAGCCGAACGAAATCAGTACGCCGGCCTGACGGCCGAACTGGGTGACTGCGCTTTCGACCGAGGCGGGCGCGATCTGGTATTCGCGAGTGGTGCCATCGGCGGCCACGGCGTGCGGCAGTTGAGCAACGCTCACGGCAGTGCCGAGCAACAGGCAGCGCAGGGCGCGGGCGAGCGGGGTGGGCAGGTTGGACATGCGGCGTTTCCAGGCAGAATGTTGGGAGAGTTACCCTGTCTGTCACGCGACCAAGGCAAAACGGCTCACGAAAGATGTAAAAAACTTTCGGCAGCGTACGGGTGACTAGACGCGGGCTTGCACCGTGACCCAATAGCGGGTGAAACGGCGGACTTTCACCGGCAATGCGGCCTCCAGCGAATCGAGAATCTTCTCGGTGTCGCCCAGGGGGAAACTGCCCGACAGCAACAGGTTGGCCACCGACGTGTCGCAGTCCAACTGGCCACGGCGATAGCGGCCCACTTCGGTCAGGAAGTCGCCCAGGCGCATGTGCGCGGCGATCAGCATGCCGTCGACCCACGCACCGCTGTTGGCGTCCAGTGGCCGCGCGGCAGTGAAACGCTGGCGATCGAACTCGACCTGCTGGCCGCCGGCCAGGCGCAGCGGACCGTCCTGCAACCCTGTGGGCTGAATGGCGAGCGCACCACGCAAGGCCTGCACCTGGGTGCTGCCCGGCAACTGGCGAACGTTGACCTGCGCGCGGTCAGCGGTCACCAGCCCCTGATCGGTGCTGATGCGCAGGGGCCGTGCATCGGCCCCTGCGGTGAGCATGATTTCGCCTTCGAGCAGGCGGATCAAGCGCTGACCTGCGTCGAAGCGTACGTCCACCGCGCTGGTGGTGTTGAGGTTGATTCGGCTGCCGTCGTCCAACTGCAACTGGCGACGCTGGCCCAGCGGGCTGCGATAGTCGGCCACCAGCGGCGGCAGCCAATGCTGTTGACGCAGGGCCAAGGTGGTTGCCCCAGCCATCCCGAGCAGGAGGAGCGTCTTGAGTGCGCGCCGACGGCCTGGCGAGTAGGGCGAGCCCACGGTGGCCTGCGCCAAGGGACCGGGCAGGCCGGCAAATTGTTGATTGACCTTTTGGATGTGCTCCCAGGCGCGGCGGTGTTCGCCGTCGGCGTGCAGCCATCGCTGCCACGCCTGCTGCTGCCGCGGGTCGAGCGCCCCCTCCTGCAGTTCAAGCCACCATTGCACGGCCTGCTCGGCCACGTGTGGGGAAAACGTGCGCGCCTCGTTCACAGTGCGAAGTAGCAGCGCATGGCTGCCTTGTGCAGGTAGCGCTTGACCGTGGCCAGGGAAATGCCGAGTTCGTCGGCGATGTCCTGGTAGCCCAGGCCATCGACCTGCGCCAGCAGAAAGGCGCGCTTGACCAGCACCGGCAGGCCATCGAGGAGTGCATCCAGCTCCAGCAGGGTCTGCAGGATGATCGCTCGGTGCTCTTCGCTGGGCGCGAGCGGCTCTGGCATCTGGCTCAGGGCTTCCAGATAGGCACGCTCCAGATCCTGACGGCGGTAGTGATTGAACAGCACACGCTTGGCGACTGTAGTGAGAAAGGCGCGGGGCTCGCGGATGGGAGCGATTTCACGCGCACTCAACAGGCGCATGAAGGTGTCCTGGGCAAGGTCGGCGGCATTGTCCGGACAGCCCAGGCGGCTGCGCAGCCATTCGGTCAGCCAGCGGCGATGAACGAGGTAGAGGCCCTCGACCGATTGCGAGGCAGGGGAAGTCACAGCGGTCACCGCGAACACTCCGGCGCCATGGGGTGCGCAGCAGAATAAGAATTGTTCGTATCTTACGGGTGTACCCGTAGTTGGGCAAGCCAGCACGCACCGCACGGGTCCGGAAAAGCGTTGCAATGCACGATAAATGCCAGTGATCTTTGCACATGAGAATATTTATCATTATTATCAGCGCGATTGCGCGATGCATCCGTACGTTCGAAGGTCATTCATGAGAAGCAGAATCGGCGGGGTGTCGACCTCGTATCGTTGGGCCGTGGCCTCCCGTGTCTTGGCTGCCGTCTTTGGCGGCTATGTCCTGGCGGCCCTGGCGAGCGTGTGCATCGCCTGGCTGTTGCCCATGGCGCGCGGCGAAGCCGTGGTCAGTGCCATGATGCTGTCGTTCCTGGTGTACCTGGTGGCCGTGCTCTGGTGCTTCGCCTCGCACAGCGCCAGCCGGGCCTGGATCGGCCTGGCCAAGCCAGGTCTCGTCCTGGCCGCGCTGGCAGCGCTTCTGCACTGGCAGCATCTGCCGTGAGAGAGGGCTTTCGCCAGGCGATGGCGTGGCTGCATACCTGGGCGGGGCTGGTGTTCGGCTGGTTGCTGTTCGCCATTTTCCTCACCGGAACCCTGTCCTATTTCAAGGACGAGATCAGCCACTGGGCCCAGCCCGAAGTGCCGGTGCGAGCGGTCGATGCCCGTGCCAGCCTGGCGCAGGCGCAGGCCTACCTGCAGGCCAACGCCGGGCAGTCGCCACGCTGGTTCATCAGCCTGCCGGATGCCCGCGAGCCTGCGCTCTCGGTCATGTGGCAGGATCCGAACAAGAGCGGGCGCGGTGCCTTCACCCGTCATACGCTGGACGCGCAGACCGGCCAGCGCGTCGAGGCACGCGACAGCCGCGGCGGCGACTTCTTCTACCGCTTCCACTACCAACTGCAGATGGGCTACCCCTGGGGGCGCTGGCTGAGTAGCCTGGCGGCGATGGTCATGCTGGTGACGCTGGTCACCGGGATCATCACCCACAAGAAGATCTTCAAGGAGTTCTTCACCTTTCGCCCCGGCAAGGGCGCGCGTTCCTGGCTCGACGGGCACAACGCAATCGGCGTGCTGGTGCTGCCCTTTCACCTGATGATCACCTACAGCAGCCTGGTGATCTTCATGACCATGCTCATGCCAGCGAGCATCGTCAGCCGCTACGATGGCGATACCCAGGCGTTCTTCAACGAAATCTATCCCGGCAATCAGCGGTTGGCCGCCGCCGGGCAGCCCGCGCCGCTGGTGGATCTGGGCGTGCTGTACGAGCGTGCTTCGCAGCAATGGCCTGGAGGCCGGATCGGCCGCGTCGCTGTGCAACTGCCGGGCGATGCCAATGCCCAGGTCCAATTCAGTCGTCATGAGGGTGATACCGTGAGCCGTGACGCGGGTGCGGCGATCACCTTCGCCGGCGCCACGGGCGCGGTGCTTGAACTGCCGCGCGACGGCGCCACGCCGATGGTGGTGGCGGGCACCTTCTATGGCTTGCACATGGGCCTGTTCGCCGGGCCCGTGTTGCGCTGGCTGTATTTCTTCTGCGGCCTGGGCAGTACGTTGCTGATCGGCACGGGGCTGGTCATGTGGTTGGGCAAGCGTCAGCTCAAGCACGCCCGTAGCGGTGTGCGGCCCTTCGAACTACGCCTTGTGGAAGTGTTGAACGTCGCCAGCATGGCGGGACTGGTGTTGGCGGTCGCAGGTTTCCTGTGGGCCAACCGGCTGCTACCGGCGACCTATCCGGAGCGTGCCGGTATCGAGGTCGACAGCTTCTTCATCGTTTGGCTGCTGAGCATCGTGCATGCCGCTGTGCGCAGTGGCAGCAAGGCGTGGATCGAGCAATTGGGCCTGGCGGCCATTGCCTTGGCAGGGTTGCCGTTGTTGAGCTTGGTGACCACCGACCATGGCCTGCCGACGTCCATCGCTGCGGGCGACTGGGTACTGGCCGGCGTCGATCTCAGTGCCCTGGGGTGCGGTCTGGTGCTGGCCTGGGTGGTCATGAAGATCCGGCGTCGCACAGCCCTGGCAGCATTGCCGATCGCACGCGCGGCCCGTACGCGTGCGTCCACGCCCAGCGAGGTGCACTGATGTTGGCAGCAGGCCTGCTCAGCTATGCCGGTTTCAGTGCCTTGTGCCTGGCCATGGAGCGCCATCACCAGGAAATGCTCGGGCGTCGGCCCAGCCCGTCGCGCAAGGTGCAGCTGCGGGTTGCGGGTTGGGCGCTGCTGGCTCTGTCGCTGTGGGTCTCGGTGCTCAGCGCTGGCTGGGCGATGGGGCTGGTGCGCTGGACGGCGGTGTTGATGGGCAGCGCGGTGTTTCTGGTGTGGTTGCTGCCGTACCGGCCCCGCTGGGCGCTGGTACTGGCAGCCGCGGGCCTTTTGCTCGGGCTGCTGGCGGCTGCGGCACGCTGGTAGCGTCCGCTGTTCGACACCGCGTTTTGGCGCTGCCGTCAGGTAAAGGCCAGGCGATACTCGCCCGGCGACACCCCGCCTGCCTGGCGAAATCGGTTGCTGAAATGGCTGGCACTGGCGAAGCCACAGGCCAGCCCCACCTCACCCAATGGCAGCGGCGTCTGGCGCAGCAGCGAGCGGGCACGAGCAATCCGCCTAGCCAACACGTACTGATGCGGCGGCAAGCCGAAGCTGGTGCGAAACATCCGCGCGAAGTGGTACTCGGACAAGCTGCACAAGGCCGCCAGTTGGCCCAGGCTCAGCGGCTCGGCCAGCTGCGCTTCGATGAAGTCACGCAGCAGGCGCCGCTGATGAGGTGCCAGTCCACCCTTGAGCCGTAGCTGCGGGCGCGCGGACACTTGGCTGAGCAGGGCATGGGCGAGCATTTCATGGGCCAAGGTGCTGGTCAGCACACGCTCGCCCGGCTCGGTCCAGTTGAGCGCGATCAAGCGTGCAAAACGCTGCGCCTGCGCCGGATCTTCCAGGAACGTGTTCTCCCGCAGCTGCATTTCCCGCGGTTCGCGGTCCAGCAGGGTCACGCAGCCCAGCGCGAACTGTTCTGCGCTGAAATACAGATGGGCGAGACGAATGTCGCCGTTGATGACCCACGCCGACTCATGTCCGGCGGGCAGAATGCACTGCTTGCCGGGCGCGCCTTTCTCCCACGGTCGATCGCGGCGAAAGGTGCCCGTGCCGCCGCCGATGTAGCAGGACAAGGTGTGATGGGTCGGCGCCTGATATTCCTGGGCGTCGTGGTGGTTGCGCCACAACGCGGCTACCATCGAATCGCCCAGCTCGGCGCTGTGCTCAAGGCGCGCGTGGCGCGAGTTGTGTAGCGCCTGAAACACTTGCAGGTTCAGCAAAGCCGTCATGATCGATACCCCCGTGCCCATGGTACTGCGTCGCGCACGGGCCGCCAGTACGGTGACGGAAAAAGCGCAAGTTCGTGCAAGCCGTCAGCGGCCGCCGCTCGGACAATGCGCCTCTGACCCAGGAGGGCATCGCCATGAATCTTTCGCTGTATCTGCTTACCGTCTTGATCTGGGGAACGACCTGGATTGCGCTCAAGCTGCAACTGGGCGTGGTCGAGATTCCCGTATCCATCGTCTACCGCTTCGGCCTGGCCGCACTGGTGCTGTTCGCGATCCTGCTGGCCACGCGGCGGCTGCAAGTGATGAACCGCCGTGGCCATCTCATCTGCGTGGCGCAGGGGTTGTGCCTGTTCTGCGTGAATTTCATGTGTTTTCTCACCGCCAGCCAATGGATCCCGACCGGGCTGCTGGCGGTGGTGTTTTCCACGGCCAGCTTATGGAATGCGCTCAACGCACGGATCTTTTTCGGCCAGCGGATCACCCCTAACGTCATCGGTGCAGGGGCTTTGGGCTTTCTCGGTCTGGGTCTGTTGTTCTGGCCCGAGCTCTCGGCTCACGACGCCAGCCCGCAGACCTTGCTTGGCCTGGGGTTGGGGCTGTTGGGTACGCTGTGTTTCTCGGCGGGCAACATGCTCTCCAGCGTGCAGCAGAAGGCCGGGCTGCGGCCCTTGACCACCAACGCCTGGGGCATGCTGTATGGCGCTCTGCTGCTCACCGGCTATTGTCTGTTGCGAGGCACGCCTTTCGGCATGGAGTGGAGCCTGCGCTACGTCGGCTCGCTGCTGTACCTGGTGATACCCGGTTCGGTGATCGGCTTCACGGCCTACCTGACCCTGGTAGGGCGCATGGGCGCCGACCGCGCCGCCTACTGCACGGTGCTGTTCCCCGTGGTGGCGTTGAATGTCTCGGCGTATGCGGAAGGCTATCAATGGACCGCGCAGGCGCTCGGTGGGCTGGTGCTGGTGATGCTGGGCAACGTGCTGGTGTTCCGCAAGGGCAGCAGACCTGCGACGCCTGCGCCGATGGCGACGCAGGGCGCTCAGGTTCACGGTACCCAGGTACGGGTACGGACTAGCCCTTGAAGGTCTGCGGATTGACCAGGTCCTGAGGGCGCTTGCCGAGCAAGGCGGCAGTCAGGTTGTCGATGGCGCGATACGCCATGGAGTCACGAGTCTGCGCCGTGGCCGAGCCGATATGCGGCAGCGTCACGACGTTGCCGAGCTCGAACAAGGGCGATTCGGCCAGGGGTTCCTTCTCGTAGACATCCAGGCCGGCGCCGCGCAGGGTGCCTTCGCGCAGGGCCTGCACCAGCGCCGCTTCATCGACCACCGGTCCGCGAGAGATGTTCACCAGAATGGCGCTCTTCTTCATCTGCGCCAGCTCGGCGGCACCGATCATGTGCCGGGTCTTGTCGCTGAGTGGCACCACCAGGCAGACGAAATCGGCTTCGGCCAGCAGTTGCTCGAGGCTGCGAAACTGCGCGTTCAGCTCCTGTTCGAGGTCGGGCTTGCGGCTGTTGCCGCTGTACAGGATGGGCATGTCGAAGCCGAGGTGGCCGCGGCGCGCCACGGCAGCGCCGATATTACCCAGGCCGACGATGCCCAGGGTCTTGCCGTATACATCGGTGCCGAACAGGTCGGCACCGACACTGGCTTTCCAGTTGCCGGCCTTGGTCCAGGCATCCAGTTCGGCCACGCGTCGCGCGCTGCTCATGATCAGCGCAAAGGCCAGGTCGGCCGTGCTCTGGGTCAGCACGTCGGGCGTATTGGTGAGCATGATGCCGCGTTCGTTGAAGTAGCCGACGTCGTAGTTGTCGTAACCCACCGAAACGCTGGAGACCACTTCGAGCAGGGCGGCATCGGCGAGTTGCTTGCGGCCCAGCGGCCGACCGGCGCCGATCAGGCCATGGGCCTTGGGCAGGGCTTCGTTGAATTGGGCGGCGATGTCACCGGCCTTGGGATTGGGCACGATGACGTCGAAATGGGCTTCGAGCCGCTCGACCATGGCGGGAGAAATGCGGCTGAACGCGAGGACGGTTTTTTTCATTGGGGTTGTGCTCGTCGGGAGGTGAATGTGAGCACGCTAACATTCCCGATCGAGCAGAAACAATCCCGCTTCAGTTGGCGATCTGCAGGTCGAAGGTCTGCAGGTCGGCGTCGTGGGCCGCGAGGATGTCGGGCAGCGAACCGCGCAGGTATTCCACCCAGGTCTTGATCTTCGCGTCCAGGTATTGCCGGGACGGGTAGATGGCGTACAGGTTCAGCTCCTGCAGGCGGTATTCGGGCAGCATGCGTACCAGGGTGCCGTTGCGCAGGCCGTCGATGGCCGCATAGATGGGCAGTACGCCCACGCCCATGCCACTGCTGATGGCGGTCTTCATGGCGTCGGCCGAATTGACCTGGAACGGCGCGTTGCTGATGTTGACCATCTCCTGGCCATCGGGACCCTGGAACAGCCACTTTTCCAGCTGCACCACCGGGCTCACCAGGCGCAGGCAGGCATGTTCGCGCAGGTCGCCGGGCGTGCGCGCCGAGCCGTTCGCCTTCACGTATTCGGGAGAGGCGCAGACGATGCTGTAGGTGATGCCCAGGCGTTGCGACACGAACCCGGAGTCCGGCAGCTCGCTGGCCAGGACGATGGACACGTCATAGCCTTCGTCGAGCAGGTCGGGCACGCGGTTGGCCAGGGTCAGGTCGAAGGTCACGTCCGGATGAGTGCGCCGGTAGCGCGCGATGGCGTCAATCACGAAGTGCTGGCCGATGCCGGTCATGGTGTGCACTTTCAACTGCCCCGAAGGCCGTGCATGGGCGTCGCTGGCTTCGGCTTCGGCTTCGGCGACATAGGTCAGGATCTGCTCGCAGCGCACCAGGTAGCGTTTGCCGGCTTCGGTCAGGGCGATGCGTCGGGTCGTGCGGTTGAGCAGGCGGGTTTGCAGGTGTGCTTCGAGGTTGGACACCGCGCGCGATACGTTGGCGGTGGTGGTGTCCAGTTGTGCGGCGGCGGCGGTGAAACTGCCCGCTTCGGCCACGCAGGTGAACGCACGCATGTTTTGCAAGGTGTCCATGATTCGGTCTCTGGTTCGACGGACAAATTGTCGCATGAAGCCACAATTATACAGAAGGATTATCACCGGTTCGGTAATAAAGAATCGCAGGAAATCCAGCTTATCGGCGTCCCGAAGCGGCCCTAGAATGCCGGTCCAGACCCCTCCGCAGTTCGACCTCTCCCGGAAATCGCCGCAGTGCCCCGCCGCCTCATCGAAGAGCTGAAAATCCTCAGTGTCTGGACCTTTACCCTGGCCTTGACCGGCTGCATCAGCACCGCCGGTATCGCCCCTCGCAGCGAAGCGCTATCGGCCGACGCGCTGGCCACCGATGCCGCCATTCAAACCGCCGCCCAGGACGCGCAATGGCCGCAGAGCCAATGGTGGCGCGCTTATGGCGACCAGCAACTCGATGATTGGGTCAACCTGGCCTTGCTGGGCAGTCCGAGCATGGCCATCGCCGCCGCACGGGTGCGCCAGGCCAAGGCGCTGGCGGGTGTGGCGGAGTCCGTCGAGTCGCTGCACATCGACGCCAGCGCCGCGCTGAAACGCCACAACTGGCCGGCCGATCCTTTCTACGGGCCGGGCGACCTGTCCGGGCAGACCACCTGGGACAACAATGCCGGCCTGGGCTTCACCTATGCCCTGGACCTGTGGGGGCGCGAACGCAGCGCCAGCGAGCAGGCCCTCGACCTGGCTCACATGAGCGCCGCCCAGGCGCGCCAGGCCCAGTTGGAGTTGGTCAACAACGTGGTGCAGGTGTACATCCAGCTGTCGTTGCACTACGCCCAACGCGACATCGTGCAGCGCACGCTGGCGCAGCAGGAGCAGATCCTGGAACTGGCGCAACGGCGCCTGCACGGTGGCCTCGGGACGCACCTGGATGTCAGCCAGGCCGAGGCCCTGTTACCCGAGACGCATCGGCAGGTCGATGCCCTGGACGAACAGATTGCCCTGGCGCAAAACCAGCTGGCGGCCCTGGCTGGCAAAGGGCCGGGGCAGGGCAACCAACTCCAGCGCCCGAGCCTTTCCCTGCAGGCCCCGCTCGGCCTGCCGTCGACGCTGCCGGCGCAATTGCTGGGCCAGCGGCCGGACGTGGTCGCCAGTCGCTGGGCGGTGGCCGCGAACGCTCGGGGTATCGAAGTCGCTCATGCCGGCTTCTATCCCAACGTGGACCTGGTCGGCAGCCTGAGCTACCTAGCCACCGGCGGCGGCATGCTCGAATTTCTGGCCGGACGCAAGCTGGCCTACAACGTCGGGCCCGCCCTGAGCCTGCCGATCTTCGATGGCGGCCGGTTGCGCGCGCAGCTGAGCGACGCCTCGGCCGGCTACGATCTGGCCGTGGCGCGCTACAACCAGACTCTGGTGGAAGCGCTCAGGCAAATCTCCGATGAACTGATCCGTCGTGCCTCGATGGACAAGCAGCAGGCCTTCGCCGACGAATCGGTGGCCGCAGCGCAGCACAGCTACGACATTGCCCTGATCGCTTACCAGCGGGGCCTGACCGGCTATCTTGAGGTGCTCAACGCCCAGACCCTGCTGTTGCGCCAGCAACAGGTCGAGCAACAGGTGCAGGCCGCGCGACTGGCGGTCCATGCACAATTGGTCACGGCATTGGGCGGCGGTCTGGGCGCAGGTGCCGACGGCCCTGATGCCGAACGTCTGCACGCACCCAAACCACTGGCGGTGATCGATCGATGATCACCTGGCTGGGCCGCCTGCAATGGCGCCGAGGTTTCTTCGAGTGGGCACGCAGTGATGGCGTCACCTGGATCTACATCTTCAAGGTGTTGCTGGCCGCGTTCACCACACTGTGGCTGGCCATGCGCCTGGAGCTGCCGCAACCGCGCACGGCGATGATCACCGTGTTCATCGTCATGCAGCTGCAAAGCGGGCATGTCTTCGCGAAAAGTTTCTACCGTCTGCTGGGTACCCTGGCGGGCTCGGCGGTCACGGTGGTATTGATCGCGCTGTTCGCCCAGAACACCGAGCTGTTCCTGCCCAGCCTGGCACTGTGGGTCGGCCTGTGCTCGACCGGCGCCATGCGCTGCCGCAACTTCCGCGCCTACGGCTTCGTCCTGGCTGGGTACACGGCGGCGATGGTCGGTCTGCCGGCGCTGGCCCACCCGGACGATGCCTTCATGGCAGCAGTCTGGCGGGTGCTGGAGATTGCCCTGGGCATTCTGGTTTCCACAGCAGTCAGCGCGGCGATTTTTCCACAGTCGGCCAGCGCGTCGATGCGCAATGCCTTGTATCAACGCTTTGCCGTCTTCGCCCGATTCGTCACCGACGGCCTGCGCGGGCACAGCGCACGTGAGCAGTTCGAAGCCGGCAACGTGCGCTTCATCGCCGAGGCCGTGGGCCTGGAGAGCCTGCGCAGCGTGACCGCCTTCGAAGACCCGCACATGCGTCGGCGCAACGGTCGGGTCAGCCGTCTGAACAGTGAGTTCATGGCCGTGACCACCCGTTTCAATGCATTGCACCAGTTGCTCGAACGTATCCGCGCGCGTGGCCATGGTGATGTCGTGACCGCCATCGAGCCGGCATTGCAGGCACTGGCGCAGGTACTGGACGATTTTTCCAGGCAGGCCCTGACCGACGCTGATGCCGCGCGCCTGGCTCAGCGTATGGCCTTGTACAAGGACGCGCTACCGGCCCAGGTGCGCAGCCTGCGCGAGGTGTTCGAACACAACGGCCCGGACGATGAAGACCTGCTGGATTTCCATACCGCGTTCGAGTTGCTCTATCGCTTTGTCGAAGAGCTGCACAGCTATGCCCAGACTCACGCCTCGCTGGTCGAGCATCGGCATGCCCGCGAGCGCTGGGACGAGCCGTATCGTTCACAGACCAACTGGCTGGCCAGTGCCGCCGCCGGTATTCGCGGTGCGGTGGTGTTGCTGCTGCTGGGCAGCTATTGGATCGCCACGGCCTGGCCCAGCGGGGCGACCATGACCTTGGTCGCCGCCGCCACCGTCGGCTTGTCGGCCGCCTCGCCGAACCCTCGGCGGATGTCGTTTCAGATGGCTTGCGGCACCTTGCTCGGGGCGCTGGTCGGCTTCTACACGACATTCTTCGTATTGCCCTGGATCGACGGTTTCGCGCTGCTGTGCCTGACGCTTGCGCCAGTGCTCACGCTGGGCGCCTTTCTTGCCTCGCGGCCGCGCTTCGTCGGTTACGGGCTGGGCCTGCTGATCTTCTTCTCCATGGGCTCGGTGCCCGGCAACCTGACCCAATACGATCCGTATGCGTTCATCAACGACTACATCGGCATGGTTGTGGGCATGCTGTTCTGCGCCGCCGCCGGGGCGATCATCCTGCCGCCCAACAGTCGCTGGATGTGGCAGCGCCTGGAGCAGGACCTGCGTTCCCTGGTGGTGTTCGCCATCAGCGGCAAGCTGCGCGGCCTGGGTTCGGCCTTCGAGAGCCGCAGCCGCGACCTGCTGCACCAGGCGTACGGTTTGGCAGCCGGACAGCCAAAGGTGCAGCGCAACCTGCTGCGCTGGATGTTCGTGGTCATGGAGGTAGGACACGCGATCATCGAACTGCGCCGCGAGCAGGAGCGCTTGCCGGTGCATCCGGCCTACGCCCCCTGGCAGCCCTGGCGCCAGTCGATCCGGGTCATGGGGCGCGCGCTGATGCGCCTGTTCATCCAGCCCCAGGAGGGCAATCTGCAGCGTGCCATGGCGGCGGTCGAACAGGCCATTCATCTGGTCAGGAACACCGATGAACCCTTCGCCCGACATTTCGACACATCGGCACTGCGCCGGGTCCAGAGCTACCTGCACTTCATCCGCAGTTCGTTGCTGGACCCGCAATCGCCACTCGCCGAACTGGCCGCTCCAGGAGCCGACCATGCCCCGTGAAATCGCTTTCCATGGCCTGTACATGCCGACCATGACCCTGTTGTTCGTGGTCGCCGCCGGTATCGCCTGGGCCTTCGATCGGCTGTTCGCCAGCCTGGATCTGTACCGTTTCTTCTGGCACCCGGCGCTGCTGCGCCTGAGCCTGTTCGTCTGTCTGTTCGGCGCGATGGCGCTGACTGTCTACCGTTGAGAACCGCGCAATGAAAAAGTTTTTCAGTCTGTTGGCTACCCTGTTGGTGCTGGGGCTGGCGATCTTCATCGGTCGTCAATTATGGGTGCACTACATGCAGACACCCTGGACCCGTGACGGGCGCGTGCGCGCGGACATCATCAACGTCGCCGCCGATGTGTCCGGCTACGTGACGGCGGTGCCGGTACGCGACAACCAGCGCGTGCGCAAGGGCGACGTGCTGCTGCAGATCGATCCGGCCCACTACCGTCTGGCCGTCAAGCAGGCCCAGGCGCTGGTGGCGTCGCGCAAGGCTGCCTGGGAAATGCGCAAGGTCAACGCCAGTCGCCGTGCCGACCTGGATGAACTGGTGATCTCCAAGGAAAGCCGTGAGGACGCTAGCAATGTCGCGGCCTCGGCCCTGGCCTACTATCAACAGGCCGAGGCGCGCCTGGAGGCGGCGCAGCTGAACCTGGATCGCACCCGCGTGCTTGCGACCGTGGATGGCTACGTCACCAACCTCAACGTCCATGTCGGCGACTATGCGCGAGTGGGCGAGGCGAAGCTCGCCGTGGTCGACGAGCATTCGTTCTGGGTCTACGGCTTCTTCGAGGAAACCAAGCTGCCCCACGTGCACGTGGGGGATCCAGCGCAGTTGCAGATGATGAGCGGTGAAACCCTCACCGGCCATGTGGAAAGCATCTCGCGCGGCATCTATGACCGCGACAACCCGCAGAGCCGCGAGCTGATCGCCGACGTCAACCCGACCTTCAACTGGGTGCGTCTGGCCCAGCGAGTGCCGGTGCGCATCCAACTGGACCCGGTGCCCGACGGCATCCTGCTGGCAGCGGGCACGACGTGCACGGTGATCGTCACGCCGACGTTGCCCTGACCGGCGCTTGCGCTGCTGTCAGAGGGGACGATCCAGCCCGAACTTTCTACGCAAGGCTTTCTCCAGCAACCCCTTGGGCATCCACATCGCCAGTAACGGTAGCGCGCGGCTGCCGTTGCCCAGCCGTACCAGGCGAGCCGGCTTGGGGCGCTGCACGGCCTTGAGCAGCGCCGTGGCGAATTCAGCGACCGAGGTAGGGCGATCCTGGGACGCGCGGGCCCGGGCGCGCACGTATTCGCGAACCGGCCACCAGGGCGAATGCTCACCGATGACCTGCTCCGCTTCGGCACTGGCATGGCGGGCGAACTGCGTACCGATCGCCCCAGGTTGCACCTCCATGACACGGATGCCGAAGGGCGCAAGCTCCATGCGCAAAGCATCGCTGATGGCGTGGATCGCAGCTTTGGACGCGCAGTAGGCGCCTGCGAACGGAGTCGCCAGCACACCGGAGACGCTGCCGATGTTGACCACCAGGCCGTGTCGCCGACGCAGCGCCGGGAACAGCGCGCGGGTGATGCCCACCAGCGCAAACACGTTGGTCTGGAACTGCCGTTGCAGGACCTCGGTGCCGCCATCGAGCAGCGGCCCCATGGTGCCGTAGCCCGCGTTGTTGATGAGGATATCCAACTCCGGCACGTCGTCGGCCAGACGCAACAGCGCAGACTGATCGTTCACGTCCAACGGGCGGGCATCGAAGCCGGCCGCGGCCAGGCGGGCAACGTCGTGCTCCTTGCGCGCGGTGGCTATCACGTCGAAACCGGCATCTTTGAAGGCTTCGGCGAGGGCTAGGCCAATACCCGACGAGCAGCCGGTGATCAGTACGCGCGTCATGCGTCGCTCCTTGCGTTATCGAGAAAAGCTGCCTTGCAGCCGTTCGGCACGAAACTCCAGAGTCTGTGGGCGGTAGCCGGGACGCAGCGGTGGCAGCGGCAGGCAGTCTTGCCAGTCGGCGCCGGCCTGCAGCTCACCAGGGCCACGGTAGCGGGGAGCGGTGTAGAGGTTTTCTGCCAGGTTGGCGGTCTGGCCCGGCGCGTAGGCCGCGATCTGCCATTGCAGCTCGACCATGGGGACGTTGTTGCCATTGTTCAGGTTCAGGCGCAACGGACGGTCGGCGGGGCAGCCTTGCGGATCGAAGGTGATGCGCATCTCCAGCCGGGCCAGGCGATGGGCTTCGCGCGTGTCGCTCATGATGACCCACAGCGCGAGCAATGCCAGGGCGAACACGGCGGCGCCGGAGATCGGCAGCGCCTTGGAGGGATAGCGGATCAGCAGGATGACCCAGGAAATGATCAGGAAGATGCCGATTAACATGACTGCCAGCCTTGGTGAAGAAGTGGGGCGTATCGTACAGAACGTTCGCGTGTCTGTGAAAACCACGCCCGCACAGGCTCAGTCGTCGGGCTGATCGCGCAGGAACACCAGGTGGTCGGGCCGCGACTCGTCGGCACTGTAGCGATAGCCCTGACGGTCGAACCCTTTGAGCTGCGCCGGGTCGTGGATCTTTTCGTCGATCACGAACCGGGCCATCATGCCGCGGGCTTTCTTGGCGTAGAAACTGATGATCTTGTATTGGCCATTCTTCAGGTCCTTGAAGTCGGCGGTGATCAGGCGCGCCTGCAAGGCCTTGCGTTTGACGGCAGAGAAGTACTCGTTCGACGCCAGGTTGAACAGCACGTCGTCGCCCTGGTCGGCCAGCGCCTGATTGAGCCATTCGCTGATGCGCTCGCCCCAGAACGCGTACAGGTCCTTGCCGCGGGCATTGGCCAGCTTGGTGCCCATTTCCAGCCGATACGGCTGCATCAGGTCCAGGGGGCGCAGCAGGCCGTAGAGTCCCGACAGCATGCGCAGATGTTTCTGCGCGTAGTCGAAACCGGCTTTATCCAGCGTCGTTGCATCCAGGCCGGTGTAGACGTCGCCCTTGAAGGCGAGCAGGGCCTGCTTGGCATTGTCGGGCGTGAAGTCGGGGGTCCAACTGCCGAAGCGTGCAGCGTTGAGTCCGGCCAGCTTGTCGGAAAGGTGCATGAGCTCGGCAATCTGCGCCGGGCTGAGTTCGCGCAGCTGTTCGATGAGCACCTGGGAGTGGTCGAGAAACTCAGGCTGGGTGTAGCGCTGGATGACCGGGGGGGTATCGAAATCCAGGGTCTTGGCGGGGGATATCACCATCAGCATGCAAAGGTTCTCCTGTGGGCGTCGGTAAATTCTGGAGCAGTGCCGGCACCTCGTCCACCCTTAAGCGTGGGGGCATCCAGATGGACCGCAGCGACCCCGGACGCGGCTCGCGCCGCTGCTACAGGGGATCGCGTGTGCCGTTCGTACGGCTCTCCTCTGTAGCAGCGGCGCAAGCCGCGTCCGGCCACACCGCGAACCCTCTGGCACACCCCCCAACCCCCCACCGTATTGACGCCATCAATCCCGCTCCCCCACAGTGCCCGGAAAAAAGGAAACCCGCGCATGGACTACGCACTCGTCGATTGGAGCATCATGCTCCTGGCCATCGCTGCCGCCTACATCGTCTTCGGCATCGCCGGCTTCGGCACGGCCCTGGCGGCAGGCCTGTGGATCGGGCGTCGTCTGACCCTGCGCATGTCCCGCGAGGCCTTCGTGCGGCTGGTGACCTGGCTGGTGCTGGCCAGCGGCCTGGCGCTGCTGTACCGCTATTTCAATCCTTGACCTGCGCCCGCAGGGGGCTATCCTGCCGGTTTTGCGTACCGTCGGGCCCTTGCATGAACACTCAGAACATTCTCGTTCCGCGCCTCTCCACCTTGCCGGTGCACGAGCCCCGTGCGCGGGCGATCCTGCGCTGGCTGGTACGCAAGGAGATCGTCGAGGAACAACTGAGCACCTGCGGTCGCAACGGCAATCGCATGGCCTACGCCATCGGACCGGGTGCGAGAAACGTCGTCGAACAGCCGGACCTGCTGCCCTATGGGCAGCTCGTCAATGGCCTGGAAGTAATCACCGACCGCTGCATCTTCACCCCCATCGATGGCTTCCTGCACGAGGCCGGCTGCCCGGAATGCCGCCAGGAAGTCGGCGAGGCCCTGTTCGATAGCCTGGAAGAATGGATGCCCGGCCTCACCGACAACTTCACCTGCCCCCTGTGCGGCCATGAAGACGACATCAACGGCTTCCTGTTCCTGCAACCCTGCGCGTTCTCCAACCTGGGGTTCATCTTCAATAACTGGGGCCAGACCTCGTTCAAGCCGACGTTCATCGCCGAATTCGCCGACTGGCTCGACCAGCCGATCGCGCAGGTGCTGGTGAAGTTCCAGGACAATTGATCGCCAGGCCATCTTTGCCTTTCTTGTGGGGGCATGTGTGGGTATAATGGCGCGCTTCCATTTTCCCGCTCGGGAGCCCCCGCATGCTGCGTATCAGCCAAGAAGCCCTGACCTTCGACGACATTCTCCTAGTGCCCGGTTATTCCGAAGTACTGCCCAATGAAGTCAGCCTCAAGACCCGTTTGACCCGCGGCATCGAGTTGAACATCCCGCTGATTTCCGCGGCGATGGACACCGTGACCGAAGCCCGCCTCGCCATTGCCATGGCTCAGGAAGGCGGCATCGGGATCATCCACAAGAACATGACCATCGAGCAGCAGGCTGCCGAAGTGCGCAAGGTCAAGAAGTTCGAGGCCGGCGTGGTCAAGGACCCGATCACCATCGAGGCTGATGCCACCGTTCGCGATCTGTTCGAACTGACCTCCCTGCACAACATCTCCGGCGTCCCGGTGCTGCATGACGGCAACCTGGTCGGCATCGTCACCTCGCGTGACGTGCGCTTCGAAAACCGCCTGGAAATCCCCGTCCGCGAAGTGATGACGCCCAAAGAGCGCCTGGTCACCGTCCGCGAAGGGGCCGACAAGGAGCTGGTCCGCGACCTGCTGCACAAGCACCGCATCGAGAAAGTGCTGATCGTCGACGGCGAGTTCCACCTCAAGGGCATGATGACCGTCAAGGACATCGAGAAAGCCAAGGCCTACCCGCTGGCGAGCAAGGATGACCAAGGTCGTCTGCGCGTCGGCGCAGCCGTCGGTACCGGCAAGGACACCGGCGAGCGCGTCAGCGCCCTGGTTGCAGCCGGCGTCGACGTGGTCGTGGTCGACACCGCCCACGGTCACTCCAAAGGCGTGATCGACCGCGTGCGCTGGGTCAAGCAGAACTTCCCCGACGTCCAGGTCATCGGTGGCAACATCGCCACCGGCGAGGCTGCCAAGGCCCTGGCCGAAGCGGGCGCCGATGCGGTCAAGGTCGGCATCGGCCCAGGCTCCATCTGCACCACCCGTATCGTCGCCGGTGTCGGCGTGCCGCAGATCAGCGCCATCGCCAACGTCGCCGCTGCCCTCGAAGGCACCGGCGTGCCGTTGATCGCCGACGGTGGCATCCGCTTCTCCGGTGACCTGTCCAAGGCCATCGTCGCCGGTGCCTACTGCGTGATGATGGGCTCGATGTTCGCCGGTACCGAAGAAGCACCGGGCGAGATCGAACTGTTCCAGGGGCGTTCCTACAAGGCCTACCGCGGCATGGGCTCGCTGGGCGCCATGTCCCAGGCCCAGGGCTCCTCGGACCGTTACTTCCAGGACTCCTCGGCCGGTGCCGAGAAGCTCGTGCCCGAGGGCATCGAAGGCCGTGTCGCCTACAAGGGCGGCCTGTCGGCGATCATCCATCAGTTGATGGGTGGCCTGCGTTCTTCCATGGGTTACACCGGCAGCGCCGACATCCAGGAAATGCGCACCAAGCCCGAGTTCGTCCGCATCACCGGCGCCGGCATGGCTGAATCCCACGTCCACGACGTGCAGATCACCAAGGAAGCGCCCAACTACCGCGTGGGCTGACCCCGGTAGCCCGTCTGCCGCCTGGTACCGGGCGGCGAGCGGACATTCAATCTAGCGGGGCTGTTCACTACAGCCCCGTGTTGTTTCCGAATACATCTGACGAGAATGAGTCATGGCCCTCGACATTCACGCCCACCGTATCCTGATCCTCGATTTCGGTTCCCAGTACACCCAGCTGATCGCCCGCCGCGTGCGCGAAATCGGCGTGTACTGCGAGCTGCACCCGTTCGACATGGACGATGAAGCGATTCGCCAATTCGCCCCGCGCGGCGTCATCCTCGCCGGTGGCCCCGAGTCGGTCCACGAAGCCAACAGCCCGCGCTGCCCACAGGCCGTGTTCGACCTGGGCGTGCCGGTCTTCGGCATCTGCTACGGCATGCAGACCATGGCAGAGCAGCTAGGCGGCAAGGTGGCCGGCTCCGATATGCGTGAATTCGGCTACGCCCGCGTCGACGTGGTCGGCAAGAGCCGCATCCTCGAAGGCATCGAAGACCACATCGACGCCGATGGCGTGTTCGGCCTGGACGTGTGGATGAGCCACGGCGACAAGGTCACCGAGATCCCCCAGGGTTTCAACGTGCTGGCCAGCACCCCGAGCTGCCCGATCGCCGGCATGTTCGACGACGACCGCAACTACTACGGCGTGCAGTTCCACCCCGAGGTGACCCACACCAAGCAGGGCGAACGCATCCTGTCGCGCTTCATCATCGACATCTGCGGTTGCGAAGCGCTGTGGACCCCGTCGAAGATCGCCGAAGACGCCATCGCCCAGGTCCGTGCCCAGGTCGGTACCGACAACGTCCTGCTGGGCTTGTCCGGCGGTGTCGATTCCTCGGTGGTCGCGGCCCTGCTGCACAAGGCCATCGGTGATCAGCTGACCTGCGTCTTCGTCGACAACGGCCTGCTGCGCCTGCACGAAGGCGAGCAGGTCATGGCCATGTTCGCCGAGAACATGGGCGTCAAGGTCATCCGCGCCAACGCCGAAGCGCAGTTCCTCGACAACCTGGCCGGCGAAGCCGACCCGGAGAAGAAGCGCAAGATCATCGGTCGCACCTTCATCGACGTGTTCGACGCCGAATCCTGCAAGCTGGACAACATCAAGTACCTGGCCCAGGGCACCATCTACCCCGACGTGATCGAGTCGGCCGGTGCCAAGAGCGGCAAGGCCCACGTGATCAAGTCGCACCACAACGTCGGCGGCCTGCCCGAGGAAATGAACCTCAAGCTGGTCGAGCCACTGCGTGAGCTGTTCAAGGACGAAGTCCGCCGTCTGGGCCTGGAGCTGGGCCTGCCGTACGACATGGTCTACCGCCACCCATTCCCCGGCCCGGGCCTGGGCGTGCGCATCCTGGGTGAAGTGAAGAAGGAATACGCCGACCTGCTGCGTCGCGCCGACCACATCTTCATCGAAGAACTGCGCAAGGCCGACTGGTACCACAAGGTCAGCCAGGCATTCGTCGTGTTCCAGCCGGTCAAATCGGTTGGCGTCGTCGGCGACGGTCGCCGCTACGCCTGGGTCGTCGCCCTGCGCGCCGTGGAAACCATCGACTTCATGACCGCGCGTTGGGCCCACCTGCCTTACGAACTGCTGGAAACGGTGAGCGGCCGCATCATCAACGAGATCGAAGGCATCTCGCGGGTGACCTACGACGTTTCGAGCAAGCCGCCGGCTACGATTGAGTGGGAGTGATCCCGCGTCCGGCATTGCCCGGCACCTACTAGCAGGAAATGCCCTGAAGCCCGCGTAATTGCGGGCTTTTTTGTTTCACTTCAACACATACCCCCCAATCAACCGCGAAATCTCCACCATCGACGTCTTCCCCGAGAACTCGAACCGCACCTTCCCCAGCGCCGAGAAATACACCTCCAGCTCCGAATCCAGATCGAACGTGCCCGAGGTCTCGATCGAGTACGCCACGATGTTCTTGTAGGGCAGGGAGGTGAAATCCTTCTTGCTGCCGGTCAGGCCCTGCACGTTCACGGCAATGATGCGCTTGTTGGTGAACACCACGCCGTCACGCATCGACTTGTAGGCGTCGACCACGTGCTCGTCTTCCAGCAGCAGCGCGGTGACGCGTTCGCCGTATTCTGCATTCTGCTTGAGTTTGAAGAAGCCTTTGTTGTTGAAGTCGATCATGGCCTTGAATCCTGCGAGCAGAAGGTTTGCCGAAGTCTACCTTGATGCTGGCGTCAGCGAGAGTGTTGGCGGCGTCGTCGGGCGCCTGGACGATGGGGCCAAATATGTAGGCCGGTCGGGTCCGGGGCAGTGGCCATACTCGCAGCCCGTTCAGAAATCGATCTCTTTGATATGACTGATGCACCTTCCAATACGCAATTAGGCGAGGTTCTCGCAGGCCTCGCGGGGCAAATCACCCACCGCTTGCCCAACCTGCACCAAATGGCCGTAGACGCGGCTACCCAACTGCTCACTTCCATGGGCATCGACGCTCACCCCGACGCCTTCTACTGGCATCGTTTCGACAACGCCCAATCCAGCCATCGTTCGTTCAGCGGGTACGCACACATGGGGCCACCGAGCGAATCGATGACGTTTACGGAGCTGGTGATGCGACGGTTTCGCGCGAGCGATCAGGATAATGCTGACTTGCTGCATGTCATGGGCGGGTTCTACACAGGTGATGCGAAGACGCTGTGGTTCGACGAGCGCAACGAGGTACGGCTGCAGCCGGACAAGGTATTGACCGCGTTATGGCACATCGACTTTGCGGCGGTCTATCACCAGGCCTTGGCGACGTTCTGGGCCGACAATGAGGAAGGGGTGCAGACGCTGATTCGGATCAACTGCCTGCGCGCTGCGGTAGATGCTTGCCAGGCCGGTCACATAACGCGCCGACAGGTGCAGTCGGTGTTCGATGGTTTGGGGTGCGAGTACGCCATGGCTCCGACCCTGGCCGGGTTGACCGGCACTCATCCGGCCACCCAGGGTGTCACGGTCTGTGCGCTGCAGATCGCCGGTCATGTCTTCCCCAGCGTCCTGTGCTTCAACACTGTGGCGGGCGAGCGTTTGCTCTACCTGGCGGGCCGCGACGTGGCCTTCCAGGTCTTCGCCGATACGAAAGCGATTCAGGCGTGGTTGTACCAACAGGTCCAGGCACAGACGAGCCGGGAGCGTTTGCTCGATCACGGCAGGCTGATCGAGGCTGCAGCGGCAGTGGCACGGGCTCGAAGCTTCGCGCTGCTGGCGCAGAAGCCACTGTCGTTGTTCGCGGCAAAGGTGACGTGGCCGGCCGTCTCTACGGATGCAGCGCACTGGCTGCACGTGCAGGCCCGCGAGCAGATGCTGGCCGAGGCCAACCTGCAACTGCATAGCAACAGCGAGCTGCGCAAGCAGTTGTGGATCGGTTATCTGGGCGCCGGGGTGCACCTGTTCGGCGCAGCGGCCATGGTCAGTTGGCCCATCGCGTTGATCGTAGTGGTGGCCAGCGCCGGGAAATTCGCACTCAATGTCGAGCGCGCGGTGAATGCGTCGGAGGCCACGGACCGTCGCGCAGCGCTGTATGCGTCGATAGTCAGTGGCATAGAACTGCTGTTGAACATGACGCTGCTGATTCCTCAGCGGGCACCACAGACCGCCGAGTTGCAGTCTCTGCAAGCGCATCCGCAGGTGTCCGCGCTGACGCCTCTGCTGCCGAGCACGGAAGGGTTGCTGACGGTCGAGGGCGAGCAGATGATCCGCTTACGTGGCGATCTGTATCGGGTGCGCTATGACTCCCACCTGGGTTACTGGATGATCGTCGATCCGCAGCGGCCCTTTGCGTTCACCGGCAATTATCCGGTGCGCTTCAACAGCCAATTGCAATGGGAACTGGTACCTGGCGGTTGCCTGCGTGGGGGCGGTGGCTGCATGAGTATTTCGGGTGAGGTAGAGCTTGAGCCTCCACCGGTGAGTTACGTGCAGTTCGAACGCTTGGCCAGTCGCTATGAGGTGCCACTCGTGGCACGTGCCGCGACGCGCGAGCTGTTGAGCGACCAGTTTCGAAAAATGCTGTCAGGTGATTATTTCGACCCCTATACACCGCTGAATCCGGTGCTCGACAGCCTCAACAAATTGCGTGTGCAACTGATCGAAGATGCCAATGCATTCATTGCCCAATGGCGCTCGCCAGGTAGATCGCCGTTACGTGCGCCTGATCCTTCGCTGCCTCCCTATGTAGCGGTGCGCCGTTTGCTGGATGAATCTCGGGGGCTGGTCATTGGCGAGTCCCATCAGTCCATCGCCAGCAAGCAATTTCTGATCGAGCATATGCCGGCCCTGGCTCGCGATGGCGTCGACACCCTGTACATGGAGCACCTGATGACCGATCTGCATCAGGCCGAGCTCGATCAAGTCGCCAGCGACGGGCGTCTGCCCAGCCAATTGCAGGACTACCTGCGCGACCAGGACCTGGGCCATCGCACCGACCCCACGCGTCGATACAATTACACCACACTGGTACAGGCCGCACGCCGCGAAGGCATTCAGGTGCGGGCGCTGGATTGCGCGGCCAGCTATCGACTCGACGGCATGGAGGATCTCTACAACGTGGGTGGGACTCTGCGGCATAGGGTGTTCAGCTACCACGCCAGCCGCGTGATCGCGGCGCGTGGTGTGCTGCCAGGCAGTGGCAAGTGGATCGCGTTGGTTGGCGATACCCATGCATCCACCTACAAAGGCATTCCTGGTCTTGCGCAGTTACACGATGTGACGGCGCTGCGCATCGTCGATGCTGGCGCAGGTCAACAGACCAACATCACTTTGGATCCTGGCGAATATTATCTGCCATCCATGGGCCACCCCGATGGTGTGGTCAAAGCCGATTGGCGCTTGGCATTGACCGTACGCGAAGCCCCCTTCACCTACCTGGATCCGTCGCTGGCACCACTAGGCGTGATCAGACCCTGATGCGTCAGCACGCATGCGGTTCGTCCGGCTCTGTAGCAGCGGTGCAAGCCGCGTCGGCGGCGCATGCGGTTTGTCTGGCACTGCGCGGTAAGGCCGGACGCGGCTCGCGCTGCTGCCACAGAGATCGCGAGCGTTACCGTGGCGGTGCAAGCCGCGTTCTGGGTCGCAGGAACCCCACCGCGCGGCAGTTCAAGTCTTAATCTTTCTCAATTGCAGGTGTATCGTGTCGGCCTTTCGCGTTCATTGAGCAGGTGCCGTCCCCATGTCTTTCACACGTCGACGATTTCTCGGTGGCCTGGCAGGTGTGGTGGCGGTCGGTGTGGGTGCCGGTGGTGCTGCCCGCTACTGGCTGGGAACGCCCGTCGACCAGGCCGGTGTCGACTATCAACTGATCGCTGCGCCGCTCGACGTCGAGCTGGTGGCAGGCCATCAGACCCCCGCCTGGGCCTTCGGCGGTTCGGCACCTGGCCAGGAACTGCGCGTGCGCCAGGGCGAATGGTTGCGGGTTCGCTTCATCAACCAGTTGCCGGTAGAGACCACCATTCACTGGCACGGCATCCGCCTGCCGCTGGACATGGACGGCGTGCCCTACGTGTCGCAGCTGCCGGTAAAGCCCGGTGAATACTTCGATTACCGCTTCCGCGTACCCGACGCCGGCAGCTACTGGTATCACCCCCATGTCGCCAGCAGCGAGGAACTGGGCCGCGGCCTGGTCGGCCCGTTGATCGTCGAGGAGCGCGAGCCGACCGGTTTCGCTCACGAGGCGGTACTCGATCTGAAGAACTGGCACGTGGACGAGGAGGGCGCGTTCCTGCCGTTCAGCATTCCCCGTGAAGCGGCGCGAAACGGCACTCTGGGGCGACTCTCGACGATCAACGGTGTGCATCGGGCAACCATCGATCTGCCGGCCGGGCAGATCGTCCGGGTGCGCATTCTGAACCTGGACAACACCGCCACCTACCGCCTGAATTTCCGTGGCGACGCCGAGATGCGCCTGTATGCGCTGGACGGCAACCCGATCGAGCCCCGTGCGTTCGGCAAGGATTACTGGATGGGCCCCGGCATGCGCGTCTGCCTTGCGGTCAAGATGCCGCCTGCCGGTGAAGAGATCGCCATCCGCGATGGCTCGGTGCGTCTGGGCACGCTGCGCTCGGTGCCGGCCGAGGCAGCGGCCAGCGACTGGCCACCTTCCTTGCCCGCCAACCCCATCGCCGAGCCGGACTTGGCCAACGCCGAAAAGCTCAATTTCAACTTCGAATGGGTAGGCGAGGTGTCCGACACCACCGAAGGCAAGCCGCCCAGCCTGTGGCAGATCAACGGCATCGCCTGGGACATCACAGACAAGACCTGCGCTGATCGCCCCATTGCCAAGATGCAGTTGGGCAAGAGCTACGTGCTGGAGCTGAAGAACATGACGCAGTATCAGCACCCCATTCACTTGCATGGCATGAGCTTCAAGGTGATCGCGTCCAATCGGCGCAAGATCATTCCGTACTTCACTGACACGTTCCTCCTGGGCAAGAACGAACGTGCCCAAGTGGCCCTGGTAGCGGATAATCCGGGTATCTGGATGTTCCACTGCCATGTGATCGACCACATGGAAACCGGACTCATGGCCGCAATAGAGGTTGCCTGAACGTTGAAGTACGCACAGATCATCGATCGCAGCCGCGATCAGTTCTTCATGGCCGAGGCCCTGGCCTTGGCAGCCCAGGGCGCGGCGCTGGGCGAGGTGCCGGTGGGCGCGGTGCTGGTGCAGCAGGGCGAAATCGTCGGGCGCGGATTCAATTGCCCGATCAGTGGCCATGACCCCAGCGCCCACGCCGAGATGGTCGCGATCCGCAACGCGGCGCAAGCGGTGCAGAACTATCGGCTGCCGGGCAGCACCCTATACGTCACCCTGGAGCCTTGCAGCATGTGTGCGGGGCTTATCGTGCATTCGCGCATTGCGCGGGTGGTGTTCGGTGCGCTCGAACCCAAGGCCGGTGTCGTGCAGAGCCAAGGGCAGTTCTTCAATCAGGGCTTTCTGAACCACCGGCTGGTGGTGGAGGGGGGGGTGTTGGCTGAAGAATGCGGGGCTATCTTGAGCGAGTTTTTCAGGGCGCGGCGGGCGAAGGGTTGAGATTGAAGGAAGGTGTCGAGGGCCTTTTCGCGGGCAGAGCCCGCTCCCACAAGATCACCGCGTGCTTTTAGAGGGGTGGGGTCTGCTGTGCGGGCTTTGACTGGTCGACACCCGGCACATGCAGGTTGCCATCGGCAACCTGGCTGCCTTCGAGCTGCGGCTGGGTTACCCAGGTGAGAATGTCGTAATAGCGGCGGATGTTGGCGACGAAGTGCACCGGCTCACCACCGCGGGCGTAGCCGTAGCGAGTCTTGCTGTACCACTTCTTCTGCGCCAGGCGCGGCAGCATCTTCTTTACGTCCAGCCATTTGTTCGGGTTCAACCCTTCGCCTTCGGCCAGCTTGCGCGCGTCGTCCAAATGACCACCGCCAATGTTGTAGGCCGCCAGCGCGAACCAGGTCCGGTCGGGCTCCTCGATGCTGGCGTCGAGCTGGTCCTTGACGTAGGCAAAGTACTTGGCACCGCCGTTGATGCTTTGCTTGGGGTCCAGGCGGTTGCTCACGCCCATGGCCTGGGCAGTGTTCTGGGTCAGCATCATCAAGCCGCGCACGCCGGTCTTGGAGGTCACGCTGGCCTGCCACATGGACTCCTGATAGCCGATGGCTGCCAGCAGTCGCCAGTCGACCTTTTCCTGCTTGGCGGAGGACTGGAAGGTTTTCTCGAACTTGGGCAGACGTTGTTGCAGGTGCTGGGCGAAGGTGTAGGCACCGACGTAGCCAAGGACGTCGACATGGCCGTAGTAGCGATCCTTGAGTCGCTGCAGGGTGCCGTTGCCCTTGACCTTGTCGATAAAGCGGTTGACCTCGTCTAGCAGGCTGTTGTCCTCACCGCTGGCCACGGCCCAGCGCTGATCGCGGCCATCGCCCAGGTCGAAGGCGACCCGCACATTGGGGAAATACACCTGGTTCATGGCGACTTCGTTGGAGTCGACCAGGGTCAGATCGATCTGCCCTTCGTCGACCATGCGCAGCAGATCCACGACCTCGACCGCGTCGGACTCTTCGTATTCAATGGCTGGATATTGCAGCTTCAGCTTGGCCAATTGCTCGGCGTGGCTGCTGCCCTTGAGCACCATGATCTTCTTGCCGACCAGCTCGGCGGCATCGGTGGGTCGGTTCTGGCCGTTGCGATAGATGACCTGCGGCGTCACTTCCAGGTAAGGGTGCGAGAAGCGCGCCTGTTTCTCCCGCACCTCGCTGGTGACCAGGCCAGCGGCTGCCAGCACCGGGCCCTGTGGCTGGCTCAGGCCGGCGAAGATATCGTCGAGATTGTCGGCGGTTTCGATCTTGAGCTCGACACCCAGGTCATCGGCGAAACGCTTGACCAGCTCGTATTCGAAGCCGGTTTCACCGTTGCGATCCTGGAAATAGGTCGCCGGGCTGTTGCGGGTTATGACGCGCAGCACGCCGTCCTCCTTGACCCGCTCGAGCGTGCTGGGTTTATCAACACAGCCACTGAGCAGCAGGAGAAGTCCGGTTGCGAAGAGCCATTTGGCGCAGCGCGAGCGTAAGACGGTCTGGGTGAGCATGGGTGCAGTATACGCAAACGGCCGCGTCAGCCATATCTCGACAGTATGTAGGGGAGTCTGCTAGAGCTGCCAGACCTGCGTGGCCACCCCTCGACCGCCCGTCCTGCGGGATCTGACGAACGAACGCGGTGTTTTCCATCCGTCGGGTGCCTAGCGCAACGGTTTAGGCTAGAATGCACGGCCTCCAAGCACACCCCCTTTCGAGGCTGTCCCGACGATGTTGATCCTGCGCGGCGCTCCTGCCCTTTCTGCCTTTCGCCACGGTAAATTACTCGAGCAACTGAGCCAGAAGGTCCCCGCTGTTACTGGCCTGTATGCTGAATTCGCCCACTTCGCCGAAGTCGAAGGCGAGCTGGCCAGCGACGACCAGCAAGTCCTTGCCCGTCTGCTCAAATACGGCCCCAGCGTTCCGGTTCAGGAGCCCACCGGGCGGCTGTTCCTGGTGCTGCCGCGTTTCGGCACCATCTCGCCATGGTCGAGCAAGGCCAGCGATATCGCCCACAACTGCGGCCTGACCCAGGTTCAACGTCTGGAGCGCGGCATTGCCTTTTATGTGTCTGGTGATTTCAGCGAGGCTGACGCCGAGCTGATCGGCGCCGTACTGCATGACCGCATGACTCAGGTGGTGCTGTCCCGTCTGGAAGAGGCCGCCGGCCTGTTCCGTCATGCCGAACCCAAGCCGCTCACCGCCGTGGACATCCTGGGTGGCGGTCGTGCCGCGCTGGAAAAGGCCAACGTCGAACTGGGTCTGGCCCTGGCCGAAGACGAAATCGATTACCTGGTCAGCAGCTTCCAGGGGCTGGCGCGCAATCCGCACGACATCGAACTGATGATGTTCGCCCAGGCCAACTCCGAGCACTGCCGCCACAAGATCTTCAACGCCAGTTGGGACATCGACGGCCAGAGCCAGGAAAAAAGCCTGTTCGGCATGATCAAGAACACCTACCAGATGCACAGCGAAGGCGTGCTCTCGGCGTACAAGGACAACGCTTCGGTCATCGTCGGCAGCGTGGCCGGGCGCTTCTTCCCGAACCCCGAGACCCGCCAGTACGGTGCGGTGCAGGAGCCGGTGCACATCCTGATGAAGGTGGAAACCCACAACCACCCTACGGCGATCGCGCCGTTTCCAGGTGCCTCCACCGGGTCTGGCGGCGAGATCCGCGACGAAGGCGCGACCGGCCGTGGTGCCAAGCCCAAGGCTGGCCTGACTGGTTTCACCGTCTCCAACCTGAACATTCCGGGCTTCGAGCAGCCGTGGGAAAAACCCTACGGCAAGCCCGAGCGCATCGTCACCGCGCTGGACATTATGATCGACGGTCCTCTGGGCGGCGCGGCGTTCAACAACGAATTCGGTCGCCCGGCCCTGACTGGCTACTTCCGTACCTTCGAGCAAAGCATCGACACCCCCCACGGCGAAGAAGTGCGCGGCTATCACAAGCCGATCATGCTCGCCGGCGGCATGGGCAACATTCGCGAAGAGCATGTACAGAAGGGCGAGATCACTGTCGGCTCCAAGCTGATCGTGCTCGGTGGCCCGGCCATGCTCATCGGTCTGGGCGGCGGCGCCGCCTCCTCCATGGCCACCGGCACCAGCTCGGCCGACCTGGACTTCGCGTCGGTACAGCGCGAAAACCCGGAAATGGAGCGTCGCTGCCAGGAAGTCATCGACCGTTGCTGGCAGCTGGGTGACAAGAACCCCATCAGCTTCATCCACGACGTGGGCGCGGGCGGTCTGTCCAACGCGTTCCCCGAGCTGGTGAACGACGGTGGCCGCGGCGGTCGCTTCGAACTGCGCAACGTGCCCAACGACGAGCCGGGCATGGCCCCGCTGGAAATCTGGAGCAACGAATCCCAGGAACGTTACGTGCTGGCCGTCGATGCGGCCGACTTCGAGCGTTTCCAGGCCATCTGCGAGCGTGAACGCTGCCCGTTCGCCGTCGTCGGCGAGGCCACCGCAGAGCCGCAATTGACCGTCACCGACAGCCACTTCGGCAACAGCCCGGTCGACATGCCACTCGAAGTGCTGCTGGGCAAGGCGCCACGCATGCACCGCAGTGCCGTGCGCGAGCAGGCGCTGGGCGACGACTTCGACCCGGCCCAGCTGGACCTGGCCGAATCCATCGAACGCGTGCTGCATCACCCGGCCGTGGCCAGCAAGAGTTTCCTGATCACCATCGGCGACCGCACCATCACCGGCCTGGTGGCACGCGACCAGATGGTCGGCCCGTGGCAGGTACCGGTGGCCGACGTCGCCGTCACCGCCACCAGTTTCGATGTCTACAGCGGCGAAGCCATGGCCATGGGCGAGCGCACGCCGCTCGCATTGCTCGACGCCCCGGCCTCGGCCCGCATGGCGGTCGGCGAAACCCTGACCAACATCGCCGCATCGAGCATCGCGAAAATCTCCGACATCAAGCTGTCGGCCAACTGGATGTCCGCGGCTGGCCATCCAGGTGAAGACGCGCGTCTGTACGACGCCGTGCAAGCGGTCGGCATGCAGTTGTGCCCGGCGCTGGGTATCACCATTCCGGTCGGCAAGGACTCCATGTCCATGAAGACCCAATGGAGCGAGGAGGGCACCGACAAGAGCGTGACCTCACCGATGTCGCTGATCATCACCGGCTTCGCTCCGGTGGTCGACATCCGCAAGACCCTGACCCCGCAACTGCGCATGGACAAGGGCGAAACCGACCTCATCCTCATCGACCTGGGTCGTGGTCAGAACCGCATGGGCGCCTCGATCCTGGCTCAGGCGCATGGCAAGTTGGCCAACCGGGCACCGGACGTCGACGATGCCGAAGACCTCAAGGCATTCTTCGCCGTGATCCAGGGCCTGAACGCCGACGGCCATCTGCTGGCCTACCATGACCGTTCCGACGGCGGCCTGTTGGCCAGCGTGGTGGAAATGGCCTTTGCCGGTCATTGCGGGCTCAACCTGCAACTGGCCACCGTGGCGCACAGCCGCGAGGAAGTGGGCGCAGTGCTGTTCAACGAAGAACTGGGTGCAGTGATCCAGGTCCGTCAGGACGCCACGCCGATGATCCTGGCGCAGTTCAGCGCTGCGGGCCTGGGTAATGACTGCGTCGCGGTGATCGGCCAGCCGATCAACAACGGTGCGGTGAACATCCGCTACCACGACGACGTATTGTTCAGCGGTGAGCGCCGTCTGCTGCAACGCCAATGGGCCGAGACCAGCTACCAGATCCAGCGACTGCGTGACAACGCCGTCGGCGCCGATCAGGAATTCGATGCGCTGCTCGAAGAAGACAACCCAGGCCTGAGCTTCAACCTCAGCTACGACGTCAACGAAGACATCGCTGCGCCGTACATCAAGAAGGGTGTCCGTCCACAGGTGGCCGTGCTGCGCGAGCAGGGCGTCAATGGCCAGGTCGAGATGGCCGCAGCCTTTGACCGTGCCGGCTTCAATGCCATCGACGTGCACATGAGCGATATTCTTGCTGGGCGTGTCGATCTCAACGAGTTCAAAGGCCTGGTCGCCTGCGGCGGCTTCTCCTACGGTGACGTTCTGGGTGCTGGTGAGGGCTGGGCCAAGTCGGCACTGTTCAATGCCCGTGCCCGTGATGCGTTCCAGCAGTACTTCGAGCGCAGCGACAGCTTCACCCTTGGCGTGTGCAACGGTTGCCAGATGATGTCCAACCTGCACGAACTGATTCCGGGCAGCGAGTTCTGGCCGCACTTCGTGCGCAACCGTTCCGAGCAGTTCGAAGCGCGCGTTGCGATGGTCCAGGTGCAGGAATCCAATTCGATCTTCCTGCAGGGCATGGCCGGTTCGCGCATGCCGATCGCCATCGCCCACGGTGAAGGCCACGCCGAATTCGCTTCGGCCGACGCCTTGCTGCAGGCCGATGTATCGGGCTGTGTGGCCCTGCGCTTCGTCGACAACCACGGCAAGGTCACCGAGCAATACCCGGCCAACCCGAACGGCTCGCCGCGCGGGATCACCGGGTTGACCAGCCGCGACGGCCGCGTGACCATCATGATGCCGCACCCGGAGCGGGTCTTCCGTGCGGTGCAGAACTCCTGGAAGCCTGAGGAGTGGAACGAGGACGGTGCCTGGATGCGCATGTTCCGCAACGCCCGTGTCTGGGTCGACTAAAGCGTGTTCAAACTGGCCTTCTTCGTTCCCGACAGCCATGTCGAGCTTGTCAAAAGCGCTGTATTCGCCGCCGGTGGCGGTCGCATCGGCGCCTACGACAGCTGCGCTTGGCAGGTGATGGGGCAGGGCCAGTTTCGGCCGCTTGCAGGTAGCCAACCCTTTTGCGGGCAAGCGGACGTCGTGGAAAAGGTCGAAGAGTGGAAGGTCGAGCTGGTCGTGGCCGATCCGCTCATCGCACAGGTGGTGCAAGCACTCAAGCTTGCCCACCCTTACGAAACGCCGGCCTATGAAGTGTGGCGGCTTCACGAGCTGTAAGCCGCCACTGTTCTTTAGCGCAGACGCATCTGGCCGTACACTCGTTTGGCCATGTCGAGATTGCCCCCGCGCACGTTCACCAGGTTGTGACTCTGCAGCTCGTTCACGCCTTGAGTTTCCTGCGCCTGATCGACTACCCCAGCCACCTTCAGACTCACGCCGTCGCTGGCCGACAAAGCGGACGCCTGGGCAATGCCCTGCCGGTCAGTACGCTTGAAATCGAAACGGCCTTGCTCTATCAGGCTGCCTGTACCTGCCAGACCATAGGCGTGCAAGGCTGCGGTTGCCGGTTCATTCCATTTGCCGGCAAGCAGTGCAGCCTCGCTGGCCAATGTGTCGGGCGCTAGCTTGCCACCCAGTTGAGCTTGTCCTTCCACGTTCAGCACCTTCACATCGTCACTGCGGCTGGTGACCACCAGATTGCCGCCCACGCTGCCCGTGATCGTCTGCGCCTGAACTTCGGCACCATTGAGTCGCAGTTGGCCCTGGGTATCGACAGTGACGGCATCGGCTACCAGCTTGGCGTTGCGATAGGTCTTGCTGTCTTCCTTGTACTGGGTGATGGCCAGTTGCGAGCCGCCGGTGGACGAGCCGATGCCGAACGTCTTCACGTCCGCCTGGGTGCGCTGAGTCGAAGCCTCAAGTTGCACGCCGCCATTGGTAGCCTGGAGTCGAATGCGGGCGGCATCGAGCTCGGTGCCTTGCAGGGTGATTGCCTGGTTGTGACGCGCCGATGCGCTCAGGTTGGCATCGTTGGCAACCCGCCACTGCGAATGCACTTGGCGATAGCTGTCCTGCTCGGTCTGGGTCATCTGCAGACCCTGCTCGCTGTTGGATACGTGATGGCCGGTGGCGGTCACTTTGTCGATGGCTGCCAGATTGAGCAATGTTCCGCCTGCGGAAATGTTCAGCGTGTCGACCTTCTGCTCCTGCGAACCGATTTGCACGCCTGTCAGCAAGGCATCACGTCCAGCGGAAAGGGCGACCGCGCCAGGTGTGTCGAAGCGTGCCACGACGGCTTGGCGCTCGTTGCGGGTACGCTGATCGTCAACGGACTGTCTGTGGTTGCTGGCCTGGTTCAGCGACAGTGCGCCTCCGGCGTTCACGGTGATCGGTCCCTGGGTACTGCTGAACGCTGTGCCTTCGTAGTGGCCATCGCCCTTGAGCTGGATGTCCACGCCAGCGCTACCGGCAATGACCCCTACCTTGGCCTGGCTCGTACCTTCGGCGGATTTGTCCGCAGCGGCCTTGAGGTCGTGGTTCTGGGCGGTGATGCGGGTCATGCCGGTGGTGCTGAGATAGGACGTTCCGACGTCGTTGATGTTGCCGTCGATCGATACATCCACCTCGCTGCCTTGATAGCGGCTGACCTGCGCCTGGTCCGCGTTGTTTCTCGCCGTGCTGGCTCGGATGCGCAAGGCGCCTTCGGCGACGGCATCCACGCCCTGGCTGCGCAGGGCATGCGCGGTCAGGGACAGCTCGCCTTGGCTGCGCAGCTGCGCGTCGGCCAGGTTGAGCTGTTGCGTGCTGTTCACCCTCAGCTCTGCGCTGCCCGCGTCGAGGCGTGCCTGTGGCGCCGGTTCATCGCCGCTGGCGCGGCCCTGCAGGGTGATATCGCCTGCGGCTGCGATGCTGATGCCTTTGTCCGCCTTCATCTGGACACCCGGCATCTTGATACCGGCACCTTCGTGGGTGCTGACGACGCGGATGCGACCCTCGCTGTCCATGGCGCCAAGCAGGTTGGCATCGATGCGCTTGGGCGTGCGCGTACTGCTGACGACTTCATTGCTGGCGTAATCGATGACATTGCTGCCGAGCAACAGGTCAACGTCGCCGGCTGCACGGATCGATCCGTTGCTGGCGATGCTGGGCGCTATCAGTGCAAGGCTGCCGTCCAGGTTGTTCACCCCGTTCTTGTCCACGCGCAGAACGCCCTTGGCGGCCTGCGTGTCGAGCTGGTGCAGTTGTCCATCCTGCAGCGTGGGCGAACCGACCACAAAGGTTGCACGCGGCACATTGGCCAGGCTCGCGCCGTTGAGGGTGATGCCGTTCGGGTTGGCCAGCACATAGTCTGCCGCCGCGCCGAAGACCACTTGTGGGCCGTTGATGTTGGAGCGGTTGTGCCCGACCACCTCGTTGAGGATGGTGCTGGCGGCCGTGCCACCCAGTTGCGGGTTGGCGTGCATCGCGCCGGCCAGTTCACTGTGCCCGGCCACCACGCTGTTGTTGAGCACCACACCCTCGGTGCCCACGTTGTATTCGCTGTAGACGTTATGCGAGAGGCCCGCCTGGTTGGGCGCGACGATGTCGATCACCGGCACGGTACGGTCGCTGTGGATGGTTGGCTTCGCAGCGGCCCCATCGAATGCTGTCAGGCCATCGGCGCCGGCGTATGAGCAAGGCACCAGCAGCGCAGCGGCGATGGCCAGCGGCAGTGAGCGTAGGGTCAGGTGGCGTAAGTGTTTTGAGGCGTGGGTCATCGAGGTCTTTCCTTAGGTCCAGGATTGGTCTGTGCATCGACCGATGGCCGATGCACAGTGGATTACCTTAGGAAGGGTGGGCGCGATGCGACAGGCGGACTGCGCGCAGCGCCCCGTAGGATGCGGCCTAAACGATTGTCAGGCCGCAGAGAGGTGTGCAACCCCGGTTCCACGGGGTCGCAATGGAAGGTCAGAGCGAAAGTTTTTCCACACCTCCTGTCAGGTACTGGGTGCGGTTGTGGCCGCCCTCACGGAACAGCCCGGTGTCGATCGTGAGTTCTTCCGGCTTGTCCTTCTGCAGATGGTCGTATACGTCCTTGATCGCGCCCAACGAAGGGGTCAGGGCCAGCAGCGACACAGTCACCAACCGGTCGCGCGAGTCCAGGTCACTGGTCTGCAGACGGTCGTTGTTCAGCGCCACCCGGTCGCTGGCAATCTGCAACTGTGCACCTTCCAACCGCGTCTGGTGAGTGACCTCCAGACCGATGCTGTCCCGGCCATTGAGGACCGTGCTGTGTGCCACGGTGTCACGCAGTTCGCGGCGCATGTCGAAGCCGAGCTTGGCCGAGACGGGCAGCGAGTAGGCAGCGTTCAGCTGGTCCAAGCGCTCTTTGGCCTTGGTACCCCATTCGCCTGCCACGCTCGCCAGGCCGCCGATTGCCCCCCACGGATCTCCGCCCATGCCGATTTCGGCCTCGGTCTTGACGGTGATGGCATCGACATGGTCCTTCATGCTGCGGGCGTGCAGACTGCCCACCGAGCCGTTGACCTGATCGGCGTGCACCTGCGCACCGGCCAGCCGCAGTTCACCTGGGCTGTTGAAGTCGACCGTGCCTGCGGTCAACCGAGCGTTGGCATAGGTGCTGCTCTGCAGTTTGTCGTAGTCGAGCTTGAACTGTGCAGCGAACTCATCGAGCGAATAGGTTCTGTTTGCACCGCCTGCCTGCCCTCCCAGGTTGAACGAGGCGGAAATCAGCTTGTTATCCCGCTCGCTGGTAGAGCGTGCTGCGTTGATGTGAATACCGCCCTTGCTGGCGTCCAGTGCGATACGGCCGGCGTTGGCCTGCAGCCCCTCCAGCAATATGGCTGCAGCATGGTCGCTGCCGGCTGTCACCGCCATGTCGCCGAGCACATGCCATTGCGCGCCGCGTCGCAGCGTCGAATCTTCGTCGGTCTGGCCGAACTCGAAACCTGCACCGCCCGCCAGTGGTCTGCCACCCGTTGCCGGCTGCGCGCTGACCCTCAGCGAGCCGCTGCCGCCATAGACGTTACCCTGCGCTGTGGCGGTATCGATGCTGGCAAGTACCACGACACTCTCGCCGGCATTGATGGACAGGCTCCCGACAGGGGCTTGCTGCGAGCCGATATCGGTACCCTGCATGATCACATTGCCCCCGGCGGTCAACGTGACTGCACCCGGCGTATCGAATCGACCGCCCACGCCGATGGTCTGCGTGCTGTCGAGTTCGGTGTACTGCCCACTACCGCCGATGGCTGCGCCGGTGATCACGGGCGCCGGCACCACAGTGCCACTGACTTGCACCGCACCGCGTCCACGGGTCCCGTCGTCATGCTTGACGATGCTGTTGCTGGCCTGGCGCAGTTGCAGGTTGCCCCCGCTGTCGATACTGATCGGCCCTTCTTCGCTGCTCATCAGGGTGCCTTCATACACACCATCGGTGCCCAACTGGATGGCGATACCTTTCTTGCCAAGCAGGCTGCCGACCACGGCGGTTTCGACGGTCTTGTGCTGAGCGCTGCTGTGGCCCCGGGCAGCGGCGCCGAACGTCCAGT
Source organism: Pseudomonas sp. RIT-PI-a (assembly GCF_001187875.1). Lineage (NCBI taxonomy): Bacteria > Pseudomonadati > Pseudomonadota > Gammaproteobacteria > Pseudomonadales > Pseudomonadaceae > Pseudomonas > Pseudomonas sp. RIT-PI-a. The sequence goes on from NZ_LGIR01000019.1 coordinate 133,683, forward strand.
CGGCACCGATCGACGTTTCCAGCCGAGCGATGGCGTCCACCCCCAGTGCGTCGATGGTGGTGCGCACGCTGTTTCGAGCAGCGTCCAGGGTATGGCTGCCAGCGCTCAAGGCGATCGCTCCGACCGTGCTCTCATACTGGGTCCCGATGTCGTGCAGCTTGCCGGTGACGGCAATATCGATGTCACCGCCCTTGAATTCCGTGACGCGGGCAATGTGGGTCAGCGACTGGCTGTTGCGATCCTGGTAGTCACCCTTGAGATTGATGCCCACGCTCCACGGCAGCAGGCTGTCCTCCAGGCCGGTGGAATACAGGCTGGTCTGATCGACACCCGTCCACAGCTTCTGTACCTGGCGGGTTATGGCACCGTAGTCCAACGAAATGCCTGCGCTGAGCTTGATCTTGTTGTAGTCCAGGGCGGTCTTGGTGGCGTCGGTGACAGCCTGGTTGCGAACCTCATCGGCGCGCACTCGCAATAGCCCCCCGGCTTCCACATGCGCCGCCTGGGTGGTCAGCGTTTTCGCTGTCAGGCGAGCGTCCTTACCCGCCTTGACGGTGCTGCGGGTGTGCACGCTTTCACTGCGCCCATCGGTGTCGGTCTGCAGGCTGAATGTGGACGCCACACCCACGCGATCGAGGCCTGAGGTGATCTCGTAGCCTACGGTCCTCCCGGTTTCCTGATTGCGGAAGCTGCGCAGTGCCTGTGTCGCCAGGATGCGGATGTCCTGAGCCGTGAGCACCGCGTCCTGCTCGGCCTCGACCGACGAGCCGAGCATGGCCAAGGTTTCTCCAGCCTCCAGCGTGACGTTTTTGCCCTTTAGCGTGCTGGCCTGGTGGGTGGTCAGTTGTGCGGTGTCCAATGTCCACTGCTGGCGCAACCCTGCGCCTACGTTCACTTGTCCAGATGCGCCTTGCGCATCGTCGACTGGCTGGCCCGAGCCGGGTCCGGCAGCCTCGACGAACACCGTCAGGTTCCAGTCCTTGCCCTTGAGTGTGGATTCGCTGCTCTGCTCACCGGCACGGACAGTCAAATGACCCTCAGTCTTGACCTTGAGATCGCCCTTGGCCGAAATGCTCGAGCCTATGATCTGAGTGTCGTACTGGCTCTCCAGGTTCACGGTGTCACTGGCCTGGAGCGAGCTACCTTGATAGGTGCTTTGGCTGCGGTCGTAGCTGCGATCGGACGATCTGAACAGAGCCGTATCCAGACGCGCATTTTCCAGGCGCTTGTGCGCTTGTACGCCTTCTATGGTGAGACCTTGGGAACCGCTTTGCAGGACGATATCCTTGGCCCGGACCTGCGCGGCGACAAGGTCCACGCGATCGGCCTTGGCCTCGACCTTGCCGGCGTCCGCCGTCAGCTGGCTGCCACGGTGGTCGATGGTCTTCTCGCGGTCGTGCATCTCAGTGCGCGAGCGCCGGACGATCACGTGCCCTTCGCGACTGTTTTGCTTCACCGAGCCATGCAGGGCGACGGTACCGATGTCCACCGAGTCGGTGCCCGACAGGTCGATATCACTGCGGCTGGTCAGATCACTGCCGGTGACCTTGACGGCACGCCCGGCCAGGCTGATCGATTGTCCGTCCAGGCGGCTGGACGCGGCGGTTTGCGCCGTCTGCGTGGCGGTGCTGTCCAGGCGCTGCGCACCTTGGCGTTGGTTGCTGACGGTCACGCGGTCCAGGGTTTGATCGACATTGGCGGTCCCTTCCAGCGTGTCGCCCGCGCGCACGGCAATCTCACCGCCGCTACTGATGTGGGTGGCGGCGAGCTTGGCGTTGTTGCCTGCGCTCAGGGTTACATTGTGCGTTGCGTCGAGGCTGTTGGTCAGGGGTTCGACCCGTCTTTTATCGACTGTGGTGATGGTTGCGCCCGCAGGCAGAAAGTACCAGTCGTTTTCCACGCCGTTTCTCAGGCTGGATTCAGTGGTGCGGGTCAAAGTGTCCAGGTTCAGGTTGGCACCGGCATCAGCGGTAATCGACGCGCCGCGCGCGCGCACCGACTTGAGGCTCAGATCACCGACCGCGCTGAGGCGAATATCGCCGTCACCAGCGTTCAATTCGCCCTGGGTCGCCAGGCCGTCGCGAAGGGCGGTGCTGGCCATGTTCAGATTGCCTTGGGACGCTATATCGATGCCCTGCCGCGCCTCGATCCGGCTGATGCCCATGTTGATACCGGCACCTTCGCGCGTGCTGAGGATATTGATCCGATTGGCATGCATGGCCCCCACCAACTGCGCATCGGTCTTGAAGCTGTTCTGCTGAATGTTGCTGATTGCCAGGCTGTTGGCATCGACCCGGTGGCTGCCTAACAGAATGTCGAGATTCTGCTCTGCATTGATCTGACCTTGCTGGTCGATCCTCGGCGCGATCAAGGCCAGCGAACCGCCGTTCACCGTGACACCTGTACCGTTCACCCGCAGTGCCGCGCGAGGGTCGACCGTACCGCCCGTGTCGAATCCGGCGATACGGCCATTCTCGACCTGAGGCCGACCCACCAGGAAGGTCGCCTGATTATTCACCCCAAGGTTCACCCGCGCGCCGTTCAGGGAAATACCGTTGGGGTTGGCCAGTACGTAGTCGGCTGCCTGGCCGAAGATCACCTGCTCGCCATTGATATCGGAGCGGCGCCGACCAATCACTTCATTGAGAATGGTACTGGCGGCCTGACCCCTGAACTGCGCATTGGCCTGGACATCCTGGAACTCTCCACCCACGTGGGCCTGACCGGCCTGCAAGCTGTTGTTCAGCACCACGCCAGGTAGGCCGACGTTGTATTGCTCGTAGCGATTGTGCGATAGGCCGGCGGCGTTGGGTGCGACGATATCGACGACAGGCGCACGGCCCGAGCCGTTGACGATGACTGGTGTAGGCCCCGACTCGAAGGCGGGCTGGATGACGTCGGCGCTGGCCATGTAAGGGGCCAGTACGATACTGGCAATCGCCAGGCGCAAGGTGTCGCGCTGAACACAACGTGATGGTTTTTTCATGGGGATGTGTACCTGTTTTTAGAAGTTTTTCAGAACGTGTTGGTCAGAACTTCCGTGTCAGAACTTCCATGTCAGAACGCGTGTTTCAAAAGGCTTGCGACAGCCCGAAGGTCCAGAAACCTGGCTCCGGTGATGTACTGGTGCGCCGATGCAATCCGCGTTGATAGTCCAGAGTCAGCTGTCCATCGGTCCAACTCAGGGCCGCACCCGTACTCAGGCCGACGGCCTGTTGGGTCTGGACCTGGTTGTAGGTGTGCTGGCCCCAGCCCAGGTCCAACCCGGCACGGGGTGTCAGGTACAGGCCGGGGGCCAGCAGGTGAGAGGTGCTCAGGGTGTTGCGCAGGGTGGCGCCGTTGGACACCGGCTGGCTGTCCAGGCGGTAGCCACGCACGTTGCCGCTGCCGGCCAGGCGCAACTGCTCCAGGCTGGGCAGCGGGTCGGGGCTGTACTGAAGATCCAGTTCGGTGTTCCAGGCCCAGCGCCGTTCGAGCAGGTTGAACAGCGAACGGCGAGTGACCGTGCCCCGGTACTTTTCGAAACGCGGTTGGGGCGCGTCATGGCGCAGCGGTGTGCTATCGCTCCCCAGCCAACCCTGCCCGCGGGAGTAGCCCAGGTACCCACTCCACACCGAATCGCCCAGGTGAGTCAGGTTCAGCCCGAAGCTGGCAACGCTCAGCGTCGTGCGGCCGTTGCGCACGGTCGTGCCGTCGAACAGCAGGTCGGTGCGAGTCTGGTCCAGGCGCAGGTGTGCGTTGAGCAGCGTGGTCTGGTTGCGCCACAGGCTACGGTCCAGCTTGAGCCCGTAGCTCTCCAGGCTCTGCGCCACGTTGTGGCGATTAGCCAATGGTGCCCGCGATTCGAAACGACTCGCTAAGGTATTCAGCGTCCAGCGCCCGTAGGGTATTTCGTAGAACAGCCCACCTTGGCGACTGAAGCCTGCGCCACCGTCCAGGCTGTGGGCATAGCTGGCAGCCAGCGAATCGTTGAGGTGCAACGGGTTGTCCAGGCTCATGCTCAATTGCGCCTGGTGCCGCCCGGAACTGTCGCTGCCGCGGTTGTTCAGACCGGCGCCCAAGGTCCAGGATCTGCGTGTGCCTCGCGGACGCAGAATGATCCGCGTGCCGCCCACTTGCTCGCCGGGCGCGATGTCCAGGGTCAGGTCGACCGAACGCAAACGGTTGAGCTGGTCCAGGCCACTTTCCACATCGGTGAGTTTGAGCGGTCGGCCAATCATTCCGGGGAAGGCGCTGCCCAGCGCCAGATCGGTACTGCCATCGGCGATTTCGATCGACTCGATAAAGCCTTCGAGCATGGCGAGGACCAGTTCGCCATCGGCTTCGGGCAACCGAAGGACGTAAGGTCGGGCGGCGATGTAACCGGCCTTCACATAGGCACCCGTCAGCGCGAGCAGCATCTGATTGATGTCGCTGACGCCGATGCACGGCGAAACCCAAGGCTTGAGAACGGCTTGCAGCGTATCGGTATCCAGCAGATGGTTGTCCTGCACCTGCACGGCGGAAACCGGCCAGCAATCGGCATCGCTCTCGACCCGTTGGGGGGCGGCCGGCGCTTGCACCGCTGTGTCTTTATGAAGGGTTTCCAGTCGTTGTGCTCGTTCGGTCGCTTCGCGCTCCAGACGCTGGCTATCGAACTGGCGCAAAATCTGGTCATCCAGCTTGGGCACGCCTGTTTCGGCCAGCGCCAGGGCAGGTCCCAATAACAGCATGGATAACAGGCAGTCTTTGCGGAAAATCGTCATTGCAGCCCAGCCCCAGTTGTCGACCAATCAATAGGGGGCCACTTTATGAGGCAGGACTTCCCAGGGAACGGGCAGGGGAGAAGGGTTGTAGGTAGGAAGAATCTGACAGACAGTGGGAAAGCGAGGATTAGAAAAAGGAACCACTCGTAGGATGGTTCCTATGATGCCTGAAGGACCGTCACGATTGCGCCGCTGCAGAAAGCCTTCGGCTCAAGGCCGGATCTCGATCATCGTGCCGTCCTTGACCAGGCTCCACACCTCTCGCATGTCGTCGTTTTTCATGGCGATGCAGCCATCGGTCCAGTCCAGGGTGGCGAAGTACCATTCCGGGTACTCCGCGTCGATCGGAGTACCGTGGATCATGATCATGCTGCCGGGTGGAACGCCCTCGCGGCGAGCCCGGGCCGCGTCGCTGATATTGGGGTAGGAAACGTGCATGGCCAGGTTGAACCGATCGCTGACCTTGCGCCAGTCGAGCCAATAGAAACCTTCGGGGGTGCGTTTGTCGCCCTCTCGTTCCTTGGCACCGTTGGGTTGCTTGCCCAGGGAGATGCGATAGCTCTTGAGCGGCTCGCCGCCGCTGATCAATTGCAACTGGCGGCTGGTCTTGAGCACCAGCACCTTGTCGATCGGGTCCACGCCCAGGCGCTTGCCCGGTTTCGCCGCAACGCCGATCTGGTCAACCGGCTTGCGTTCCACGGTAACGGTGAAGGCCGCCTGGGCGCTCACGGCGAAGCACAGGCAGAACAGGGCGGTCAGGCAGCGCATCGATGGAGTATTCCTGCAATGAATACGCACCGCGGGTGCCGGTGCGTCGGGTCAGGTCTGAGGCGGCTGCGCGAGCAGCGGCCCCACACACTCGTTGCGGACCGGATAGTTGTGCTCCAGCCGGTCAGCGAAAAAGTATTCTAAGGTACGCCCGACGGTGGGGAAAGCGAGCTCCGCCCAAGGGATCTGATTTTGCGCGAACAATCCCACTTCCAGGCTTTCCTCACCCACGGCAAACACAGGCTCGGACATTTCGGCACGGTAGAACACCTGCACCTGGCTGATGTGAGGCAGATCGAAAACGGTGTACAACGCAAGGTCGGTCACCTGGGCGCAGGCTTCTTCCATGGTTTCGCGGCTGGCGGCCTGCTGCAGAGTTTCGCCATTTTCCATGAAGCCTGCGGGCAGGGTCCAGAAACCACGGCGCGGCTCGATGGCCCGCCGGCACAACAACACCTGCCCCTGCCATACGGCAATGCAGCCTGCCACCACCTTGGGATTCTGGTAATGAACGAGGTGGCAATGTCCGCAGACGAATCGGGGACGTGTGTCGCCGGTGGGGATGCGCAGGGTCACCGGGTTGCCGCAATGGCTGCAGAAATTCATGCTGAGATCCTTGATGGCTGCCGCTATCTTGGCCGTACTGTCCAAGGGCCGCAAGCCTGCGGCGGGGCAAATCGGGCTTGGGCTGCCAGCGGCTTTTGGTGCATCATGCCAGCAGGCCACGGATCGAGAAACGCCATGCTGGACGAGCTACTGCGCCGAGTGAGCAGCCACACCCCACGCACGCTGGAAACCGACAGCCGTTTTCCCGAAGCGGCGGTGCTGCTGCCCATCACTCGCAGCGACGAGCCCGAACTGGTCCTGACGCTACGTGCCTCGGGGCTCTCCACCCACGGCGGCGAGGTGGCCTTTCCGGGCGGGCGGCGCGACCCGCAGGACCCGGACCTGGTGTTCACGGCCCTGCGCGAGGCCGAAGAAGAAATCGGCCTGCCGCCGGGGTTGGTGGAAATAGTCGGTCCGCTCAGCCCGCTGATCTCCAAGCACGGGCTCAAGGTCACGCCTTTTGTCGGGATCATTCCCGACTACGTCGAATACCAGCCAAACGATGCCGAAATCGCTGCCGTGTTCTCGGTGCCGCTGGAGTTCTTCCGCCAGGATCCGCGCGAACATACCCACCGCATCGATTACCAGGGGCGCAGCTGGTATGTGCCCAGCTACCGCTTCGGCGAATACAAGATCTGGGGGTTGTCGGCGATCATGATCGTCGAGCTGGTCAACCTGATGTACGACGCCCGGATCAGCCTGCACCGGCCTCCCGAGCATTACACCGCCATCTGAGCGTCGCTCGGCCAAGTGCCGTGCCGCTCGCTGCTGCCTCGAGGACATCACATGAAATACCGTCTGGGCGACTCTCGCGTCGAAACCCATCCCGACAGCTGGACCGCACCCAACGCCACCCTGATCGGCAAGGTGCGTCTGCAGGCCGGCGCCAGCGTGTGGTTCGGCGCCGTGCTGCGCGGCGACAACGAACTGATCGATATCGGCGAGCACAGCAACGTTCAGGACGGCACCGTGATGCACACCGACGCAGGCGTGCCGCTGACCATCGGTCGCGGCGTCACCATTGGCCACAATGCCATGCTGCATGGGTGCACCGTGGACGACTTCAGCCTGATCGGGATCAACGCGGTTATCCTCAACGGTGCCAGGATCGGCAAGCACTGCATCATCGGAGCCAACTCGCTGATCGCCGAAGGCAAGGAAATTCCCGATGGATCGCTGGTCATGGGGTCACCGGGCAAGGTCGTGCGCGAACTGACCGAAGCCCAGAAGCGCATGCTCGAAGCCAGCGCCGCGCACTACGTCCACAATGCCCAGCGTTACGCGCGCGAACTGACCGAGCAGGATTCATGAATCCTCTACCCAAGCCGGTCAAGTCACCCTGCATCAGCGTGTGTGCACTGGACGAGGACGATGTGTGCACAGGCTGCCAGCGCACCGCAGTCGAAATCACCCAGTGGGGGCGCATGAGCGACGAGCAGCGTCGCGACGTCCTGCGTCTGGCTCATCAGCGCGCCGTGGCCCAGGGCCTGATGTTGCCGAGCCTTTAGTCGAGCTCGTGCCCTCGGGCGGCGGTACTGGCGCGCGCAACGCCGTGTTGGGTTAAAATGCCCGCCCCTGTCGGGCAGGCGTGCGTGCTGCCCCTCGATCCAGACGCTTCCCTGAGGACCTGAAATGACCCGTATCGGAACCCCCCTGTCGCCGACCGCGACCCGCGTATTGCTGTGTGGCTGCGGCGAGTTGGGCAAGGAAGTGGTGATCGAGCTGCAGCGCCTGGGCGTCGAAGTCATTGCCGTCGATCGCTACGCCGATGCGCCCGCCATGCAGGTTGCCCACCGCAGCCACGTCATCAACATGCTTGACGGCGCCGCCTTGCGCTCGGTCATCGAAGCGGAAAAGCCGCATTACATCGTGCCCGAGATCGAGGCCATCGCCACGGCCACTCTGGTGGAGCTGGAGTCCGAGGGTTTCACCGTGGTGCCGACCGCGCGTGCGGCCCAACTGACCATGAACCGTGAGGGCATCCGGCGCCTGGCTGCCGAAGAGCTGGACCTGCCGACCTCGCCGTATCATTTTGCCGACACCTTCGAGGACTACGAGCGGGCCGTGCAGGACCTTGGCTTCCCCTGCGTGGTCAAGCCGGTCATGAGCTCCTCGGGCAAGGGCCAGAGTCTGTTGCGCACGCCTGCCGATGTGCAGTCTGCCTGGGACTATGCCCAGGAAGGCGGACGCGCCGGCAAGGGCCGGGTGATCATCGAAGGCTTCATCGACTTCGACTACGAGATCACCCTGCTGACCGTCCGCCATGTGGGCGGAACGACGTTCTGTGCACCGGTCGGCCACCGTCAGGAAAAGGGCGACTATCAAGAGTCCTGGCAGCCACAGGCCATGAGCCCGGTGGCTCTGGCCGAATCGGAGCGTGTGGCTCGCGCGGTGACCGAAGCCCTGGGTGGGCGCGGCCTGTTTGGTGTCGAGCTGTTCATCAAGGGCGATCAGGTGTGGTTCAGCGAAGTCTCGCCGCGTCCGCACGATACCGGTCTGGTCACGCTGATTTCCCAGGATCTTTCCCAGTTCGCCCTGCATGCCCGTGCCATTCTCGGCCTGCCGATCCCGCTGGTTCGTCAGTTCGGGCCGTCGGCCTCGGCGGTGATTCTGGTCGAAGGCAATTCCCGCCAGACCGCCTTCGACAACCTTGGAGCTGCGTTGGCCGAGCCGGATACGGCACTGCGTCTGTTCGGCAAGCCTGAAGTCAATGGACAGCGGCGCATGGGCGTGGCCCTGGCCCGCGACGAATCGATCGAAGCGGCCCGTGCAAAGGCCACACGGTCCTCGCAGGCGATCAAGGTCGAGTTGTAAGGCGTAGGTCGACTGGCGCCTGTCGAACGGCGGCGCCAGTCAAGACGGCTTGCTAAGTTGGTGTCATGCCGCAGGCAGGCTACTTGCGTGCCAGATCAGTACCCGCGACGCACGGTTTTCCTCGGTTTCGAGAATCTCCATCCGATAGCGGCCTATCTTCAGGCAGACGGCGCTGGCCGGGATGCTTTCCAATGCCTCGGTCACCAGACCGTTCAGGGTCTTGGGACCGTCACTGGGCAGGTGCCAGCCCAGGCTCTTGTTGATGTCACGGATGGAGGCCTGACCCTCGACCACGAAACGTCCGTCCAGCTGCGGGTGGATATGGGGGTTGGCCAGGGCGTCGTCATCTTCGAACTCGCCGACGATTTCTTCCAGAATGTCTTCCAGGGTAACGATGCCCTGTACCTCGCCGTACTCGTCGACGACGATGCCCAGCCGCCGCTGCTGTTTGTGGAAGTTGAGCAGCTGCATCTGCAGTGGCGTGCTTTCCGGCACGAAATAGGCTTCGTAGCAGGCGGCCAGCAAGGCTTCCAGGGTCAACTCGCGTTGAGGCAGCAAGTGACTGATCTGGCGTGTGTTGAGCACCCGCTCGACATGGTTGATGTCATTGTGGAAAACCGGCAGGCGGGTGTGCCGGCTGATCATCAACTGGTCGATGATTTCGTCCAGCGAGTCTTCCAGGTTGATGCCGTCGATCTCGTTGCGCGGCACGAGAATGTCGTTGACCGTGATCTTGTCCAAGGCATGAATGCTGTTGGCCAGGTGCGGCTTGTTGCTGCGCGCCTCGGCGGCCAATTCATCGAGCACGCTACGGGGCTGGGCAGGTTCCTGCTGGGCGCCCTGGTTGGATTCCTTGCGAGCGAAGGGAACGACCAGCAAGCGCGCAGCGCCGTCCAGCAACCATGCCAGCGGCCAGACCAGCTTGAGCAGCGGAGCCATCAGCGCATTGGCCATGCCGATGAACGGTCGTGGATAGCGCCGGGCAAGATGGCGTGGTAAGTAGTCGGCCAGTACCAGCAAAGCGATCGCTGTACCCAGACCCCCAAGCCAGGCGCCATGGGCGCCGCGCAGATAGATGCCCAGTGTGACACCCAAAGTCACGGCCAAAGCACGGACCAGGGTAGCGAGCAGTACCAGGCTGGGTAGAGGCGCCTCCAGCGCCGGGCGATCGCCATTGCGGCCAGTGGGGCGCTGTGCGGCCAACGTGTGCAGCGCCGCGTCCACTGCACACAGCAGCGCGGCGAGGAGAATGGCCAGCGCCAGCGCGCCGAGCATCGGCCCTAGGGGCAGAGTGTCCATGGGTGACCTGTCAGATGTGCAGAATGTATTCGCGAACCAGCTTGCTGCCGAAATAGGCCAGCATCAGCAGGCAGAACCCGGCCAGCGTCCAGCGAATGGCCTTATGTCCGCGCCAGCCCAGGCGGTTGCGCCCCCACAGCAGCACGCTGAAGACGATCCAGGCCAGACAGGCCAGCAGGGTCTTGTGGACCAGATGTTGCGCGAACAGGTTCTCGACGAACACCCAACCCGAAATGAGTGACAGCGACAGCAATACCCAGCCAGCCCAGATGAAGCCGAACAGCAGGCTTTCCATGGTCTGCAGCGGCGGAAAGTTCTTGATCAGGCCTGCCGGGTGCTTGTGCTTGAGCTGGTGATCCTGCAGCAACAGCAGCAGCGACTGGAACACGGCGATGGTGAACATGCCATAGGCCAGGATGGACAGCAGGATATGTGTAAGGATGCCGGGCTCTTCGTGGATCAGTGGCGCGGTCCCGCCGGGCACGAACTGCGCGATCAGGATGGTGGCCAGGCCCAGGGGGAACAGCAGTACCAGCAGGTTTTCCACGGGAATCTGACTGGTCGCCAGCAGGGTCAGGGCGATCACCGCCACGGCGATCAGGCTGGCGGCGCTGAAGAAGTCCAGGCTCAGCCCCAGCGGTGTCAGCAGTTGCGAGAACAACGCGCAGCCATGGGCGATGACGGCCAGGAAGCCGAACAGGTAGAGCAGGCGCTTGTCAGCCTTGCTGCCCTGGCCAATGCGGGTCGCCTGATAGGCAGTCGCAGCGGCGTACAGGCAGGCGGCGCCGAGGGTGGGTAATAGACTGGGTGACAAAGGGAGCATAGGTCCTGTGGAGCACAAGCCGGAAAGTGCCTGAGTTTGGCATCAAATGCCCGCCGACGAAAGACTGCATACCGCGCAGTGTCCGTGGCACCCACTCTTGGTTATAATCGCCGGCCTGCTCTTGCCGCCACAACCTCGGCTCAACCAGAGCCAGAAAGGATCGCGACATGTTTGAAAACCTTACAGACCGCCTCTCGCAGACGCTTCGCCACGTTACCGGCAAAGCCAAGCTGACCGAGGACAATATCAAAGACACCCTGCGCGAAGTGCGCATGGCGTTGCTCGAAGCCGACGTCGCCCTGCCGGTGGTGAAGGAGTTCGTCAACAAGGTCAAGGAGCGTGCGGTCGGCACCGAGGTTTCGCGTAGCCTGACCCCGGGCCAGGCGTTCGTGAAGATCGTCCAGGCCGAGCTCGTCGAAATGATGGGCGCCGCCAACGAGGAGCTGAGCCTAGCGGTGACCCCGCCGGCAGTCATCCTGATGGCCGGTCTGCAGGGTGCGGGCAAGACGACCACCGCCGGCAAGCTGGCGCGCTACCTCAAGGAGCGCAAGAAGAAGACCGTGATGGTGGTGTCGGCCGACGTCTACCGTCCGGCGGCCATCAAACAGCTGGAAACCCTGGCCAGCGATATCGGCGTGACCTTCTTCCCGTCCGACATCAGCCAGAAGCCGGTGGACATCGCCCACGCCGCGATTCGCGAGGCCAAGCTCAAGTTCATCGACGTGGTCATTCTCGACACCGCCGGCCGTCTGCACATCGACGCCGAGATGATGGGCGAGATCCAGCAGCTGCACGCGGCGGTCAAGCCGGCCGAAACCCTGTTCGTGGTCGACGCCATGACCGGTCAGGACGCGGCCAACACGGCCAAAGCCTTCGGCGATGCGCTGCCGCTGACCGGTGTGATCCTCACCAAGGTCGACGGCGACGCCCGTGGCGGTGCCGCGCTGTCGGTGCGTGCCATCACCGGCAAGCCGATCAAATTCATCGGTATGGGCGAGAAGAGCGAAGCGCTCGAGCCGTTCCACCCCGACCGGATCGCTTCGCGCATCCTGGGCATGGGCGACGTGCTCAGCCTGATCGAGCAGGCCGAACAGTCGCTGGACAAGGACAAGGCCGACAAGCTCGCCAAGAAACTGAAGAAGGGCAAGGGTTTCGACCTCGAAGACTTCCGTGACCAGCTCGTGCAGATGAAGACCATGGGCGGCCTCGGTGGCCTGATGGACAAGTTGCCCAGCATCGGCGGTGTGAATCTCTCGCAGATGGGCAATGCCCAGAATGTCGCCGAGAAGCAGTTCAAGCAGATGGAAGCCATCATCAACTCCATGACCCCGGCCGAGCGCCGCGATCCGGACGTGATCAGCGGCTCGCGCAAGCGCCGTATCGCCATGGGTTCGGGCACGCAGGTGCAGGACATCGGTCGCTTGATCAAGCAGCACAAGCAGATGCAGAAGATGATGAAGAAGTTTTCCACCAAGGGTGGCATGGCCAAGATGATGCGCGGCATGGGCGGCATGCTGCCCGGCGGCGGTGGCGGCATGCCCAAGATGTAACGCATTCCGTCGGCACGAGAGCCCTGTGGGAGCCTGCTCCCACACCTCCACCTTCCGTGCCGATGAATACCCTGGCCATGTGGCCAAACTCCGTTGCTTGCAACGGCTTATAGGCAAATCCACGCTGCAAGCCCCGACCTATCGGAAAAAGGCATTTGCAAATGTCCGTGTATTCCTTGAGAATATGCGGCCTTTCGGGCACCCGTGTGCCCGCTGTGCATTATGATTTGCAGCACCGACTACAGGAACGATGTTCAATGCTAACCATCCGTCTTGCCCGTGGCGGCTCCAAAAAGCGCCCGTTTTACCAACTGACCGTAACCGATTCGCGCAACCCGCGTGACGGTTCCCACAAAGAGCACGTGGGTTTCTTCAACCCTGTTGCCCGTGGTCAGGAAATCCGTCTGTCCGTGAACCAAGAGCGCGTCAACCACTGGTTGAGCGTGGGTGCACAGCCTTCTGAGCGTGTTGCTCAGTTGCTGAAGGAAGCTGCCAAGGCCGCGGCCTGAGCAATATGAACGCGACGCCAGATTCCGCTGATGACTTGATCGTCGTCGGCAAGATTTTCTCGGTACACGGCGTTCGCGGCGAGGTGAAGGTCTTTTCCTTTACCGATCCGATAGAAAACCTGCTCGACTACAAGACCTGGACGCTCAAGCGCGAAGGGGTTGTCGTCAAACAGGTAGAGCTGGTCAGCGGCCGATCCACACAAAAGGATCTGGTTGCCAAGTTGAAAGGCCTGGATGATCGCGACGAAGCCCGTCTTCTGTCCGGTTACGAGATTTGCATCTCGCGCAGCCTTTTGCCCGACCTGGCCGAAGATGATTACTACTGGTATCAGCTTCAGGGCCTGAAGGTCATCGATCTGCAGGAGCAATTGCTCGGCACCATCGATCACCTGTTGGAGACCGGCGCCAACGATGTAATGGTGGTGAAGCCCTGCGCGGGCAGCCTGGATGATCGTGAACGCCTGTTGCCCTATACGGCGCAATGCGTGTTGAAGGTCGACCTGGCCGCTGGCGAGATGAGGGTGGATTGGGACGCGGACTTCTAGGCGATGGCAACCCTTCGCGTTGAAGTGATCACCCTGTTCCCCGAGATGTTCTCGGCCATCAGTGAGTACGGCATTACCAGCCGCGCGGTGAAACAGGGGTTGTTGCAACTGACCTGCTGGAACCCGCGGGACTACACCACGGACCGTCACCACACAGTGGATGACCGGCCCTTCGGCGGTGGTCCGGGAATGGTGATGAAGATCAAGCCCCTGGAAGACGCGTTGGTTCAGGCCAAGGCAGCAGCAGGGGAAGCGGCGAAGGTGATCTACCTCTCGCCCCAGGGCCGACCGCTGGTACAGGGCGCCGTGAAACAACTGGCGACTTCCGAATCCCTGATTCTGATCGCCGGGCGGTATGAAGGCATCGACGAGCGTTTCATTGAAGCTCATGTCGATGAAGAGTGGTCTGTTGGCGACTATGTGCTGTCGGGCGGTGAATTGCCCGCCATGGTCCTGATCGATGCGGTTACACGACTGCTGCCCGGAGCTTTGGGGCATGCGGACTCCGCGGAGGAAGACTCCTTCACGGACGGTCTGCTGGATTGCCCGCACTACACCCGACCGGAGGTGTATGCGGATCAGCGTGTTCCCGACGTATTGCTTAGCGGCAATCATGCACACATCCGGCGCTGGCGTTTGCAGCAGTCCCTTGGGCGGACCTACGAACGACGTGCCGATCTTCTGGAAAGACGCTCGCTTTCTGGAGAAGAGAACAAGCTGCTGGCGGAGTATCTCCGCGAGCGGAACGATAGTTAACGTATCGATGGCAATTCAGACGATTTGCCTTAGGAGCACAGCATGACCAACAAAATCATTCTGCAACTCGAAGCCGAGCAGATGAGCAAAGAAATCCCTCCCTTTGCCCCGGGCGACACCATCGTCGTTCAGGTGAAAGTGAAGGAAGGCGATCGTTCCCGTCTGCAGGCGTTCGAAGGCGTTGTCATCGCCAAGCGCAACCGCGGCGTGAACAGTGCTTTCACCGTACGTAAAATCTCCAACGGTGTTGGCGTAGAGCGTACTTTCCAGACCTACAGCCCGCAGATCGACAGCATGGCCGTGAAACGTCGTGGTGACGTGCGTAAAGCCAAGCTGTACTACCTGCGCGACCTGTCTGGTAAAGCAGCACGTATCAAGGAAAAACTGTCCTGAGAACAGTTTGTTTCTGATGCAGAAAAAGGCAGCCTTCGGGCTGCCTTTTTTGTGGGTGAAGGTTTGTGGGCGAGTGTTGGCAGGTGAGTGCTCAATGGCAATGTTCATGTGGGAGCGCGCTCTGCCCGCGAAGGCGTCGCCCTGACTCTGCGCCCTGTTATCATCCCCGGACCCCCACAACCCTACGATCTCGATGCCAGCCCTAGACCACCCCCTGATCGACCAATTCCTCGATGCCTTATGGCTGGAAAAAGGCCTCTCGCAAAACAGTCGCGACGCCTATCGCAGTGACCTTGCCCTGTTCAACGGCTGGCTGCATGAGCGCGGCATCGCGCTGGAGGCCGCCGGCCGCGAGGTGCTGCTCGATCACCTGGCCTGGCGGGTCGAACAGGGTTACAAGGCGCGTTCTACAGCGCGGCTGCTGTCGGGCGCACGCGGTTTCTACCGGTACTTGCTGCGCGAGAAGCTGATCGGCAGCGATCCGACCTTGCAGATCGATATGCCGCAGCTGGGCAAGCCGTTGCCCAAATCATTGTCCGAAGCCGACGTCGAGGCGCTGTTGCAGGCGCCGGACCTGAGCGAGCCGATCGGCCAACGTGACCGCGCCATGCTCGAGGTGCTGTATGCCTGCGGCCTGCGGGTGACCGAATTGATCAGCCTGACCCTGGATCAGGTCAATCTGCGCCAGGGCGTGTTGCGCGTGGTGGGCAAGGGCAACAAGGAACGCTTGGTGCCCATGGGCGAGGAGGCCGTGGTTTGGGTCGAGCGCTACCTGCGCGATGGACGCCATGAACTGCTTGGCGGCAGGCCCAGTGATGTCGTCTTTCCCAGCCAGCGTGGCGAGCAGATGACCCGGCAGACGTTCTGGCATCGCATCAAGCATCAAGCTCAGGTCGCCGGCATCGCCAAGTCGTTGTCGCCGCACACGCTGCGTCATGCGTTCGCCACCCATCTGCTCAACCATGGCGCGGATCTGCGCGTGGTGCAGATGCTGCTCGGCCACAGCGATCTGTCGACCACGCAGATCTATACCCACGTGGCACGCGCGCGTCTGCAGGATCTGCATGCCAAACACCATCCACGGGGATGAAATCGGACGATTCGGCTCTGTGTCGAGCGTTGTCCGCAGTCGGTCTTGCCCAATGAATGTGGTAGGCTTGCCCGGTTTATGCAGCGGGCCGTGACGAGTTGATCGTCCATCGCCCCTCAAGTCCGTCGCTCCAGGAGTTCCCATGCGCGTGACCCGTCTTTTCGCCGCCGCAGCCCTTGCGTTGGCCAGCACCTTTGCCGTGGCCGACCCGGCTGCGGAGCAAGCCATTCGCAAGACCCTGCAGACCTTGCAACTGGAAGTCCCTATCGAAAGCGTGGGCGCAAGCCCGCTCAATGGCCTGTACGAGGTCAAGCTCAAGGGCGGTCGCGTGCTGTATGCCAGCGCCGACGGCCAGTTCGTCATGCAGGGCTACCTGTTCCAGATTCAGGACGGCAAGCCGGTCAACCTGACCGAGAAGACCGAACGGCTAGCCATCGCCAAGACCATCAACGCCATTCCGGTCGCCGATACCGTGGTGTACCCGGCGGTGGGCGAAACCAAATCGCACATTACCGTATTCACCGACACCACCTGCCCGTACTGCCACAAGCTGCACGCCGAAGTCCCCGAGCTGAACCGCATGGGTGTCGAGGTCCGCTACGTGGCGTTCCCGCGCCAGGGTCTGAAATCGGCCGGTGACGAACAACTGCAGGCCGTCTGGTGCTCCAAGGACCGCAAGGCGGCCATGGACAAGATGGTCTCGGGCGATACCATCAAGGCACCTTCCTGCGTCAATCCGGTTGCCAAGCAGTTCGAGCTGGGCCAGTCGATCGGTGTCAGCGGCACGCCAGCCATCGTGCTGGAAAACGGGCAGGTCATTCCTGGCTACCAGCCGGCTGCGAACGTGGCCAAGCTGGCGCTCGACGCGAAAGGCTGAGCGGCACTCGCACGTCATCAATAGCCGCGGGCTCAGGGCCTGCGGCCAGTATCACGACCGTCATCTGGGCGGTCGTTTCATGGGGAGTTCAGAGTGAAACCGGTCAAAGTAGGCATCTGTGGGTTAGGTACCGTCGGTGGCGGCACCTTCAACGTACTTCAGCGCAACGCCGAGGAGATTGCCCGCCGTGCCGGGCGCGGTATTGAAGTGGCGCAGATTGCGATGCGCTCGCCGAACCCCAACTGCCAGATTACCGGTACCCCCATCACCAACGATGTCTTCGCAGTGGCCGGCAACCCGGAGATCGATATCGTCATCGAGCTGATCGGTGGCTACACCGTCGCGCGCGAACTGGTGCTCAAGGCCATCGAGAACGGCAAGCACGTGGTCACCGCCAACAAGGCGCTGATTGCCGTGCACGGCAACGAGATTTTCGCCAAGGCGCGCGAGAAGGGCGTGATCGTCGCGTTCGAAGCTGCGGTTGCCGGCGGCATCCCGGTGATCAAGGCGATTCGCGAAGGTTTGTCGGCCAACCGTATCAACTGGGTAGCGGGCATCATCAACGGTACGGGCAACTTCATCCTGACCGAAATGCGCGAGAAGGGCCGTACCTTCGAAGACGTCCTGGCCGAAGCACAGGCACTGGGCTACGCCGAAGCCGATCCGACCTTCGACGTGGAAGGCATCGATGCCGCGCACAAGCTGACGATCCTGGCGTCCATCGCCTTCGGCATCCCGTTGCAGTTCGACAAGGCCTACACAGAAGGCATCACTCGCCTGACCACGGCCGACGTCAACTATGCCGAAGCCCTGGGCTACCGCATCAAGCACCTGGGCGTGGCACGCAGTACCGAGCGCGGCATCGAGTTGCGCGTCCATCCGACGCTGATCCCGGCTGATCGCCTGATCGCCAATGTCAATGGCGTGATGAATGCGGTGATGGTCAACGGCGATGCAGCCGGTTCCACCCTGTTCTACGGTGCCGGTGCTGGCATGGAGCCCACCGCTTCGAGCGTGGTCGCCGACCTGGTCGACGTGGTCCGGGCCATGACCTCGGACCCGGAGAATCGTGTTCCCCACCTCGCTTTCCAGCCAGACTCGCTCTCCGCCCACCCGATCCTGCCGATCGAGGCGTGTGAAAGTGCCTACTACCTGCGTATCCAGGCCAAGGATCATCCGGGAGTGCTGGCACAGGTGGCGAGCATCCTGTCCGAGCGCGGCATCAACATCGAGTCGATCATGCAGAAGGAGGTCGAGGAACACGACGGCCTGGTGCCGATGATCCTGCTGACCCACCGCGTCGTCGAACAGCACATCAATGATGCCATCAAGGCGCTGGAAGCCTTGCAGGGCGTCGTCGGGCCGGTTGTGCGCATCCGTGTCGAGCACTTGAACTAAGCGGCAGCTGCCAGAGGAATTCGCAATGCGTTATATCAGTACTCGCGGTCAGGCCCCGGCCCTGAACTTCGAAGAGGTCCTGCTCGCCGGCCTGGCCAGCGATGGCGGCCTGTATGTGCCGGAGAATCTGCCGCGTTTCACCCAGGAAGAAATTGCCTCGTGGGCAGGCCTGCCTTACCACGAGCTGGCCTTCCGAGTGATGCGCCCGTTCGTCACCGGCAGCATCCCGGATGCCGATTTCAAGAAGATTCTCGAAGACACCTACGGGGTGTTCGCCCACGCCTCGATCGCGCCGCTGCGCCAGCTGGGCGGCAACGAGTGGGTAATGGAGCTGTTTCACGGCCCAACCCTGGCGTTCAAGGACTTTGCCCTGCAGTTGCTGGGTCGTCTGCTCGACTACGTACTGGCCAAGCGCGGCCAGCGTGTGGTGATCATTGGCGCCACCAGTGGTGACACCGGCTCGGCGGCGATCGAAGGCTGCAAGCACTGCGAGAACGTCGACATCTTCATCCTGCACCCGCATGAACGCGTATCGGCAGTGCAGCGTCGGCAGATGACCACGATCGGCGGCGACAACGTGCACAACATCGCCATCGAAGGCAACTTCGACGACTGCCAGGAAATGGTCAAGAACAGCTTCGCCGACCAGAGCTTCCTCAAGGGCACGCCGCTGGTTGCGGTGAACTCGATCAACTGGGCGCGGATCATGGCCCAGATCGTCTATTACTTCCATGCCGCGCTGCAGCTGGGCGGGCCCGCGCGTTCGGTGGCATTCTCGGTGCCGACCGGCAATTTCGGCGACATCTTCGCCGGTTACCTGGCACGCAACATGGGCCTGCCGATCAACCAGTTGGTGGTGGCCACCAACCGCAACGACATCCTGCACCGCTTCATGAGCGGCAACCAGTACGTCAAGGAAACCCTGCACGCCACGTTGTCGCCGTCGATGGACATCATGGTGTCGTCGAACTTCGAGCGTCTGCTGTTCGATCTGCACGGTCGCAACGGCGCGGCCATTGCCGGCCTCATGGACAACTTCCGCAAGGGCGGCGGTTTCAGTGTCGAGCAGGAGCGCTGGACCGAGGCGCGCAAGTTGTTCGACTCGCTGGCGGTCAGTGACGAGCAGACCTGCGAGACCATCGCCCAGGTGTTCGCCGAGTGCGGCGAAGTTCTCGATCCGCACACGGCCATTGGCGTGCGCGCGGCCCGCGAGTGCCGACGCAGCCTGGATACGCCCATGGTCGTGCTGGGTACCGCGCATCCGGTCAAATTCCCTGAGGCGGTACAGAAGGCGGGTGTGGGCAGGGCGCTGGAGCTGCCACCGCACCTGGTCGATCTGTTCGAGCGCGAAGAGAAGTGCACTGTACTGCCCAATGACCTGTCGGCCGTACAAGCCTTCGTGAGTCAGCACGGCAACCGCGGCAAGCCGCTCTGACGGTACGCAGCAGCGCGCCTGACGCGATCTGAAACACATAAAGCCCGCTCGATGCGGGCTTTCTGCTTTTTACAGTGCCAAGCTTATGCAACTTTTTCCCAGGCCCTTTCGGCCCGCAGGCAAGGATGCACGGCATGAGACCCAAACCGACCTCGTTTTTCACGCGCGCAGGGGCGATGGCGTGGGCGGCGGGGCTTTTGGTGGGCGCCTGCATCCTTTTGCCCGGCTTGGCCACTGCCGCCCAGAGTCTGCCTTTCGCGCTCGTCGCACCGTTCGCCCAGCTCGCGCCCCTGCCGCTTTCCAGTGCCGAGCAGCAATGGTTGCAGCGCCACGGGACGCTCCGCGTCGGCGTTTCATTGGCTGACTATGAACCCATCGATATCACCAGTGAGCGCAACCGCTATCAAGGCGTGAGCGCCGATTACCTGAGCCTGATCGGTAGCCGCCTGGGGGTTGAATTGCGAGTACTGGGCTTCGCCCAGCGCAGCGAAGCGGTGCAGGCACTCAAGGATGGCGAAATCGACCTGCTGACCAGCGCCAATGGGTATGAACAGGCTATCGGCGGCCTGGCGTTCACCAAGGAGTACATGCCCGACCATGGTGTTATCGTGCGGCGCGTCGGTAGCAGGGGGGGGAGCGGCCTGGCTGGACAGAAGGTCGCGCTGGTGGATGGCTACGCCGACGACGCTACGGTGCAGCGCGTGTATCCGGACAGCCGCATCGTCATGGCACCCAGCCTGAGCAGCGGCCTGCAAGCGCTGCATCAGGGCGATGTCGATGCGATGATCAGCAACGAAGTCATCGTGCGTGCCTACAATGCGCTGCGTCCCTACCTCGATCTGGACATCATCGGCCCCAGTGGCCTGCCCCCGGTGGGGTACACCATCGCCAGTCGCAAGGCCGATCCTTTACTGGGACAGATGGTCGAGCGGGCGCTGGCCAGCATCGACGACGGTTTGCGCCGTGAGATCCTGACCCGCTGGACCACTGGGCTGGGTTCGGAAATCGGTCACCACCGGGTCCCGCTGGAACCCGCCGAGCAAGCCTGGATCGCCCGGCACCGACAGGTTCGCGTGGTTGCGACCCAGTATCCGCCCTACCTGTACCGAGATCGGCAGGGGAACTGGGTAGGGCTCAACAGTGAGGTGCTGGCGACCCTGTCGCACATGACGGGACTGCAGTTCGTCTATCTGCCTTCCAGTTCCATGGCCCAGAGCCTGGACATGCTCAAGCATGGCCAGGCCGACATGAACACCACGCTCTCGGAAACCCCGGAACGCAAGGCGTTCCTCAGCTTCAGCCATTCCTTCGGGGGCCAGGGTTGGGTCTTCATCGTTCGCGCCGAGGATCTGCCCATCGGCCATCTGGACGAGCTCGCCGGCAAGGTACTGGCGATTCCGGCCGAACATGCCCTGGAAAGCGCGATCCGCAGCCAGTACCCGCAGATCAAACTGGTTCTGGTCAGCACCTACGACAAGGCGCGCGAGATGGTTGCCAGTGGCGAGGCGGATGCAACCATCGACAGTGAAGTCGGGGCCTATCGCGCAGTGGGACGGTATCCGCCTGGCGTGCTCAAGGTCGGACGCAATGTCGATGGCGAATGGTCACCCGATCGTTTCGCCATTCGCGCCTCGGAGCCCGAGCTGACGGCGATCATCAACAAAGCGCTGGAAGCGTATCCGGTAGCCGAACTGCGCGCGGCGCGCTTGAAATGGCTGGGTGCGGTGGTGCCGCCAGAGCCCATGTGGCAGCGCATTGCCACGTGGGTCTATTGGCTGCTGGCAGTGGCCCTGGTGCTGGGCGCCGTGTCACTGGTGTGGAGCGGCCGACTCAAGGCGCAGATACGTCAGCGACTCGAGGCCGAGCATGCGCTCAACGATCAGCTCGCCTTCCAGCGCGCATTGCTCGATGGCATTCCCAGCCCCATCTATGTGCGCGATCTGCAGGCACGGCTGTTGTCCTGCAACAAGAGCTACGAGCAGAGCTTCGCGACGCGCTTGCAAGACATCAAGGGTCGCACGTTGCAGGAGGTTGTCGTGGTGAACTCGGACGAGGCCGAGCAGATGCATCGCGACTACCTCAAGCTGCTGGACGATCAGCAACCGGTATCCGCTGATCGGCAGATCCAGATGCACGGCCGCAAGGTGCATGCCTGGCAATGGATCGTGCCGTTCTACAATGCCGAGGGCCAGCTTCAGGGCTTGCTGGGCGGCTGGATCGACATTTCCGAGCGCAAGCGCCTCGAAGATCAACTGGTAGAGGCTCGGCACACCGCCGAGCAGGCAAACCAGGCCAAGAGCGCCTTTCTGGCGACCATGAGCCATGAGATTCGTACGCCCATGGCGGCCATCATCGGCTTGCTCGAGTTGGAGCGTGAGCGACGCCGGCGGGACGAGCAACCGGTGTCCGAGGCGCTCGAGGGGGCCTGGCGTTCGGCCCAGGAGCTTGTCGCCCTGATCGGCGACAGTCTGGACCTGGCGAAGATCGAATCAGGCAGCCTGCAACTGGCCGAGCAGGTGACCGAAGTCCGGCCGTTCTTCGAAGGCATGCTCAGCCTGTTTTCGGCCCAGGCACAGCGCAAGGGCATTGCGCTCGATCTCGACATCGCACCGGCCATGGCCAGCACGTTCTGGTTCGATCCGTTGCGGTTGCGGCAGGGGGTGCACAACCTGCTCGGCAACGCCTTGAAATTTACCCGCCAAGGCAGCGTGCGCCTGGCTGTCGACGCGCAGCTGCTCAACCCGGGCCAGTGGCGGATGACCATTGTCGTCAGCGACACGGGCGCGGGCATGACGCCTGGGCAACAGGCCAGATTGTTCAAACCGTTCGTTCAGGGTGGCGTGGACCTGCAACAGGAATCCATCGGTACCGGCCTGGGTTTGACCATCTGCAAGCAGTTGGTCCAACTGATGGGCGGCACGATCAACCTGCACAGTACCGAAGGCGTGGGAACGCGAGTCGAAGTGCAGATCGATGTACGCCACGATGCAGAGCCCGCGGCGGCAATGGCTCCTGTCCAACCGAGGCCCGACACCGCCGCGCTGGACATTCTGGTGGTGGATGACCTGTCGGCCAATCGGATGGTGTTGACCCAGCAGTTGCAGTTTCTGGGGCATCGGGTGCAGGACGCCAGCGACGGTGTGACGGCGCTGGCTGCCTGGCAAGCCGGGCATTACGATCTGGTGCTCACCGACTGCAACATGCCAGGCATGAATGGCCACGCCCTGTGCCAAGCCATCCGCCAGCAGGAAGCGCTATCCGGTGCACGTCCGGTTCGGGTTATCGGCTGTACCGCCAATGCCATGCAGGATGAGCGGTTGCGCTGTGCCGAAGCGGGCATGGATGAACTGCTGGTCAAGCCAATAGCCCTGGACAGGCTGGCTCAGATCATCGCCGACCTGCAGCAGGGTCCGGCATTCTCCATGCAGGCGCTGCAACGTCTGACCCAGGCCAATGAAAAGGTCATGCGACGAATGCTCGACGAGTTCTCCCGGAATCTGGAGGCAGAGGCCGGAGCGCTGACCGAGGTCGTCGAGGCGCTCGACTGGTTACGCCTGCAAGAGGTGCTGCATCGGCTTCAAGGCATTGCTCGTCTTATCGACGCGGAGCCATTGATGCGCGCGCTCGCCGAAGTGGATGCGTGTTGTCAGTTGGGCGATGAGCAGCGATTGCTCGTCGAGGGCAAGGAGCTCCATTGCGAAATCGCAAGGTTGGCCACGGCCATAGCGCGCTGTCGAGAAAATTCCTCGGAAATTTAGGACTTGTCCTATCCCAAGCGTTCCACTTGCCCTTTAGAGTGCCAGGCAATGCGCAGCTCGATGCGCTCCTTCGAGGTTTTCACTCATGCGTTCGCTCAGAGTTCTGGTGCTGGAAGATATTCCGTATCAGTTGATCGCCATGCATCAGGTGCTCAATGCCTGTGGGGTATTCGACGTCCTCACCGCTCAGAGCTTCAACGCGGCCTGTCTCTCGCTGGAAAAGCGCCATGGGGCGGACGTGGCCATTTGCGAGGTGACGATGGCCGGGTTGGACATGGGCGAGCTGATCCGCCATCTGGCCGCGACCGGGCTGGCACGGGCACTGATCCTCTACAGCAATGGCTCGCAGTCAGTCGAACCGCTGGCGGCACTGGCTCGCCAGCATCGGTTGCCATTGTTGGGCGTGTTGTACACGCCCGTGTCGGCTGTCGCGGTGCATGGGCTGCTGCAGGATTACCAGCGTCGAATGGATGTACAGGCCTTGCTACCCTTGCCTGACGTGCACGAGATCAGTTCCTGCGACGGCGTCTGGTCTCTGCCTTTGCGCCCCTAGCGCCGCCCGGTGGTGCGATGCAGGCCCGTCCCGATCCCGGTCATTTCAATCCGTGGGCCTGCATGTAGATATACAACGCCGCATCGTTATCGATGCCCAGCTTGCGCATGGCGCTGACCTTCTGCGCGCTGATCGTCTGCTTGCTGCGGTTGAGTTGGAGAGCGATTTCGTTGACCGAGAGGCCTTGGGCCAGCAGACGTGTTATTTCAAGCTCGCGCGGAGACAGGTCGACATGGCCCGTGAGCTGGCTTGCGGGATTATCACCTGGCAGGGCCAGGATACTTCTTATCGACTGCGCCACGAACGGCTTGTTGCGCTTGAGGCTGGCAATCGCTGCCGGCAATTCGTCGACGAGGCTGGCTTTGCCCAACAGCCCGACCACGCCCAAGTTCAGGATTGCCCGCAGCAGCCCTGGATTGGTCAGCATGGTGACCACCATTACAGGCAGCTTTGGCCAATGCCGGCCGACATACCCGATCAGCCTCAAGCCATCACTCTGATCCCGAGAGGGCATCATGTAGTCGGTGATCAGCAGGTCGCATTCGGTTTCATTCAGGCAGTGCGTCAGCTCCTGTGGCGAGGCGGCTTCGGCCACTACGCGCAAGCCGGGGTCTCGCTCCAGCACGGCGCGCAGGCCGATACGAAAGATCGGATGGTCATCGGCCAGCACGATCCGCAGGGGTGCGCTCAGTGGGTCGGTCAAGGCAGGCTCCGGTGACGGGTAAATCAGGCGGTGAATTCTGGCACAGCTGTGGTCTATTCCTGATCTGTTTTGTAGTCCATTTCTGGCCCTGTAGCCACCAAGCCGCACAATCAGAAAAGTCTTACATTCGTACTGTCATATTCCGAAGGCACTGTCGGAAATAGTCTGACATGGCGAGCCCAGAACTTTTCTCGCTGGGGAGGGGTCAGTGTCATGCACCTTAAGAATTCGAACAGACGAGTGGTGATGCGATGAAGAATATCAGCCTGTTGCTCAATGAAGCCCTGACACCGTATCGCGTGACTCTCGAAGGGCAGGATAGTCTTGGCAATTGCCAGGTCGTGGTCATGGGCGCGGCTGGAAGCGTAGTGACCCAGCGTTCGGTCAACCGCAGCCAATTCGAGGACTTGCGCTCCTTTACCGATGTGGTCGATGGCTTGCGCCGTGACCTGCTGGTTGCCGAGGGGCGCCTCGAACCGTCGATGATTGCAGCGCTGCGCAATGTTTCGCAAAGTGCTGGCTTCAGCCACGCGCTGGCCTGAGCTTGATCAGGCCCTGGCTGTCCAAGAGGTAGGGCCTTTGGCGGGCAGCGCCCGCGCCGCGGCCCTGCCATTTTCCTTCCTACCGCTGGCTGCTCAAGGCCTCGGTGCTCTGTGTATTGAACCTCCGCGCATTGAACAATGCACGGGTTTCGAGCAGATAATCCGACCTCTCATGGGGTGCCAGCCATTGCGCATACAGCTGCGCTAATTGACCACTGCGCAACTCCAGCAGCAAAGGGTTCAGGGCGTCCACTACGCGGCGGCCGGTGGGGCTGTCAGAGCAACCCACATGTACGATCTGTGTTCTTGCCGCGCCCTTGATCGGGACCTGCACCATTTGCTGAGGATCCAAACCTTCCTGGCGCGCCTGATAGCGAGCCTCCAGCCAGTAGCCCAGCAGGGCATGGATCCGCCCCAGTCTTTCCATGCGCAGCAGGCTCCCCATGGCGTCGTTGCCATGATGGGCGAGGATCTGGCGGCTGTCGGCTTCGGCCAGAATGCGGTCGACGACGCTGCCGTAGCTGCGACCGGCAATGATGCCCAGGGCCAGAGTACCGCTGCGCAGCAGGGCGCCAAGGTCGACCTTGCCGTCGTCCATGAAATCGGCGATCAGCGGCAGGTCGATTCGCTGCATGACCAATGTACTGCCCAGCACGTGCATGCTGGGCACTGAATAAAAGATGGTCTGCGCGCGCTGGCGCGTCCAGAGCAGCGCAGGGTCGCAGTAAAGCCCCGGCTCGGCGAGCATCTGCGAGGCGCGCGCGCGGTTGACCCTGAGCACGCTGTGATCGTAGTCCGGCAGCGCTGCGCGCATCAGTGGCAGGGCCTGGTCGACGGCGCCGCGGTTACGGTCAGGCCCTCGGGCTATGGTCAGCGGTGCCAGGTCGCGCAACAGCCATGTGATGGTTTCCCGGCCATGTGCATGGGGTGTGATAAGCAGGCAGGCGCACAGCGCCAGTGACAGTAAAAGGCTGCCGGCCGGCAGGATTTTGAAACATGAGTCCATGGCAGTCCTTGCGCAGGGAGTAGGGCAGGTTGTCCGTTTTTGAAACACCGCACCATCTTTGCACACCCAGGCGTATGATCAAAACGCACCGCAGCGTCGCAGTGGTCTGTGGTGGTCGTTGATCAAGGCCGCATCGGGTAGACTAGCGGCCTTTTCCCGTTCCCAAGAAGCCTGCCTAATGGCCCAGCCGTCGACCACGTACAAATTCGAACTGAACCTGACCGATCTTGACCGCAGCGTTTATGAGAGCGTCAAGCAGACCATTGCCCGTCACCCCTCCGAAACCGAAGAGCGGATGGCGGTGCGCTTGCTGGCGTATGCCCTGTGGTACAACGAGCACCTGTCTTTCGGCCGCGGTCTGTCGGATGTCGATGAAGCCGCGCTGTGGGAAAAAAGTCTGGACGGGCGGATCCTGCATTGGATCGAGGTCGGTCTGCCTGATGCGGAACGTCTCACCTGGTGTTCGCGGCGTACCGAGCGTACCAGTCTGCTGGCCTATGGCAGCCTGCGCGTGTGGCAGACCAAGGTGGTCGATGCGGTCAAGAACCTGAAGAACGTCAACATCGCCGCAGTGCCTCAGGAAGTGCTCGAGACCCTGGCCAAGGACATGCCTCGGGTCATCAAGTGGGACGTCATGATCAGCGAGGGCACGGTGTTCGTCACCGATGACCGCGGTCAGCACGAAGTCCAACTCGAGTGGCTGTTGGGCGAGCGCTAGGCCGCCCGGTTTCACCTTTCCTCTTTTGTCTTGCAGTGAGAACCGCCCCAGGCACCATGCGCATCGAACCCCGTCAGTTGCCCCAGATCCTGCCCTTCCTCGGCGATATGCCGCCCCTGCTGAATCGCCTGTACGCGGCGCGTGGCGTATCGAGTGCGCAGGAGCTGGACAAGAGCCTGGCGCGCCTGATTCCCTTCCAGCGGCTCAAGGGTATCGAAGCCGCTGTCGAGCTGTTGGTGACGGCCATCGACCAGCGTCAGCGCATTCTCATCGTAGGCGACTTCGATGCCGACGGTGCCACAGCCAGTGCGGTGGGGGTGCTCGGGCTGCGCCTGTTGGGCGCTGCCCATGTCGATTACCTGGTGCCCAATCGCTTCGAGTACGGCTACGGCCTGACCCCCGAGATCGTCGAAGTTGCCTTGCAGCGCGAGCCGCAGTTGCTGGTGACGGTCGACAACGGTATTTCCAGCGTCGAGGGCGTGGCGGCGGCCAAGGCTGCCGGGCTGCAGGTGCTGGTGACCGACCACCACTTGCCGGGGCACGAGTTGCCGGCTGCGGATGCCATCGTCAACCCCAATCAGCCGGGCTGCGAGTTCCCGAGCAAGAACCTGGCCGGGGTCGGCGTGATTTTCTACGTGTTGATGGCCCTGCGCGCACGGCTGCGTGAATTGGGACGCTATGCCCAGGTGGCGCAGCCCAACATCGGCGAACTCCTCGATCTGGTGGCGCTGGGCAGCGTGGCCGACGTCGTGCCGCTGGACGCCAACAACCGCATTCTGGTGCATCAGGGGCTGGAGCGAATTCGTGCGGGTCGAGCCCGGCCCGGTATCACAGCGATTCTGGAGGTGGCACGTCGCGAGGCTGCGCGGATCACCTCGACCGATCTGGGCTTTATCCTTGGGCCGCGCCTTAATGCCGCCGGGCGCCTGGACGACATGAGCCTGGGCATCGAGTGCCTGTTGAGCACCGATCTGCCCAGCGCCCAGGCGATTGCCTCGCAGCTCGACGGGTTGAACCAGGACCGCAAGTCGATCGAGCAGGGCATGCAGCGCGAAGCCCTGGCCCAGCTCAAGGACCTGGCGGTGGAATCCATGCCGTTCGGCCTGTGCCTGTTCGACGCGCAATGGCATCAGGGTGTGATCGGCATCCTTGCCTCGCGGCTCAAGGAGCGCTACCACCGGCCAACCATTGCCTTCGCCGATGCGGGCGACGGTTTGCTCAAGGGCTCGGCGCGTTCGGTGCAGGGCTTTCACATTCGCGACGCACTGGATGCCGTGGCGGCCAGTCATCCGCAGTTGATCAGCAAGTTCGGTGGGCATGCCATGGCGGCGGGACTGACCTTGCCGCAGGAGAACTTCCCGGCGTTCTGCGAAGCGTTCGATGCCCAGGTGCGCAGCCAGCTGTGCGAGGAAGACCTGACCGGACGCCTGCTGTCCGACGGCACTTTGGGCGTCGAGGAGTTCCACCTGGAGCTGGCGCGCGCCCTGCGCAATGCCGGGCCCTGGGGGCAGCATTTTCCCGAGCCGATGTTCCATGGCGTGTTTCAACTGGTGGAGCAGCGAGTGGTTGGCGAGCGTCATCTCAAGGTCACGCTCAAGACCGAGTGCGGCAGCGTCAGCCTGGACGGTATCGCCTTCGGCGTCGACCGCGAAGTATGGCCCGACCCATCGGTGCGCTGGGTGCAGCTGGCGTACAAGCTGGACCTCAACGAGTTTCGCGGGCGCGAGACGGTGCAGTTGCTCATTACCCACATCGAGCCGCGCTGACAGGCGGAACCACGGTCGCGGCCGGGTTGTCGACTGGTCTTCAAGAGCGAGATGGGTACGTCCGCCACGGCTATCGGCCGACGGCCTCTCGTCCCACGTGGAACTGCCAACCGAGGTGCCCGATGAGCATGCTGCTCGAACCCTATACCCTCCGCCAGCTGACCCTGCGCAACCGCATTGCGGTTTCACCGATGTGCCAGTACTCCAGCGTCGATGGCCTGGCCAACGACTGGCATCTGGTGCACCTGGGCAGTCGTGCCAGCGGCGGTGCCGGTCTGGTCTTCACCGAAGCCACCGCCGTGACGGCCGATGGTCGCATCACACCGGAAGACCTCGGTCTGTGGAACGACGAGCAGATCGAACCGCTGCAGCGCATCACCCGCTTCATCACCTCACAGGGCGCGGTGCCGGCGATCCAGTTGGCCCACGCCGGGCGCAAAGCCAGTACCTGGCGACCCTGGTTGGGCAAGCATGGCAGTGTGCCGGTCAATGAAGGTGGCTGGGTGCCCGTCGGGCCCTCGCGGATCGCCTTCGACCCACAACACACCGCACCTACTGCGCTGGACGAAGCCGCCATCAAGGACATCGTCCAGGCGTTCGTCGCCGCCACCAAGCGCGCACTGACCGCCAACTTCAAGGTGGTCGAGGTCCATGCGGCCCACGGTTATCTGCTGCACCAATTCCTGTCGCCGCTCAGCAATCAGCGTCAGGATCAGTATGGGGGTAGTTTCGAAAACCGAATTCGTCTGACCCTGGAGGTCACTCAGGCGATTCGAGATGTGTGGCCGGCGGAATTGCCCGTGTTCGTCCGCGTATCCGCGACCGATTGGGTCGAAGACGGCTGGAACCCGGATGAAACCGTGGAGTTGGCCAAACGCTTGAAGGCGCTGGGCGTGGACTTGGTCGACGTGTCGTCGGGTGGTACTTCGGCCAATGCCGAAATTCCAACCGGACCAGGCTATCAGACGCGCTTTGCCGAGCGGGTTCGCAAGGAAGCGGATCTCGCCACGGGCACCGTGGGCATGATCACCGACCCGGCCCAGGCCGAGCACATCCTGCGCACCGGTCAGGCTGACATCATCCTGCTTGCGCGTGAACTGCTGCGTGATCCGTACTGGCCCCTGCACGCCGACGAAGACCTGGGCGGTCGCCTGGCGACCTGGCCAGCCCAGTACCAGCGCGCCACCCACCGCGATCAGCCGATCCTGGAATCGGATCTGCGCGACTGATCGCCGTCTGGCGTTTCAATGATGGCATCTTTGCCCCTGGAACCTGGGGGCAAAGATGCCAGGCCGCTTCAGTCCATCAGACGTACTTGCGCTTTTCCGGAGCCGGAGGGAAGTACTGGTAGAGCCAGGTTTCGCTCAACGTGCGCCCCTGGGTCTTGATGAACAAGCGCATGTCCACCGGATCGACGCTGTCGCTGGTGGGGTACCAGTCGAACAGCACGCGGAAGCCCTTGATGTCAGGCAACTCCAACACCTGAATGTCCTGCACCTTGCCGCCCGAGGCCGTGATGATGGGTTCGATCGGCGTTTTCAGCGATTCCAGCCCGCCACCGGTGAAGTCCACGGCGAACCGTCGTGCCCAGACGTTGGGGTAATGCTCGCCCGGCGCCCAGCCTTCGGTGAAACCACCCATCCCGGAGCGCGTTGCCGCGACACGCGCAAGGGGCGTGCCGACCGGTGCCAGGGCACTCCAGTACAGCTTGTAGCCGAAATTCAGGGAATTGCCGGCCTTGACCGGATTCTTGGGTGTCCAGAAGGCGACGATGTTGTCCATGGTTTCACCGGTGGTCGGCAGCTCCACCAGATCGATGGCGCCTTCGCCCCAGGCGGTGGTTGGCTCGACCCACAGGCTCGGACGCTTGTGGTACCAATCGACCGTATCCTGATAGTTGCTGAAGTTGTGGTCGGTCTGGATCAGGCCGAAGCCTTTTGGATCGACATCGGCAAAAGCGTTGAACCGCACGCGGTCCGGGTTGTTCAGCGGTCGGCAGATCCATTCGCCATTGCCGCGCCACATGGCCAGGCGATCCGAATCGTGGATCTGTGGATGGATGGTGTCGCACATGCGCCGCTCGTGGTTGCCGCAGCTGAACATGCTGGTCATCGGTGCCACTCCCAGCTGCTCGATGTCCTGACGCGCGTTGATGTGCGCATCGATGTCCATGACCACGCGCTCTGCCTGGCAATCGATGTCGAAGCGATAGGCGCCGGTGGCACTCGGTGAGTCGAGCAGGGCGTAGACCACGAAGCGGGTGCTGTCCTTGCTTGGCGTTTCGAACCAGAACTTGGTGAAGTCGGGAAATTCTTCCTGCTTCTTGGCATAGGTGTCGATCGCCAGGCCGCGCGCGGACAGACCGTACTGGCCTGTGGCATCGACGGCGCGGAAGTAGCTGGCGCCGAGGAAGGACACCACGTCATGGCGTTCGAGGTTGGGCGCCTTGAACAGCTTGAAGCCGGCGAAGCCCAGGTCGCCCTTGAGCTGCGAGGTGTCGACCGTGGTGTTCTGGTAGTTGAACAGCGGCGGATGGAAATGCACTTCGCGCGCCTGCTTGCGATCGGCATCGACGCTGTACATGCGCACCGGGGTGCGGAAGCCCATGCCGACGTGGAAGAACTGTACGTCCAGCTGGCCATTGAGGTCGTTCCACAACGAATGGTTGGCGTCGTAGCCAATCGCATTGAATTGCTGTGGCGTCATGTTTGCCAGGGTCGGGGGCAGGGTCTGCTTGTTGCTGACATAGGCCTGTGCGGCCAGGCTCTTGGCCTGGGCCTTGAGCATGTCGAAGCTGAACGGCTCGGCTTCGCCATCGGCGGTGGCGGCCAGGGCCTGGGCGGCGAACAGCCCGGTGCCGGACAGTCCGGTATAGGCCGCGAGGGCCATCGACGCTTTCAGAAGGTGTCTGCGGTGCATAGCTAACCTGTTCTGAATCAACCTCGGTCGCTCCAAGCGACCTGCGAGGCTCAAATGGGAAGGTTTGGGCCTGCCTTGTCCAAACGCAGCGAACTGTACACAGATACCGGAATGACGGATGTGTTCGCAAACTCCTGTAAAAAAGTTTTCCGGATATGTCCCCGTCGCCCCCTCGATCGACCGTTGTGGTCGAGCATTTGCGCAACATCCCGAAGCAAATCACCATTCGAGCCAAGCAACGGAATGCCCTTACTCTCGTCAAACGTTTCTCCCATTGACGAGACCAAAAAATGAACACGCGTGGCTTGCTCGACCAGTTGTTCAAATCCGGCCAGGAGCTGCTGAAGAACAAAAGCGGCGGTGGCTCTTCACCTCTGGGTGGCGCCGGTGGTGCCGGTGGTGTCGCCGGTGCACTCGGCGGTCTGCTTTCCGGCAAAGGCGGCGCGGGCGGCGCGTTGGGTGGCCTGTTGTCCGGCGGCAAGGGCGCGCTGACCGGTGGCGCCATGGGCCTGCTGCTCGGCAACAAGAGCGCACGCAAGTACGGCGGCAAGGCGTTGGCCTATGGTGGCCTGGCAGCGTTGGGCGTCATTGCCTACAAGGCCTATGGCAACTGGCAGGCCCAGCAGCAGAGCGCGCCACGTGGCGAGCCGCAGACGGTCGACCGGGTGCCGCCCCAGCAGGTCGAGGAACACAGCCAGGCCATCCTCAAGGCGCTGGTTGCGGCAGCCAAGTCCGACGGCCATGTGGACGAACGCGAGCGTGAACTGATCGAAGGTGAGTTCACCCGTCTGGATTCGGACAACGAGCTGCAGCAGTGGCTACACGCCGAATTGAACAAGCCGCTGGACCCGGTGGATGTAGCACGCGCTGCCAAGACCCCGGAGATAGCCGCCGAGATGTACATCGCCAGCGTCATGATGGTGGATCAGGAGCACTTCATGGAGCGGGCCTACCTGGACGAACTGGCCAAGCAGCTGTCCCTCGACCCTGCGCTGAAACTGGAACTGGAAAAGCAGGTTCGTCAGGCCGAAGCCCAGGTCGCGTGAGGTGAATAGACGGGTTGAACGGAGGGCGTCACCGTTCATCCGTCGATCGCGACGTCGGTCGGCAATAGTCATGCATTGATCACGCGGCAACTGGCATTACCCTCGCTGATGAACGAAAGTTGAGCAACAGCGCGAAATCGCCTGAGGTAGGGCTATACTCAGGCGATTTTTCGTTTGTGCTGTAGGAATTTTCGAGGGTTGACTGTGAAGAACTGGTCCTTGCGCCACCGCATCCTGGCGAGTTTCGCCGTTGTCATCGCAATCATGTTGTTGATGGTCGTGGTGTCCTATTCACGTCTGCAGACCATCGAGACCAACGAAACCAAGGTGCGCACCGACAGTGTGCCGGGCGTGGTATTCAGCTCCATGATCCGCAGTGCCTGGGTGGACAGCTACGTCTATACCCAGCAGCTGGTGGGCCTGAGCTATCAGCGCGAGCTGATCACGGCCGACGAGGACCAGTACAAGAGCTTCGCCGAGCGCCTGACCCAGCAGATGGCCAATTACCGCAGCACCGTCCAGGACAGCGAAGACCAGGCCGCTTTCGAAGAATTCGCGCGGATGCGCGTGACCTATGAAAAGACCCTGGCTGACGTGCTGGAAGCCTATCGCCTGCGCAAGTTCAGCGAAGCCCAACAGATGGCCATCGACGACCTGACGCCAGCCTGGGTCGCCGGTCGCAAGCAACTCAACACCTTGATTGATCGCAATCGCGAGGGGGCCGAGAAGGCCACTTCGGCCATCGACTCCTCGGTGGCCGCGGCCAAGGTCAGCCTGGTGATCTCCCTTCTGGTGGCAATCATCGTCGCCGGTGTCTGCGGGCTGTGGCTGCTGCGTACCATCATGGCGCCCATGCAGAAGATCGTGCGGATCCTGGAGGTCATGCGCAACGGCGACCTGAGCACTCGCCTGAGCCTGGCGCGCAAGGACGAATTCAACGAGGTCGAACTGGGCTTCAACGACATGATGACCGAGCTCACCGCGCTGGTGGCCCAGGCGCAGCGATCGTCGGTGCAGGTCACCACCTCGGTGACCGAAATCGCCGCAACGTCCAAGCAGCAGCAGGCCACGGCGACCGAAACCGCTGCGACGACCACCGAAATTGGCGCGACTTCGCGAGAGATCGCAGCCACCTCGCGCGATCTGGTGCGGACCATGGGTGAGGTTACGTCGGCAGCCGACCAGGCGTCTTCCCTGGCCGGCTCCGGTCAGCAGGGGCTGGCGCGCATGGAAGAAACCATGCATCAGGTCATGGGCGCTGCGGAGCTGGTCAACGCCAAGCTGGCGATCCTCAACGAGAAGGCCGGCAACATCAACCAGGTGGTGGTGACCATCGTCAAGGTGGCGGACCAGACCAACCTGCTGTCGCTCAACGCCGCCATCGAGGCCGAGAAGGCCGGCGAGTACGGTCGCGGCTTTGCGGTGGTCGCCACCGAAGTACGCCGTCTCGCCGACCAGACCGCCGTGGCCACCTATGACATCGAACAGATGGTGCGCGAAATCCAGTCGGCCGTCTCGGCCGGGGTCATGGGCATGGACAAGTTTTCCGAGGAGGTGCGCCGCGGCATGTTCGAGGTGCAGCAGGTCGGCGATCAGCTGTCGCAGATCATCGGCCAGGTGCAGGCCTTGGCGCCGCGCGTGCTGATGGTCAACGAGGGCATGCAGGCGCAGGCCACCGGTGCCGAACAGATCAACCATGCGTTGGCGCAGTTGGGCGATGCCAGCAGTCAGACGGTGGAATCGCTGCGTCAGGCCAGCTTCGCCATCGACGAGCTGAGCCAGGTCGCCACCGGACTGCGCGGCGGCGTCTCGCGCTTCAAAGTCTGATGGGCGCGATGCCGATCGCCGCGCGTAACAAGCTGTTCCTGCTGTTCCGCATCGCACAGGAGCGCTTCGCGCTGGATGCGCTGGAAGTGGCGGAGGTTCTGCCGTTGCTGCCGCTCAAGCCGGTCCCGCAGGCGCCGGCGTGGGTGGCCGGTGTATTCGCCCATCGCGGTCGTGTGGTGCCGGTGCTGGACGTCAGCGCGTTGAGCTTCGGCGTCGCGGCGGTGCGCCGTACCAGTACGCGTCTGGTGCTGGTGCACTACCCGAATGACCAGGCCGGTCCTCAGGCTCGTCTGGGGCTGATCGTCGAATTCGCCAGCGAAACGCTGCGCTGCGATCCACGCGACTTCAAACCCAGTGGTGTGCATAACCGTGCCACGCCCTACCTGGGGCCAGTGCGCGAAGACAGTCAGGGTCTGTTGCAATGGTTGCGCGTGCAGGATCTGCTCGAACCGGCCGTGCGCGAACTGCTCTTTGCCCCGCAGTTGGCGGCCTCGGTCGTGGAGGAGGGCGCGCGATGAGCGACGACCAGCGCTTCGTGCGTTTTCTGCGTGACCGCATCGGTCTGGATGTGGCGTCGGTAGGTCCGGCGTTGATCGAACGCGCGGTCGCGCAGCGCAGCCAGGCAGCGCATGCCCCGAACCTGGATGCCTACTGGACGCTGTTGCAGGGCTCGGCAGCAGAGCAGCAGGCGTTGATCGAGGCGGTCATCGTTCCGGAAACCTGGTTCATGCGCTACCCCGAATCCTTCGCCGCGCTGTGCAAGGTCGCCAAGGCGCGCCTCGCCGAACGGCCCGGCGTGCCGCTGCGTATCCTCAGCCTGCCCTGTTCGACGGGCGAGGAGCCTTATTCGATCGCCATGGCCTTGCTCGACGCCGGGCTGGCGCCGGAGCAGTTCAGCGTGGACGGTGTGGACATCAGTCCACTCTCCGTGAGCCGGGCCACACGGGCAGTCTATGGACGCAATTCGTTTCGCGGAGCGCCGCTGACGTTTCGCGATCGACATTTTGCGCCGACGGATGAGGGTTACCTGCTCGCACCGCAAGTTCGCGCGCAGGTGCGCCTGCAGGTGGGCAACATTCTCGATCCGCTGTTGCTCGGCGGCGAGCGCGCCTATGACTTCGTGTTCTGTCGCAACCTGCTGATCTATTTCGACCTGCCGACCCAGCAGCAGGTGTTCGAAGTGCTGAAGAAACTGACTCACGAAGACGGCGCACTGTTCATCGGTCCGGCCGAGGGCAGTCTGCTGGCGCGATTGGGCATGCGCCCGATCGGCATCGCACAATCGTTCGCCTTCGTCCGCGATCGTCAGGTCGCGCCTGTGCCCACGCCCTTGGCTCCTGCGCCGACGCGGTTGCAGATGCCGATCAAGCTGCTGCCCGAACCGGGCCGACAGCCGCAGCGTACCCGAACGCGGGTGCTGGCGCTGCCGGTGGCCAACGCCGCCGAAACGGTGGCGAGCGACGGCGCAGCCTTGCTTGCGCAGATCGCCAGACTCGCCAACGAAGGTAAAAGTACCGAGGCCCAGGCGGCGTGCGATACCTACCTGCGCAGCCATGGGCCCGACCCTCAGGTGTTCTATTGGCTGGGCCTGCTCAGTGACGTCGGCGGCCAGGTGTTGCAGGCCCAAGGTTACTATCGCAAGGCGTTGTACCTCGATCCCCAGCACGCCGAGGCGCTGGCTCACCTGGCCATGCTTCTCACTGCCCAAGGCGACATCGCCGGTGCGCGGCGCCTGCAGGAGCGTGCCGCGCGCAGTGACCGGCCGCAGGCGCAGGAGCATAAACGATGACCGCCCCGGACCTGATCGACATCGACATCGACGCCCAGCAGATCGATGACTGCTGGAACCGCATCGGCATTCATGGCGACAAATCCTGCCCACTGCTGGCCGAGCACATCCATTGCCGCAACTGCGCGGTGTACGCCTCGGCAGCGGTCCGTCTGCTGGACCGCTACGCTTTGGATCGCCAGCATGCGCCTCTGCATTACAGCGAAGCGGTGGGAAGGGTCGAAAGCAAATCTCTGGTTCTGTTTCGCTTGGCCGATGAGTGGCTGGCGCTGGCCACCCGCTGCCTGGTGGAAGTGGCGCCGGTGCAGGCCGTGCATTCGCTGCCGCACCAGCGTTCGCGGGCGTTGCGAGGCGTTGCCAACGTACGCGGCGCGCTGGTGCCGTGTCTGGCGTTGGAGGAGCTGTTGGGCATCGACACCCAACACGCCACCCCAGCCGTCTCCGCGCGGGTCATGCCGCGTATGCTGATCATCGCCATAGACGGCGGCTCGGTGGTGGTGCCGGTGGAGGAAGTGGACGGTATCCATCGCATCGATCTGGTCGAGCTCGAACAAGCTTCCACGGCCACGACCCAGGCGGGCGCACGGTTCACTCAGGGCGTTCTGCCATTTCGCGGGCGCAGCGTGCGCCTGCTCGACGACACGGCGCTGCTGCAGGCCATGAACCGGAGCCTGACATGACCCCGGAGCAGATGCGCGACGCCTCGTTGCTGGAACTGTTCAGCCTGGAAGCCGAGGCCCAGACCCAGGTGCTCAATGCCGGGCTGTTGGCCCTGGAGCGCAACCCGACCCAGGCCGACCAACTGGAAGCGTGCATGCGCGCGGCCCATTCGCTCAAGGGCGCGGCGCGCATCGTCGGCCTGGACGCCGGTGTGCGCGTGGCTCACGTTATGGAAGATTGCCTGGTGGCGGCCCAGGAGAGGCGCGTGTACCTGATGGCCGAGCACATCGATGCGCTGCTGCTGGGCACCGATTTGCTGATGCGTATCGGCACGCCCGGTGCCGGCGCGCCCGGCACGCCCGGTGCCGGCGCGCCCGGCACGCACGATATCGATGCCTACGTGGCGCAGATGGCGGCGGTGATGGATCCGTTGGCCGCCGCCGCAGCGCAGCTCTCGCCCACGGTGCCACCGGCTGCACCTGCGCCGGCCGAGCTACCCATGGAGACCCCGCCCGAGGCGCCCCCCGTCGCCGAACTGGCGGACGCAACGCCCGCCTTGGACGATTTCGTGGCCGAACTCCCGGCGAACCGGGCACGCCGGGTCAGTGACACCGGCGAGCGGGTATTGCGGGTCACGGCGGAACGTTTGAACAGCCTGCTGGACCTGTCGAGCAAGTCGCTGGTGGAAACCCAACGCCTCAAGCCCTATCTGCTGACCATGCAGCGTCTCAAGCGCATGCAGGCGCAGAGCATCCGTGCGCTCGGCGGCCTTGCCGAACAATTGCAGCTCGAAGGGCAGAGCGCCGAGGTGCGCGACGCCTTGGCGCAGGCCCAGTCGCTGCTGGATCAGACCCAGCAGATGCTGCTGCAGCAGACTGCGGAACTGGATGATTTCGGCTGGCAGGCCAGCCAGCGCGCGCAGTTGTTGTACGACACGGCGCTGGCCTGTCGCATGCGCCCGTTCGCCGACATGCTGGGTGGTCAGGAACGCATGGTCCGCGACCTGGGTCGCTCGCTGGGCAAGCAGGTGCGGCTGGACATCGAAGGCGAGAAGACCCAAGTCGACCGTGACGTTCTGGAAAAACTCGAAGCGCCGCTGACCCACCTGCTGCGCAACGCCGTTGATCACGGTATCGAAACCCCCGAGCATCGCCTGCTGGCTGGCAAGCCTGCCGAAGGCCGGGTGGTGCTGCGCGCCTCCCATCAGGCAGGCTTGCTGGTGCTGGACCTGAGCGACGACGGCGGTGGGGTCGATCTGGCTGCGCTGCGCCGCAGCATTGTCCAGCGCGGCTTGTCGGCCGCCGATACGGTGGAGCAGCTCAGTGAAGAGGAGCTGCTAAGCTTTCTGTTCCTGCCTGGTTTCAGCATGCGCGACACGGTCACCGAGGTCTCGGGCCGAGGCGTCGGGCTGGATGCGGTGTTGCACCTGATTCGCCAGCTGCGCGGCTCGGTCGAGCTTATTCAGGTGCCGGGGCAGGGCAGCCGTTTTCACATCGAGGTGCCGCTGACGCTGTCGGTGGTACGCAGTCTGGCGGTGGAAGTGGGCGGCGAGGCGTACGCGTTTCCGCTGGCACACATCGAACACACCATGGACCTGCCGGCCGAGGACATCATCCAGCTCGAAGGCCGCCAGCATTTCTGGTTCCAGGACCGTCATGTCGGACTGGTGGCCGCCAGTCAGCTGTTGCAGCGGCCGCCCAGTCAGGGCAACGAAGCGACCGTCAAGGTCGTGGTGATCCGCGACCGCGAGGCGATCTACGGCGTGGCGGTGGAACGCTTCATCGGCGAGCGCACGCTGGTCGTGCTGCCGTTGGACGCGCGGCTGGGCAAGGTCCAGGATATTTCCGCCGGTGCCTTGCTCGACGACGGTTCGGTGGTGCTGATCATCGATGTCGAAGACATGTTCCGCTCGGTGGAGAAACTGCTCAATACCGGTCGCCTGGAGCGCATCGACAAACGCAGCCAGCAGGCCGAAGCGGCGCGCAAGCGGGTGCTGGTGGTGGATGACTCGCTGACCGTCCGCGAGCTGCAACGCAAGCTGCTCAGCCATCGCGGCTACGATGTGGCTGTGGCCGTCGACGGCATGGATGGCTGGAATGCCTTGCGCAGCGAAGACTTCGACCTGCTGATCACCGACATCGACATGCCGCGCATGGACGGCATCGAACTGGTGACCCTGCTGCGCCGCGACAGCCGCCTGCAGTCGTTGCCGGTCATGGTGGTTTCCTACAAGGACCGCGAAGAGGACCGTCGCCGCGGCCTCGACGCCGGTGCCGATTATTACCTGGCCAAGGCCAGTTTCCACGATGATGCCTTGCTCGATGCGGTGGTTGAGTTGATTGGAGGAGCGCGGGGATGAGGATTGCCATCGTCAATGACATGCCCATGGCCGTGGAAGCGTTGCGCCGGGCGATCGCGCTGGAGCCGTCCCACGAGGTGGTGTGGGTGGCCAGCAACGGTCGCGAAGCGGTCGAGCGCTGCCAGACCGTGACCCCGGACCTGATCCTGATGGATCTGATCATGCCCGTGATGGACGGCGTGGAAGCCACCCGGCAGATCATGGCCAACACCCCGTGCGCCATCGTCATCGTCACGGTGGACCGCCAGCAGAACGTTCACCGTGTCTTCGAGGCCATGGGTCACGGTGCCCTGGATGTGGTCGATACCCCAACCCTGGGGGTGGGCGACGCTCGCGAGGCTGCTGCGCCACTGTTGCGCAAGATCTTCAACATCGGCTGGCTGGTAGGGCAGCGCAGCCCGGCGGTGCGCAGCGAGTTGCCGCTGCCGCGCGCGAGCGGGATGCGACAGAAGCTGGTGGCCATCGGCTCGTCGGCCGGCGGCCCCGCCGCGCTGGAAATCCTGCTCAAGGGATTGCCCCGCGATTACCCGGCGGCCATCGTTCTGGTTCAGCATGTGGACCAGGTGTTCGCCGCCGGAATGGCCGAATGGCTGAGCAGTGCCTCGGGCCTGCCAGTGCGCCTGGCAAGGGACGGCGAGGCCCCTCAGGCTGGCACTGTGCTACTTGCTGGCACCAATCATCATATTCGTCTGCTGAAAAATGGTACCTTAACCTACACGGCAGAACCGGTGGACGAGATCTACCGGCCTTCCATAGATGTTTTTTTCCGTAGTGTGGCGCAATTCTGGAACGGCGACGCCGTGGGCGTGTTGCTCACCGGCATGGGCCGCGACGGCGCGCAGGGCTTGAAGTCGATGCGTCAGCGCGGTTACCTGACAATCGCCCAGGACCAGCTCAGTAGCGCCGTCTATGGAATGCCGAAAGCGGCGGCGGCCATTGATGCAGCTGTTGAAATTCGTCCGCTCGAGCGGATCGCACCCCGACTGATGGACGTATTTTCACGATGAACTCGAGCCACGGCGCAGGCAGTATCCAGGTGACAACCCATGATTGATCTACAGATCGAAGCCTTCAGATCCAACGACAACAACAAGTCGATGGTACTTCTGGTGGACGACCAGGCCATGATTGGTGAAGCCATCCGTCGCAGTCTCAGCGACGAAGCCAATATCGACTTTCACTTTTGTGCCGATCCGCAGCAGGCCATCAATCAGGCCATGCGAATCAAGCCGACCGTCATCCTTCAGGACCTGATCATGCCGGGCCTGGATGGCCTGTCGCTGGTGCGCGACTATCGCAATCATCCGGCGACCCAGGACATCCCGATCATCGTCCTGTCGACTAAAGAGGACCCTCTGATCAAGAGCGCCGCCTTTGCCGCAGGCGCCAATGATTACCTGGTCAAGCTGCCCGACACCATCGAGCTGGTAGCGCGCATTCGCTACCACTCCAAGTCGTACCTGACGCTCCTGCAACGCGACGAGGCCTACCGCGCACTGCGCGTGAGCCAGCAGCAGTTGCTGGACACCAATCTGGTCCTGCAGCGGCTGATGAACTCCGACGGCCTGACCGCGCTGTCGAACCGCCGTCACTTCGACGAGTACCTGGAGCTGGAATGGCGTCGCGCGATGCGCGACAAGACCCAGCTGTCGCTGCTGATGATCGACGTCGACTACTTCAAGTCCTACAACGACAACTTCGGCCATCTGGCGGGCGACGAAGCCCTGCGCCGCGTGGCCGATGCCATCCGCCACTCCAGCAACCGCTCCAGCGACTTGCCGGCGCGCTACGGCGGCGAAGAATTCGCCCTGGTGCTGCCGGGCACCTCGCCTGGCGGTGCCCGGCTGGTCGCCGAGAAGCTGCGCCAGACCATCGCCGCCCTGAACATCCCGCACATCGCGCCCCAGGCCGATGCCTGCCTGACGGTGAGCATCGGCCTGGCGACCATGACGCCGCAGCAGTCCAGCCATTGCCGCGAACTGATCCTGGCTGCGGACAAAGGGCTGTATACCGCCAAGCACAATGGGCGCAATCAGGTGGTGGTGGGCGAGCAGGAGTAGCGCGTCGGTTTCGGTTGGCCTCTTCGCGAGCTCTCTGCCCGCGAATAGGCCGACGGGTCAACCCAAAAAAAACACCCATCCCCAGCTCGACGGGCTGCTGTCCATGGCCGGCTGCGTTATACTCTCCGGCTTTTCACACGTTACGCACGAGAGCTGCCCGCCATGGAAATCAACCCGATCCTTAACAGCATCAAGGACCTGTCCGAGCGCTCCGAAACCATTCGGGGGTATCTTTGACTACGATCAAAAGCATGAGCGTCTGACCGAAGTCAATCGCGAGCTTGAAGATCCTGCTGTCTGGAACAACCCTGCCTACGCCCAGGAACTGGGTCGCGAGCGTTCGCTGCTGGCGCAGATCGTCGACACCCTCGACGAAATGAACGCCGGCCTGAGCGACGCCAAAGACCTGCTGCAAATGGCTGCCGAAGAAGAAGACCAGGGCGCCGTCGACGACGTGTCCGCCGAGGTCGAGCGCCTGCGCGCCCAGCTCGAGAAGCTGGAATTCCGTCGCATGTTCAGCGGTGAAATGGACGCCAACAACGCCTACCTGGACATCCAGGCCGGCTCCGGCGGCACCGAAGCCCAGGACTGGGCCAACATCCTGCTGCGCATGTACCTGCGCTGGGCCGACAAGCGCGGCTTCGACACCACCATCATGGAACTGTCGGCCGGTGAAGTCGCCGGTATCAAGGGTGCGACCCTGCACATCAAGGGCGAGTACGCCTTCGGTTGGCTGCGTACCGAGATCGGCGTGCACCGCCTGGTGCGCAAAAGCCCGTTCGACTCCGGCAACCGTCGCCATACCTCTTTCTCGGCGGTGTTCGTCTCGCCGGAAATCGATGACAACATCGAGATCGACATCAACCCGGCCGATCTGCGCATCGACACCTACCGTTCCTCCGGTGCCGGTGGTCAGCACGTCAACACCACCGATTCGGCGGTGCGTATCACCCACGTGCCGACCAACACCGTGGTCAGCTGCCAGAACGAACGTTCGCAGCATGCCAACAAGGACACGGCGATGAAGATGTTGCGTGCACGCCTGTACGAACAGGAAGTGCAGAAGCGCAACGCCGCCTCGCAGGCGATGGAAGACAGCAAGTCGGACATCGGCTGGGGTCACCAGATTCGCTCCTATGTGCTCGATGCCTCGCGGATCAAGGATCTGCGCACCAACATCGAACGCAGCGACTGTGACAAGGTGCTTGACGGCGACATCGACGAATACCTCGAAGCCAGCTTGAAACAAGGGCTGTAACACCGCCGGGCAGGCCGATGCATCATCCGCATCGGCCTGCCATGGCTGGCCTGCCCGCGATCCCGGCGACGTAGTCGGGAGCAACGAACCCGTGATGGAAAATCTGAAGACATGAGCGACCAACAACTCGACCCGCAAGACCTGCAACAGGAAGAAAACAACCTGATCGCCCTGCGCAAGGAAAAGCTTGCTGCCGTGCGCGCCCAGGGCCAGGCCTTCCCCAACGACTTCCGTCGCGACAACTATGCAGGCGACTTGCAGAAACAGTACGTCGACAAGACCAAGGAAGAGCTCGCCGAGGCAGCGATTCCGGTCAAGGTCGCTGGTCGCATCATGCTCAACCGTGGCTCGTTCATGGTGATCCAGGACATGACCGGACGCATCCAGGTCTACGTCAACCGCAAGACCCTGCCCGAAGAAACCCTGGCTCAGGTGAAGACCTGGGACATGGGCGACATCATTGCCGCCGAAGGCACCCTGGCCCGTTCCGGCAAGGGCGATCTGTACGTCGAAATGACCAGTGTCCGCCTGCTGACCAAGTCGCTGCGTCCGCTGCCCGACAAGCACCACGGCCTGACCGATACCGAGCAGCGCTACCGCCAGCGCTATGTCGACCTGATCGTCAACGAAGACGTGCGCGATACCTTCCGCGTGCGCTCTCAGGTCATTGCCCATATCCGCAGCTTCCTGGCCAAGCGCGACTTCCTCGAAGTCGAGACGCCGATGCTGCAGACCATTCCCGGCGGCGCCGCGGCCAAGCCGTTCGAAACCCACCACAACGCCCTGGACATGGAAATGTTCCTGCGCATCGCTCCTGAGCTGTACCTCAAGCGTCTGGTGGTCGGTGGCTTCGAAAAGGTGTTCGAGATCAACCGCAACTTCCGTAACGAAGGCGTCTCGACTCGGCACAACCCCGAGTTCACCATGCTCGAGTTCTACCAGGCGTACGCCGACTACGAAGACAACATGGACCTCACCGAAGAGCTGTTCCGCGAGTTGGCGCAGCTGGTGCTGGGTAGCACCGATGTGCCCTACGGCGACAAGGTGTTCCATTTCGGCGAGCCGTTCGTGCGCTTGTCGGTCTTCGATTCGATCCTCAAGTACAACCCCGAGTTGACCGCCGATGATCTGAACGACATCGACAAGGCGCGCGCCATCGCCAAGAAGGCCGGCGCCAAGGTGCTGGGCTTCGAAGGTCTGGGCAAGTTGCAGGTGATGATTTTCGAGGAGCTGGTCGAGCACAAGCTGGAGCAGCCG
Source organism: Pseudomonas sp. RIT-PI-a (assembly GCF_001187875.1). Classification (NCBI taxonomy): domain Bacteria; kingdom Pseudomonadati; phylum Pseudomonadota; class Gammaproteobacteria; order Pseudomonadales; family Pseudomonadaceae; genus Pseudomonas; species Pseudomonas sp. RIT-PI-a. Next base: position 177,512 of record NZ_LGIR01000019.1, read on the forward strand.
CACTTCATTACCCAGTACCCGTTCGAAGTGTCGCCCCTGGCCCGCCGCAACGACGACAATCCCAACGTCACCGACCGCTTCGAGCTGTTCATCGGCGGCCGCGAGATCGCCAACGCTTACTCCGAGCTCAACGATGCGGAAGATCAGGCCGCACGCTTCATGGCCCAGGTGGCGGACAAGGATGCCGGCGACGACGAGGCCATGCACTACGATGCCGACTTCGTTCGCGCGCTGGAATACGGCATGCCGCCAACGGCCGGCGAAGGGATCGGTATCGATCGCCTGGTCATGTTGCTGACCAACTCGCCCTCGATCCGCGACGTGATCCTGTTTCCGCACATGCGGCCGCAAGCCTGACAGTTGTCGATCAGCCGCCCCATGGGGCGGCTTTTTTATGGGCGCCAATACGGTGTGTCAATGCCGCCCCCGACGCGGCTTGCGCCGCTGCTACAGGGGATCGCGACAACCTGCCGTTGTCCCAAGGGATTACGATATCGTGTAGCAGCGACGCAAGCGCTCAAGGATCCGCGGGCCTGCGCGATCTCTGTAGCAGCGGCGCGAGCCGCGTCACAATCCACGGGCTCTCACGTACCCTGTAGCAGCGGCGCGAGCCGCGTCAGGGCCCGCACCTCCCACTTACTCAAAGGATACGAGCAGTGATTCCAGCAACACCCAGACAAGGAGCCGCCAGCGTCGCCTCGACGCTGGCCCGCAACGTCCAGTACCAAGGACGCAAGGCCAGCCGCCAGGGCAGCGAGCTGCGTCGCCAGGCGATTCTCGACGCGGCCATGCGCATCGTCGTGCGCGATGGCGTACGGGGCGTGCGCCACCGCGCCGTGGCCACCGAAGCCGGGGTGCCGCTGTCGGCGACCACTTATTACTTCAAGGACATCGATGACCTGCTCAACGATGCCTTCGCCCAGTACGTCGAGCGCAGCGCCGTGTTCATGGCCAAGCTGTGGAGCAACACGGAAGAGATGTTGCGCGCCCTGATCGCTCGCGGCGACGGCAGCCCCGAAGCCCGCGCCCAATTGGCGGACGAGATCGCTCGCCTGACCGCCGATTACGTGATGCACCAATTGCAGACCCGTCGCGATCACCTGATCGCGGAGCAGGCCTTTCGCCAGGAGGCATTGCTCAACCCGCGCCTGGCCTCGCTGGTGCTGGCCCACCAGGACATTCTTCTGCAAGGCGGTCGACAAATGCTCGAAGTACTGGGCTCGCGCGATCCCGTGCAGGACGCGCAGGTGTTGACGGCGATTATCGGGCGGATGGAATATCAGGGGCTGCTGGCCAGTACCCAAGCGGACGCCGACCGCGAAATGCTCGGCATCCTGACCCGCTTCATGCAATGGGTACTGGGCTGAGCCCACGCAGTGAAAGGCCCGCGGTTGGTGGGCCTAGCCAGAACGAGGAGCAGTACGGTGGATGAGTATCAGCAGACGATTCGAGGGCTGTCCGACCGGATCGTGCAGGCACAGACGCCGATTCGCGTGCTCGATGCAGTGAAGTGGGACGACTCCATTCGTCATGGCTTTCTGCAGGCAGGTGGCAAGCAGATGCCGGCGGTGGATCGCGACTATTACCAGAACCGAGCCCTGGGCTTCGACTCCAGCGCGGTCAAACTGGAATTCCAGAACATCGAGCGCGATATCACCCGCCAGCTCGGCCAGTTCAATCCGGTCGGGCAGATCATGCGCCGCATGTGCAAGGAGTACCGCATGGTCGTGCGCATGCTCGAAGCGCGCGGCACCGAGGACTTCGGCCTGATCTCACAGGAGCTGTACGGCGCCGCTTCCGATGCCTTCCATGCCGGCGACCCGACCTTGGCCGATCTGGGACTGATGCTTTCGGACTATTTGAACAACATCGCCGGACGCGGAGACCTCAAGGACGAAGCCAAGACCCTGACGGCCAAGGATGCGGTGAACCTGTTGCAGGGGCGCCTGAACCGGGTGTTCGGTGAAACCGAGGGCACCATTCGCGTGTTCGAGTCCGACGGCATCGTTGCCGACGCCGCGGCCGGCGCGGATTACATCAAGATTCGCAGCGATGCGATGTTCAACGAGCGCGACGTGCGCGCCCTCGAAGTCCACGAAGGCCTGGTCCACGTCGCCACGACGCTGAACGGCCAGAACCAGCCGATCTGCACCTTCCTCTCCAAGGGGCCGCCCTCGTCGACGGTCACCCAGGAAGGCCTGGCCATCTTGATGGAAGTGATCACCTTCGCGTCCTATCCCAGCCGTTTGCGCAAGTTGACCAATCGCACCCGTGCGATCCACATGGTCGAGGAGGGTGCCGACTTCCTCCAGGTGTTCGACTTCTTCCGCGACGAAGGCTTCGAGATGCCTGAAGCCTACGGCAATGCCAGTCGGGTGTTCCGCGGCTCGACCCCGACCGGTCTGCCGTTCACCAAGGATTTGTCGTACCTCAAGGGCTTCATCATGGTCTACAACTACATCCAGTTGGCCGTGCGCAAAGGCAAGCTTGAACAGGTGCCGCTGTTGTTCTGCGGCAAGACCACCCTGGAAGACATGCGCACGTTGCGCCAGCTGGTCGACGAAGGGCTGGTGACGCCGCCCAAATACCTGCCCGAACAGTTTCGCGACATGAACGCGCTGTCCGCCTGGATGTGCTTCTCGAACTTCCTCAACCACCTGAGCCTGGACCGAATTGAAGCCGACTACTCGAACATCCTCTGAGCGGCCGCCGCAGCGACGGTGGCGTACTGCCCTGGCCCTGGCAGTGGCGGTCAGCCTGGCCGGCTGCAGTTCGCTGCTGTTCTACCCGGAGCCCGGGCTGCCGTTCACGCCCGCCAAGGCGGGCCTGGCCTACGAAGACGTTACGCTGACGGCCGCCGATGGTACGCGCCTGCACGGCTGGTGGTTGCCGGCCAAGCCCGGTGTCGAGGTCAAGGGCACGGTGCTGCACTTGCATGGCAACGGCGGCAACCTGGCTTGGCACCTGGGCGGCAGTTGGTGGTTACCCGAGCAGGGTTATCAGGTGCTGATGCTCGACTACCGCGGCTATGGATTGTCCGAAGGCTCGCCGCGGCTGCCACAGATCTATCAGGATATCGACAGCGCCTTTGCCTGGCTGCAGGCGCGTACGCAGGTGCGCGACAAACCGTTGGTGCTGCTTGGGCAAAGCCTGGGTGGAGCGATGGCCGTGCATTACCTGGCCGAGCATCCGCAGCAGCGCGAGCGCCTCAAGGCCTTGGTGCTCGACGGTGTCCCGGCCAGCTACCGGGCTGTAGGTCGTTATGCCTTGAGCACCTCCTGGGTAACCTGGCCATTGCAGGTGCCATTGTCCTGGTGGGTGCCTGACGGCGACAGTGCCATCGCCTCCATCGAACAACTGAAAGGTACGCCCATGCTGCTCTTCCAGAGCATCGACGATCCGATCGTACCTCTGGACAACGCGCTGCAATTGTACCGAAAGGCGCCATTGCCGAGGGTGTTGCAACTGACCCGCGGCGGCCATGTGCAAACCTTCGCCGACCCCACATGGCGTCAGGTCATGCTGCGCTACCTGGACGACCCGCAGCATTTCAACGGCCTTCGCCGTCTCGGCGAGATACCTAACTATCCCACGCCTGCCGAATCGGTGACCGCAGCGCACAAATGAAAACGCCCCGGTGATCACTCACCGGGGCGTTTATTTACAGCGGGTGGATCAACGCATGGACGAGCGCGGGGCCACTGGCTGGTTGTCGTTGGAAATGGTCACTTCCACACGACGGTTCTGGGCGCGGCCCGAGTTGCTGGTGTTGTCGGCAACTGGGTATTCCTTGCCATAGCCTTGAGCGACGATGCGCGAAGGCTCGACGCCGGCGCGGACCAGGGCGGCCATCACGGAGTTGGCGCGGCGCTCGGACAGGCTCTGGTTGTAGGCAGCCGAACCGGTGCTGTCGGTGTAGCCTTCGACGATGACCTTGCGATCGGCGTTTTCCTGAAGGAACTGGGCCAGCTTGGCAATGTTGGGGAACGCGGACGACTTCAGCTCAGCCTTGTTAAGGTCGAACAATACATCACCGAAGGTCACCAGGGTACCGCGGTCAGTCTGCTTGGCGTTCAGGCTGTCCTGAAGCTTCTTGATCTGAGCGTCGCGGGCATCCAGGCGAGCCTGAGCGCGCTGGGCAGCAGCACCTTTGAGGGTTTCCTCGGCGCTGCGCAGAGCGATGGTCTGCTTGGCCACTTCAACGCGCTGGTTGGTCAGGTAGGCCAGTTGGTCGACTTTGGCGCGGTCGGCGTCGTCGCGGTAGGCCTTATCAGCCTTGTCCAGCCATTCCGAAGCGTCTTTGGTTTCCAGAGCAGCCAACTGTACCGACTTGGGGTTGGTCTGCAAGGAAGAGAAGTTCGTCCGCGCCTGTTCCAGGTTAGGGTTCGGCGGGGTGGAGCAAGCTGCCAGGCCAACGCTGAGAGCCAACAGGGCAGGAACCATCAATTGTTTACGCATAGTCTTCATCCTTTATTCGAGTTCAAGTCGCGATGGGCAGCTTACTGAGCGCTGCGCATGCCTTCTTCACGCAGGTCCTGTACACCCTGCTTGGCGTCTTGTACGGCCTTGGCCGCTTTGCCAGCCTGCGCCTTGCGCTCGGCCAGACGTGCGTCCCACTCGGCCTGTTCGGCGAGGACCTTGGCTTTCTCGTAGTTCTTGTCGTGCATGGCGATTTCAGCCTGCTTGAACTTGTCCTGCGCAGCTTTCATTTCCACAGCGGCGTATTCGGTACCGCCAGCGCTCACGGCGCTGTTCACGGCCGATTGAGTCACGGCGTACTGCTCGGTTGGAGGCTTGCCGGCGCAGCCAGCCAGGATGAAGGTAGTGCCCAGGGCGAGGGCAGCCAGTTTCAGCCCGCGCAGAGGGTTGGACGAGGTTTTGGCAGTACGGGTATTCATGGCTTTCAACTCCATTGGATAGCTCCTGAAAAACATCAAAATCCATGACAGTCGAACGTTTCACGCGCCTGGGTAAAGCCCGGCGACTAGCACACGCCGCTGGCTGTAATGGTTAAACGTTGGGACACAAGGCAATTTTGAATAGTTCAGAAATTTGTCCGAATGGGCGAGTTTTTTCTGACGCCGCTGGTTTGTCACGCAGATGCGCCGGTCGGCGAGCTGAGAAGGCGCATCAGGTAGCGACTGGTGACACACAGACCCTAGGACTCGGTGGCCAGCTGCGTTGTAAAGCTGGCCACCGCACCTACCACGCGCTTCGCGCCGTCCTGAATCTCGGTGATGACGGTACCTGCCTGATTGGCCAGTTGCAGGCCGGATTCGGCTTTGTGCCTGCCGGCGCCGATGGTTTCCACCGCGTCGGTGGCAAGCTTCTGGTTCTGCCTGACGACGCCCTCGATCTCGGCGGTGGCTTGGGTCGTACGTGAAGCCAGTTGGCGAACCTCATCGGCTACCACAGCAAAACCGCGGCCCTGTTCACCCGCGCGTGCGGCCTCGATGGCGGCGTTCAGCGCCAGCAGATTGGTTTGTGCGGCGATACCGCTGATGGTCTTGATGATGTTGGAAATCACCTGGCTCTGCTCGTCCAGCGCCTCGATGCCTTCGGCCGCACTTTGCATGTGATGGGCGAGGTCCGTCATCACCTTGACCGTGTCTCGCACGACCTCGGCCCCGCGCAGGGCGGTTTCATCGGTGCGCACCGACGTGTCGTACGCCACCGTCGCGGCTTCGGCGATGGCGATCTCGCGTTCCACCATCTCGGTGATGACGGTCGCGACCTTCACGACCTTGTAGACATTGGCGTTGCCATCGCGCACCGGGTTGTAGGAAGCCTCGAGCCACACCGTACGACCGCGGCTGTCCACACGCTCGAAGCGCTCGGCAACGAACTCGCCGCGGCGCAGGCGCTCCCAGAACGCTTGATAATCCCGCGAATTGGCGATTTCGCCGCTGCAGAACATGCGGTGATGCTTGCCCTTGATCTGCTCCAGGCCGTAGCCCATCGCCTGCAGAAACAGGTCGTTGGCGGTCAGCACATGGCCGTCGAGGTCGAACTCGATGACCGCGGTGGAGCGCAACAGCGCTTGGATGAAGTTCTCGTGGGCCCGAGAGGTTTCGATGGTGTTGGTCAGGTCGCTGGCATAGCACGAGAACTTGACCAGCCGGCCATCGGTGGCGTGTACCGGGTGCATGATGACCCGCAGCCAGGTCTCGCCGCCGTCCTTGCGCAACAACCGCCAGGCCCCGCAGAAGTGTTCCCCCTGGCGTATGGCGGTACGCACGCGTGCGTGGTGCTTGTCCTTCTGCACATGCTCGGCGACCAGGCTTTCCAGAGGTTTGCCCACCAGCTCGTCGTTGCGATACTGAAGCACGGCCTCGAAGTTGGCGTTTACCCCCAGAATGCATCCCTGGGGGTCGAGCCTGAGGTGGATGGTTTCCTCGTCCAGGCCTTGGCGGATCTGTCGCACGATCGCCACCTCCTCACGCAGGGCGGCCATTTCGTTTTTCAGGCGTTTGAAGAAGAACATGGCACAGGCCTCGAGAAGGGAAGGGCATGTAAAAGTATCGACAGCCTCCATGGTTACTTAAGGCCGCAACCTCCCAGCGGTAGGTTGAAACGATTAAGCGCAAATAAGCGCAAAAACCCGGCGCGCTGGCCGGGTTTTTTCTGGTTTTTTTTTCCCAGGGTTCGGAAATCAACGCATCGACGCGCGCGACCTGACCGGCTGGTTGTCATTGGAAATGGTCACTTCGACCCGACGGTTCTGGGCACGACCCGAAGCGTCGCCGTTACTGGCTACCGGATAGGACATGCCCAGGCCTTGCGCGACGATGCGCTCGGGGCTCACGCCGGCGCGCACCAATTGCACCAGGACCGCATTGGCGCGGCGGTGCGAGAGGGTCTGGTTGAAGGACGCGGAGCCGGTACTGTCGGTGTGTCCTTCGACGATCACCTTGCGGTCCGGGTTGTCGCGCAGAAATTGCGCCAGACGGGCGATGTTGTCGTAGGCGCCAGGGCGCAGTTCGGCCTGGCCGGTTTCGAACAGTACATCGCCGAAGGTGACGAGGCTGCCGCGCTCGGTCTGTTGCACGGCCATCGCTTGGGCTGCGGGTTGTTTGGCGTTGAGGCTCTCCTGAAGCTTTTTGATCTGCGCATCGCGCGCTTCCAGGCGGGCCTGGGCTCGCAACGCGGCGACACCTTGGATCGCCTGTTCGGCCGTACGCAGTTCGATGGTCTGCCGGGCCAACTCGATACGCTGACGGGCCAGATAAGCCAGGTGATCCACCTGATCATCGGCCTCTTTCGCCCGCGCCGCTTTTTCGGCACGTTCCAGCCACTGTGCGGCGTCCTTGGTTTCCAGGGCAGCCAGCTGGACCGACTTGGGATTGCCTTGCAGGTCGGCAAAACTCGCCTGGGCCTGCACCAGTTGCGGGTTAGGGGCTTTGGAACAGGCAGCCAGCAGCACGACCAGCGCCGACAGCGCGGGGAATTTGAATTTATTGTTCACGGTAATTTCCTGAATCTTGAAAGAAGAACGCGAGGTTTGGCTCAGGAAGCAGCGCGCAAGCCTTCCTCGCGCAGGTCCTGGACACCTTGGCGGGCGTCTTCAACAGCGCGGCGGGCCTTGGCGGCCTGAGCCTTGCGCTCGGCAACCCGGGCGTCCCATTCGGCCTGCTCGGCCAAGCGACGTGCCTGCTCGTAGTGTTTGCCGTGCAAGGCCAGTTCGGCGCTCTTGAGTTTGTCCTGGGCGGACTTCATTTCGACGGCTGCGAACTCGGTACCGCCGGCGCTGACCGCAGCATTGACCGCCGACTGGCTGACGGCATATTGCTCGACCGGCGCGATGCCAGCACAGCCGGTCAGGACGACACCGGTGGCAAGGCCCAGAAGGGCCGTTTTCAGAAGGCCGAAAGACGACCGTACGCGGGATGTGTTCACGCGATAGTGCTCCATTGAACAGCGATTGAATGCTTCGTCCACTGTGCGCGGCACGCCGACTCGGGCCTGCTGCCGCGGCGAACGGCGGACAGATCGGTGGCCATGTCCTGGCTCTTTTTTGCCCGAGTCTACAATCGCCTCTGAGTACTATCCTATTGATTTGTAAGAATTTTATCCGAAGTCACAGGTTTTTTTTCAGGCCATTTGACTGGGTCGGCCCTGCGCGTAGGAGTTTTCCGAAACTCGCTGGTCCAGGGTCAATTTCCGCTGTCATCCGCAGCGCTTTTCAAACGCTGCAGGTGTTCACGTGACAGCGCCAGGAAACGCGGCGTCGGGCCGACGTCTTCATACATAGGGTCGCCTTCTTCGTCAGTGGCGATGACCTTGGGTCCCTTGACGTAGGGAAAGCTGCCTTCGAGTTCTTCGAGAGCGGCCCCGATCAACTCGCCGAGCAGTTCCTGAGCATGGTGCTTGGGGTACATCTGGGTCAGGGCGGCCAAGCGCGCCGCCGACTCCATGTCCAGGTGAATGTTGATACCGGTGTCGGTCAGGCGACCCTTGGCGTTCTGTTCCCAATGCTCGGCCAGCTCGTGAATCTTCATAAACACCTCTCGCGCAGGTTGTTCGAGCCCCGTTTGACCACGCTTGTCAGCGTTGGCTTGGCTGGGGCACTCTCTATCTATAGCAAAGATGCTGTGGCACAGAGGCTATGGCCCAGATCGTTTGCATAGATGAGTTGTAGAGCCATTTTTCCCGTGCTTGTTCAGTAACCCAGGCGATCCAATCACACGCCGCGCCGGGCTGGCTGGACGGGCAAACCGTTTCCAAGCCACGGAGAATGCCGATGTCCGATATCGATCTGCGCCTGCGCGAAGACGTGCACCTGCTCGGTGAATTGCTGGGCAATACCATTCGCGAGCAGTATGGCGATGCCTTCCTGGAAAAGATCGAGCGCATTCGTCGTGGCGCCAAGGCGGACCGTCGACGCGATCCGACCGGTGATGCGGTCAGTGCTGAACTGAGGTCCAGCCTGGACGACCTCGGCGAGGAAGAACTGCTGCCCGTGGCCCGCGCGTTCAACCAGTTCCTCAACCTCGCCAACATCTGCGAACAATACCAACTCATCCGTCGCCGCGACGAAGGCCAGCCCGAGCCCTTCGAAAACCTGGCACTAAGTGAGCTGCTGGGAAGGCTCACGGCCGCCGGTCATCGTCCCGAAGCACTGGCGCGGCAATTGGCGGCGCTGGATATCGAACTGGTGTTGACCGCACATCCAACCGAAGTCGCGCGTCGTACCCTGATCCAGAAATACGACGCGATCGCCGCACAGCTGGCCTTGCACGACCACCGCGACCTGACCACTGTCGAGCGCAAGGCGGTGCGCGAGCGACTGCAACGGTTGATCGCCGAGGCCTGGCATACAGAGGAAATCCGCCGCACCCGACCGACCCCGGTGGATGAGGCCAAGTGGGGCTTCGCGGTCATCGAAAACTCGCTCTGGCAGGCGGTGCCCAATCATCTGCGCAGGGTCGACGCCGCGTTGCTGGCCGCCACCGGGCAGCGTCTGCCTTTGAGAGCTGCACCGATCCGCTTCGCCTCGTGGATGGGCGGCGACCGCGATGGCAATCCCAATGTCACGGCCAAGGTCACTCGCGAAGTGCTGTTGTTGGCGCGCTGGATGGCGGCCGATCTGTTTCTGCGCGATGTCGACCAGTTGGCTGCCGATCTGTCCATGCAACACGCCAGTGCGCCGCTCATGGCGCAGGCGCCCGACAGCAGCGAGCCTTACCGCGCAGTGCTCAAGCAACTGCGCGAGCGCCTGCGTGCCACGCGCCACTGGGCCCAGGCATCGCTGCCGAACACTCAGCCGACCGACGACCAGGTGCTGCAGGACAACCGCGAGCTGATCGAACCGTTGCAGCTGTGTTTCGACTCGCTGCATGAATGCGGCATGGGCGTGATCGCCGATGGCCCCTTGCTCGATTGCCTGCGCCGCGCGGTGACCTTCGGTCTGTTTCTGGTGCGTCTCGATGTGCGTCAGGATTCGACTCGTCATCGCGGTGCCTTGAGCGAAATCACCGAGTACCTGGGGCTGGGTCGCTATGACGACTGGGACGAGGATGCGCGAATCGAATTCCTCGTGCGTGAGCTGGTCAATCGCAGACCGCTGCTGCCCACCTGTTTCGAACCCAGCGAGGACACTGCCGAAGTGCTGGCCACGTGCCGGGAAGTCGCGGCAGCCCCGGCCGCATCGCTGGGTTCCTACGTGATTTCCATGGCTGGCGCAGCTTCTGACGTGCTGGCGGTGCAGCTTCTGCTCAAGGAGTCCGGGCTGCGCCGGGCGATGCGCGTGGTGCCGCTGTTCGAAACCCTGGCCGACCTCGACAATGCCGGGCCGGTGCTCGAACGCCTGCTGCAGCTGCCGGACTACCGCAGCCGTCTGCAAGGCCCGCAGGAAGTGATGATCGGCTACTCCGATTCGGCCAAGGACGCCGGGACCACGGCGGCCGCCTGGGCGCAGTATCGGGCGCAGGAAACCCTGGTGAATATCTGCCAGACCCATGGTGTCGAGCTGTTGCTGTTCCACGGTCGCGGGGGCACCGTGGGCCGGGGCGGCGGCCCGGCCCATGCGGCCATCCTGTCGCAGCCACCGGGGTCGGTGGCCGGGCGCTTCCGCACCACCGAGCAGGGTGAAATGATCCGTTTCAAATTTGGCCTGCCGGACATCGCCGAGCAGAACCTCAACCTCTATGTAGCCGCGGTGCTGGAAGCCACCTTGCTGCCGCCGCCTTTGCCCGAGCCGGCCTGGCGCACAGTGATGGACCAGCTGGCGGGGCAGGGCGTCAAGGCGTACCGGCAGGTGGTGCGCGAGCATCCGCACTTCGTCGAGTACTTCCGCCAGGCCACGCCCGAACAGGAACTGGGTCGGCTGCCATTGGGCAGCCGGCCGGCCAAGCGTCGGCAGGGCGGGATCGAGAGCCTGCGGGCCATCCCGTGGATCTTCGGCTGGACCCAGACACGGCTGATGCTGCCCGCCTGGTTGGGATGGGAAGCGGCTTTAGGCGCAGCGCTGAAACAGGGTGAAGGCGAGCGACTGGCTTCGATGCGCGCGCAGTGGCCGTTCTTCCGCACGCGCATCGACATGCTCGAAATGGTGCTGGCCAAGGCCGATGCTGAAATTGCCGCGTTGTATGACCTGCGTCTGGTCGAGCCTGACCTGCAACCACTGGGGGTCGAGCTGCGCGACCTATTGTCGCAGTGTTGTGCGGCCGTACTGACACTGACCGGCCAAACGCACCTGCTCGCCCACAGCCCGACGACGCTGGAGTTCTTCCGTCTGCGCAACACCTATCTGGATCCGCTGCACCTGCTGCAGGCCGAATTGCTGGCTCGTTCGCGCACGCGAGAAGCGGCGCTCGACAGCCCTCTGGAACAGGCGTTGCTGGTGACCGTGGCCGGTATCGCCGCCGGGTTGCGCAATACCGGCTGAGCCTGGCGGTCGGCGGGTACGACCCCCGTGCCTGGGCAGCTGTGACCCAGGGTGCAACCGATTGGCGGTGGCACCCGGTGCAACCCCTGCCAGGCAGCCTCTGCGGGGGCGGGTGCCTGCGACTTTCGGTGGCTTGTGTGCCCCGTGCACGCTGTGTATCTTGATCAGCCTTTGGCCGTTCTGCGGCCATCATTTTTTTGGGAAGGGCTTCTGCCGTCAGCGCGGTAGAAGCAGATCTGACGACTATCTATAAAAATCGAGAGGAGCACATCGATGCGCGTGATTCTGCTGGGAGCTCCCGGGGCCGGTAAAGGTACTCAGGCAAAATTCATCACCGAAAAATTCGGTATCCCGCAAATTTCCACTGGCGACATGCTTCGCGCTGCCGTCAAGGCCGGTACCGAATTGGGCGTCATGGCCAAGAGCGTCATGGACAGCGGCGGCCTGGTGTCCGACGACCTGATCATTGCCCTGGTGAAGGAGCGCATTGCCCAGCCCGACTGCGCCAACGGCTTCCTGTTCGATGGTTTCCCGCGCACCATTCCCCAGGCCGAAGCCCTGGTCACCAACGGCGTGGAGCTCGATCACGTGCTCGAGATCGCCGTCGATGACGAAGAGATCGTCCAGCGTATCGCGGGTCGGCGTGTCCACGAAGCTTCGGGCCGCGTCTACCACACCGTCTACAATCCGCCGCGCGAAGAGGGCAAGGATGACGTGACCGGTGACGCGCTGGTGCAGCGCAAGGACGACACCGAAGAAACCGTGCGCCATCGCCTCTCGGTCTACCACTCGCAGACCAAGCCGTTGGTGGCCTTCTACCGCGAGCTGTCGGCCGCGCAGGGCAAGCCCAAGTGCAGCCACGTCGAAGGCGTGGGCTCGGTGAACGACATCACCGCCAAGGTGCTTGCTGCACTGAGCTGAAAGGCGTCGACACCTCTTGTGTCGGCCACTGCCTTGCCATGAACGGCCCGCTTGCGGGCCGTAGTTGTCTATAATCGCTTCCTTCCCACACACATTGCCTGGACCCTTTCGATGACCACCCTGCTGGCCCTGGACACTGCCACTGAAGCCTGCTCCGTCGCCTTGCTGCATGACGGCAAGGTGTCGAGCCACTATGAAGTGATCCCGCGCCTGCACGCGCAGAAGCTGCTGCCCATGATCAAGACCCTCCTGGCCGAGGCAGGCGTGGCGCTGACGGCGGTCGATGCGATCGCGTTTGGCCGCGGGCCGGGCGCGTTCACCGGTGTACGCATTGCGGTAGGGGTGGTGCAGGGCCTGGCGTTCGGCCTGGATCGGCCGGTCCTGCCGGTGTCCAACCTGGCCTTGCTGGCTCAACGTGCCTGGCGCGAGCACGGTGTGAGTCAGGTTGCGGCTGCCATCGATGCACGCATGGACGAGGTGTACTGGGGTTGCTATCAGGAGCACGCTGGGGAAATGCGCCTGCAGGGCGAGGAAGGGGTGTTTGCGCCCGAGCGGGCCCAGCTACCGGCCCAGGCCACGGGAGAGTGGTTCGGTGCGGGCACCGGCTGGACCTATGCCGAGCGGATCGCCGTAGCCACTGTGGGGCGCGACGCCGACTTGCTGCCCCATGCCCAGGACCTGCTGGAGCTGGCCCGCTTCGCCTGGGCGCGCGGCGAAGGACTGCCCGTCGATGGCGCACAGCCGGTTTACCTGCGCGACAACGTCGCCACTCCGAAAAAGTCGCTTTTGTAGTACGCTTCGTCGGCGTTCACGCCTGTAGTGCGCATTTCATCGGCAGAATCTGCCATTGAGATAAAACTTTGTCGCAATTTGTGGTCTAGTGATCACCTGAGTCGCAGCCTGACCGGCGCCGGCTTCTTTCGACGATCGAGTGAACCTGATGCGTATCGATGGTGTTTCCTCCCAGCCTTACCCGATCAAGCGCAAGCCGCTTGCGGATAAAGCGCGGGTGCAGGATGCCGTTGACGATATCGAGGGCGAATTCGAAGTCCCTGCGCAACCCACCCCCCAGCGCTCCCGCGCTCGGGGCGCCAGTGTTCCTGCACGCCAGCAGGACATGATCTTCCCTCGTTCGATGAGCCGCCGCGCCGCTGACGCCTTGGGCATGTACCTGAGCACTCAGGGCTTCGTCGAGTGGGATAACGAGGTGCTGGGCCTGGACGTGCATATCTGACTGTGTCCAGCCTGCCTTATTTCATCGGTTGTCCTTCGTGGAGTGAAAACGCCTGGCGCGGTGATTTCTACCCGCACGATGCGCGTCCGCCCGATTTCCTCTCCCTGTACGCCCAACTGTTCAATGCCGTGGAGGGCAACACCACCTTCTACGCACGCCCTGCGCCCAGTACCGTTGAACGCTGGGCCGCGAGCATGCCGTCGGACTTCCGCTTCACCGCAAAACTACCCCGCGACATCAGCCACGACGGTGACCTGCGCGAGCAGTTGGGCGCCGCCGAGGACTTCTGCCGCTTGCTCGATCCATTGGGTGAACGAGTGGCGCCGCTGTGGTTGCAATTGCCGGCTTCATTCGCGCCTTGGCGACTGCCGGAGCTGATGGGCTTCATCGACATTCTGCAACGGCCGATTGCCGTGGAAGTGCGCCACGGCGCATTTTTCGCCCGTGGCGACGAGGAGCGTCTGCTCAACAACCTGCTGCGCGAGCGCAATGTCGAGCGTATCTGCCTGGACCCCAGGGCCTTGTTCAGCTGCACCTCGGACGCACCCGCCGTGCTTCATGCCCAATCCAAGAAGCCCCGTGTGCCGCCACGTCCGACGGCTTTCAGCAACAGCCCGCAGGTACGCTTCATCGGTCATCCGCAGGTGCAGGCCAACGAGCCGTTCCTGACGCCCTGGGTCGAGAAGATCGCCGGCTGGATCGAGGAGGGGCGCACCCCCTACATCTTTCTGCACACGGCCGACAATCTGTTCGCCCCAGCCCTGGCCCGGCGTTTCCACGAGCGCCTGATGGAACGTTTGCCGGGGCTGCCGGCCTTAAGGGAACTGCCTCCGGAGCCCCAGACGGCGCAGCTCGGCCTGCTCTGATCCGGTACTGCAGTGGTTTCTTTCAGCCATGCCGAACCGAGGCCGATGTGTCGAGATTGCTGATCATTCTGTTGCTACTGGCCGCAGCCCCGGTTGCCGTATGGCGAGGCTGGATAGAAGTGCCCGACCGGTGGAATCCGTGGGCGCCGCTGGATATCGCCGAGCCAGTGAATTTTCTGACGCGCTACAAGCTCAGCCGGTTGCAGAGTGATCCCCAGCTTTGTGTGCAGGCCCTGGCCACGTCTACCGTGCGCTACAGCCAGCAGGCCGACAGTCCGGCCGATGCCAAGTGTCCGTTGGTGAATGTGCTGCGCGTGCAGGGCAGCGAGGTCAGGTTGAGCAGCAGCTTCCTGGCGACCTGTCCGGTCGCCGTGGCGTTCGCGATGTTCGAGCGTCAGGCCCTGCAGCCGGCTGCGCAAGCCGCGTTCGGCCCGGCGGGGACCCAGGGGGATCATCTGGGCAGCTTCGCCTGCCGCAATGTCTACGGTCGCAGCGAAGGACGCCTGAGCCAGCACGCCAGCGCCAACGCGCTGGACATCGCCGGTTTTCGCCTGGCCGATGGCCGGCGCATAAACGTCCTCAAGGACTGGCCCGGCGACAGCGCCAACGCGCGCTTCCTGCGTGAGGTGCGCGACGGGGCCTGCAAGCATTTCAATACCGTTTTGGGTCCCGATTACAACGCCGCCCACCGCAACCATTTTCACCTTGATATGGGACGCTGGAGCGTGTGTCGTTGATCGTGTTCGTTCCCGGCTGTTGCGGTGCACCCGGACGCGGCTCGCGCCGCTGCTACGGGGGGTGGGTGCCGCGGGGCGGCAATTGTGGGGCTTCTGTAGCGGCGGCGCGAGCCGCGTCGGCGGTGCATGCGGTGTAACTGGATGAACCCGGCGTCGGTCAAACCGCTTGAAGCGTGTTGTTCAGCACAACCGGGCTTCTGTAGCAGCGGCGCGAGCCGCGTCGGCGGTGCATGCGGTGTAACTGGAGGAACCCGGCGTCGATCAAACCGCTCGACGCGTGTTGTTCAACACAACAGTACTTCTGTAGCAGCGGCGCGAGCCGCGTCGGCGGTGCATGCGGTGTAACTGGATGAACCCGGCGTCGGTCAAACCGCTTGACGGGTATTGTTCAGCACAACCGGGCGCATCCAGCTCAGGTCCAGCGCCAATGCATGGCATTGCTCGTCGAGGGTCGCCTGCGCAAGCGGCTCCGACGTCTGGGCCAATTGCCAATCCAGTTCGGCGATCGGCAGGTGCAGCGCACGTGGGGCTGGTGCCGGGCCTGGGTTGGATGCCTCGGTCCCAAGGCTCAGCACCAGCGGCCGAACCCAACGGCTGTCGAACGCCAGGTGAGCCTGCTGCGCCAGCACGTCTTCTTCGGGCAATGGCTCAGCGGCCTTGTCCAGCAGGGTCAGGTCCAGCTCGGCCTTGGGCAGGAACAGCGGCTCGGGCGGTTTGACTTCGGTCTCGCGGACATCGCACAAGCGTTGCATGAGAATGTGCGCCAGAATCTCGCTCCCGGCGCTGGGTTCGTTCGCCGATTCGCTTGCGCTGACTGCAGACGCCTGTCCCTGCGGTTGCCCTTCGCCATGCTCGGTCAATGCCTGGGCGAAGAAGTCCTGCCACAGCGCGCTCGCAGCACCCAGGGTCTGGATGTTGTGCTGGCTGAAGTCGCCGGTGGGCGAAATGTAACCTGGCGCTGTGGAATTGATGACGGACATGGCACTCGGCACGCTTGGGCTCTGGCAAAATGCCTGGCAAAGTTCTTATCGGCGGCATACGCCGATCTTTTAGCCTTTCGATACAGGAATCTTCAGTGGAGCAGCAAGCAGGTGGTCGCATCCAGGTTCAGGCACAGAACGAGGCCTGCGAATCGCAAGCCGAACGGTGGGCAAAACGCCTGGAGCTGCCTCGCCAGTTGGCCGACGCCGATTTCACCCTGGAGGTCGGCGAAAGCGGCCTGCAATTGCAGCAACTGGGCGCGGACGCACCAGGCCCCGTGCGGGTCGATTTCGCCGAAGGCGCCGTGGCCCATCGGCGACTGTACGGCGGCGGCAGTGGCCAGATGATTGCCAAGGCCGTGGGCGTGCAGCCCGGTGTGCGGCCGCGGGTACTGGATGCGACGGCGGGCCTGGGCAAGGATGCCTTCGTGCTGGCCAGCCTGGGCTGCGACATGAGCCTGGTGGAGCGCCAGCCGATCATCGCCGCGTTGCTCGAAGACGGTTTGGACCGCGCCCAGAATGACCCGGAGGTGGGTGCCATCGTCGCACGGATGCGGCTGCTCAAGGGTAACTCGATCGAGGTCATGCAGCAGTGGCAGGGTGATGCCCCCCAGGTGATCTACCTGGATCCGATGTTTCCCCATCGGGAAAAAAGCGCGCTGGTAAAGAAGGAAATGCGCCTGTTCCGTCCGCTGGTGGGCGATGACATGGATGCACCGGCTCTGCTGGCCGCCGCCTTGGAGCTGGCCACCCACCGAGTGGTGGTCAAGCGACCGCGCAAGGCACCGTGCATCGAGGGCAGCAAACCCAGTCATGCCCTGGAAGGCAAGTCCAGTCGCTACGATATCTACCCGAAGAAAGCGCTCAAGCCAGCATGAGAATTAGCCTTGTGCTGTAGGCATCGGCGAGCTTCCGTACCCATGGGTGCGTAGGAACGGTCCTGATTTTTTCCGTGCCGGTTTTAGCCCGGCACGCTCAAATAGAATCAAGTCTCATTTGTAATGAGGCTGTATACATGTACCGTTCTACAGGAGTTTGCACGTTGCCCCGCCGTTCGGCGCTGGGCTTGGCGTTGATCGGTTGCGCCGCCGGTGCCAATGCCCATGAGGGGCATGAAGTGATGGAGCTGGACAAGCTGAGCGTGACGGGCAAGCAGGCTGCGCCGCCCTACCAGGTCCAGCGTTCGGCCTCGGCCAAGTACGCCGTGCCGTTGCTCGACGTGCCGCAAACGGTGACCGTGGTCCCGCGTCAGATTCTGCGCGAACAGAACGCCCTGGGCCTGCGCCGGGCGCTGTCCAACATCTCCGGGATTTCCTTCAACGCAGGCGAGGGCGGCGGGGGCTCGGGCGACAGCATCAATATTCGAGGCTTCAGCGCCAACGCCAATCTGCAGATCGACGGCCTGCGCGATTCTGCCCAGACCAGCCGCAGCGACCTGTTCAACCTGGAACAGGTCGAGGTCATCAAGGGGCCCAGCTCGGTGTTCGGCGGCGCCGGCACTACCGGTGGCGCCATCAACCTGATCACCAAGCTGCCGCTCGCCGACAGCTTCACCGAACTGGGCGCAGGTGTCGGCACCGATCGCTATCGCCGCCTGACCCTCGATACCAACCAGCAACTGCACGACCTCGGCGACGGTACCCTGTTTCGCCTGAACCTCATGGCCCACGAGAACCAGGTGCCGGGCCGCGACCGTATCGAACAGCAACGCTGGGGCCTGGCGCCTTCGCTGACGTTCGGGCACGGCAGCGATACACGCCTGACCCTCAGCTATTTCCACCAGAGCGATGACAACCTGCCCGACTACGGCGTGCCTGCCCGCGATGGCAAGCGTCCGTCCGGGGTCAAGACCAGCCACTATTACGGCTGGCGCAACCTGGACCAGGAACGTGCCGACACCGACAGCCTGACGGTCAAGTACGAGCACGACATCAACCCGGACTGGACCGTGCAGAACCTGACGCGACTTAGCCAGGTCGACCGCGATACCACCGTGTCCGCTTCCCACGTCAAGCTCGCCAAGCTCCCAGCAGGCCGCTACCTGCCGGCGGGGCCGCAAGCCTACCGGCGCGATGTGCACACCCGTCTGGCCATGAACCAGACCAGCCTCACCGGGCACTTCGATACCTTCGGCCTGGGCCATACCCTGGTGGTCGGTGCCGAGCTGTCGCGCGAAACCTACGACCGCAAGGCCTCGGGTTATGCCGTGGAGTCTTTCTACCCGGCGAACGGCTACGAACTGGCCAACCCACCGGGCTATTGGAGGGGACCGAAGGTCAAGTCGCCCACCAGTGTGGCGCATAACATCATGAAGGATGGGGCACTGTACGTGTTCGACACCCTGGCCCTGAACGAGCAGTGGGACCTCAGCCTGGGCCTGCGTTACGACCACATGCGCGCAGAGGCCAATACCCGCTCCTCTAGCGGCGTTCGTGCACAGGCCGGTTCTACCGATGGCGTCTTCAGTCAACGCGCCGGCCTGGTCTACAAGCCCACCGAGAACGGCCGCTTCTATGTGGCCTACGGCACCTCGTTCAACCCCTCGGCCGAAAACCTGCTCACCTCCGGCGGCGGGTTATCCGAAAGCACCCATAGCCTGGAACCTGAAAAGGGCAAAACCTGGGAACTGGGGACCAAGTGGCAATTGTTCGATGAGCGCCTGCAACTTGAAGGCGCCTTGTTCCGGGTGGTCAAGGACAACGTTCGCGAGCGCTTGAGCGACGGCACCAACCTGCTGGCGGGCAAGCAGCGGGTGCAGGGTGTGGAGCTGGCTGCCACCGGTAAGTTGACCGAGCAGTGGCATGTGTTTGCCAACTACACCTTGCAGAACAGCGAGACGCTCAAGTCGGTAGCTTCGCCCAAGCGTGTAGGGCAGGCGCTGAGCAATACCGCCCCGCGTTCGTTCAACCTGTGGACTGCCTATCAGCTTCCCGGCGACATCACCCTGGCCTACGGTGTGCGCCATGTCGGCAAGCGCAACCTGACATCCCAGGATCAAGCCAAGCTCGAGGCCTACTGGGTGCACGATGCCATGCTGGGTTACCAGGCCTCGGACAACCTCGAACTGCAGCTGAACCTGAGCAACCTGACCAACAAGCATTATGTCGAGCGGGTGCGTACGGTTATCGGCAGCGACACCCGCTCTTCGGCCGTGGAGTACGGAGACGGTCGCGCGGCGGTGTTGAGCAGCGTCTATCGATTCTGACCACCGGCGCGTTCCGGATCACCGCGAAGCGGCGTCCATGCGGATGCGCAGCGGCTGTTCATCCTTGCCATCCAGCGTCACTCCGTGATGCTGGGTGCTGATGAACAACAGGTGCCCATCGGCTTCGACGCGGGCACTCACGGCATAACGATGACCTGGTTTGACTTGAGCCGGGTCGTATTCCAGCTTGAACGGCAGTGGCACCTGGCCGGTGATTGGGTCGCTTTGGCGGGCCAGGGCCACGGCAGGTGCATCGGCCAGCGACACGTCCTGCAGGCTCACGGTCAAGACCGCCGAAGGTGGCAAGGCGATGCGCTGCAGATAGAACGCTTCCCCTTCCAGGGTGGCTTTGCTGGCAGGCTGCAGGCTGCTGCAGGCGCCGATGAGGGCACTGAGTACGATCAGTGAAAGGCGTTTCATGGATTTCTTTCCTCTTTCATATATAGGTATGTCTACAACGTACATCCCCGACCAGTCGCGTCACGCTGACTTACAAGGTGACCAGAGCCACCTTTAAGTCATCATTGTACAGGGTCAAGAATAAGGTGCGCCATGATGTGTCAAGTCCTCGTGTAGGACTGCGCTGAAGTGAATACGATTTTTCACATAATGGCTTAATGAATACTTTTGTTTTTATCAGGGATGTTTTGGCAGTGGTTCAGGTTGGCTGCTATGTTGGTTTAATAAATCATGAAATCAAAATCTTTCTCTTTGGTTACTTCGCTGTCTTAAATGGTCGAGGACAGGTATATGAATGCGCTCACTAAATTGCTCAATGTTCACAGCCTTCCCGAACGCCCCAAGGCAACGGCAACACACAAGCCATCGGTTGTCGAGGAAGTGCTTCTGGATGTAGAAGGCGCCCATCACGGTCAAACGTTCAATTTTCGCTATGGGGAGGTCACCGCTGATCATCTCAAGCGCGGAATCTCGATCATTGTTCCTCCGCTGACCGGTCATCCCTTCCTGCCAAAAGAGGGGATAATTATATTGGCCCTGAGCTTTGATAGTGAACAGTGGCAATTTTCCACTGAGTTTGTCGACGGTATTTATGAAGGCGAAAAATTGTTCATTGCTCCTGAGCAACTAGCGCCTTTTGCAGGGCAGGTCATGGCGGCCGACTTGTACGCGTTCGAACTCGGTTCATGGGTCCCTTGGATATGGATAACCACATTTTTCGAATTGGCACTTCCCAATCATATGGCCCGTATGGCGGGTGCTATAAATAGCGTCATAGATGCACAGGTTGCGGCCCGTGGCAGCGTATTGCTCATTCCTCCTTATGACGGCATGAAGTACGGCGACGACGTCATGATTTATCTGCTCGGGCAGCAGTCGGAAGGCAGCCATGTCTTCCGAGTGACGGTTGAGCAGAGCGCTGTTGGTCAGGCCATCAGCGTACCCGTGCCTGCGAAGTTCCTGCAACCGAGCGGCAACAGTACGATTACCGTTTTTTACAGAGTTGTAGCGGCAGACGGCACTACACAGGGGCCGCTCGGTACGTTTTTCGTAGAACGCGATAGTGGTGCCCTCGTTGTTGCCGATGCAGTTTTTACCGGCCCTCGTCTTTTCAGCGAGTTGAGCGAAGAAACCAGAGTGCTGTTTACAGTACCTCAATCCGTAGGGCAGCAGGCGGGTGCCGACCAAACACTCTTTCTCTGGGAAGAACTGGGCTCACCTAGAAGAGACTACCTGCTGGAGACCCGATCTCTCGATGGGCCTACCAAATGGAGTTCAGCCTTTTTGCCCAAATTCTCCGGAAACTCGGTGTTCACTACAACGTGGATAACCGCGGGTGCGGATGCGGTCTGGGCTGCTGAAGTTGACCAGGTGACGGTCATAAGAATGAATTCGCCTCTGCGTGGATCATTGCCCGATCAACCTCCGGCCTTGGTGGAGCCTGGGTCGCTTGAGGCACCCACCGTGCTGGAAGCCATCGAGGGTGGGGTTAGCGAGGAGGCCATCTCTGCCGGCCTTACTGTATCGGCTCCCCGGCCTGCACACTTGCCAAATGGTAGCTATCTGTCCTTACTGCTGAAGGGTTACACCGCGGCAACCCAGGGCGTGGGAGCACTGACCACCGACGACGCCATGGTGACCTGGAAAGTGCCGGGAGAGATGGCCAGTCGGCTGCTCAATCAGGTGGTCTCGCTGTACTACGTCGTGCAAGACGGTTCAGACATGAGATCGGAATACACCGTACTCGATTTCGCAGTCAAGAGACCGCCACTTCAGGTTCTGGAGGCCGAGTACAACAGCGGTGACTTTCCCCTCATCTCCGTGGAGGCGGCGACGGTCGGGGTTTCGGTTTTTCTTGCGCCAGCACCTGGGCTCAACCCCGGCGACGTGGTCACGTTTTATTGGGGCGGCAGTGCAGGGAAAGGACATCGGGTCACTTCCATTCCCTGGACCTATGAGCATCAGGCGAACGGTCTGACCGTTCAAATACCGCCTCGAGACGTGATCGCCCACCTGGGAGGCCAAGTCGTCGCCAGTTATACCGTTCTTGCACTGGGTCGAGTCCTGGACGGCCCGGTGAGCCGTTTCGATGTTCAGCCCACGGTAGAATCAGTAGATGTGATGCCACTTACTCACGTGGAATCTGCCGTGTGGTGGGTCAGAGGTCAGGCATTGATCACTCTGTCGAAACCGTGGAGTCTCGGGATTGGCGACAGGGTCATCTGGTTTGCCGATACCTCTCCCGAAACGGCACTGAGCATCGTGGCATGGCGTGTCGAGCAGGTTGTATCCGACCCCTCCCAACCCGTTCGGGTGGTGATTCCCGCCAGCCTGGTCAACTACCGGCAACCGGTCGAGGTACGCGCCTTCGTCGTCCGGGCTAGGGATCAAGAGGCCTCGTTCACGTCGACTCGTTTAGTGAGACTGGAATGATGTACAGCGGCCCGCCGACGATCACAGCCCGTCGGCGGCTTCCTCGCTGCGGTGCAGCGCGACTTGACGGATCGACAAGCGAATCTCCGCCGGCAGCACCCGTTTGGCGGCCCCCTCGGCCAGTTCGTCGAGCAGCGGGTGGTGGCTCAACTTGCCTTGGGCATCACGGCGCAACACTTCCTGATCGAGCAGGGTCTGGATGAAGTGGCGGAACAGGCTCTTATCGAAAAACTCCGGTGCGTTCAGGCCATGCAGGATCGACAGGCGCTGGGCCATGGTCGTGCACAGGTCTTCCAGCTCCTCGGCGCTGAGGGTGTTCTGGCCGGCGTTGAGCAACAAGGCGATCGCCATGTAGAAGCGTTGCAAGGTCTGGGCGATGGCGCGCGACAACAGGGTCAGCAGCACGAACTGGCGCGAGCTGGGCGCGGGACGCAGGTACACGCCGTTCTCCAGGCGCAGCAAGCCCTGCTCGACCAACGCCTGCAGCCATTGGTCGATCACCTCATCGAGCTGCTCGGCGTTCCAGCGGATGAACAGTTCGGCCTGCAGATAGGGGTACAGCGCATGGGCGTAACGCAGGATCTGTTCGCGGGTCATGCGCGAGGTGCTCTGGAAGAAGCTGGCCAGCAGCGCGGGCAGGGCGAAGATATGCAGCACGTTGTTGCGGTAATAGGTCATCAGCACCGCATGCTGTTCATCCAGGTACAGAATCCTGCCCAGGGCATCGCGCTGTTCGGACAGCAACTTCATGTCCTGGACATGGGCGATCAGGCTGCGGGCGTCGCCTTCGGGCACGGTGGTGTGAGGCGAGTAGGGCACTTTGCGCAGGAGCGTCAGGTACAGGTCGAGTACCCGCTCCATGGCGCCCTCGTCCAGCGCCAGCTTGCTGGTCGACAGCAATGCCAGTGCTACCAGGTTCACCGGGTTGATCGCCGCCGCCTCGTTCATGTGACGGGCCACGCGGATGCCCAGGCGGTGCGTGGTCTCGTTCAGCCAGTCGGGCTTGAACTGCGGTGCCAATTCCTGCTCGCGCCAGCCAGGCTGCTGCTCGTCGAGAAAGGCGTGGAGTTTGATCGGCTCGCCAAAATTGACCGCCACCTGGCCAAAACGCTGCTTGAGGGCGCCGATGACCTTGAACACGTCCAGAATGGACTCTTTCTTCTTGGTCGCTCCACGCAGCTCGCCCAGATAGGTGCGGCCTTCCAGCACCCGCTCGTAGCCGATGTAGACCGGCACGAAGACGATCGGCGTACGCGAGGAGCGCAAGTAGCTGCGCAGGGTGATGGCGAGCATGCCGGTCTTGGGCTGCAACATGCGTCCGGTGCGTGAGCGGCCGCCCTCGACGAAGTACTCCACCGGAAAACCCTTGGTGAACAGGGTGTGCAGGTATTCGTTGAATACCGCGCTGTACAGGGGGTTGCCCTTGAAGGTACGGCGCATGAAAAACGCGCCGCCACGGCGTAGCAGGCTGCCGATCACCGGCATGTTGAGGTTTATGCCTGCAGCGATGTGGGGCGGGGTCAGGCCGTTCTTGAACAGCAGGTAGGACAGCAGCAGGTAGTCGATGTGACTGCGGTGGCAGGGTACATAGATGACCTCGTTGCCGCGCGCAACGTCCTTCACGCCATCGATGTTGTTGACCTTGATGCCGTCGTAGATCTTGTTCCAGAACCAGCTGAGCACCACCTCCAGAAAACGGATAGCCGTGTAGGTGTAGTCCGAGGCGATTTCATTGCCATAGTGCAGCGCGCGGGCCTCGGCCTTTTCCAGCGTGATGTGCTCGCGCTCGGCTTCCTCGGCGATGGCCTGGCGTACCAGGGGGTCGCGTACCAGGCCTTTGACCAGGTGGCGGCGATGGGAAATGTCGGGACCGATGACGGAGGTCTTCAGGTTGCGGAAGTGCACCCGCAGGATGCGCTGGGCCATGCGCACCGTCCGCTCGTGACCCTTGTTCTGCTGCACCAGTTCGGCCAGATGGATCGGCTCGGAAAACTGTACGCGGGTCTTGCGCCCCAGGATCAGGATGCTGACCAGCTTGCGCAAGCGCCCGGTGACCGCCCAGCTGTCGGCGAACAGCAGCTTCCAGGGGCTGGACTCGCTGGCTGGCGATTGCCCCCAGAACACGCTGACTGGAATGATCTGCGCATCTTCGCCGGCGTTCTGTGCCAGCGCCGTGACCAGCCGGGCGAGAGTGGGCGGGGCGCCCCGTTTGTCCTGACGACCGAGCCAGTCCGGGTCCGGTGTGAGGTAGAACACCGCCGTAGGCTCCATGAGGTCGCCAATGGCCACGGGCAGTACCGGACGGGGCAGGCCGGCCTTGGTGCATTCGCGGTCGACCACGGCAAGGTCGGTCAGCGAGGGCGACTGCAAGGCGTACAGTACCGGCCGGCTGCGATCCAGATTCAGGGTGAACGACGACTGGTTGATGGTTTCGGAACGAACCCACAGGTACAGCAAGCGGCGCAAGGTGCCGAACACAAGGCGGTGCAGAGGTGAGCGGGTCATAGGCCAGGGCTTGGGGGAAAACGCTACTTTACCGGGTTTTGTGGACGTAAGGGATGCAGGGTGGCAGCGAATACCTCCGTATGGCTACTGGCCCTTTCGCGGCCACTGGCCGCTCCTACAAGATTTTGCTTGGCATACCAGCAGCAATTTCGAAAGGCTTCGTAGGAGCGGTCAGTGGCCGCGAAAAAGCCACATCGTGTCAGCCGGTACGCCAGGTGATCTCTTCCTCGCCATCGTCGCTGATACGGATCCAGCGGTCAGCGTGCTCTTCGCCTTCTTCCTCCACCCAGCTGCCCGGTGCGCAACGCACCTCGACATTGAGCGCCGCGAAGGCCGCGCGGGCGCAGGCGATGTCGTCGTCCCAAGGGGTCTTGTCGCTTTCCAGGTACAGGCTGTTCCACTTGCCCACCGCCTTGGGCAGCCAGGTCACCGGCACGTTGCCTGCGCGGCACTTCCAGGTCTGGCCCTTCTGTTGCCAGTCGCTGCAAGGGCCCAGGGCTTCGCCGAGCCAGGCGGCGATGGCCTTGTGGTCGACGTCGGCGTCCTTGAGGTAAATCTCGATATCGGGTTGGCGCATGGGTAGGCTCGCTCAGTCTTGACGCACAAAATAGTCGTAGCGCATGGATACCGTGACCACCAGCGGTCGCGGCTGTTCGATCACCGCGACGCGGCGCTCGGCGCTGGCGCGCCAGCCGTGCGGGGTCATTGCCAGCAGGTTGGCGCGCGATTGCGCGTCGATCAGCTTGAGCTTGAAGGTCAGGGTTTCATGATGCGTGTGCTGCATGCCTTCGGGCACCTGCAACAGGTGCTTGTCGTCGACGTAGTCGCGTACCTCGTCATAGAGCTGCTCGCGCAGTTCCATCAAGTGGCCGCTGGTGGGCCCCACGCGCATCAGGCCGCCGCCTGTGGCGAGCAGGCGCTTGGCCTCGGTCCAGTCCAGCGGGCTGAACACGCTGGTCAGGAATTGGCAGCTGGCGTCGGCCAGCGGTACACGCGCCATGCTGGCGACCAGCCAGTGCACGGACGGCGCGCGCTTGCAGGCGCGCTTGACCGCCTCACGGGAGATGTCCAGCGCATAGCCATCGGCGCGGGGCAGCGCCTGGGCGATCTGTTCGGTGTAGTAGCCTTCGCCGCAGCCGATGTCCAACCAGCGTCGTGGCCAGCGCTCGGCGGCCAGCTCGGCCAGGCGCTGGGCCACGGGCGCATAGTGCCCCTCGTTGAGGAAGTCGCGGCGAGCCTCGACCATGGCCTGGTTGTCACCCGGGTCACGGCTGTTCTTGTGCTGCACCGGCAGCAGGTTCAGGTAGCCCTGGCGCGCGCGATCGAAGCGATGACCGCTGGGGCAGACCATGCCGTTGTCGGCGTTGGCCAGCATGGCAGTGCAGAGGGGGCAGGTGAGCATCAGGCGAGCAACTCGACGAGGGTCTGGTAGTAAATCTCGGTCAGCACATCGAGGTCGCTGGCCAGGATGCGTTCGTTGACCTGGTGGATCGTGGCATTGACCGGGCCGAGCTCGACCACCTGGGTACCCAGGGTGGCGATGAAGCGCCCATCGGATGTGCCGCCGCTGGTCGAGGCCTGGGTCTCGCGGCCGGTGACGTTCTTGATGCTGGACGCCACCGCATCCAGCAAGGCGCCGGGTTCGGTCAGGAACGGCAGGCCGGACAGCGCCCAGTCGATGTGCCAGTCCAGGCCATGCTTGTCGAGAATCGCGGCCACACGTTGCTGCAGGCCTTCGACCGTGGACTCGGTGGAGAAGCGGAAATTGAACACCGCCGTCAGGTCACCCGGAATGACGTTGGTGGCGCCGGTGCCGCTGTTGAGGTTGGACACCTGAAAGCTGGTGGGGGGGAAGAAGGCGTTGCCGTCGTCCCAGTGCTCGGCGGCCAGTTCGGCCAGGGCTGGCGCGGCCAGGTGAATCGGATTGCGGGCCAGGTGCGGATACGCCACATGGCCCTGCACGCCGCGAACGGTCAAGGTGGCGCCCAGCGAACCGCGACGGCCGTTCTTCACCACATCGCCAACCAGGGTGGTGCTCGATGGCTCCCCAACGATGCACCAGTCCAGACGTTCGTTGCGGGCAGCGAGGCGTTCGACCACCGCCTTGGTGCCATGGTGGGCCGGACCTTCTTCGTCGCTGGTGATCAGGAAGGCGACCGAACCTCGGTGATCCGGGTGATCGGCGACGAAACGCTCCGCCGCGACCAGCATGGCCGCCAGGCTGCCTTTCATGTCCGCAGCGCCTCGGCCGTGGAGCATGCCCTGCTCATCGATCACCGCGTCGAACGGGGCGATCTGCCAGGCCTGCGTCGGCCCGGTCGGCACTACATCGGTGTGGCCAGCGAAGCACAGGACCGGGCCGTCCTGAGTGCCGTGGGTTGCCCAGAAATTGTCCACGTCCTCGATACGCATCGGCTCCAGCTTGAACCCAGCCTGGCCCAGGCGCTGCATCATCAGCTTCTGGCAGTCGGCATCCAGCGGTGTGACCGAAGGGCGGCGGATCAGATCGCAGGCGAGCTGCAGCGTGGGTGAAAGGTCGGCGACGGCCGTCATGGGAACTCCGAGAACAGGGGGCGTGTAAAGGGGCGATATGGTAAAGCAAAAACACCCTCGAAGCGCAGCCATGGCGGCGTGCTCGCCAATGCTCCATTGATCGCGTGATGATTCCTACGTTGGATCTGGCTGCGACTGACAGCTCAGGCGTCGCGTCTACCCTGTGTCTGGCGCGATGCGCTGGTCAGAATCGGCGGTAGCCTGGAGGGCACTGGCGTCCTCCAGCACAGAGGATTGCACATGCACTTCGTATACCCCATGGCCGTCGGTGTGGCGTTGATCACGGCGCTGACATCCGCGCTGGCCGCTCCGTCGGTCGAGGTGATGGTGTCGGGCTCGATCATCCCCGGCGGTTGCACACCTAGCTTGAACAACCCGGGCATCGACCATGGCAAGATCGCCGCCAATGAACTCAGTGCCGACCAGCCGACTTCATTGGCCGCGCGCCCTCGGGAAGCCACCTTGCTGATAGCCTGCGAGGCGCCGACGCTGTACGGCATCCGCGCCATCGACAACCGCGGCGACTCGGTCTTCCAAAGCAGCAGCGGCACCTACTATGGATTGGGTTATACCCCGGCCGGCGAGAAGATCGGTGCCCATGTCCTGCGCATCGTTCCTGCCCGCTCCAGCATCGACGGCAAGCCCGCTTTTGTCCCCCTTGGCAGCGCCGACGCCAGCCGCTGGCTACCGGCCGAGGGCAACCCGCGAAGCCTGCGCGCCAATGGCCAGCTCGCTGGGTTCGCCGCTGAGTCGGGCGTGTCTACCGGGCCGGTTCCGATCAAGAGCGCCGTGGTGGGGTTGAGCTCATCACTGGTCATCGCGCCGACAAGCGGCCTGACGCTGACCAGCGAAGTGCCGATGGAGGGCTCCGCGACCCTGGAACTGACCTACCTTTGAACTGCCATGCTCACGACCTCCGGTCGCTGCATCTGGTTCGCAGGTCGCGATAATGGCTGTGCGTCGTGTAGGAGATGTGCTCTAGCCGTGCCGGACATTCTGCCCCATCCTGAAAGGATGTCCGGTCTTGCGAACCGGTTCGCTCATCACCATGGGGCAGCTCATCATGAACACCTTGCCACGCACACTGATCACCTCCATCGCCTTGCTGTCGACCACGCTCGCATCTGGCGCCTCGACCGTCGACGTACGGGTCAGCGGAACGCTGATTCCCAGCGCCTGCACGCCGCTCATGAGTACCGACAGCCTGCATTTCGGCACCGTGAGCAGTGCCGATCTCAACCGCGAGCAACCGACCGCGCTGGTCGAGCATGCTCCTACACTCACCATTGCCTGCGGGACACCCACTCTGTATGGCCTGCGGCTGCTGGATAACCGTGCCGGTTCGGCCTATGACACCGGCCGCGCTGCGTCACTGGGTCTGGGGCACACCCTGGCCGGCGAACAGGTGGGGGCGTACCACCTGGACGTCATTCCGGCGCGTTCGAGCATCGATGGAGGGCAAGTCTTCCTCAGCCTGGGCGACCGTACCGGTCACCATTGGCAAACCTCCACGGCCCAGCCGCAGCCCTTGCCCGTCGATGGCGGCCTATTGGGATTGGTGGACCGGCCGGGCGTACGCAGCGGCGCGGTGCCGGTGGAGTGGGCGCAACTGGGCATCCGCGCCCATGGAATCATTGCCCCGGCTCAAGGCCTCACGGTCACCGACGCGGTGCCGCTGGACGGTCACGTCACTGTGGAAGTGGTGTACCTGTGACGCCGAGTGGCGTCTGTCGAGTGGCGTCTATAGGTAAAGAATCTCCAGGGTGGCGGAGCCATCGATCGGGGTGTCCTGACGCAGGTCCAGCTCCCGCGCGGGTGCCAGGTGCAGGTCGATGGTCACGGGTATCGACAATCCCGACCAGGCCCCGGGTGTTCGCTCTCCGGTGTGGGCGTGCTGAAAGGCTGTAGGTTGGCCGTCGTGGTGCAGCCACCCTTCTGGCGCATACCGCCACACTTGGGCCGCGGCATCCCCCAGCAAGACCGACGCGCGTGCCCCGTCGCGGCCGGTGCCCGGCGCCAGCTGTGTAGTGAAGCCTCCGAGCGGCTGGCCGGCACTGGTTCGGCCAATGCCGAACAGCGTCGAGGGCAACACTCCCAGGCGTTCGCTCGCCGACCCCGCGCGGTTGTCCACCGCACGCAAGGCAAAGCGCGTGGCGGCATCGCAGCTCACCTCAAGCGTGGTCTGCCGGCTGAACGAGGTCGGCTTGTCGCGGTGCAGCTCACCCGCGCCGATCTGGCCGAAGTCGACCTGCCCGCCAGCGCTCAGCGTAGGCCGACAGGCCGCTGGCGCGAAGCCCACACGCAGGCGCAGGTCGCGCCGCTGACCGGCCACCTGCAAGCTGCCCTGAGCCTGGCCCTGCTGCGCCTGGGTCGCGCCCAGCATCGCCAGGTCCAAGGTGCCTTCAACCTCCACTTGCGCGCTCAGGCGCCTGCCGCGGACCACGGTGCCGGCGCGCATCGGCTGCAACCCGCGTTGTCTTTCCAGGCGGCCCACCTGAGCGGATGAAGAACCGCCTCCGGCAGCCCATTGCACCGGCTGGTCGTCGACTCTGGCCTGGCTGATTTGCAGCTGATAGCGGCCGGCCACACCCCCGTCGAACACCTGCCCCGAGGCGGCGTCGGCGTGGTAGGTGAGGGTCAGCTCCTGTTCGGTTTCGCACACCAGATTCAGCGCCAGCCTTCGCGGTGGCAGCGGCAACTCACCGCCAGACACCTGCAACGTGGTGCGGTTGAACTGACCGAAGTCAATGTCCGCCAGGCTCAGGGATAACGCACAGCCCTGGCCCCAGGCCGAAAAGGGTACGGCCAGGCTGGCAAGGAGGGCCAAGGCCCGGAGTATCGTGCGGGTCTTCATTGCAGGCTTCCTTCTTGCGTTCGGCACTGCGCCGTGCTCGTTTCGAAATACACGTCAGGGTCGGCGCTGGTTGGCAGCGAGAAATGCAGCTCGCACACCTGGTCATCGGCGGTGCGACTCCACAGGCGCGGGGTGGCGTAGACATTGGGCACGAACACCGCACCGTCCTGCTGCACCAGGGTCACCAATTGCCCCTGCTCGTCGGTGACCGCGGTGCCGCCCTTCAAGCCTTGTCCCGAAGGGTCCGCCACCTGCATCAGCACGCGGCGCGTCACGGTCACGGGGAAGCTGACCCGGGGCACAGCTCCCCGTGCGGCCTGGATCAGGGCCGCGCCCTGCTGCACATCGACATTGCGCGGCAACGAAGCGGTAGCCACCTGCACATTGCTGCGGCCAAACGGTGCCAGTTGCGGCAGCACCGCCTGGCCTTGACGATCGGTCCACACGGTGCCGCCGGGCGTGTCGATCTGCACCCCGGCGACGTCGCCCAGGCTCAGCAGACCGAAGGTGTCCTGCAAGGTGTACGGCGACAAGGTGAAGCCTTGATCGTGGAGCACCAGCGCTCCGCGCGCGGCCGCGCTGTAGCCTTGGCTGCCAGCGCCATAACTGGCATAACCAAAGTCCAGTTGGGCGGCGCGGGTCAGTTGGGATACTCCGCCGTTGTAACTCAGTTCACCATCACGGCTGGCGCGTTCGGCGGCCACCCGGTACTGGGTGTGCTCGCCCAAACGGCCTTGCACGCCGCTGCCCAGGCGCATGCCACGGGCGTCGTGGCGGGCCGTGGAACGCCAGTTCAAACCATCACCCAAGGGCAGACTGGCGCTCAGGTACAGGGCATTGCCGAGCACGCCGTTGCCCGCCGTTTGCCACTGCCCCGTGGCCGTCAGGGAAACCGGACCCAGCCGTCGTCCCCAATTGAGCTGCGCGCGCGCGGCTCGCTCACCGTCAAAGGCGGTGGTAGTGGACCAGGTGCCGCTGAGGCTGCCCAGCCAAGGGTGGGTCCAGGCCAGTCCCAGGGCGTACTCGTCGCGTAGCCGGCTGTCCCGTTCGTCTTCCTGTTTCCAGGTGCTGTCGAGGAGCTCTCGATAGCCTTGGGTCTGGCGTCCGGCGCTGAGCAGCGCCGACCAATGCTGATTGATGGATTGATTGAGGCTGAGGCTGCTCTGCACACCGAAGCTGCCCGGCTCGCTGGCCCGGGCGACCTGCGTCAGCCCCTGAAGGCGAGCACCTTGCCAAGGCTCCAGGCTCAACCCGGCACCGCCGGCGTTGTAGCCTTGGGCAAGCAAAGCGCCTACGCTGACACTGGCAGCCGGGGCCAGCGGGTGGCTGCCTCCGGCGCTCAGCACCCAGGGTTGCTCGGCGCCCTGGCCGCTGTCGCGCAGTTGCCCCAGGCCCACGGAGAAGCCACGCGCGGGCAGGTCCAGGCCCAGGGTGGCCGCCAGGACGGTAAAGGTGCGCCGTTCACCCGTGGCTTCGATCACCGTGACTTCCAGATCCCGGCGTCGATCCAACTGCGGGATATGCGTCAGCTCGAAAGGCCCGGCGGGGACCACCGTGGAGTAGATCAACACGCCGCCCTGACGCACATCGACCCGCGCCTGAGTGGCGGCGATACCTTGCACTCGACCACCGCTGCCGCTGTCCCCCAGCGCCGGTTCGCTCATCCATTGCGCGCCGGTCACTCGCGCGCCGGCCAGCACCGGATTGCTCAGATTGATCTGACCCAGTTGCAGCATCGCCTGCCGCTCGCTGAAGGTGCGCTGGGCATAGGCGTCCAGGTGCTGCCAGGTGCCCACGCCCTGCACCGAACTGTAGAACTGACGACTGCGCACCACCCAGTCGCCAGCATTGATGCCGGCTTCGGTGTTGGCCGAGTAGAACTGGCTGCGGCGGCCGTCGAAGGTGTTGTACAGGCCTTGCACGTCGTAGTTGAGCAGCCCGGCGATACCGCCTCGGGTGAACGCCGACAGGTCTGCGGGCGGCAGGCGCAGCGCGTGGGCCGGCACCAGCAGTTTCACTTCGCCCGATTGGGGCAGCGGCTCGACGAGGCTTTCGGGAAACCGCTGGAGGAAGTCCCCGCACTGTTCGCCACTGTCCACCAGCTCGCCCAGGTCGCGCACGGCCTGGTCGATGCACAACGCGCCATCGGTATCGAAGCGTGCATTGACGATGCCTTTGGGCTGACCATTCACGGTCAGCCGCACGGCATGCACGCCTTCGGTATAGCGTGCGGTATGTCCCAGATACTCCGCCAGGTCAGGGTCGATGCCGCGCAGGCGCAAGGTTTCGCTGTCGAAACCGGCCGCCATCGCCCATTCACCGCACAGGGCCAGGCTGAGCGCTGGCCAGGCGCAGCGGGAGATGGGTGCCATCAGGGCAGGTCCTGATGCAGGGTGGTTTCATAGGCCGCGACGGCGAAGCCGTAGACGGTGGCGGGGGTGAAACGAACCTGCCCGTCCTCTTTCGCCAGCGGGTTGCCCGCCAAGGTCAGGCGCTCGCCTGGCAATACATAACTGCGTGGCAGTTGCCACGGCGTCTGGCTGGGCAGGCTGTACAGTTCCTGGGCCAGGCGTACCACGTAAGCCGTGGGGTTGCTGACCACCAGTTGTTCGCCCTGCAACGACCAGCGCAGGCCTTTCCACGGCTCGGCGTTTCTGGCCAGGCCCTTGGGGTGCAGGATCACCGGCAGGTTCTGCCGTACGTTCACCGACACGCGCGCTTCACCGGGTTTGCCCGGCTGGCTGTTCTGCGCGAGCCCCTCGAATATCACCCGCTTCAAGCGCTGTGTGCCCAGCGGCTCGGTGTTGGACAGAATGAAACGCACCAGCTGCGACTCGCCGGCTTCGACCCGAGCGATGGGCGGGGTGACGAACAGCAGCGAAGTCTGATCTTCGGGGATGTGTTCCAGGGTCACGTGCAGCAATGCCGGGCTGGGATCGCTGTTGGTGACCTTGATCGCGGCCTCGGCCTCGCCTTCGTGGACGATCACCACCGAGGTTTCCGGGATCATGCCGTCGGCGTGCGCCGTGGGGCTCCAGGCCAGCAGGGATGTCAGGCCAGCACAAGCCAGAGCCAGGGACGTGGGGCGGGAATGCAGGCGTGTCATCGGGGTCTTCCAGGCAATACGGTCAATGTCAGGTGCGACCACGCCTTCCTCGGCACCGCAGTGCCGGGAAGATCTTGTGGTTGTAACGGGGCTGCGGCGTGGCCGCAGTACTCTAGAGGCGATGCGCCCGCGGCGGTCGCCGTGCTTTCCTATAGGCCGGTGGGAAAGGTAAGCGACCGGTGTAGGGCACCCACGCGGATGGGGCGAGGGGCCGCTGCGGGGGGTGTCTTAGAGGTACACGACCTCGATGGTGGCTGAGCCGTCCAGCGCGACTTCGTCGGTCAGTGTCAGCGTGCTTTTCGGTGCGAGGATGATGTGGGATTTGAGCCCAAGCGAAGCGTTCTCGATAAGCGCGGGCCCGGTGGTCACGCCAGACTGGTCGACGAAACCAAGTATTGGGCCATGCGACCGGATTGCCTTGGCACCGCTGCTGGACGCCCCCCAAGTCGAGCCTCCGTTGGTGCTTTCGGTGATGAACACCGGGTTGCCATCGATTTGCGAAAGGCCTGGCTGAAGGGTCAAGTAATGCGCACCCAGTTTTTCCCCAGCGGGAGTCAGACCCAGACCGTAAGGGCTCACATACCAGGTGTTGCCGACCGTGCTGGCGCGGTTGTCGATGCCGCGGATCGCGAACAGGGTCTTGCCGGTGCAGTTGATGTTCAGCGTGTGGTACTGATCCTGCTTCGGACGCGAGGGTTTGTCATCGATCAGGTCCGCTGCGGAGATCTTGCCGAAGCTTATGGTCGGACTTGTATGAGTGGGCGTGCACGCGGCAGGCACAATAGTGCCAGTCACGGTGACGTCAACTGTCGACGCGGCCATGGCGGCGGGCAGGGCGGCCAGCAATGCGACGCCGGTCAGCAGGCGGGGTAGTAGGTTCATGATGGACTCCCAGGTTGGCTAAAGGTCGTTGCACATCGCAACGTCGCCAACTCTAGGAGCGGTCAAGCAGCCGGTAAGTGAGCCGATTCAGAAGTTTGCCGTGAAACTTCCTAGCTGATTTCCACAGCCAAACAGGAATTTGCCTCTCACCGTAGGAGCGGTCATTGGCCGCGAAGCAGGCGCCGCGGTGCGTCTGGCAGACCGCAATGCGTCCTTCGCGGCCACGGACCGCTCCTACGGCGCAGTTGGGTCAGATTTTCTGCGCGATCCAGATGGTATGACGGGTGCCTTTGTTGCCGTGGGCGAATACTTGCACCTCTTCGGCCTTGAAGCCGGCCTTGCGCAGTTTGTCGCTGAACTGCCGGTCGGCGCTGGCGGACCATACGGCGAGCACGCCCTTGGGCCGCAGTGCCTTGGCGCAGGCATTGAGGCCGCCGGCCGAGTACAGCCAGCTGTTGGCCTTCTGGGTCAGGCCTTCAGGGCCGTTGTCGACGTCCAGCATGATGGCATCGAAGCCGGCCGGCTCTGCCTGCAGGACCTTGGCCACGTCCTCCATGCGGATGACGGTGCGCGGATCGGCCAGCGGGTTGCCTGCTTTCTCACCCAGCGGGCCGCGGTTCCATTCGACCACGCCCGGGACCAGTTCGGCGACCACTACCTCGGCGGTCTTGCCCAGGTGCTTGAGTGCCGACGCCAACGTGAAGCCCATGCCCAGCCCGCCGATCAGCACCCGCGAATTCGGCCGCCCGGCCACCTTGCGACAGGGGATTTCGGCCAGGGCGTCTTCGGAACCGTGCATGCGGGTGTTCATCAGTTGGCCGCCGTCGCCGCCCTGGATCTTGATGACGAAGTCTTCGCCGTACTCGAACAGGCAGAGCGCACCGCCGTTGTCGGGGATCGGTGTGGTGTCGAGCAGTACGAAACGTTTCATCGGTCAATCTCGGAGGGAGGACAAGGGGGTGCCATGGTAGTAGCCTGTGTCATCGGAACAGGCAGTCTAGCCTTGGGGTGTTCAATGAAGTTGCGCAGTGTATCGGTCTTTGCATGTGTTGCCCTGTGTGCCGGTGTGGTATCGGCCTCGTCGCTGCCGCCGGGTTCGCCGGGTACACCCACGCCAACGCCCTATCCACAGGTCACCGTGCCGCCCACCCACGGCGGCGAGGGCATGACCGGCTCACCGCCCTTGCTGCCCCCCATCCCACTGCCCGCACCACCCAAGGCCGACAACGTGCCCGAACCCGTCCGCCAGGACACCCCGCCCACCCCGGTCAAACCCAAATCCCCCGGCGGTTGATCGCGTTTTTCCTGACCGACCGCATTCACCGCCGACGCGGCTCGCGCCGCTGCTACAGGGGTTTGCGCACGCCGCATGAGGCACCGCGTTCCCGAAGGCCCGCCGCGCCCGGCCTACCACGGGCCCTGTAGGAGCGGCGCGGGCCGCGGCCGGGCCCACCGCGTTTCCTCAGGCACACCGCTTCAAGTGTGCTGCGGTGGCCCCCGGGCCTTGAGGGCGAAGGCATATTCCAACGCCACATCGCGCAGCCCCTGATAACC